>NZ_JAGEMH010000001.1:0-933159 GCF_040148795.1 Sagittula sp. NFXS13
AATACATCAACGGCTTCTACAATCCGCGACGCCGACACTCAGCGTTGGGCTGGAAAAGCCCTGTCGCGTTCGAGCGGAAGGTGGCCTAAACGAGCACCAGGGGCGGCACGAAAGCGCGACAGGTCCAATCGAGTGGATTGCCAATAACGCCCCCGGGATTCGAGAGGGTCGTCGCGAAGAAGCTCGGCCTGGTCGCCGTGCAATATGAATGGAACATCGACTCGGATATGGAGGCGCCGACGGTCGGCTGGGAGACCATCGCCCTCGCTGAATCCGATCTTGTCGTCATCGCCTACATGGACCGCCGCCGCTTTGCCGCGGACGATGTGGAGGAAAAGCTTGAATTTCTGCTCAATCGGCCAGTGGCTAGCCAGATGACGGCCGTTTGGAAGGGGCGGATCATTGAGAGGGACGCGCACGCGATAAGCGCGACGGTGTGGTCCGTCTACGGGATGGAGACGCTGTGCAGGGCGCTTTTGGAGATGTCGTTCGAACGACCATGGTCTCTATGCCGCGCCACTCGTCCTCGGTCTTACCATGCTGGCCGGGACTGCCGGCGGAGAGACTCGTTTGCCTTTCGTCACGGTCCTGCAGATTTTGGCCAATCACCTTTGGGGCGCCGCGTATTTCTTGGTCGGATCGACATGGGCATCACTTGGAGCTATCGCCTTCCCTGGGCCATCGTCACCGCCTGTAGTGGCGCGGCGCTCGCGCTGACGGGCGTTGGGTTGCAGGCACTGCTACGCAACCAGCGTGCCGATTCTTATCTCGTGGGCCTGTTTGCGGGGGTCTCGACCGGCGCGCTCCTCGTCTTCGGGTATGTCGTGGTCTTGGCCCATGCCGTAAGCGGAGGCGCGGGCGGCGACCGTGCCACACAGGCCGCAGTCGCGATCATCCTAGCGGGCATCGTCGCCTCGCAGATGTTCAACGCGCTGACCGCTTTCACCATCGCCTGCTCCGCCAACGCCGAGCAGGCGTGCGGGATCATGTTCTTGCTGATGGGCAACCTTTCGGGCGTTCGGTGTGAGTACGCGAGGTCATGCGCTCTGGTCTCCCTTTCCGAGGGTGGGCCTAGGCCTCTGTCACCGGCGCGGCCTCGATACGTTCACTTTCGGCATGGACGGAGCAGCGTCGCTTGGCATCAATATGCCGGCCCTGCGCGGCGGGCTCATCAAGGCGACTGCGATCATGGTGGGGTCCTTGTCTCGAGGGTAAGGGCAATCAGTTTCATCGCTCCACGCCATCCTCTTTCTCATCGGCAAACGCCACGAACGTGTGGTGCCCGCCCGGCGCTTGGCGGGGCCGCGTTCTGGCCGATGCGGCAGATCTCGGACGCATGCCCTACCTCTCGCCACTGCGGGGGAGGGGGGCGATGTTTCTGCGGTGTCGGACGTACTTGATCCGGTCGAGATGACCGTATTCGCCCATCGCGTCTAGCAAACGCTACCGGGCGGTGAAGACTGGCGTGTCCACATAGCCGACCTTGGCCTCTCAGCGGATGCTGCATGTGGTCGTAGCGTCCGCTTCGGTGAAACTGCACCGCGGTATTGCCATCCCCCCGAGGTCCGATCACGCCCGGCAGCGACGCCACGCAAGAGCGATCAAGCGCTTGGCCCTGCAGCGCAGTGAAGACACGGAACGAGCCCATATTGCAAAATGCTGCTGCGTGGCTAAGCTGCTCTGATTATCAGCATGGCAGGCAGTTACATGCGAATCTTGGCTCCCCTGGAAACACTCGACTATTTTGACAGTCAAACTGTGAGCTTGGCGCGCGAAATCTCGCCTTTGCAGGCGTGGAACCTGATCACGGAAGACCCGCAGCCTCTTTTGAAAATTGCATTCAAGGTACGCGATGCTGTTTCGAGAAAGTTTGGCGTGAAGTCCATTGGCGGGTTCTCAGGCACTTCGACAGATACTGTCAGCGGAGGAGACTACCTGGACTTCTTCTTGGTCGAACACAGCGACGACGACACGTTGGTTCTGACGGAACGAGATCGGCATCTTGATGTGATGACCTGCGTGTCGTCACAAGGAAATGAGATCTCCATCACATCCTCTGTGACCGTGCATAATTTGTTTGGCACAGCTTACATGATACCGGTGGGCATAGCTCACAAGGTGATTGTCAGAAATATGCTGCGTCGACTTCAAAGGAAACTATCGTTGTAAGACTCAAGGTCCGCACTCCCGACCTTTATCTGCGGCAAAAATCTCGATCGTACTTGCAGGTTCAGCTAAGGTCCGGTCCGAGCCCAGTTTGGCGAACGTCGCACCCGGTCCTGGCGGCAGAATGGGCGTGATAGCGGACACTTCCAAGTCGATTGCCAGGAGGCGTTGAGACATTCTTCGTTGTCGGGCCTTCGGTCCCTTTTCAAGAGATGCGTAACCACTACTTTGAGACAATGCACAGCGCACTGCATCATCAAATCACCTCTGACGGCATCGAGGCCTTGGCACTCTGCTCGGACCGCAGCTTTCCGTGCCACAGCCATGACGAATTCGGCTTCGGCTATCTCGTCGCGGGCGGTCAGGAAAGCTGGAGCGGGCGCGGGCTCGTCGAGGCTGGACCAGGCGACGTGATCACGGTTAATCCGGCGGAAATCCACGATGGGCGGGGCCAACCCGGCGCGCCGCGCCACTGGCGGATGCTGTTCCTGACGCCTGCGGCGCTGGCCCGCTTTGGGGATGTGGCGGCTGAGACTGTGGAATGGCACGATCCGGTCCTCTCCCATCCCGCAACCCGGATCGCAGTGGCGGGGGCCTTCGCGGCGGTGGTGGAGGAAAGGCCCGATCCCGTGCAGATCGAGGAGGCGCTGCTTGCCGCGATCCGCGCCCTTGCAGGCGAAGCACTGCCCATCGCGGGGCACCGGTGCGGGCCTGTGCCGACCGGGCCGGTCGCGCGTGTGCTTGACATGATCGCTCAGGATTGGGAGGCGCCCTTGTCGCTGAGCGATTTCGCGGACGAGGCGGGGATGAGCCGCTATGGCTTCCTGCGTCGCTTCGCCCGTGAGGTGGGCACCACGCCTCATGCCTACCTGACCCAGCACCGGGTGAAACGCGCGCGGGAGGAAATCGCCACGGGCCTGCCGATCGCCGAAGCTGCTCTGGCGGCGGGGTTCGCCGACCAGAGCCACCTGACCCGCGCCTTCGCTCGCCAGTTTGGCCTGCCACCGGGCCGCTTCCGCTCTGCGACCCGCGCCTGAAGGGCAATATTCTTCAAGCCCGCCGGCACTGCGATGCGCTATCTCGCAAGCATCCTAGAACCCATGGCGAGGACCCGATGCACTTTTCCTATTCTTTCCAGATGCGAACGATCTTCCCCGGACGCGCGACGACCGTGATCGCGCAGCGCGCGGTCGATGCTGGTGCCGATGCTACGCCGGCTATCGCGATCATCCAGCACGACGCCGCCGCCCAACGAATTGAGGCTAGCGAGGCGAACGTCCCCGAGATTACAACTTGGCGCGCCGCCTGTGTGCCGATGGCCTTGAAGCCGATGAAATATCGCTGCGCCGCCGAGGCGATCTTGCAGTTTCGCAAGGAGGGGAGGCTGTCCGCAATTCATCCGCTCATCGACCGGTGCAATGTCGCTCAGCTTGCCTTAGCCACGCCAGTGGCGGTCTTCGACCTCGACCGGATCACGGGCGATCTGACAGTGCGCGCAGCAGAAGGTCACGAGGGATATCCGGCCTTCTCGGGTGGAACCGAGCAGCCCGAGGCACTGCCGCCCTTGGCGACCGTGACGCAGAAAATGGTGCTCGATCAGCCTGACACCGTTTTCGAATTTTCTCCAGAAAAGGAAGCCTGAGCCATGGATCCCGCCTTCCTTCTGACCTCGATGATCGTGGTTCTCGCGCCTGGCACGGGTGTTCTCTACACCCTCGCCATCGGGCTTTCGCAAGGTGCGCGGGCGAGCGTCATCGCTGCCGCAGGCTGCACGCTCGGGATCCTCCCCGCGATGCTTGCCGCGATCTTTGGGCTCGCAGCGCTGCTGAAGACCAGCGCGATGGCATTTGAGGTTTTCAAGATCCTCGGTGCCCTATACTTGCTCTGGATGGCCTGGTCTGTACTGAGAGAAAAAGGCGCGCTGGAGATCGCACCCGAAGGCGCGGCCCAGCCGTTGCCGCGCGTGGCGCTCGCGGGGTTCGCACTCAATATCCTCAACCCCAAGCTCGCGATCTTCTTCCTCGCCTTCCTGCCGCAATTCGTGCCCGCCGGGACCGCGGCGCCGGTCGCGCGGATGCTGGGACACAGTGTGGTCTTCATGGCCATGACCTTTGTCGTCTTCGTGGGCTATGGCGTGTTGGCCGCACAGGTCCGGCACTATGTCGCCACGCGTCCCGCCGTGATGGCATGGCTGAAGCGCGGCTTTGCCGGAGCCTTCGTTCTCCTCGCCGCCCGTCTTGCCCTTACCCGGGCATGATCCTCAAGCCCCGGCGCGATGGAAAGCAGACCCCCAATCGACTCAAAAAATCCCGCACTGCCGCAGCGCATTTTGGTCTCAAGTCGCGAAGAGAGATCAGTCAGGTGAACACGGGCAACCCCGGCCGAATATCACAGGCAGAGGACGGAGAGGTTCGTGCAATGCTGTATGCCGCGGCCAATACGATGGTGACCATGGCAGGGTCGCAGATCAAATTCCATGGCCTGGGATGGATGCGCATCAAAGGTCGCCGTCGCGCCTTAGTCGCTGTCGCACGCAAGCTGGTTGTCTTACTGCATCGTATGGGGCTCGACGGCACAGAACTCTATCAGGGAAAGGCGAGAGGCAGGGCATGAACCAAAAGCCCCCCAATCGACCTGGTGGGATCGTCCAATTCGGACGAGGTCTGTGGGTGAAGTCCAAATTGTTTGCTGCGCAAAATAAAGCGCGTCGGGAAGCAGGGCTCTCCACAACCGTTCCGACGCATCCATGCAGCGGTGCCATTCGAAGGCCAAGACTGACTGCGAAGAGAGGGGTGACCCGGATAAGCGATCAACGATCGCATAAAGAAGGAAGACGCGCTTGATCCAGACATCCAATTGGAGAAGCGGTCGCTCTCGAACCTTAAAGAAAAACTCGAACTCCATATTTGAGCGGACGTTCAATCGGGTATCGAGGCCGGCGGCGCCCGTCTGGCCGACACGGAATTCCAGCAATGTATCGCAAGCACCGATGCCCTCGGC
Source organism: Sagittula sp. NFXS13 (assembly GCF_040148795.1). Lineage (NCBI taxonomy): Bacteria > Pseudomonadati > Pseudomonadota > Alphaproteobacteria > Rhodobacterales > Roseobacteraceae > Sagittula > Sagittula sp. NFXS13. The sequence goes on from NZ_JAGEMH010000001.1 coordinate 5,167, forward strand.
GCTCTCTCAACCCGGTATGCTGACGGCGCGATCGGCCAGGCTGGGTTTATTTGCAGTCGTGCGCGAGCAAGTATCGCCCGTCCAGCCGCTGCGTCGCGTGAAGTCGTTTGTCTGCGTTGCCAACAATTCTTGGGCAGTCCCTTTGACTCAACTCCGACAAGTTGAATGAAGAAAACCGCGACCGGATCGCTAAATTGGTTTTTGCGGGGAAGGCTTAACAGCAAAGTAAAGTCTCGCCTGTATCTCCACAGCATGGTTTGAGTCTATCGGGAATCCGAGATGCGTGTCGCTGCCACTATGATGTTTTTGATTCTGGGGCCACTGATCGTGGCCCCTGTCTTGGCTCTGACAGGTCGGCCGGATCAAGCAGAAACCGCTTTTCTCGTTATCGGGCCGATGAACGGCCTGCCGGAGATCCTGCGCCGTGCGGGCGGACATTCCATCGGCCCGACGCGCGCCCCACTCGCCCTTCTCGCTGTTGCAGCCACTCAACCTGATAGCTTTCCAGAACGCCTGCGCGCCGAAGGCGCATGGTTGGTAATCGATGGTACAATCGCAGCGCAGCTATGCGGAGTTTAGAATGACAAACACGCCCTCGTCTTTGGAAGTTGCCCAAGCTAAAGGCCTGCGCTTGATTGGATACCTCAGCCTTCTGATGGTGCCCGTTCCTGGGATCGGCGCTTGGCTGGCTGGCTTGGCACCCTGGCCTTATCTCGCGATCTCCATGGCAATTGCCGCTGTCACGTTCAGCCTTCAGCGGCGTGGTGGAGGTACCGGGCGGATGGCGGTCTCGCTAGGCGCGATGGGACAGTTGCCACTGCTGACCGCGGCGCTGGCCGGGAACTCGTGGCAGCTCGACACTCATCTATTTCGCCGTTCTGGCCGTGTTGGTTATCCTGCAAGACCAGAAAGCGCTCCTTGCCGCGTCAGGGATCGTCGTGCTCCACCATGCGATACTGACCTTTCTTCTGCCGACGCTGATCTATCCAAGCGGCGGCTTTCTGATCGACCTGGGTCGCCTGACGCTTCATGGTACCGTCTGGGTAGCCGAAACTGCGGGCCTGTATTTCCTTCTGCGGACGCAACTCGGCCAGCGTAGCCAGATCGAGCAGGAGACTGAAAGACTGTCCGATGCTCTGATGAGCTCCCGGGAACTGGAGTTGAACCTGACCAGAAAGGAAGCGGAACAGTCCAATGTCATGGATCAGTTCAGCAGGGCATTGGCCAAATTGGCGGCAGGAGATCTCACAACGCGGATCGAGACGGACTTTCCGGAGCAGTTCGAAACCCTGCGAACCGAATTCAACACTGCGGTAAACTCGTTGTCTGTCGCCATGGCAAGCGTCCAGGGAAACGCGGACTCGATCAAGACGGACACAAGGAACATTGCGTCGGCATCCGAGAACCTCGCCAAGCGAACAGAGGATCAGGCGAATGCACTGGGGAGTGTGACCTCTCGCATCGACAAGATCAGCGAAGCCATGGCCTCCGCGCCAGAGGATGCGAGCCAGACCGCTCTGACGACAGCCGATACGAGAAACGATGCCGAGAATGGCATGAAAGTGGTCGATGGTGCCCTCGAGGCAATGGAGCAGATCAAAAGTAGCTCAAATCGGATCCAATCGGCCGTCGTTCTGATCGAGGACGTGGCATTGCAAACCAACCTCCTGGCGCTCAACGCCGGCGTGGAGGCTGCGCGTGCAGGGACGGCCGGCCAGGGATTTGCGGTTGTCGCGTCAGAAGTGCGCGCACTTGCCGGTCGATCCTCGGTTGCGGCGCAGGAAATCAGCGCCCTGATCAACGACAGCGCCCGACAGGTTCAAGCGGGTTCGGAACTCGTCGACAAAGCCGGTGCCGTCCTGCGCAAAGTCCTCGACACCGCGCGGACCGCATCCGCCTCCATGGAGAAAATCGCGTCTACTGTTGCAACCCATTCGCAGGGGATCGCGGATTTGAAGCTCACCATGGGGGAGCTTGATCGGCTTACGCAGCAGAATGCAGCCATGTTCGAAGAAACATCCGCAGCAACAACTGCCTTGACAGCTGCTACCAATCTGCTCGGCGAAGTCGTGGCGGAGTTTGAGAATGTCGCGGAGCGGGATGAGCCCGCACTGCTTTTCAGCCAGTCCGCATAGATGTCAAACAAGGTCTGACATGGCGGCCACTTCTTGGAATAAGCGGCTTCCCTAGAACTTAACATGTTATCCAGCGTAATTCGCGAGCATGGTGAACGGCGCCTTCGAAGATTTTGGTGCATACGCCATCGATAAAGCGCGAAGTCAGCTCTGGGCCGAGAGTGACGAAGGGCTCTGAGGTGCTCTGCATCGACCGCTGCAGCGCCGCAAGTCCGGTATGAGCCTGACCTGCCCCCTGCTGGTTCCTCATTCATAACGAGAGTCTGCAGTTTGGATTTTGGTATTTTGGTCCTGCATCTGGCGCAAGCGCGCCGGGCGCGGAGCCCTCAAATTGCTCAAGCGTCCGGCGCGCTTGCTGCGACGTCAGGGTCTTAAGCAAGGAATGCGGTCTGACCGCATTGTAGTCGTAGCGCCAGAGGGCCAGCTTGCGCCGTGTGTCGTCCAGGCTGTCGAAGATTTCCTCGTTGAGCAACTCGTCCCGCAGGCTGCCGCTGAAGCCTTCGATGAACGCGTTCTGCTGCGGCTTGCCGGGATCGATGTAGTGCCACGGCACCTTGTTCTCGCCGGCCCATTTCAGGATCGCCCGACTAGTGAACTCGGTGCCCCTATCGGCAGATTTTCTGTGCAAATCGCCTGCCGGGCAGCGGTTGTCGCTGACGATGCAGCCGGGCTTGCCGTAGATCCGGATCAGGGCGCTGAACTCCCGGGCAACCCGTGCGCCGGACAGGCTGGTGTCCGCGACACGGCACAGGCATTCCCGCGTGCAATCGTCGATCCCAGCCAGCATTCGGAACTTCCATGAGGCGTCGAAGCTATCGGATACGAAGTCCAATGACCAACGCGCGTTGGGATGCGCGGCAACCGGCATCGGCACCCTCGTGCCGCGCGCTCGCTTCCGGCCGCGCCGCCGTCTCACCGACAGCCCTTCTTCGCGGTAGATCCTGTAGAGCTTCTTGTGTTTCATGGTCATGCCCTTGCGTTCCAGCAGCACGCCGATCTGGCTATACCCGACCCGACTCCGCGTGCCGGTGATCTCCTGCATCTCCTTGCGGATCTCGGCGCAGTCCGGCGGGCGTTCACGCCGGACTGTCTTGGGATCGACACCGACCAGTCTGCACGCCCGGCGCTGCGAGAGGTCGTGATCCCGCATCACCCGGAGCGCAGCGTCTCGCCGCATCGTCAATGTCGTCAGCTCTTTCCCAGCAGGTCTTTCAAGACGACATTGTCCAGCATGGTGTCCGCCAACAGACGCTTGAGCTTGGCATTCTCGTCCTCCAGCGCCTTCAGCCTGGCGGCCTCGGAAACATCCATGCCGCCATGCTTGGCCTTCAGTTTGTAGAACGTCGCGGTGCTCAGGCCATGCCTGCGGCACACCTCGGCCGTCGGCATCCCGGCCTCCTGTTCCTTGATCATCCCGATTATCTGCACCTCGGTGAAACAGCTCTTACGCATGTGTCTGCGCCTTCAGAGTTGGCGCAGGCTCTACATTAAAGTGAGGAATTTCGCGGGGGGCAGGTCAAGTCCTATGTGGCCGTCGGCCCCAATGCCCACCGCCGCCTCCTGTCACTATAAGTCCATAAAGTTCTGCCATTGCCCTTGCCGGACAACTTACCTGCACTCGCCTCTCGCCAGCCGCTTACTGGAAGCGCTCCATTCCCGTTTAAGTAGTGCGTATTGCAAGGTGTTCTCGTAGATAGGGCGGCCGGTATCATCGTTCTGGAAGGAGATGTATTCCAGAAACAGCCCCTCCCGTCGCATCCCCAACCGCTCGCAGAGCTTCTGCGACGGTAGGTTGTGATCTTCGACATAGGCATAGAGGCGTCGAATGTTTTGGGCCTCAAACAGATCAGCAAACAGCGCACGTGCAGCTTCAAACGCATAACCTTGTCCCGAAAACGCAGGATTGAAGTTCCATCCAACCGAGACCGTGTCACCCTCAGCATGTGCGAACAGATCGCCGATCAGCTGGTTGCTGTCCTTGAGGCAAACGGCAATCTGGGCGTCGTCCGCACCGCGCCGGTCGGCCTCGGCCAAGGCGGCATCCGTGTCCCGGAGGGTCAGCGAGAGAAAGCAGCTCGCAACCGGGGATTTCAGGTAAGCCAGCAGTCCGCCGGCATCCTCGCGACGGAAGTTTCGAAGAACGAGGCGGTCGGTTTCGATCAGTTTCATGGTTTTCACTCTCAATCTGGAGGTCAATGGTGCATTGCATCGGTGGACTGGCGGTACCCTGACAGCGCGATCCACACGGCCGCCGCCAGTGCCATGATCACGGCCGCCGCGCTGGTCAGCAGAACGGCATGTGTCTGGCTGAAGGCCGCCTTGCCGGCGGCAATCAGCGCCGCGCCTTGGTCCTTCGACAGCCCCGCGGCGACAATGTAGACGTCACCGATGCTGCGGGATGCAGCGTCCGCCAAATCGGAGGGTAGATCTGCCGGAATTTCGATGGCGCCTGCGAAGGTGCTGGCCATGAAGACGCCGAACACGGTGATGCCGAGGCCCGTGCCCAGCTCGTATCCGGTCGCCTCCAGCGATCCTGCCGCGCCGCCTTTCTCTGCCTCGACGGCGCCCATGATCGCGATCGAGGATGCGGTCAGCCCGATGCTGAGCGTAAGTCCCAACAGGGCAAGCGTCGCGGGCACATGCCAGCCGGGAGCGTGAAAATCCTGATGCGCCAGAAACAGCAGCGACAGCGCCGCCATAGCGAGCGACAGGGCCGCCACCAGGCGCAGACCAAAGCGATTGGACAGCCAGCCCGCTACCGGTCCTCCCACAGCCGCTGCCGCCATGATCGGCACCATGAACAGTCCGGCCTCGAGCGGCGTTTTGCCCAGAACGTATTGCAGCTCCTGCGCCAGGGTCAGCTCGACCCCGGCCAACGCACCGGAGGCCACCAGCGCCATCATCAACCCCGCCACAATGGCGGGACGCGACAGGAGCGACAGATCCAGCATCGGCGCCGCCGCGCGCAGCTGCTGGCGCACGAAAATCGCAAGAAGGGCCGCCCCGCCGGCAAGCAAGGCTGTTGTCACCACGGGCGGATGTTTGGCGCCAAATCCCGCCTTGATGCCGTAGACCACCGCGATCATCCCTGCGATCAGCAGCAGCGCCTGGGCGAGGGGCCAGGGACCGGGGGTCATGCGCTCGGCCCGGGGCAGCAGCAGAAAGCAGGCCGGGGCCACGACCAGCATGACGGGAACGTTGATGAGAAAGACCGAGCCCCACCAGAAATGCTCCAGGAGCGCGCCGCCGATCACGGGACCCATGGCAGCGCCCGCGGCACCGACTGTCCCCCAGAGGCCGAGCGCCATGGCCCGTTCACCCGGATCCTCGAAGGTTTTGCGGATCAGTCCCAGCACACAGGGCATGATCATCGCCCCGCCAAGCGCCAGCACCACGCGCGCGGCGATCAGCTGGGCCGGGCTTTGCGCGAAGGCCGCGAAGGCCGAGGCAGCGGCGAAGACGACCAGCCCACTCAGCAGGATTCGTCGGTTGCCGACCCGGTCCGACAGCGTGCCCATCGGCACGAGCAACCCCGCCATCAGCAGCGGGTAGATGTCGATGATCCACAGCACCTCCGTCGACGAGGCACTCAGTGCTTGCGTCAGGCTGGGCACCGCGACATGCAGGATGGTCATGTCCAGCACAACCGGGAGGAAGGCCAGCATCACTGCCAGCAGGACCAGCCAGCGCTTGGGATTGGGATGTGGGGTGGTCATGGTGCGCCTGTTGATTCTTTGGACAGGAGTTGATTTAAATACATACGTATGGATTTCAATGGGGAAGGGAAGCGATGGGCCGGACGGCGAAAATCACCCGCGACGGGCTGCTGAACGTGGCAGAGGGCATCGTGCGCAGCCGTGGCGGGGCTGCGCTGACCATCAGCGCGCTGGCGCAGGCGGCGGGTGTGTCCAAGGGCGGGGTACAATATTCCTTCGCCAGCAAGGACGCGATCGTGCGTGCGCTGATTGACCGCTGGACCGCGCAGTTCGACGAACTGCTGGGCGACCCACCGCCCGAGGACCCGTTACGCTTCGTGCGGCGCTACATCGCGGCGACACGGGCCTCGCAGCAGGCGCTGAACGCCAAGATGGCGGCGCTGCTGGTCAGCTATCTGGAGGACCCGGCCAACATGCGGGAGACCCGTGACTGGTATCGTGGGATCTTCGCACGCCTGTCCGGCGATGGCCCAGAAACCCGCGCCGCCCGGGTGGCCTTCTTGGCGGTCGAGGGCCTGTTTCTGATGCGGATTAACGGCTTGGACGATGAGAACAGCTGGGCAGAATTGCTGGACGACGTTCAGGAGATCTTGCAGACGTTGGTTGGAGCACCAGAAAAGTGAACCGTACCGACTTGATCAAACATACCTGTCCTGCCCGATGACACCGTTGGCAGTCATCAGGCAAGTCGAAGGCTGTTCCAGTTCTCTCCGGCGTCGGCAGTGATGGCGTGGATAATCGAACGGCAGCTTACTGTTCGCAACCTGCTGACCTTCGCCCACCAAGCCATGCTGCATGGTTCCGCAAATAACCTGTGTGGATGGCTCCCGCAGTGACGGGCTGCCATGGGAGGGGCAGCAGAGGGCCGATCATGACGTTTTTGGGCAAATCGGAGGGAGGGATTTCCTTAGCGAATCCTGACGGTTAGGTCGGGCGTAAGCCGAAGTCCACACCCCACACGCTACCGCACGACGAACTGGTCGACCTACAACGCGTCGCTCAGGCAACGGGGCTCGCTCTCGGTCTTTTTTGATCCGGACATGGTGTGGCATGTGGAGAAGTCAGGCAAACGGGGAGGACCCGAAATCTTCTCGGATACGGCGATCCAAACCTGCCTGACGCTCAAGCGTGAAGGGCGTTCCGGAATTGATCCAGTGGATCAATGGAGCCTGGAACGGTCGAAGCCCCGGGCTTTTCGGACTTCCGCTCCGCCAGACGGTGGGACTTGTCGAGAGCTTGATCCTTATGGCCCGGCGCGATTGGCCGGTTCCAGATTTTCGACCTTGTGGCGTCGCCAGGTGCGGCTCGCGGTGCAGATCCTGTATCGCGCCTCCGGGCAGCCGCTGAACCTTTTGATCCCCTCTCGTGACATTGCTTCGCAGTGCACTGCCGGGCAATGGATAGCACCTTTATCAAGTTCCGTGCCGATGGTGAGTGGCTGATCCGCAAGCATGGAGCCTCGCGCCGCAGGCAGTGGCGGAAGATGCATCTCGCCATGGACGCAGGCACGGGAGACGTCCGCGCTGTCGAGTTCACGTCCAGCCGTCAGAGCGACAGCCCGCTGCTGCGAGAATTGTTGTCCCAGATCCCGCCCGACGAACTATCGATACCGTCACCGCCGAAGGTGCCCATGACACGCAACGGTGTCATAGAGCGAGGGGGGCCATGCGATCAGACCCATCCGTCTAAGCGAACGCGCTTGGAAGGCAGACTGTCCCGCGATCATTGCGCGGAACGGAATTCTGCGTGCAACCGGGCACGTGGTCCGGGCGCTCCGGAAGAAATGGGCGCGATACCATGTTCGCAGCAGGGGAGGGGACAGGATGAACTGCCTGCAGCGCTTGGGGAGCGGATCCTGTCACGAGCCCCCGAACGCCGAACCGTCGAAACTGACATCCGCATCGCACTCATGAACACCTTCCGGGCCCTCGGCAGGGCCGAGATCGAAGCCGTCGCCTGAACTCAGGTGGGAAGGGCAAACTCATCCTCCAACCTGATTTGCGAAACAACGCTGTCTGACACTTTCAACTGCGATATCAGCACGTTCGAGAACCGGCCTTCCTTGCGGAAGCTGTCGATCATGCCTTGCCCCTACCACGGGGGGGGAGGGGATGATTCGCTGGTTAGGCTCTTCGGAGGTGAGCCAAGTTTCGGGAAAGTTCGGCTTGGAGAACCGGCGTCCGGCCTAGGAATGCTTGGAGTAGCGTTGGCGGTTCCAGACGGGCTGGCCGATGTATAATTCGTTGTTTGGGACCCCGGTGCCGCGCGCGGGGTGCCCGTAAATCATGTCGCCCTTCCGGTGACCGATGCCTTCGCCGCGTAAGCGTGGGGCATCTCCGGAGGACCCAAGAGCAGAGAGTGTCCGAGATCGCGGAGATCAATGCCGCGGCTACGGCCGTTCTCGAAATTGTCCGCGCCTTTTCGCAAGCCCAGCGAGAACGGACCGCGAAGATCCGACGCAAGCTGACCGCTAAGATCATTGTGCTCAATCCGCGCATGAAGGGCCTCTTGAGTTGATCACGGCCAAGCCTGGGCGGTGAGATGAGAAACCGGCAATCTAGGCCCTATGTGGCTTTCTCCCTCGAAGGTGATCAATGTGGCCAGCCGCCGCAACGCCGAAACCGTGTCATACTACGGCGCAAATCCGAAAACCTTCAGGGAAGCGAAAGGTCTGCTTTCAGAAAAACTCGGGATGCTGCGATTTGATTTTTTCAACGCTCGCTAGCGTGCCCGTGAGGTGACCGCGAACTTCGGACTCAACCGTTGCCGTGTCGCCAGACGCAATCGCATCGAGAATGCGTCGATGGTACGCTAGGATCTCGCTCGCCTTGCCCGGATCGGGCAGGTTCAGGTTCCTGAGACGGTCGATGTGGCCCGACCTTTCGGTGACGAGATCCCAGAGATCGGGTACGTCAGCTGCTTCGAAAAGGGCGCGGTGAAAGGCTCGATCATCGACAACAAAGCGCTCCAGGTCGCCCGACTCCCAAGCCTGCTTCTGCCTGACCAGCGCGTTCTCGGCCGCCCCCAGGAGGTCGCGGCTCCGCGCAGACGTCAGCTGGCGCGTGACTTGTATTTCAAGCGAAAGCCGGAGAAATTGAGTTTCCCGTGCGTTATCGATGTCTATTTTCGACACTTCCGTTTTCGACTGAGGGTAGATGTAGAGCAGTCCTTCCTCTTCGAGGCGCATCATCGCGTCGCGCACGGGTGTCTGGCTGACCCCATAGAAGTCCGCGATCTCGGTGCGGGACAAATTCTCGCCCGGTGCGAGATCAAGTTTGATGATGCGTTCGCGCAGGGCGTCCCGAATCTGCTGACTGGCAGAGCTCTTGCGAAGCTTTCCGTTACGATTTGACGCTTTTCCCAATGTGACGACTGCCAGCGAAGACATTATTCCCCCGGTTTTTCAGTGACGTTGTCGGAGATACCGGCCAACGCATTCAACCATATAAGACGTTATTGCCAAAGATACACTAATATATTAGTACATTTGTTGAGCAGGGGGAGCTCTGCGCGATTCCATGGGAGGAACATCATGAAACTTTCGAAAGCTGCCTTGCTGGCCGCAACCGCTTTGGGCTGTGCATCCGGCGCGCAGGCCGAAACCCTCAATATTCAGACCTCTTTCAACGCGGGCGATTTCTCGACCCAGTACATTACCGAGACATGGCTGCCGAAAATCGATGAGCGTACCGAAGGACGCATCCAGATCGTTTTGACGCCCAATGGCTCTGTCGTGCCTGCAAAAGAGACGCTCGATGCGGTGGCCGCCGGTGTTCTTGATGGCGACTTCACCTCGGTGAACTATTTCGCGGGGCTCGAACCTGCCTATGCGATCATGGGCGACCTGATCTCCGGATACGACACGCCCGAACAGATGCTGGGCTTCTGCAAGGACGGTGGCGGGGAGGCCATGATGCAGAAAGCGGCGGATGCCGTGACAGGCGGCGAAGTCACCGTGGTGGCTTGTGGTCCTTACTCGCGCGAGGCTCTGGTGGCCCGGACCCCGATCCGCACCTTCGAAGACCTCGCGGGCAAGAAAATCCGTTCACCGGAGGGATTGGCCGCGGCCGTGTTCTCGGCAGCCGGTGCTTCGCCCGTTTCGATCCCCTTTTCCGAAGTCTTCGGCGCGCTTGAAAAGGGCATCGTGGATGCGGCGGATGCCTCTGCCTACGTAAACAACGACGCCACCGGCCTGCAGGACGTCGCGCCTTTCCCGCTCTATCCCGGCATCCATTCGATGCCGTCGATGCAGTTGACTGTGAACACCGCCAAGTGGGAGGCCCTGTCCGAGGAAGACCAGACCGCTCTGCGGGAATGGTGGTACGAGGCGATGTACGCCATGGCCGCAGAGGTGTCGAAGCTGGACGCCGAGATCGCCGAGCGTGACGATGCGACCAACGACATCGAGGTGATCGACTGGGCGCAAGAAGATCGCGACCAGCTGCGTGTCGTCGCACGGGAGCAGTGGGAAGACTACGCCCAGAAATCAGAACTGGCGCAGGAGGCTCTCGCGGCGCACATCGCCTACATGACAGAAATCGGTCTGTTCAAGTAAGCCTCCACTTCGGGTGACGCACCGCCCGCGCGGCCGGTGCGTCACATCCTTGCCATTCCACTGCCGGGGGTATGCGATGAAACGCATCTTCGCGGGCTATGCCGATGCGATGGACAGTTTTAGCGTCTTCGTCGGCCAAGCCTGTTCTGTTCTCTTTTTCGCCTGTATCGCGATCTCTGCCGCCGAAGTGGTGCTGCGCTACGGGTTTAACGCACCGACGCTTTGGTCAACCGAGCTTGCCATGACCCTGTGTGCCAGCGCCTGGGTCCTGTCGGTGGGCTATGTCACGCAGCGCCACCGACATATCTCGATCACCATGCTGGAGCTGATCGTTGGCGAACGCGTCTGGCGCAATTTCCGCCTGATCCAGATGCTGATCGCCACCGGTGCGCTCCTTGTGCTGACAATGGCACTTTACCATCCCGCGGCCAAGGTCATGGGGCGGACCGAATATTCGGGTACTGCGATGAACTCACCGCAGCCGACATACCTCAAGATTTTGCTCTTCGTGGGCTGCATCTTCTACATCCTGCAATTGCTGGCCAACATCATCCGCTGGTTCCAGCACACCGAAGGGGACGTGACCGGTGGGCATTGAAATCATTACCCTGCTGATCGTCATTTCCCTCCTGGGGCTGATGGCGCTTGGCGTACCGCTTGGCATCACGACGCTGACCGTGTCGCTGGCGACGGCGATCCTGTACTTCGGCGAACGCGCCGGGTTTTTCATCGTTGCGGCCAACGTCGGCGAGGTGCTGCACAAGTACGAGCTGATCGCGGTTCCGTTCTTCGTCTTCATGGCCAACGTGCTCGAACGATCCGGGATTGCAAAGTCGATGTTCGATTCCATGGCGATCATGGGTGGGCGGTTCCGAGGATCGGTTGGGGTCCAGACCACATTTGTTGCGGTCCTTCTTGCGGCGATGTCGGGGATCATGGGCGGTGAAATCGTGATGCTGGGCCTGATCGCTTTGCCACAAATGATGCGCTTGGGATATGATCGCAAGCTGGCCATCGGGATCATCTGTGCGGCCGGTGCGCTGGCAACGCTGATCCCACCTTCGGTCGTGCTGATCATCTATGGCTTGGCGGCACAGGTATCCATCACCAAACTCTTCGCAGCGTCCGCAGTGCCCGGCATGCTGCTGGCATCGCTTTACATCGCCTACATCCTGATCCGGGTGCGTCTGAACCCGGAGATGGCGCCGATCTACGACGTGCCCGAAACTGGCCTGCCGTTCTTCAAGCGCCTCAAGTTCCTCAAGGGCATCATTTTGCCGGCCCTGCTGATCGGCACGGTTCTGGGAGTGATCTATTCCGGGGTCGCCACCGTGACCGAGGCCGCCGCCATTGGGGCCGTCGGCGCGCTGGTCGTGGCCGCATCGCGCCGGGAATTGACGTGGAAAATGGCCCGCGATGCCATGCGCCAGACGGTGCTGACCGTCGGGTCAATCATCTGGCTGGTGATCGGGGCCGTGTCGCTGATCGGGATCTACAACCGCATCGGCGGGGGGGAGTTCCTGCGCGGAGTTCTGACTTCGCTCGATGTCGGCCCGATCTGGGTGATCGTGGTGATGATGCTGATCGTGATGGTGCTGGGCACTTTCCTTGAATGGATCGCGATCATCTTCATCACGGTGCCGATCTTTGCCCCGGTGGTGATCGACCTGGGTTTTGACCCGATTTGGTTTGGGGTGCTCTTTGCGATGAACATCCAGATGTACTACCTGTCGCCACCCTTCGGCCCGGCGTGTTTCTTCCTGAAATCGGTCGCCCCCAAGGAAATCCAGTTGCAGGAGATCTTTGTCGCGGTCTTGCCCTTCATCGCCCTTCAGGCCGTCGGCTTGTTCCTCGTGCTCGCGTTCCCGCAGATCGCCCTGTGGCTGCCGTCGATGCTGGATTGAGAAAGGAAAACAAAATGAACCAAGACGATCTCACCAAGCAGGACGAGGATCTGCCGGCCACCGAGTTCGATGGCGAGGAGCGCGCGGATCACCATGATTTCGGCAGCTGGCCCGAGATCGCGGGGCTGATCTTTACGATCCTTGTAACCTGGTTAATTTTCCAGTTCCGGGGATAGGATCATGACAAGCAAGAAACCCCGCAAGACCCCGCAGGACCTGCGTTCGGCGCGCTGGTTTGCACCGGACGACCTGCGCTCCTTTGGCCACCGATCGCGGATGATGCAGCTGGGCTACGCCGAGGAGGATTTCCGCGACAAGCCCATCATCGGCGTGCTGCACACATGGTCCGAGCTCAACACCTGTCACAGCCATTTTCCCGAGCGGATCAAGGATGTGAAACGCGGTGTCACCCAGGCCGGGGGCCTTGCCGTCGAAATGCCGGCCCTGTCGGTGGATGAGAGCTTTACCAAGCCGACGTCGATGCTCTACCGCAACATGCTGGCGATGGAGGTTGAGGAAATGATCCGCTCGCATCCGCTGGACGGCGTGGTGCTGATGGGTGGCTGCGACAAGACCACCCCGGGTCTGGTCATGGGCGCTACGTCGGCGGGCGTGCCGATGATCTTTCTGCCTGCCGGGCCGATGCTGCGCGGCAATTACGCGGGCAAGATCCTCGGCTCCGGCTCGGATGCGTGGAAATACTGGGACGAAAGGCGCGCTGGCAACATCTCGGATCAGGAATGGCTGGGCGTGCAGGGCGGCATCGCGCGGTCTGCCGGCACCTGCATGACCATGGGCACTGCCGCGACGATGATGTCGATCGCCGATGCCATGGGCCTGACCATGTCCGGTGCATCGTCGATCCCCGCAGTCGACAGCAATCACCAGCGCATGTCTGCCGCCTGCGGTCGGCGCATCGTCGATATGGTCTGGGAGGATGCGACCCCTGACACGATCATCACCGACGCATCGGTTCGCAACGCGGCCATGGTCGCCATGGCCACGGGCTGTTCGACCAACGCGGTCGTGCACCTCATCGCGATGGCCCGCCGCGCGGGGGTGGACCTGACGCTTGACGACCTTGACGCCTTGGGACGCAACACGCCGCTGATCGCCAATGTCCGGCCATCGGGCAAGGACTACCTGATGGAGGATTTCTATTACGCCGGCGGTCTGCGCGCGCTGATGAAGCAGATGGAGGCGCGGCTCGACACCTCCTGCGTGACCGTGACCGGCAAGACCGTGGGCGAAAACCTCGAAGGGGCCGAGGTCTACAACGATGACGTGATCCGACCGCTCTCCAACCCAGTCTATCACGAAGGGTCGCTCGCAGTGCTCAAGGGCAACCTCTGCCCGCAGGGCGCGGTGATCAAACCCGCCGCCTGCGATCCGAAATACTACACCCACGAAGGCCCGGCGCTGGTATTCGACAGCTATCCCGAAATGAAGGCGGCAGTGGATGACGAGACGCTCGACATCACGCCCGATCATGTCATGGTCTTGCGCAATGCAGGGCCTTTGGGCGGGCCCGGCTTCCCGGAATGGGGCATGCTGCCGATCCCCAAGGCGTTGATAAAGCAGGGGTACCGTGACCTGTTGCGCATCTCGGACGCGCGCATGTCGGGCACCTCCTACGGCGCCTGCGTGCTGCACGTCACGCCCGAAAGCTATGTCGGCGGGCCCTTGGCGCTGTTGAAAACCGGCGACACAATCCGGCTGGATCTGGCGAAGCGGTCGCTCGACATGCTCGTGTCCGAAGAAGAGCTGGAGGCGCGCCGCAAATCGCTCAAGCTGCCTGAACCGCGTTTCGAGCGCGGCTACGGCTACATGTTTTCGAAACACGTCACGCAGGCCGACGAGGGCTGTGACTTCGACTTCCTGCAAACCGATTTCGGCAAGACAGCCGGCGAACCAGATATCTTCTAAGGGGCTCATACCATGACCGACTACGTCCTCTCCGATTCGACCCGAGAGAAGCTCAAACGCATCTCGACCGCGTCTATCGCCACCCAGCTCTACAAGCGCGGCCTGCGCAACCAGTTCATTCAGGGTGTCGCTCCGCTGTCTGACAAGGCCGAAAATATGGTCGGGCAAGCCTTTACGCTGCGCTACATCGCGGCCCGTGAAGACCGCAATCAGCTCGAGGTGTTTCGCAACGCTGACCATCCGCAACGCGTCGCGGTTGAAACCTGTCCGCCTGGGCAGATCCTGGTGATGGACGCGCGGGGAGATGCCTCCGCCGCGACCGCCGGGTCGATCCTTGTCACGCGGCTGGCCGTGCGCGGCTGCGCGGGTGTCGTCTCCGACGGCGGGTTTCGCGATGCGAAAGGGATCGGCAAGCTGGATATGCCCGCCTATTGCGCCGGGGCCTCCGCGCCGACGAACCTGACCAAGCACGAGGCGCTCGACATCAACGTGCCGGTCACCTGCGGTGGCGCGCCTGTCTTCCCCGGTGACGTGCTCGTGGGCGACGGCGACGGTGTCATGGTGATCCCGGCGCATCTCGCCGATGAAATCGCCGAGGTCTGCTCTGGCATGGAAAGTTTCGAGGATTTCGTCCTCGAAGAGGTCCTAAATGGTGCGCCGATTATCGGGCTCTATCCCTGCACCAAGGACGAAAACATGCAGAAATTCGAAGAATGGCGACAGAAGAACGGGCGCTAACAGATTGACGGCGTTTATTATTGTCAGAAATGCAGGCCATTCAAGGGCGCTTAAAGGCAACTGCTCCTTACGGCAAACATCTTGTTGGGAGCCACTGTGCCGCTACAATGGCCATCTCCGCGCCCCTTAGGCTATGCTCCCGGTGGCGCGTTCAAGTTGCGCCGTTGAGCTTTGATGGCTTGATCCTCATAGACAGATAGAGACAGGATTTTGCGCGGATCGGTCAGGCTCTGGAGCCGTTCGACCGAGATGGGCCTCGGTCCAGCGCTGCACGGATGACGCTACCTTTGAGCCTGTGGGTTTGCCCCAGCATAACGTCCAAGAGCATCCTTCTCAGTTCAAGGGTTCGGCCAAGGCTTTGGCGTAGGCGCTTCGCATTGCCGAGATAAAAGCGGCGACCGGGCTTCGCTCCGGGCGGTTTGCCATTTGTGCCGCCGCCAGTTCCAGTTCGAGAGGCTCGGCCAAGGGAAGCATCCGCATGCCTGAGCCACGCAGGGTGCGGACCGAAAGCCGATCAACAACCGTGCAAAGACCCGCGCCACGCGCAAGGCCAACCGAGAAGGGGATGCTCAACGCCGTCAGACGGCGCCGAGGTTCAATACCGCGCCGGGCAAGCTCGGCCTCGACCAGCGCCCCCAGCGGCGCATGGATATTGTGGTTGACGTAATCGCAACCCTGCAGCCAAGCGAGATCGAAGACCTCTTCGCCGGCGCGGGGATGATCCGGCGGAACAACCGCAACGAGCGGCATAAGCCCGATGATCCACTGCCGCAGCTCGGGTCGGTCCCCCCATGCGCCCCCGACGACAAGATCGGTCGACCCTTCCTGCAGCGACGGCAGCTGATTGCTCTGCCGTCCTCCGTCCAAGACGACCTCAAGGTCTGGAAACTGCCCGTGGAGCTTTCCGATGGCGTCGGGCAGAACCGCGTTTGCAAGCGCCGCCGTGGCCATGATGCGCAAAGCTTCCTGTTTGCCGCGGCGGATCGA
This sequence comes from Sagittula sp. NFXS13, assembly GCF_040148795.1. Lineage (NCBI taxonomy): Bacteria > Pseudomonadati > Pseudomonadota > Alphaproteobacteria > Rhodobacterales > Roseobacteraceae > Sagittula > Sagittula sp. NFXS13. The sequence continues at coordinate 21,128 of NZ_JAGEMH010000001.1, forward strand.
GTCCACCGACTGCTCGACCTGGCCCAACCGTTCGAACAGGCCTCCGCTTTCCGCGTAAAGCCTCTGGGCCTCCCAAGTGGGTTCAAGCCGCCCGGACACGTTGCGAAACAGCAGCAGCCCCAGTTCGTCCTCGAATATCTGGACATGGCGGCTGACCGTGGGTTGCGAAAGGCGGATGACACGCGCCGCCGCACTGACGCTGCCTGTTTCGAAAACCGTCCGGAACACCTGAAGCCGGTGCAGGTTGATGCCATTCATTTGCTTTGCCCGATCCTCCGAAGCGCCCACTTTTTCATCACACCAGCAATTTCAGCAGCAGCGACGCCGGTGGCGAACGGGCCGCATGCGGTGGGATGAAGCCCACGCGATTACAATTTCTTGTTACAATTCGGGAAAGACCATACGTCAAATGCATAGAGTGGCCAATATTTATCGTATTGCCTATAAGGCCCGGCATCAGTTGTGTTCCTCAAAAGGAGACATTGATGCCGATCTTACCTTTCCTATTCCTCTTTGCGACGCTTCTCTCGGGTTCAGCCATTGCCTATTTCGTCGGCGGAGCGACCATTGTCGGGTTCTTCACGCAGGACCAAGCGCGCTATCTTGCGGCGTTGCCGCAACGCGCGATGAGTCAGCTCGACGTTTTCGCCTTTCTGGCGATGCCGCTGTTCATCCTGACCGGAGAGCTGATGAACCGGGGGGGAGTGACGCAGGCGCTGATCCGCTTCTCGCTGTCCATGCTGGGCCGTTTCAAGGGCGGCATGGCGCATGTGAACATCCTGACCTCGGTGTTCTTCGCCGGGATTTCCGGATCTGCCACCGCCGACGCTGCGGCACTCGGCAACACGCTGGTGCCCGAAATGGAGCGGCAGGGGTATTCGCGCGATTACGCGACCGCCATCACTGCGGCGTCGTCAATCATCGGACCGATCATTCCGCCCTCAATCATCCTGATTTTCTACGGGGCGCTGCTGAACACCTCCGTGGTGGCGCTGTTCGCGGCCGGTGTCGTACCGGGCCTGCTGCTGGCGGGGGTCTTGATGGTGGTCAACGCCATCATGGCGCACCGCTACGGCCACCCGGGCGGCAAGGGGTCCGAGATCCCGCCGTTCTGGCCCTCGCTCTTGCAGGCGCTGCCGGCACTGTCGCTGCCAGTGATCATCCTGTCGGGCATTCTTTTCGGCTTCATGACCCCGGCAGAGGCCGCAGGCGTAGCCTCGATCGCGGCGCTGGCCGTGGGGATGTTCTATGGCAAACTGACCCGTCGCGACGTCTATGAGGCGCTGAACCGCACCGTGCTGCTGTCCGGCGCCGTCTTCATCATCCTCGTGGCTGTGGCAACCTTCGGCTACCTGACCTCGGTCGAGCAACTGCCGCGCAAGCTGGCCGAACTGATCGGTGAGATCGGCCTGAGCGCCACCGGCTACATGATCGTGCTGAACCTGATCTTCCTCGCGGCGGGCATGATCATGGACGTGAAGGCCGCGGTTGCCTTGCTGGGTCCGCTGCTGATCCCGCCGGCAATCGCCCTCGGCGTAGATCCGGTGCACATGGGCATCCTTGTCGGGTTCAACCTGACCGTGGGGCTGCTGACACCGCCGCTGGGTGGCGTGCTGCTGATCCTCTCGACCGTTGTCGACATTGGATACTGGCGCCTGGTGCGCGCCACCATGCCCTTCCTGATCGTCGAGCTGATCCTTTTGGGCGTGCTGATCTACGTGCCCGCGATCTCGCTCACGCTGCCGAGATACCTCGGCCTTATCAACTGACCTACCAACAGGAGACCAAAAATGAAAAAGACCTTTCTCGCCGCCACAGTCAGCCTAGCTGCGCTGACCGGAACGACCGCCGTGGCCATGGATGACGTCATCGTCGCCTTCGCCGGCACGGAGGACCTGCAGAATGACGCAGAATACGTCTTTATCCATGCCTTCGCCGAGAGCCTGGCCGAGCATGGCGTAAATGTAACCGTCCATCCCTCCAACACCCTGGGCAAGGAAAGCGACCGCTTCGACCAGACGTCCCAAGGTCTGATCGCGGTCAATATCGCCAACGGCGGCTCGCTGATGAAGGCGTCAAAGTGGGCCTCGACCCTGTTCCTTCCGTTCCTGACATCTGACGAGGCCTCCTTTGACCGCGTCGTGGAAGAGAGCGCGGCGCTGGACCGCATCAACGACGAAGCCTCGCGCCTGGGTATCAAGGTCGCCGGTTTCGCGATGCGCGGCGGTAGCCTGGGCCTGTTCAACACCGAAAAGCCGGTCACGACGCTTGAAGATGTCGCCGACATGCGCCTGCGCGCCCAGAATGGCGACCAGGTGACTTTCATGTCCGAATGGGGCGCCAAGCCCACAGTCGTCAGCTGGGCCGAAACGCCGAATGCGCTGCAGACCGGCGTTGCTGTGGGCCACTTCAATCCGCCCTCGACCGTCGTGGCCGCAGGCCAGGTCGAACTGCTGGACTATTTCACGCCGCTCGAGGCCGGGCCCGTGCCCAAGGTCATCATGCTGTCTGACGACTGGTACAGCTTCCTCAACGAGGAAGAGCAGGGCTGGGTCGACGACGCCATCGCCACGGGCATCGCGGTGAACCGCGAATGGGCGCAGGAACAGGTCCCTTACTTCGAACAGACCATTCAGGACGGCGGCATCGAGATCACGCCACTGGCAGAAGGCGAACGCGCGAAGTTCGCGGAGGCCTCCCGCTCGGTCTGGAACCAGATCGTGTCGCAGGAAGACGTAGACTACATCTCGCAGTTCACCAACTGATCCGCACGTTTGCGGGGGCAGGTCCGCGTCCTGCCCCCGTGTTCCTTCAATTCCGGCGGAGCCTGACATGACTTTCATTGCAACCTTCCTCGACCGGCTCAGTGCCGGTGTCGATCACGTTCTGCGTCTGATAGCCCTTGTCTGCTTGGTGCTGATGGTGGCCTTCATCGCTTTGCAGGTGGTCGCACGCTACGGGTTTTCGGCCCCGCCTGCCTGGACCGAAGAGGCTGCGCGCTACGCGATGGTCTGGGTCGGCCTGCTGGGCGCGTCAATCTCGTTCCGGGCCGGTTTCGACCCGCGCCTCGTCAAGCTGCCCGCGACGTTGCCGCGCCCCGTGCTGGCCATCGGGTCGCTGCTGCGCGGCGCGTCGGTGGTCGCCTTCCTCGGGCCGATTCTTTTCTACTGCTTCTACGGACCCGGCCTGAACCCGGCCCGATCCTTCCTGGCACGCAACTTCTACACCACGGCCGAGACCTTCGACATGCCGACGATCTTTGTCGCCGTGACCGTGCCGATCTTCATCATTGCCATCTTCCTGCACGGCCTGGCGCATTGCGCGCGCGGGCTGACAGATCTGCAGGGCGAGGCCTCCAAAAGAGATACCAATGCCTCTGATCACGCCTGATACCCTGCGCGCCGATACCGACTTCATCGCGCGCCTCACAGAGCTCCGCCAGGACATCCACCGCCATCCCGAAACCGCTTTCGAGGAACACCGGACCTCGGACATCGTTGCCACCCGGCTGACCGAGCTTGGGATCGAGATACATCGCGGACTAGGCGGCACCGGCGTCGTCGGCACTCTGAAGGGCAAGCGTCCCGGCCAGCGGGTCATCGCCCTGCGTGCCGATATGGACGCGCTGTTCATCGAGGAACAGACCGGTCTGCCCTATGCCTCCGAGGTACCCGGCAAGATGCACGCATGCGGCCATGACGGTCACACCACCATGCTGCTGGGCGCGGCCGAGAAACTTGCAGCCGATCCCGATTTCGCCGGCACGGTTCACTTCATCTTCCAGCCTGCCGAAGAAGGCCTGGGCGGCGCCCGTGTGATGATCGAGGACGGTCTGTTCGACCTGTTCCCCTGCGATGCAGTCTACGGCGTGCACAACGGCCCGAAAGAACCGCTCGGCAGTGTCCAGACACGCACCGGCGCCTTCATGGCGGCAGGCGACACCTGGGAAGTGATCTTCGAGGGCACCGGCGGCCACGGGGCGATGCCCCATGCCGCCACGGACCCGACCGTCGCCGCTGGTCAATTCATCGCGGCATTGTCCCAGATCATCTCGCGCAAGGTTCCGGCGACGGAATCCGCGGTGATTTCGGTCGGGCACATCGCGGCGGGGGACTATCACAGCCCGAACATCATCCCCTCCCAAGTTGTCGTGCGCGGCACGGCGCGCTCCTACAAGCCCGAAATCCGTGACCTGCTTGAAAACGCTATCGGGATATTTGCCGAGAGCTGCGCCGCGCCACATGGTGCCACGGCCCGGCTGATCTATACCCGACGGTATCCACCGCTGATCAATTCGGCCGAAGAAGTGCAACACGCGGTCGCCGCCGCCTCGGAAACGGTCGGTGCAGAGGCCGTGAACCCCAAGGCACCGCCGGCCGGCGGGTCCGAGGATTTTTCCTTCTTGCTGGAAAAGGTCCCCGGCGCTTACGTGATGATCGGCAACGGCGACGGGCCCGACGCGGCCTTCGTGCATACGCCGAAGTACGATTTCAACGATGCATTGACGCCTATCGGCGTGGCGTACTGGATAAATCTGGTGCAGTCAGAGCTCGGGGGCTGATCTGGTTCGCGGGGCACTTGCGGCGCTGGAATGTCGCAAGTGCCCTCCGCAGGCATTTGGGGGGCAGCGCCAAGGTTTAAGCTGTAAGCGGCGTCTTGTGCCCCGCGTGAGCGTCTACATGTGTTTGAGCCAAGACAGGGACCTGTGCCGAGGGTCGCCTGCTACTACCGCTGCGCGCTCCCGGCCATTCCTGCGGCATGGCGACACCGGCAGCTGCCTGCGCTTGGATGTCGCCGGTTCAGGCCCACACGACCAGCGGCTCCAACGGATCCAGCTTCGGACAACCGAAAACCGTCCGTTTAGGCGTCGATGACACTAGCCACATAGACGAGCGCTCGCCGGGTAGCGACGCAGGTGAATTCGCGGAACCCAAGCATATGCGGTGCAGGCTCGCGGATGGGTGGTTCACCTTGTCCAACGGAGACAGAGCATTATTGTCGGCGATGGTCGCCTTGTGCGGCTTACCTCGGATGATGCCCTGAATGCCCATCCCCTTCATCCACTGGCCGGTAGGGTATTGCAAGGCGATGCCCCGAAAGGGATTTGCGCCACCGTGCAACGGACAACCGCGAAGCCTTCCCAATCCCGCTGGCGCAAGACATTGCGCGCCACATAGACACGCCAGTTCTCTTCGAAAACGCGCTCGATCTCGGGGCGCAGCGTCTTGTCTCGCCGGACAAGATCCTAAAGCCGAGCTGGGTCGGCCCACGTCGCCAAGTGGTCATAATGGGGGGAGGGGGAGATCAGCAGTCTCTTGCAGATCGGCTCGACCCCATGCTGACCACGATGGTCGCCCCTCTCGGCGTTTGCATGCAAACGCCTGCTGGCAATGGATGAACCCAACCATCATTTGGACCGGCGGTCGAGCTCCGCCATCGCAAAATATGTGCTCGCCTTGCGCAGGATCGCATTTGCTTGGCCCAGTTCTCGGTTCTCCCGCTCCAGCGCCTTCTTATTCTCTGCCATGTCCGTCGCGACGCCAGCGCGCTTGCCACTTTCGGTCTCGGCCTTCTTGACCCACGCGTTCGGCGGCTGCGCACAGCCTATCTTCGCGGAAATCGACATGATTGCCTGCGAGCGCAATCCATGCTGCCCCTCATTGTCGAGAACCAACCTCACCGCACGCTCGCGCACTTCGGAGGAAAATTTGTTCGTCGCCTTGCGCATGATGCTCCATCCTGTTCAAGAGTTGGAGCCTCCGGCCAAACCCGGCGCGGTTCAATTGGCATTGGACGCGTTTGACGGCGACCAACCGTCCCGAAGCCGCCACTCGTTGCAAATCACCTGCGTGATGGCTCATCACGTTCGCAAATTTTGCAGTTGTCTTGTGCTATGCACAGTTCTTGCAAGCTGCGCTTGACTCAATTCGACTCGCGGACCTCCGCTGCATGAATGCCAAGCATCAGCAATCCGGGCCAGATCAGATAAGCCTCGATTTCCACGTTTTCCCCGAACGACAACAAGAGGATCGTCATGGTGATCCCGAGAGGTAATCGGCCCCGGGGGCCTTTTGCAGCATCGACCAAGACAAGGCCGGTCTGCCACACAATCGGAATGGTCCACGCAAGAAAGCCGACCATGCCTTTCACGAACAATAACGCCCACCACGTATGATGGCTGCCGATCGGCATATACTCTACCAGATGCGGGCCTGGTTGCACGCGGCCATGGCCGAACCACCACGCTTCGCTTTCCCATCTTTCGACGGCGATACGCTGGAGTGTCGCGCGCACGCGGGTGCTGTCCGCTCGGGCCCCTTTGAATGCTGATACGCCATCCTTCAGGGCCTGGGCCAGTGCGGGGCCGACGACGGCGAGCGAGGCTGTCGCCCCGGCCAGCAGTTGCCACGCCCATCCTTTCAGTACCAGCGGCAGCAACCTCGGGCCGATGTTACAGGCCACAAGTCCGACAAGACCCATACGAGACTTGGACATGAGTATCATTGCCATACCTGCCGCGATCCCGATGGCGCGCCATTTGTGGTCGCGCTCTTCCAGGGCGAAACAAACCTGGATGACGCCCAGCAAAGCTGCGAAAGGTGACCAAGGGGCATAGAACTGCCAACGCGGCGTCCAGCTGCCGGGGTCCCATGTGAAGAAGAAGACCGTGAAGTACTCCGGACCTGGTCCGCCCACGGCTTTGAGGGGCGAGGTGAAGATGCTCTCCGGCAGGCCAACGTAAGGCGCGACAGCCAGCACCGGAAGCAAGGCAAGCGTCCACGCCCCGACCACGCATTGTCCGCGGATGAGGATGTCCCGGCGGATCGGCAGCACGGCTCCGGCCAGCGGGAAAAGCGCCAGAAGCGCCCATCCCTTGGCCCAGCCGATCGTGGATTTGATGGTTGTCTTGGTGCCGAGGTTCCAGTTCAGATGCCCGATCCACAAAGCGATCAGCATCACGATCATGCCGATGATCCAAGCCCATACAACCGGCGGAACAGGACCGCGCGCGCGAAGATCTTCTCTGACCGCAGGGCCGAGGTAGAGAACCAAAAGCGCGAGCCCGGCCAATAGCCATGCGAGAACAGGGCCGACGACATATAGCGCCCCAAGTCCGTAGAAAGGCCAGGTCCAGCGCAGCGTCGTCATGACGATGCTTTCCGCCAGATTGCTCGGCGTGACGACGTGATCTTCAGTCATTCCGCCGGCACCAGATGGTCGTCGAAGTCACGCTCTTCGGCGGGTTTCAGCAATCGGTCGACAAGCGAGCGGCGCATCCAGCCCAGAGCAAGACCGGTCAGCATGAAAATCGTGGCAGCAATACCCGCCGCAATCGCCAGTTTGCGCCGGGGCGAGGACGGTGCGAATGGCAGGGACGGATCTTCGAGGACCTGCACCAGCGGGTAGGAAGCAAAAAGATCCGCCTTGTTCGTCTGGGTCCGAGCAATAGCTGAGGCGAAGACAGCCTCGGCGACGGAAAAATCCCTTTGCAGGTCTTCAAGTCGCGCGGCGGGTTCAATCAGGGCCAACTGTCGTGCGCGCGCCTTTGCGAGCCGGGCAATTGCTCCTTGATATTCGTTCGAAAGTCCCGAGCGTTCAGCCTCGAGCGAGACCAGATCGCTTAGCAGACCAGCCCGGCTGCCGACATGCGAAATATCCAGCGTCGACAACGTGGCGCGGTCCAAGCCGGTGATACGTTCGGCCCGATCCATCGCCGCGTCCTGCGCGGCGATGTGGCTGGCCCGAGCGGCCATGACCTCGGGATGATTGGAGCCGAAACGAGCGGATTTCCCTGACAGGAGTGTCGCTTGGACGGCCGTTTCGTCCATGAGCGCGGTGAAAGACGTATCCGCATGCAGCTTCAGCGCAGCCGCCGCCATTTTAGGAGTGCTCGCGAGGGTTTCCGCCAGAGCTGCGACAGCTTCGCTTTTTTCACCCAATACAGCAGCCAGATCGTCCGCGTTGCGGGCAAGGTCGTCGGTCTCGGCCACGAGAGCTTCGAACTGATCGGCCGAAATGAGGCCGGTCTTTTTCTGCAGTTCAGAAATTTCCTCGCGCGTCGCCAGCACCGATTGGCGATAGCTCTCGATGGCTTCGCCAGCGCCAAGTTCGCGGCGGTCGAGTTCATCGGTTCGCAGGGCCTCGATTTCGGTGAAGAAAGCCGCAAGAAGGGCGTCGCCCCGCGCCTGTGCGTCCTCGGGCGAATTGCCGACAATGGACGCATGGATCAACCCGGTCTGGTCTACCAGTTCGATCCGTGGCTTGCCAAAGTCGCGGATCTCCATGCCGACGGCCTTGGCCGCTGATCCGAGGATACGGTCTGCAACGATCAGCCGCTTGTAGGTTTCCGTCGGGCTGACCGAGGTGTGCGCATAAGGGGAACTGGCAAAGGATGACGCCTGGCCGATCCGGTCCAGGTTGACCGACGCGGACGCCCCTGCGCCAGGAAGGATCAGGGACAGGTCTGACGTAAAGCGGAGTGGTGCCGTGGACAGGTAGGTGCCGATCGGGGTCCAGATGCAGACCGCGCCGATGGCCGCAAGGCCGAGGTAGCGGGGCAGGCGCCCGGTATCTTTCAACCGACCGCCGCGCAGCAATCTCGCTGGCGTGATCTTGAGGACGGGCCGACGGATCAGCGCGGGAATTTTGAGCTTGGGCATCGTTCTGGGCATGGCAGGGTCTCCTTGCTCGGAGGTTTACCCTGTGCCCTGCGCCGAAGTCTCTTGCGCCAGCGGGTGGGGGATGGGCGCCGAAGAAGGGTGCGCCTACCCGGTCGGATAGGTCAGAACAGCCCCTTTTCCTTGGCGATCATGGCCGCCTGCGTCCGGTTCGACGCGCCGATCTTGCGATAGAGCGTTTTGACATGCAGCTTCACCGTCGGTTCCCGGATATCGAGGTCGCGAGCGATTTCCTTGTTGGATTTGCCCTGCGTCAGCCCTTCGAGCACCTCGAATTCGCGCTGTGACAGCTGTTTCGCGAGCGGATGCTTCTGCTGGTCATTCTCGCTCGCCCGCATGAAATCAAGCGGGGCATATTGCTCGCCAAGCGCCATGAAGCGAAGCGCATTGACCAGCGACTTCGCGGACAGAGTCTTGGGCAGGAACCCGGCGGCACCGGCTGCCAGCACCTCTTCCGCAATGTCGCGCTGCGCGGTTCCAGAGATAATTGCGACGCGGTGATCGCCTGACATGCCCATGATCCGGCGCAGACCGTCGAGACCATCCATCCCCGGCATCGTGAAATCCAGCAAAACCAGGTCGTATTCTTCGCCTGCCGCCATGCGGGCTTCTGCGGCGTCCAGATCCTGGACACTTTCGGCGACCATTCCCGGTTCGTTCCCAATATATAACATAAGTGTATCACGAAGCAGTTCGTGATCATCGGCAATGAGAATGCGCATCGTGTTTTGGTCCGTCTGGGTTGCCCGGTCATCCAAGGCGGTATGTCTTTGGAAAGTCATTCTATACTCCTTAGGACAATACGTCGCCCGCAATGATGTCATAGGGCATCTACCAGCACTTAACCATAAAATCTAAGCAACTCCAAGAAGAGTAGGGTTAGAGCTCCTATCCGGTCGGATAGGTGGTGTGCCCCGGTTGAAATCGCTCCTGACCGGAAGTCCCACAAGTCAGTCCCAAGAGGTTCCGGGCGATCCGCGTGGGCCATCCTCCTGTCCGGGCGTTATGTTGAGAACGCACGGCACAACGGGCCATTCGAATAGGCGAACCACGCCAACAACGGATGCCCCCCATGACCTTTGCCAACCAGACCGACTTTACCCAGCTGCCGACATTTCCCGTTGATCAGCGTCCTTCCACGACGCCAACCGATGACACGATCGAGCTTTTTGGCCTCGATGTTGTTTCGCAGCCTTCGCAGGTTGTGATCGACCGGCTGCTGACCCCGGGGCGGCGTAGCCGTGTGGCGTTTTTCAATGCGCATTGCGGAAACGTCATGGCGGGGGATGCCGATTATGCTGACGCCCTGATGACTGCTGACGAGGTTCTTCCCGACGGGATCGGCGTCGAGCTGTCCGCACGCATGACGGGATCTTCGCTGACGGAAAACCTCAATGGCACGGACTTTACCCCCGCCTTGCTGAAACGAGCGGCGGCACAGGGCCTCAGCGTCTTTCTGCTCGGTGCCCGACCGGGCGTTGCGGAAGACGCGGCCGACCGGCTCTGCCTTGATATTCCCGGACTGCGCGTTGTGGGCACCCGCGATGGCTACGACGGTATGGCGGACGAGGTCGCGACCATTCGTGCCGTCAATCTTGCCCGACCGGACATCCTTTTGGTGGCGGCGGGGGTGCCGATGCAGGATCTCTGGATCGCCCGAAATGCGCATCGTCTGCATCCCAGGATCTGCCTCGGGGTCGGCGCGCTGTTCGACTTTCTTGCCGGTCGCGTGCGTCGTGCGCCTGCTTGGGTGCGTGGGGCGCGATGTGAATGGGTCTGGCGGCTGGCGTCGGAGCCCCGTCGCATGGCGCGCCGATACCTGATCGGAAACGTGGCTTTTCTGACGCGGGCGGCGCGGGCGGCCTTTGCCCGGCAAGACAAGAGCGATGCCGTTGCACGTGTCATGGACATTCTGCTGGCCGGTGCGGCCCTGCTGCTGCTTTCGCCCTTTGCGCTGCTTGTGGCGGCCGCAATCCGTCTAGACAGCAAAGGTCCGGTGTTCTTCCGGCAGACGCGTGTCGGTAAAGATGGTCAGCATTTCAGCATGCTGAAGTTTCGGTCCATGTATCTGGACGCGGAGGCGCGCCGCGCAGAGCTGTTGGCCACGTCGGACCGCGAAGGCGTTTGTTTCAAGTCCAGGACCGATCCCCGGATTACCAAGATCGGCCGTGTCCTGCGCCGGTATTCCATCGACGAGCTGCCACAGATCTGGAACATCCTGCGCGGTGACATGTCCATCGTCGGTCCTCGGCCAGCTCTCCCGTCCGAAGTTGCCGCTTACCCGGAGCGGGCGCTCGAACGGCTGGTCTGCAAACCGGGCTTGACCGGGATATGGCAGGTCTCAGGCCGCGCCGAGATCGGGTTCGACAAAATGATCGACATGGACATCGCCTATGTCCGGTCCCGGTCGGTTCTTCTGAACATCATCCTGATTACCATGACCTTTCGTGCTGTTCTCGGGGGCAGGGGCGCTTACTAAGCCGCTCCTAGCCGATTGGATAGGATACCTCGCCGTCCGGGTCCGGGACGGGCCGGAAAAAAGACTGTATTTATGAAACAACACATCGCAGGAGAATGAGATGCGCTTTCCCAGATTTCAGACATCCCTGGCCGCCGTGGCCCTGGCGGCCCTTTCGCCGGGCGCTTTTGCGGCGGGCCTAGGCGATCCTGCGAGCGAGGTCATCCTCACCGTCACAGGCGAGATCGCCACCACCAACCGGGACGATGCAGCCGTTTTCGACCTCGACATGCTGACCTCGATGAATACGGTGACCTACGAAACGGAAACGATCTGGACAGACGGCGTTCAGACATTCACCGGAGTGCTGCTGTCAGATCTCATGGACCGCCTCGGCGCCGAAGGCAGCAGTCTGAGCGCGATGGCCATCAACGACTACGCCGTCGAGATCCCGTCGTCTGACTGGGTCGAAACCGGCCCGATCATCGCCTATCATCAGAACGGCGCGCCCATGTCGGTGCGTGACAAGGGCCCCCTATGGATCATCTACCCCTACGACGACAACGACGCATACCAGAGCGAAGTGATCTATTCGCGAAGCATTTGGCAACTCGACCGTATCAAAGTTCTTGAGTGAGACACCTATGACCCCACCCCTTGGGCTTGCCCCCGACAGAGCGCGAGAAAAGCGGCGAACGCGGTTCCGGACAGGATCGGCTGTCGCCGCTTTTGTCCTTTGTGCAGCCCTTGTTGCGGGCATGGCCCTTTTCATCCTGCGAGAGATCGATCAGCTCTCGCGCGCCAACTCGGACAACGTGCAGTGGAGCCTCTCTCAGGCCGATGTCGAATTCGCCCGGTTCCAGCTGGCAATTGCGCAGGCGGATGGGGAGACCGGTGACCTTTCCCGTATTCGGCGCAGGTTCAATATCTTTTACAGTCGGATTTCGACCCTCGACAGAGGCATGGTCTATCAGGATGTGCGCGACGACCCGGAGTTCACGCAGCACCTTGAAAACGTAACCGCCTTTCTGGACCGCGCGGTCGATGTGATTGATGCCCCGGATGCGGAACTGACACAGGCTCTGCCTCGGCTTGGGGCCGAAGCCTCAACGGTTCTTGCAGACGTGCGGTCTATGTCGCTGGCCGGCTTGTTCGGGTTTGCCGAAGCCTCGGACGCCCGGCGCGCGGGTCTGGTCGGCACACTCGCGGCCCTCGCTGTCGTGCTTGGACTGATCTTTGGCGGGCTTATCCTGTTTGCCTACCTGCTGTCGCGGCTGCACCGTCTGGCCGAATCCCGCGCCGATGACGTGGTCAACGCGAGCGAGCGGACGCGCATGATCGTAGGGGCCGCGCCGGATGCGATTGTCGTGACCAACCGTGCCGGAGCCATTCTGGACTTCAACCCCGAAGCAGAGGCATTGTTCGGTTGCCCTGCGCGAGAGGCGATCGGGGCCGAGGTGGTCTCAAATCTCTTTCCCGAAGAAGGCCGCTCCGACCTGATTTCCGGGCCGCTCTCCTGTTTGCGAAGCAACGATACACCCGGCGCGATGGCCAGACATTTCGAGACAGTGGCCGTGGACCGGAATGGCCGTCGTTTCGCGGCAGAGCTGTCAGTCGCAGCGGAACCGAACGGAACTCGATTGGTGCTTTTCCTAAGGGACATTTCGGACAGGAAAGAGGCCGAGACCAATCTGACCATCGCCCGCGATCGCGCGCTGGCCGGTGAGCGTGCAAAGGCTGAGTTCCTCGCGATCATGAGCCACGAGATGCGCACTCCGCTCAACGGCCTGCTGGGGTCGATGCAATTGCTGCGCGACCATAGCCTCAATGAACGCCAGACGGACCTGTTGGACAGGATGGAAGGGTCCGGGCGGCTTTTGCTTGGACTTGTGGATGACGTGCTCGATCTATCGAAGTTCGAAGCCGGCAAGATGGAGGCGACACGACAGAATTTCATGGTCAGCGGGGTTCTGGACGGCGTTGTCGAAACGGCCGCACCCCTGGCGGAAGCCAACGGAAACACCCTGTCGTGGCACTGGCTCGGACAGCAGCATGACGCGGCTGTGGGCGATGCCAGACGCCTGAGGCAGGTCCTGCTGAACCTCGTGGGCAATGCGATCAAGTTCACGAAAGGCGGCGAGGTCGAGATCGAGGTGGAATGCCTGCCAGACGGCGAAAGCCTGGAGTTTCGGGTGACGGACACCGGGATCGGGATCAAAGAAGAAGACCTGAGCCGCATATTCAACGATTTCGAGACGTTGGATTCCACCTATGCCCGTCAGGCCGGCGGGACCGGACTGGGGCTGGGCATCGCCAAGCGCCTGACCAGCCTCATGGGGGGCGAAATCGGGGCCGAAAGCGAGTTCGGGGATGGGTCGCTCTTTTGGTTGCGAATTCCCATCGCTGCCGCGGGTCCGGTTTCTGTCCAACCTCTCTTCGAGTTCAACCAGTTGGTGGCCCCACGTCGCAAGCTGGATCTGCTGCTCGTGGAAGACAACGAAATGAACCGTTTCGTCGCGCGACAAATGTTGGAGGCCGATGGTCACAGGGTTGTCGAAGCCGTTGATGGTCAGGCGGGTGTCGAATGGGCCAACAACCGGGCTTTCGACGCGATCTTGATGGATATCTCCATGCCGGTCATGGATGGCATTGAAGCGACCCGAAGGATCCGGGCAGGCGGTGGCCCGTCCGCGGATTGCCCTATCATCGCAGTCACCGCTCATGCCTTGCCCGAAGAGGTTGAAGAATTCAGTGCCGCCGGCATGACGACCACTGTCAGTAAACCGCTCGACCGCGCGGCGCTGCTCTCGGTCTTGGCCGTGATCACGGAAGGCGCGACACCGCTGTCTGCCCCGAGCCACTCAGGTTCCCCTGATACGCGACTTGACGGACATCAACTGAGCACACTCCTGGCTGGACTACCCAGCGTCGAACGGGACGAAATCCTCGCGCGTTTCCTTGTCGAAACGGACGAGACAATCCAGTCCATCGTCTCGGACGACCTGTCGAGAGACGCCTTGAAGGCCCAGGTTCATGCCTGCGCCGGAAACTGCGGCACCTTCGGCGCCAGCGGGTTGCGGGCCGCGCTGGCCGAGATAGAGACAATGTTGAAGCGAGGCGAAGATATCGCACCGGAGAGGCTGGCCGCACTAGCGCCTCTCTGGCAGGAGACACGGATGCAGATTTCAGACCTGAGCCGAGATTGAAACCAGCGTCACGGGATCAGCGTAACGGCCCCGACGACGCCCAGAACACGGCCGATCTCGGCAATATTGGTGATCCCACTGTCATAGCAGGCGATCGCATCGCCTGGCAGAAGGTAGGGGTCATAGTCATCGCGATCCGCGCGGGCGCGCATGACCTCGACCTTGCGTTCTATCACGGCAGACACCTGCGTGATTGGATTGCGAGAGAAAAGAGCCGCAGACCGGTCCGCGCTGGTTGCGCGGGCGCCGCCGACACAGTTGGCATCCACCACGGCCTGCATGAAGCGCGTGCCATAGGGCACTTCGCGCACCGTCTGGCCGATGGCCGACGGCGCATTCCCGGTCGCGGGCTGGGTCAGGTTCGAGAGGTAAAGCGAGATGCCGGGCGGGCTTATGGGGCTTGGCTTCATCAGGTCGTCTTGAAAGCACTGGCGTGACGGGATGTGGACTTCGTCGCCGGTGATCAGCATGACATCGTCGAAATTTTCGCCGCGTATCACACCGCGCAGATCAATTGTGTAGTTGCGCCCGGCGCGGGTCAGCCGGACGGCGGACAGATCCGCATCGGGACGGACCCCGCCAGCATTACGGATCGCAGCCGAGAGATTGCGGTTCTCGGTCGAGGCACCAAGGGCGGCCTGCCGACGGCCGTCTACCATATCGCCCTGAATGCCCCCGATGTCTGTTGGCCTGACCTCAAAGACGGCGCCTGACACGGCAACCCGGACCGGAGCAAAGTCCTTCACGAGGAGAGAGATCAGCGGAACGTCGTCATAGTGACCGTCGTTCAGCAGGGCTTGCTTGATCGACGCGGCAACCTGGGACGGACTTCGGCCAGCCGCGGAAATCGGATTGATGTACGGCAGTTTGATCGTCCCGTCGCGCGAGACCACATAGTCGCCCGAGAACGTTTCGTCTTCTGGCAGCCGGAATGCCACCAGGTCCCCGCGCGAGAGCAATTCGCCCCGCAAAGACGACGGCGCACCGGACCCGAACTTCTGATTGCGGTCGCCGCCGATCGCGGGCCGGCACTTCGCAGCATTCATCGACGGGGACGTTAAAAATGCTGCCGCAGTCCGGCTGACATCGATATCCCGATATTGCGCCTGATAGGCTGTGCCGCTCGAAACCGGCTCAAGGTTGGCGGCTTTCTGCGGGGCAGAGCAGGCCACGAGGACCATGAGGGCCAAGCTGCTGGCCCCTGATTTCAACCCGATCATCGACAAGATCTGCTCCAGCATTCTGCATTATTCTTGTCTGAGAGACTAACCCGTCATGTGTCGATCCGTCCATGATTGCGATCGGGTTGCCCCTCCATCCGAATGGATATGTTCCTGAACCGTTGCGCCGCTGCACTGTCCCGCGGGGCGCGGGCGCATGTTGTTTTACCGAGCTAAAACAAAAGGGCGCCCAAGTCCGCACCCCAGTCCGGGCGCAACAGGAGTGACCGTCATGTCCCGAACCAGCCACAAGGGCAGTTTTGCCCACAGTCTTGCCGCCTACTGCCTGTCCGAGATGGCGGCAAAAGCGTCCCGGCTGGTCGTGGTCGTGGCGGTCGCCCGCACTATGGATGCCGCGGCAATCGGTGTCGCGGCCGGGGCGCTTGCCGCAGCCGACATCCTCAAGGCGCTGACAGAGAACGGCGTCGGCCAGCGGATCATAGCTGCGCGCGACGAAGACCTGGCGGCCACCTGCCGCAGGGCGCATTCGATCTTCTGGCACTGGTGTCTCGGGCTGTGTGCGATCCAGCTGATCGCTGGCTTTGCGGTCTGGTTCATGACCGGCAACGCCCTTTATTTCGTGTTGATTGCGATCCTCGCAGGCGAATACCTGTTCATGCCGGCGGGACTGGTGCAATGCGCCCTGGCCATGCGGGCCGGAAAGATGCGCCAGACGGCTGCGATTGCAGGCGGTCAGGTGGTGGGCGCGAACGTCGCGACCGCGATACTGGCCTTCATTGCCCCCGGGCCGGTTGCGCTTGTGCTCCCCCGTCTTCTGGCCGCCCCGATCTGGCTGATCGCGATGCGCCGCCTTCAAAACTGGCGCCAAGATGCGACTGTTTCTGCCGCGCCCCTTCGCCCCTTTGTGGACTATGGGTGGGCCGTGCTTGCCGTTGAGCTGGTCAAGGTCATGCGCCTTCAGGCTGACAAGATTGTCATCGGTCTTCTGATGGGCCCCGAGGCACTCGGTCTCTATTTCATGGCTTTCAACGCCGGGCTCGGTCTGTCCAACTCCTTCTCACAAGCCCTGTCGGTGGCGCTGTTTCCCCACCTTTGTGCCGCATCGGACCCATTGCCTGCCCTGCGCCGCGCGCTCGCGCTGTCGGTCACGGTCATCGCACCTGTCGTGTTGCTGCAAGCCCTTGCCGCACCGGTTTACGTGCCGATCCTGTTCGGGGCAGACTGGGCACATCTGGCCGATGTGGTCTCAATCCTGTGTCTGGCGGCGATCCCCGGCGTCATCTGGTCGGCCTCCGCGCAGTTCTTGCGGGTCAGGAACCGTCCGCAGCGCGAATTTGCCGTCACCGCAGCGATCACGATCGCACTGATCCTGAACACCGCGCTGCTTGCCCCTCAGGGACTTGTCGCGGTCGCCTGGGGCTATCTGTGCATTGCGACGGTCGGACAAATGTTGGCCGCGCTTCCTATCCTCCGTATCGCCTACCCGTCCTACACCTCTGCAAAGGTCGTTTGATATGCCGTATTTCTCGATTGTCATCCCGTGCTTCAACGCCGCCGAAACGCTCAATGACACGCTCGATAGCATTGCATCGCAGACATTCGTCGATTGGGAAGCTCTCATAATCGACGACGGGTCGGCAGACGCGACATGGGCGCTGGCT
The DNA here is from genome assembly GCF_040148795.1 of Sagittula sp. NFXS13. Lineage (NCBI taxonomy): Bacteria > Pseudomonadati > Pseudomonadota > Alphaproteobacteria > Rhodobacterales > Roseobacteraceae > Sagittula > Sagittula sp. NFXS13. Next base: position 38,312 of record NZ_JAGEMH010000001.1, read on the forward strand.
GTGGCCCGCACCGCAAAAGATTCGCGCTTCAAGGTGATGCGCAACTCAGGCCAGGGGCCAAGCTCTGCGCGGAACCATGCCGCGATGCGGTCTCGTGGAAAGGTGATCGCGTTTTGCGACGCGGATGATCTTTGGTACCCGCAAAAGCTGGCGCTGATGTATCAGACCTTTGCCCGGCCCGATGTGGACGGCGTCTATGCCCGTGTCGCCTTCTTTGACGGCAAAGGATCGCGGTCGACTTCGCAGGTCTGCGACGGTCCTCTGTCGGTCCAGACACTGCTGGGCGAAAACCCGGTCTGCACGATGTCCAATGTCGCGGTCACTCGACGGACTTTCATGGAAAGTGGCGGGTTCGATGTGAGCATGGTGCACAACGAAGATCTGGAATGGCTGATCAGAGTGACCGGCTCCGGAGGCCGGTTCTTGGGGCTGGATGAAATTCTGGTGAACTACCGGACCTCGCCGACAGGTCTGTCGGCTAACCTCGACGCGATGCGTATCGGGAGGGAGACTGCCTTGGCAACTGCAGCGCGCATGGGTTTCCCTGTCGACCGTCGGTCCGAAGCCATCCACCTGCGCTATATTGCCAGACGCGCTTTGCGAACGGATGCGCCGCCTCTGCAATCCCTGCGGATGGCGCTAGCGGGTGTGGCGACCAGCCCTGTCGGCTTCTTTACGGACATAAAACGCGGCGGATTGACCTTCATGGCCGCCCTTGCCGCACCCATTATGCCGCGCCGCTTGCGCCGCAGTCTTTTCTCTAACTGAGCGGAGTGTAACATGCCCAAGGCTTCCATCATCGTTCCCGCCTATAACGTCGCCGAGACGATCGGTGAAACCCTTCGCAGCCTTTTGGCGCAGAGTTTCACCGACTTCGAAATTGTCGTCGTCGATGACGGGTCATCCGATCGCACGGTCGCGATCGTACGGAGTTTCGGTGACAAGCGGGTGCGGCTCGTCCAGCAACCGAACCGGGGCCTCGCCGGGGCACGGAACACCGGGATCTATCACGCCAAAGGTGACTACATCGGGTTCTGTGACAGCGACGACCTCTGGCGTCCGACCAAGCTGGCCACACATGTCCGGCATCTGGATGCCAACCCGCAGGTGGGGCTCAGCTTTTCCGGGTCCGAGCTTATCGACGCCAATGGGGCGCCGCTCGGGCTGGCCCAAAGGCCGCGCCTCAAGCGTATCACCGCAAAGCATGTCTTCCTGTTCAATCCGGTCGGCAATGGATCCAGTGCGGTCATGCGTCGGGACGCCCTGGATGCCATCGCCTTCCGCCCGTCGGGAGAAGCTGCGCGGGATTGGTTTTTCGACGAGAGGTTCCGCCAGTCCGAGGACATCGAGTGCTGGTTGCGCCTAAGCCTGACGACCGACTGGACCATCGAAGGTGTGCCCGGACTGCTGACACGCTATCGGATCGTCGCAGGGGCCCTGTCGGCAGCAACCGACCGGCAGTTCGCCAGCTGGGAGCGTCTTGTCGACAAGCTTTCTGCGATCTCGCCCGGTTTCTTCCATAGCCACGCCCCCGCCGCGCGCGCGCTTCAGAACCGATACCTTGCTCGCCGGGCGATCAGCTCGGGCAAGGGCGCCGAAGCTTTGACCCGCCTGAGGTCCGCTTGGGCCGCGTCCCCCGCGGCGCTTCTGCGAGACCCTATCAAGACCGGAACAACCACGGGCGCCGCACTGGTGCTCTCCGCTCTCGGCCCGAACATCCTGCAACGTATCGCGCGCGCCAGTGGGCGCCGGCTCGCCTGACCGCAAAGGAGTTTCCCAATGATCAAGATCGCTCACCTTGTAGACGACACCACCGCTGGTGGCGTGACCCGATACCTTGCCTTCCTTCGGGATACACATGCGCTGACGACGCATCTGGAACATCAGGTCGTGGTGGTGCCGCGCAACCGCCCCTCGGGGGTGCCCGATGACGTCGACATGATCGTCTCGCACCTCTCGGTCAACTGGTCCGGTCTTCCCGGTCTGATCGCCCTGCGCGCACGGTATTCCGGAGTGCCGATCGTGCATGTCGAGCATAGCTATTCCGAAGCCTTCGCAGCGATCAACGTTACAGCACGCGGCCGGTTTCATCGCCTCCTGCGCACCGCTTACGCACTTTTCGATCGCGTTGTTGCTGTCAGTGAGGCTCAGGCCGCCTGGATGACGCGCAACGACCTCGTTCGCAGGCATATGCTTGACGTCATCACACCGATGACGGACCTGGGAGAGCTCGCAACTGTTGCCGCTCCCCTCGGCCCAATTCTCCATTTCGGTGCCATTGGCCGGTTCGACCAGCAGAAAGGGTTCGATATTCTGATCCGCGCCTTCCGGGCTGTCGACGATCCTCACCTGACGCTCACTCTTTTTGGCGAAGGGGAGGAGAGGGGGCATCTGGAACACCTTGCCGATGGTGACGCCCGAATTCGATTTGCCGGGTTTGCTGCCAATCCTGTCGACGCATACGGATCGTGTGATGTCATCGTCATGCCGTCCCGTTGGGAGCCTTACGGCCTGGTCGCGATCGAAGCCAATGTCGCCGGGCGCGTGGTCGTCATGTCAGCGGTCGATGGTTTGCGGGATCAGTCTGCACGGGGAAATGTCGTCGTCTCTGACCACTGCTGTGAGGGATGGCAGGATGCGCTTTCTTCCATCGCACGCTCGCCCGCGCAAACGGTTGATCGACCTGCGCCGGCGTCCCTGGCGGATGCGAACATTGGGGCCTGGTCTGCACTCTGCGACAAGGTTTTAACTCACACGAGAGAGATGAGTGCCTAAGCAAAGGGTCGAACGCTTCGGGCATTTTGAGCTACTCCCCATCTCTTGAACAGAATCTGGCGTGAATTAAGCTACTCGTTAAACCTGCTGATCGGATTGTTTGAAATTCTCTGCCAATAAATCAGCACCGGTGGCCGGCCACCGAGGGCTTAGTGAGGGCGCTGCCGGGGGGGGGAAGATCACCTCTGGATGGCCGCCTTGGTCTCCGATCCTGTCTCCAAGGCATGCATGTAGACGCACTCTTGGTTCAGGGTGCGCCATAGCCTCTCGATGAAAATATTGTCAATGAAACGGCCTTTTCCTGGCATCGCTTTCGGGAGCAAATTTACGTCGCAGCTTCGGTCGCCGAGCAACCAGTCGACCTTCAGTTGGCGACTGAACAGCCTGCGCGCCGATGAAATCGCTGACTTTCCCGGCTGGCCCGAAGACGTTGATCGGATGGCCCAAGGCTGGACGCGTGCGACACGCCTTCAAGTAAATCGCTTCAATCACACCAGTCTTCTTCACGACGTGCTCGGCCGCCAGCTCGGTCAGCTTCTGCGCGAAGATGCCCAAGACGCTCCGTCGCATCCAATGCTTGTAGAAAGTCTTGGGCGGGCCATGGTTTTTCGGCGCATGCCTTTATGTAAATATTTGTATATAATGAGATAATTCAGATCATCGCGCGTCGGTCGTCGACACGCGGCATGCCATGAGACTTCGAAAAGCCGGGTTAAGACGCGCTATCTGCGGACCTCTCAGCCCGAAGATATCAGACACGACAGCGCTCGTTTTCAAACGCTGAATCCTGCCCGCCGAGCGAAATCGATGGGTCCTGAGCCTAGACTGTCCCTGCATGTACTGTATTGATGCGACACGTGAGGGGCCGAAACGTCGGTCCCCGCAGCACCAACATAAAAGACCCCCGTGGGAGGAAACATGGATCGTCGTTCTTTCATCCGCCGTGGCGCCCTGGCGGGCGCCGGTGCCGGGGCTGCCGCCCTGGCCAGCCCCGCCGTCGCCCAGGACCGTATCACCTGGCGCATGGTCACCACCTGGCCGAAGAATTTTCCCGGCCTCGGTGTCGGCGCACAGCGCCTGGCCGACCGGATCACCGCTGCTTCAGGCGGACGTTTGACCGTGCAGGTCTACGCTGCCGGCGAGATGGTGCCGCCGCTTCAGTCACTGGATGCCGTGATCGACGGCACCGCCGAGATGAGCCATGGCGCTGCCTACTACTGGCAGAACAAGTCCACGGCCCTGTCCTACTTCACCGGTGTGCCCTACGGCATGACCGCGGGCGAACTGGCGGCCTGGGTGCAGCACATGGGCGGCCAGCAGCTCTGGGATGAGGTCTATGACCAGTTCGGTGTCCAGGGCTTCCTGTCCGGCAACACCGGCACCCAGGCGGGTGGCTGGTTCCGCGAGGAGCTCACCGGTCTCGACAGCCTGAAGGGCGTGCGCTTCCGCACACCGGGCCTGGGCGGCCGCGTCTGGGAAAAGCTGGGCGCTACCGTGACCAACATGGCCGCTGGCGAGATCTTCCAGGCGCTGCAGTCGGGCGCGCTGGACGCGGCCGAATTCGTCGGTCCCTACAATGATCTGGCCCTCGGCTTCTACCAGGTGGCGAAGAACTACTACTTCCCCTCCTTCGTGGAACCGGGCCTCGCCACCGAGCTGGTGGTCGACAAGGCAAAGTACCAGGCCTTGCCCGACGACCTGCAGGCGATCGTGCGCGATGTCTGCCAGGCCGAGTATGACACCGTCTCTGCCGACTTCGTTGCGAACGACCCGCGCGCCCTGAAGACCCTTGTCGAAGAGCACGGCGTGCAGGTGCGTCAGTTTCCGGACGAGATCCTGGAAGCCGGTGCACAGGCCTCGATGGAGATCATCGGCGAGCTGCGCGACAGCGGTGATGAGATGACCCGCAAGGTTACGGAGCATTTCATCGAATCCCTGAACGTGATGCGCACCCGGACCGAGGGCAACGACCTGAACTTCATTCAGGCCCGCGCTAAGTATTTCACGCTCTGAACATCTGGCCTGTTCCAGATCTGCAAAAGGCCCGGACAATGTCCGGGCCTTTTTGTTTTGCCAGCGAAATACAGCGCACCGATCCGGGCGCTAGCCCGCGATCAATGAGGGCAGCCAAGTGACCACGCCCGGGAAGGCGAAGAGCAGCGCGATGGCCAGGATCTGCAACAGGACGAAGGGCAGGATGCCGCGGTAGATGGCCGAGGTCGGCACGTTGTCGGGCGCCACGCCGCGCAGGTAGAACAGCGCGAACCCGAAGGGCGGCGTCAGGAAGGATGTCTGCAGGTTCACCCCCACCATGACGCCCAGCCAGACCGGGTTGATGTCCATCGCCAGCAGGATCGGCGCGGTGATCGGGATCACGATGAAGATGATCTCGAAAGTGTCGAGGATGAAACCCAGCACGAACATGATTGCCATCACGACAGCGACTGCCATCAGCGGACCGCCGGGCAGGGCGGTCAGGAACTCGTGCACCAGATTGTCACCGCCCATCATCCGGAAGACCACCGAGAAGACCGCGGCACCGAACAGGATGATGAAGACCATGCTGGTGATTGCGGCGGTCTGGACCGCAGTCTCGTGCAGAATCTTCCATGAAAGCCTCCAGCGCAGGGCGGCCAGCAGGGTCGCGCCCACGGCACCGACAGAGGCTGCTTCGGTTGGCGTGGCGATGCCGCCGAGGATCGAGCCCAGAACCGCCAGGATCAAAAGCAGCGGCGGCAGCAGCGCGGTGAAGATCTCGCGCTTCAGCCCGGCCTTTTCCTCCGGAGGGACAGGGGTCGCGGGGCAGCTCTCGGGATCGACGATCGCCTTGAAGATGATGTAACCGATATACAGCAGCACCAACAGGAAGCCCGGCAACATCGCCCCGGCAAAGAGATCACCCACCGACACCGGCGTCGGGGCGAAGTTCCCCTTGGCCATCTGCACCTGTGCGTTGATGCCCGAAAGCATGTCGCCCATGAAGATCAGCACCGTCGACGGCGGGATGATCTGGCCCAGCGTGCCGGAGGCGCAGATCGCGCCGGTGGCCAGCGTCGGCTTGTAGCCCGCACGCATCATCGCCGGAAGGGAGATCAGGCCCATGGTGACCACCGTGGCCCCCACGACACCGGTGGAGGCCGCAAGCATCGCGCCCACGATCACCACGGAAATCGCAAGACCGCCGCGCATGTTGCCGAAAAGCTTGCCCATGGTCAGCAGGAGCTGTTCGGCGATCTGCGACCGTTCCAGCATCACCCCCATAAAGACAAAGAGCGGCACGGCGACCAGAACCTCGTTGGTCATGTAGCCGATGTAGCGGTTCGGGAGGGAGCCGAAGTTCGACGGGTCGAAGACGCCGAAATACATGCCGATCGCGCCGAAGAGCAGCGAGGTGCCGGCCAGGGTGAAGGCCACCGGAAAGCCCATCAGCAGAAAGCCGATGATGCCGACGAACATGAGGCCGGAAAGAAGTTCTCCGATCAGGACGGGATCCATCAGACGGCCTCCGTGGGATGGGTGGGATCTTCGGCGCGTGTATAGCGGATGCGGGCGGGCACCAGGTCTTCACGGTCCGCAAGCATCAGGATCGAGCGCAGGATCATCGCCAGCCCCTGCAGGGCGATCAGCACCGCGAAGGCCAGGATGAAGGTCTTCAGCACAAAGAGAGCGGGCATGCCGCCGACATTGGCGGAGCCTTCGCCGTAGCGCCAGGAGCGTTGGACGAAGGGCAGGGCGTAAATCCAGACCACGTACATGGCGGGCATGAGAAACAGCAGCACCCCCACCAGATCGATTACCGCCTTCTTTCGCGGCGTGGCCGGGCGATAAAAGATGTCGACCCGCACGTGGTTGTCGCGCAGCAGGGCAAAGCCAGCTACACCGGTGAACATGGCGCCGTTCATCCAGATGTAGAGATCCTGCATCCAGACATGGCTGACGGCAAAGACATAGCGCTGCACCACCACGGTGAAGCAGACGAGCACGATCCCCACCGACAGCCAAGACAGGATTGTCCCGACCGCGGCGTTGATCGCGCAGATGACGGAGGCGATTCGCCCGAGGATTTTCATGCTGCGTCCTCTTTCTGTGAGTACGATCAAGATGCTCTGCGTTCTATGCCTTCCGCGTCGGATAAGTCCAAGCACAATTGACCGCTTTCAAGGCAGTATGCGTAAAACGACGCGGCTTTTTAGCAACCAGGTGTCGCCGTCGCAGTGCTCCCACGACAGGTTTTTAGGGTCCGCGCCGATGCTGCTGGTTGTCTCGCTCAATTGCTCCACGGCACATGCCACGGATAGCAAGGCAACCTTTTCCTCCAAGCGAGAAGTGAAGATCTTCGGAAGTGCGTGCGCAGCAGATTGCAGATGATTAATGTCGTGAAGGTCGCAAAAGCAGACATGCGGTCCAAGGGGATTGGTCTGCTACTCATGGAAAACAGGTTCGTTTGCCTTGGGCCTTTCGCGCTTTTGTGTCGCCCTCCTGCGCCCGCTCAAGCGAGTGTCCGTTCGGATGCGGCGAGGCTCTTCCAGCGCCCTGCTGAGTGTCGGCAGCGCGGATTGTGGCAACGGTTTAAGTATCCAACGAGCGCCATCTTGGCATGCCTGTCGCCCAATGCGACTGACCAGATCGCGCTGGCCGTAAGCGAGACGCCCATCGTGAGCTACACCAGCAAACGGAACGCCATCCGCTGAGCCGTCATTCAGCCCCGTCAGGATTGTGCACCGCTGCAGCAGACCCGGCATGCGCTGCGATTGCGCGCCCCGGCGACGGCTGAACTTTGGCGGTGCGCGAGATCTCCCAAACGCGCTTCTATCGTTGCGACAGGCAAAGCTTTCAGCCGCCGTCGACTCCCCACCAGCGCATTGTCTGACGGCAGTGGTGGTCGATTGCCTTGCTCACTTGATCCACGTCGTGCGCGCGCAGGGCCGCTATGATGGCGAGGTGTTCCTCCATCGCGCTGACAATGCGGTCAACGAGAAAGGCGCGGGCGGTCTGAATTACTGAAAGGCGGTTCCGGTTAGCGTCATAGACGCTGCGCAAAAAGGGATTGTCCAGCCCGCTCGCCAGCATGTCATGCAAGCTTAGATCTGTCTTGAGCGCCTGCGCAGGCAGATCCGGGCTGCGATCGGATTGCGCGAGCTGAAGCATCGTTTCATGCGCTCCGCGAAGACTGTTGAGCGGCAACGGCACACCTGCACGGATCAGACGGCAAGCGCCCTCTTTGTCCAGCAAGGCCCGCATGTCCAGGCAGGAGCGGGTCAGTTCCGGGCTGGCGTCCATCACCACGATGCCGCGCTTGGGCAGAATGCTGACCAATGATTGCGTCTCTGCCCGCTTGATGGCTTCCCGGGTGGCGGCAATCGGAAACTCGAGCAATTCAGCGAGTTTGGGCATGGAAATAAACTCATTGGCCCTGAGAGTACCTTGCCCCAAAGCGACCAGAAGCGCCGCAAACGCCTTGTCTGCCTGCAGTTCTTGCCTTGATCCGGTCTCGTCTGCCATACCCAATCCCTTGAATATCAAAAAAATCAGGAAGTCTTTCAAATAATCCAAGCAGATGCTTTTGGGAATCCCTGATTGTACGATGCATAGCATAATACGTAACATGTTACATGGGATGTCATCAGGCCACGTAAATGTGGCGCCAAGGGGGGAACGCATGTCAACACAGCGACAGGAGATTGAAGCGGACGCGCAGGAGGCGGGGATCCGAATGCCGCATATCTACGTGATCCTATTCGTATTTACGGCACTGGCCGCGCTGGCGACGCACTTCGTGCCGGCCGGGCTCTACGACCGTGTGACCTTGTCAAACGGACGGAGTGCCGTCGATCCGGACTCCTTCCGTTATGTCGACGCCAGCCCGATAGGCTGGGAACAGTTCATGCTGGCCGTCCCTCAGGGGTTGGTGAATGCGTCAACTGTGGTGTTCTTCACATTCATCATCGGTGGCATGTTCATGGTGATCCGCCGCACCGGAATGATCGATGTGGTGGTGGACAAGCTGACGCGGCGCTTTGCATCGCGTCGCGTGATGATGATCCCTGCGCTGATGGTGATCTTTGCCGTGGTGGCGACGCTGATTGGCACCCAGGAGCTGGCCCTGGTCTACGTGCCGGTCATCTTGCCGTTGATGATCGCGCTGCGGTTCGACTCGATCACGGCAGTCGGCACCGCGCTTCTGGCGACCACAGCGGGCTTTACTGCCGGGATACTCAACCCGATCAACACCGGGCTGGGGCAAACCATCGCTGAGCTGCCGCTTTATTCCGGCGCCGGACTGCGGTCTGTCTTGTTCATTTGTCTGCTGGTGGCCGGGATTGCCTATCTGATGCGCTATGCTCTGCGGGTCCAGAAAAACCCTGACACCAGCCTGCTGGCAAATGATCCCAAGGAAGCCGCCAAGCGCAAAGCCTACGTGCATGATCTCGATGCGCCGGCAATGCGCTTTACCAGCCGTCAGGCCTGGGCCGGACTTGCTGCGCTCATGTTCTTTGGTGTGATGATATGGGGCGTGCTGACCCGTGGCTGGTTCATGATGGAAATGGCGGGCCTGTTCGTGCTGATGGGCGTGACCGTCGGGTTGATTGCCGGGCTGACCCCGGGCAAGATCTGCGACGCCTTCAACGAAGGCTTCCGCGACGTGCTGATGGGCGCGATCATCGTTGGCCTCGCGCGGGCTGTGGCCGTGATGCTGGAACAAGGTCAGGTCATGGACACGCTGGTGCATGGCTTGGGAAACTTGGTCGGCGATCTCCCAAGCTCGGTCTCGGCAGTGGGGATGTTCGTCTCTCAGCTCGGCTTTAACTTCGTGGTGCCGTCAGGCAGCGGGCAGGCGCTGGTGACCATGCCGATCATGGCGCCGGTTTCGGATCTGATCGGGGTCACCCGCCAGAATGCCGTGCTGGCCTACCAGCTGGGCGATGGCCTCTCGAACATCTTCTTCCCCACGTCCGGCTATTTCATGGCTACGCTGGCATTGGCAGGCGTGTCGTGGGACCGCTGGATCCGGTTCTTCCTACCGCTTTTTGGGGTATGGATCGGCATTGCTACTGTATTTCTAGTTTACGCGCAGGCGGTGAACTGGACCGGTTGAGGTGGAACCAGAAAGGAAATGAGAAATTCGGCGGCCGCTTGTTGGCCGCCGTTTTTTGTTATCCAGTCTCCCGGAAACTTATGCGCAGTTTACCTTACACAGTGGAAAGCAACTGCGTAGGCCTGTGCGCGCCCATGGCAGGGATGACAACTAAGCAGCCGTTTCAAGATCCGCCAAAGCCAGCCTGACTGCGCATGGCCACGGCCTGTCATTTCAGATTTCTCAGCGAGCCGTTCCTGATGCAGAGGTCACCTTTGATCGGCTCTAACACCGACCATGTCCGTACCGGGCGCGCTTTGCGCTCACCTACTGGCAAGAAGCGCTCGACGGTATCAATGCACCCCCGGAACTGCTCGAAATCCTTACAGGGTACGACGTTCGCGCGCTGATCAGGGACGTGCCGTCCTGCGGATGGCGTGGTGTGCTTGAGACTGACCAGTGAAACACCACGATAGGCATTGGCGAAGGTGTCATCCAAGCTATCAGGTATATCAGCCTCGACAGGTTCATCTTGCCAAGAGCGCGGCGTGCACGCGGCATCGGCACTCAGCAGGCTGCCGATCCACGGCCCGGATTTGATCGATGGGAGCCAACGCGCAAAGCCCGTTGATTAGCGCTGCGGGCGGGGCGGGCCTGCTGTGTCACCAAAGACCCTGGACCAACCGACGTCAATCACCGCAATCATCGCGTTCTGAGCGGCCGATGGGTCCCGCGCGGCTATCGCGTCCGCGATCAACTGATGCCCGTCGCAGATTTGCTTGAGCTGCTCGGGCCGTGGCTCCGGGGACGAGCGTCGAAGGAGCGACAGCAGCGCCGCACCGACCAACGATACAACCGACTGAAAGAAGGCGTTGCCGGCAGCGTCGAAGATGGCCCGGTGGAAATCCATGTCGGAAACCGAAAACCCGGCTTGATCTTTGGCGCTCCGCATCGCCGCGACGCAGGCGTCGAGGCGTTCCAGATCGGTCGCCGTGGCTTTCTGCGCGGCGAGGCGGGCGGCAAAGGGTTCAAAGGCGAGGCGCATTTCAAACAGCTGCCGGTAGAAATCGTCACTGGGCTCGCCGTCCATGTGCCAGTGCAGAAGCTGGGCGTCGAACATGTTCCACTCCCTGCTTGGCCGCACGCGGGTGCCGACACGGGCCTTGGCCACGACCATGCCTTTCGCCGCCAATGTCTTCATGGCCTCGCGCAACACGGTTCGCGAGACGCCGAATTGCTCGATCAGAACCTCGTCCCGCGGCAACAACTCGCCCTCGGCCAAGTCGCCACTGACGATGGCCCGTCCGATGCCCTCCACGACCCGCCCGTGGTTTCCCCCGCCAGTCCGCGTGCCGAGTTTCGTGGTGTCGAGGAGTTGCTTCATGTCAGGTCATTTTACTGCGTTGTCGCTGTCCGAGGATGAGAAGGCCCTTTTGCAGCAAGATGAATAGAAGCAAAAGGACCCCGATGACGATTTTTGTCCACCAGCTGGACAGCGAACCGTCGAAGACGATGTAAGTCTGGATCAGTCCCATGGTCAGCACGCCCACGAGCGTCCCGAAGACGTAGCCCGACCCGCCGGTCAGGATCGTGCCGCCGATGACGACGGTGGCGATGGCCGTGAGCTCGGTTCCTACGGTGGCGAGCGGGTAGCCCGATCCAGTATAAATCGAGAACACGATGCCAGAAAGCCCTGCCATGAAGCCGGAAAAAGCGTAGATCAGAACGGTCGTGCGCCCAACGGCGACCCCCATGAGCCGGGCGGTCTGCGCGCCGCCACCAATCGCAAAGACGGCCGTGCCAAAGCGCGTGCGGTGCGCGAGGATGATGCCGACCACCACGGCCAGCAACATCGTCACGCCAATAAGTGTCAGCCGCCCGCCGCCCGGCATCCGGTAGTAGCTGCGCAGGACGTCATAAAACGCGTGGTCAATCGGGACGCTTTCGATGGTCAGCATGTAGCTGGCGCCCCGGGCGAGAAACATCCCCGCAAGCGTCACAATGAACGGGGGCATCGCGAGGCCGTGGATCAGCCCACCCATCGCCGCGCCGAAGGCGCTCGTGACGGCGAGCAGCAGGGCGAAGACCGCCAGCGGATGCAGGCCTGTGTCGCGCAGCATTACCGCGATGAAAACCCCTGCGAAGGCAATGACCGATCCGACTGACAGGTCAATCCCGCCCGACAGGATAACGACTGTCATGCCGACACCGACCAGGCCAAGGTAGGCGTTGTCGGTCAACAGGTTGCCGATCACCCGGGTCGACAGCATGGCCGGGAACTGTAGGTAGCAGATCAGATAGGCGACCAGAAAGATGGCAATGGTCGCATAAAGCGGTAGGACCCTGGAATTCATTCGGCGGCCTCTCTGGTGCCTTCGACCAAAGCTGTGGATTTGCGCCGGCCCATCCGCGACAGATGCGGGCTCAGGCGTGGCGATTGCAGGACAAGGATAATGACGACGATCCCTGCCTTGATGACGAGGTTGAACTCTGACGGGAAGCCGGCCAGCAGGATTCCGGTGTCTATGGTCTGGATGATGAGCGCGCCCAGCAGCGAGGCGGCGATGGAGAACCGCCCTCCCAACAGTGAAGTGCCGCCGATCACAACGGCGAGAATCGCGTCCAGCTCGAGCCAGAGACCGGCGTTGTTGGCGTCCGCGCCACGGATGTCGGCGGTGACGATAATGCCTGCGATGGCGGCGCAGAGACCGGACGCGACATAGACCGCAATCAGAAGGACCTTCGCGTTCACACCGGCGAGGGCACTGGCTGACCGGTTGATGCCGATGGCTTCGATCAGCAGCCCCAGCGCGGTACGGCGCACCAGAAGCCCGAAGGCAAGCCCGGTGATGGCCCAGATCACGATGGGCGTGGGAATGCCCAAGATGTCGCCCGCTCCGAGAAAGGCCAGCCCCTCGTGGCTGAATGTCAGGATCCGACCCTCGGTGATCATCTGCGCCGCACCGCGCCCGGCCACCATGAGGATCAGCGTCGCGACGATCGGCTGAATTGCGAAGATGGAGACGAGAATTCCGTTCCAAAGGCCGCAGAGCAGGCCTGCGCCAAGCCCGACCGCGAGCGCCGCGGCCAGGCCATAATCGTTCGAGATCGCCCAGGCCGAGGCAGCGCCGCAGATCGCCATGACGGCGCCGACGCTGAGGTCGATGCCCCGCGTCGCGATCACCAGGGTCATGCCGACGGCAAGCACCGCAACCGGCGCGCCTCGTTTCAGCACATCGACGGCGCTGCCGACAAAGCGGCCGTCGGCGATTTCCACGGCGAGAAAGCTCGGGAAGAAGATGGAGACCAGTGCAACCACGGCGGCGAGCGTCAGCAGTTGTGGGGCAAGGCGGCGAAGCTTCTGGATCAAAGCGCGGCTCCTTCGGCGTCGTGGGCGGCGATGGCCGCGATGATGCGGCTGGTCTCGATCTCGTCTCCGACGAGTTCCGAGACATGGCGTCTGTCGCGCAGGACAATCACACGGTCAGACGCGGCGATGAGTTCGTCGAACTCGGACGAGACCATCAGGATCGACATGCCTCGGTCGGTCAGCCCGCTGATCAACTTGAGGATCTCGGCATGGGCGCCGACGTCGATCCCCCGGGTGGGTTCGTCAAGGATCAGGAACCGCGGGTTCATCGCGAGCCAGCGCGCCAGAACGACCTTCTGCTGGTTCCCCCCGGACAAATCTCCGACGGCCTTTTCGGCGTCGGAGGTTCGGATGTCGAGGCGGCGTATGTAGTCATCGGCCAGCGCGCGCTGCTCGCCGCGTGGGATCGGCTTTGCCCAGCCACGTCGGGCCTGCAGGGCCAGCGCGATATTCTCGCGGATCGAAAGGTCGGCGATGATGCCGTCGGTCTTGCGGTCCTCGGGCGCGTAGCCAAAGCCGCTGGCAATGGCCGCGCGCGGGTTGCTCAGGTCGATGGTGCCATCGGGGTCGGTGGCCTCTCCGCGGTCGGCTGGCGTTCGCCCGAAGAGGATGTCTGCGGTTTCCGTACGGCCGGATCCCAGCAGTCCGGCGAGCCCGATGACCTCGCCCTCGCGCACGGTCAGGTCGAAGGGCTCGATCTTGCCGCGTCGGCCAAGGCCTTTGAAGCGCAACCGTTCATTGCGGATGGATCGGGTTGTCCTGCGATCCTCTGCTTTATCCAGTTCATGGCCAAGCATGTGGTGGATCAGGCCCAGGCGGTCCATCCCGGCAGTCTCTGCCGTCACGATGTGTTTCCCGTTGCGCAGGACGGTCAGGCGGTCGGAAAGATCGAAGACCTGGTCGAGGAAATGCGAGATGAAGACAATTCCCAGCCCGCGTTCGCGCAGCCGCCGCACAACTTCGAACAGCATCTCGGTCTCGCGGGCATCAAGGCTCGCAGTGGGTTCGTCAAGGATCAGCACCTTGCCTGAAAGTGCGACGGCGCGGGCGATGGCTATGAGCTGCTGGACCGCGACCGAATAGGCGCCAAGTTCGCGCGAGACGTTGACATGGTCGAGCCCGAAGCCCGCCAGCATCTCTTTCGCATCCTCCCGCATCCGACGGACGGAGACCATGCCGAACCGCGTCGGCTGGCGGCCGAACGTCAGGTTCTCGGCCACCGTGAGGTTCGGCAGCAGGTTAACTTCCTGATAGACCGTGCCAATCCCGAGTTCCTGCGCCTCCAGCGTGGACCCCGGCGACACCGGTTCACCGTGAAGCCTGACGTCGCCGCTGTCTCGGGCGTGGACGCCGGTCAGGCACTTTATTAGCGTGGATTTCCCGGCACCATTCTCGCCCAGCAGGGCGTGCACCTCGCCCGCTTTTAGGTCGAAACGGACGCTGTCGAGCGCGACGGTGCCTGGGAAGGTCTTTGACAGGTTATCGATGGTAAGAAGCATGCGAGGCCTTTCCTCATGCGTCTGCGGGGCACCGCGCGGGTGCCCCGCATTAAAGCGCAGGGCGCTTGTGATCTGGCTCTGTCAGTAGCCAAGATCCTTGCGGGCTTCGTACTCCGCCATCGGATCGTCGCCTTGGGTGTACAGCGCGGACTCCGTCTGGATGAACTTCGTCGGCGCAACGCCATCGGTGAGGTAGGCGTCGAGCGCGTCGAAGGCCGGGCCGGCCATGTTCGGCGTCAGTTCCACGGTTGCGTTGGCGTCGCCCTCGGCAATGGCGAGGAAAATGTCCGGCACCGCGTCGATCGACACGATCAGGATATCGTCGCCCGGATCTATGCCTGCTTCCTTGATCGCCTGGATCGCACCGAGCGCCATGTCATCGTTGTGGGCGTAGAGTGCGCAGATGTTGTCGCCGCCACCTTCGGCCTGCAGGAAGCTTTCCATGACTTCCTTGCCACCTGACCGGGTAAAGTCGCCGGTCTGGCTGCGCACGATCTCGATGTCGTCGCTGCCCTCTATTCCGGTGCGAAAACCGGTGGCTCGGTCGATCGCGGGCGACGAGCCTGTGGTGCCCTGAAGTTCGACCACGCGGCATTCGCCTTCGGGCTTGTTGTCGACGAGCCACTGGCCGGCGACCTCGCCCTCGTGCACGAGGTCCGAGCCCACGGCGGTCAGGTAAAGGTCTTCGGAGCTGTCAACCCGCCGGTCGAGCAGGACGACCGGGATCTCGGCTTCCTTGGCCTCTTCCAGCACGCTATCCCAGCCGGTCGCCACGACCGGAGCGAGCAGGATGGCGTCGACGCCCTGGGCAACATAGGACCTGATCGCCGCGATCTGGTTCTCCTGGCGCTGCTGAGCGTCCGAGAACCGCAGGTCGATACCGCGCTTTTCCGCCTCCTGCTGGGTCACGGTTGTTTCCGCGGCACGCCAACCCGATTCCGAACCGATCTGCGAAAAGCCGATCGTTTGAGCAGTCGCACTTGTAGAGAGCACAGCAAAGGCTGCGCCGAGAACATATTCTTTCATGATTTCCTCCCGTTGAGGCCGAAGCCATAAAAAAGAAAATCATATAATATGATTTTTAGCAACACTCTCGTAAGCCGCCTCGAAAAATCACCCTCACACTGCAACGGGTCAAAGGCATTCGGGTTTTAAACGAAACCAGCCTCGCATTTCTTGGAGCCTTTGCTGGGCAAGGGCGGGCACAAAAAGATGCCTCTGTCTGCTTCGAAGTGCACAGGGCGCTGGTTCAGCTATCGCTCAACGAAAGACGGCCACTCAACAGGTTGTCCCGGAGGCCGCTCAGACGCCGCGCGATCAAGCGGGTGCGGCGAATAGCCAGAAAGTCTGCTTTTGAGCCATCCATGTCGCACAATGCTGCGAAAGGACGAATTGCATGAGAGCAAGACGCGCCGCTTCGGGACGGTTTTGCCGCAGGCCAGCTTCGCACCAATTTTTCCGATGCTGCGATTTGCACGGGCGACCCCGACCAAAGACAGCCTCAGCCCTTTAGCAATCACACAGAGATTGAAGGCTTTTTTTGGTGACACCAATAGGCGCCGTTTGCACCTTTCCCAAAAACGAGCGTGTATTGAACATATCCAAGACACGAGGCGCCCTATCGGGTTACGGGAACGGCCATCCTTCTATCCCAGATAGATCTGGCCGGAGGGGTATTTCACACGTGGGACACTGCGGGTCGCAAGGAAAAACCCGATGGCAAGCGGGCCGACGCGGCCAAGAAACATCACGAATATAATGATTGCGCGACCAAACCCGTCCAGCTCAGCTGTCGCACCACGCGACAAGCCGACAGTGCCAAAGGCTGATGTGACTTCAAAAGCCAAGTCCATGAAATTACCGTCATGGCTGATCGAGACAATGAAAATGCTTGTCAGCACGAGCAACATGGAAATGGTGGTCAGCGCCATGACCTTCATGACTTCCTCCAGCCCGATGGACCGACCAAAGGCATGAAGCACTGTCCGCCTGCGGAAGAAAGCGACTGTTGCCAACAGAAGAACTGCCAAAGTCGTCACCTTGATCCCGCCTGCGGTGGATGTGCTGCCGCCACCCACGACCATCAGGGTCATTGTCAACAAGGTCGAGCTGTCGTGCATGCCGCCTGTGTTGATCGTGTTGAAACCGGCGGTGCGGGGGGTCACGCCCTGAAACCAGCTGGCCCACAGCTTTTCGCCAGTGCTGAGTGTGCCGAGTGTTTCGGGATTGGACCATTCAAGGACACCGAACGCGATGCTGCCCCAAAGGATGAGGATAAGCGTGCCGATCAGCATCAATTTTGTATGCAGCGTCAGCCGCGTCCAGTTTCGTTTCTGATAGATATCGCCCAGAACGATGAATCCGATTCCGCCAAAAATGAACAGCAGCGGGATCACGATGTTGATCAGCGGGTTGCCGACCCATTGCGATAGACTGTCAGGGTGAAGCGCAAAACCCGCGTTGTTGAAGGCGGAGATCGAATGGAACACCGCTTGCCACAGGCCGTTCCACCCGTATTGCGGGACAAATACAAAAGCGAGGAGGATGGCGCCTATGGTCTGGCAGACCATTGCGATGACAAGGATGATCCGCACCAGAACCATGAGATTTGACAAAGAGGTCTGGTTCACCTCTTCGCGCAGGATCATGCGCTGGGGCATGCCAACCTGAATGCCAAGCGCTCCCAACACCAGCACGGCTGTTGTCATCAACCCGAGGCCACCGAGCTGGATCATAATTGCGATGACTGCCTGGCCAAATCCGGTGAAAGCCGATCCCGTATCGGCAAGCACCAACCCTGTCACCGTCACGGCGGAGGTCGACGTGAATATCGCTTCACTGAAGCCAATGTCGCCTGTGTGCGAGACCGGCAACCACAGCACCAGCGCGCCAAGGAAGATGAAAACGGTATAGGCCAATACCAGGATAGCGGGAGGTGACAGGTTGATGGACCTGCTGAACCGCAATTTACGCATGAAGCGGCGCCGGGTATTCACAGGCTACCGGCGAAATCGCGCAGGTTCTTGCGCTGACCCAACAGCAAGAGAAGGTCATCACGCTCCAGCGCGCAATCACTGCCATCCTGCCCCAGAAATTCGGTCCCGCGCATCACGCCGATACAGCGCAGATCAAAGCCGGATTTATGCTTCAGATCCGATAAGGATTTCCCCTCGAGGCTCTCGGGAATTCGGAAATTCACCACATGGTAGCCATTGCCGAGACTGACGTAATCCCGCACCAGCGGGTTGTGAAGAACCTGTGCAATGTGCTGGCCCACTTCGACCTCGGGATGCACGATGCGATCCACGCCAAGTTTGCTCAAGATGCGGTGGTGCGTCTTGGTGGTTGCCTTTGCCCAGACGACCGGCACACCGATCAGTTTGAGGTTAATTGCGGCAAGAATGCTCGCTTCCAGGTCAGAGCCCATCGCGACCAGGCCGATGGCGCAATCTGCCATTCCAGCTTCGCGCAACGCAAGATCATCGCGGGCGTCCACGATCAAGGCTTGCGACAAGTTCTCTGCATGCCGCGCAACTCTCGCCTCATCGATATCGATACCGATCACATGGTTTCCGAAACGCTGCAGTTCGTTCGCCACGGTGCTGCCAAAGTTTCCAAGACCAATGACGCCGAATGTGCGGCTACTGTTTTTTGCCATGAGGGTATCTGACCTGCTTGTATTACCCGGTCATTGTAAAATGACCTTGCCCGTTATGCATCGTCATGAAACGCGAGTGAATAGCTTTCGTTCCATAGTTTCAGTTGTCTCAAAAACGACCTCTTGCAGAGCCGCTTAACAAAGGTAAGTCCGGAAAACGGAACAGCCAAGATCAAGTGGGTTTCCCGCGCAACAGCAGCATGATGCTGCGGGCGAGGAGACGACCACGGCAAGACAACCACGGCCGACCCACGGCCCGTTTATCAAAGCGAAACGCGAGGTGGCTGACGTGTCATCGCTTCGCGGTTCATTGCCGTGCAATGGAAAAAGCGGGTGGGGGCCACTACCTCGAAACCGTCACCGGGGCACAAGGCCCCCCATCTGCCGGGAAAATCGACCAATACCCGGCCCAACCAGGTCTGGACCATGGACATCATCGACATTCCCATGGCGCGGGGCTTCATCTATCTGCCGTGTTGAGCTGGTTTAGCAAACGCGTGCTGTGCGGGCGGGTGTCGATGACGCTTGAGGCGGACCGCCGGATCAAAGCGATCAAGGAGGCGTTGGTCATGCATGACAAGCCCAAATTAATCTATACGGATCACGGCGACCGGTCCACATCACCTGACTTTATCGAGGGTCTGGCGCGCAGCGGAGAGCGAGATTGGCATGAATCTCAGTGCTTGCATGCCATCACCTGCGGGTAATAGATGCCAAAGTAGCTTGGCGAGACAATGTTGTTGTCGAACGCCCTTGGCGGATCATCAAATTCAAGGAGGTCTACCTGCGGGGCTATGCCAGTCTATCTACCGGTCGTCCGCTATCCCGGCTTCTACAACAGCCGGCGACCGCATTCATCGCTTGACGGGAAGACCCCGGATCAGGCCAACTTCAGACAGCCGGTGCCGGACGCGGCAACAGAGTAACCGAGGCGAAAACCACTTGGAGAACGCCCTGAACCTGTTCTGCTTGACCGAGCCAGTTCTGACTTCTCCCAAAAGCCTGCGCAGATCCTGAAACGATATCATGTGAGACCTCGTGACACATTCCTTTGACCCATCGGCACCCTTGGCCAGACTTGGCTGGTCCTCGTATTTCGACAACCAGCTTGCGCCAACCGATACGGGTTTTGCCAAGATGCGCATCGCAACGGTCCATCGCAGCAGGTTGACCGTGGAAACCGGGTTGGGAACCGAAAGGATCGGTCTGCCGGAGGGCGTTTCTACAATGGCTTTCGCCGTCGGGGATTGGGTTCTGGTGGACCCCGCGACGATGGTTCTCGTACGGCGATTGGAGAGGAATACTTTGCTGGAGCGGCGAACCGAGGGGGACCGGCCCCGGCAGCTGATCGCCGCCAACGTAGATACTGTCTTCATCGTGACGTCCTGCAATGATGACTTCAATCCGGCACGTCTGGAGCGGTACCTTGCCATGGCAAACGAAGCTGGCATTGTCCCTGTGATCGTTTTGACGAAGATCGACATGGTCGCCGATACCGCTCCATACTTAAGCCAAACAAAAGCACTTCAGCGTGATCTTGATGTCATCCTGGTAAACGCAAAGCTGCCGGAAGCGGTGCAGATCCTGGCGCCTTGGTGCGGTTTGGGACAGACCGTAGCCCTTGTCGGATCGTCCGGGGTGGGCAAATCGACGTTGTTGAACATGCTCTCTGCCAAGTCTCCCGAGGAGGTTCAGCCGACCGGGCCTGTACGCGCGTCCGACGACAAGGGGCGCCACACGACAACGTCGCGCTCGCTTCATGCGATCGTCGGTGGCGGGTGGGTCATTGACACGCCAGGCATGCGCACAGTGCAAGTGAGCGACGTTTCATCCGGGCTTGATGTGTTGTTCGCAGAGATCGTCGCATTGGCCCACGACTGCCGGTTCAGGGACTGCACCCATGCCGTGGAACCGGGCTGCGCGGTTCAGGCCGCGGTCGCCGCCGGACGTCTCGATCAGTCACGCCTCGACCGTTGGTCCAAGCTCTCCAGCGAAAATTCGACCAACACACGGCAACTGTCCGGGCCGCGTGGGAACAAGACCACCAAGGCGCGGCGCAACAAGCGACAATGAGTTTATCGCTTGGAAAATCCGAACCTGCCGTTCGTGAAACGCGACGAGTGACCGCTGGTCGGTCATCCGGGATATGCCGCGTCAACCCGCAGGGCGGAACGTTTCAATTCGCTGCAAGTTTGCGGATCGTGTTCGGGCAGGGCGAAGCTTGCGGATCGTGTTTGGCAGGGCGCAAGTGACCATTCTGGAAACTCTGTTGCATAAGTTGCGGCCTTGCATCCCTTTGTCCTCAAACACACGTCTTCCGAAACTGCTGTACAATATGCGAAGAAGCGGTTCGTTCCGGCAACACGCTCCTGAGGGGCAGCCACTCTGCAATCAGGTCTCCGTGCCACCGGCCGTTGGCCAAGCAGTGCATCCGCTGACCGGCAGGGTATTTGCGAAGGACGAGTCTCACGGTGTTTCGCCCCAACGCGACTTCGGCGCTGGTATCCATTTCGTCTTTGCCGGAGTGCCCGTTCAACCCATCTCACCGCCCTGGGGTCACCTTGGTGCGTATCCAGGCACCGTAACACTTTCGGGGGCCTTAGGCGCCATCCATTGTCCCGCAGAGCGTCACGCAATGATGTTCCGCGAGGGGATGAACAGATATACCGGCCGTTGCGAACCCCGAAGCGAAATGCGCACCGCCAAAGTTATTTTTCCAGTGTGACGCAGTGCTGCAATTCGGCACTGACCAGTCCAAGCCCGCTTAATTGCAAGCTGCCTTTGACGACACCGGTCATTTGCTGAAGCGCCATGCCCGACGGAACTTGCATCCTCTGTCGGAACATTGTTTCGCAATGCTTTGTCAGGAGGGCACCGGCACACCGGATCGTATTTTCCTGAACCTTGAGAACGTGCGCAGCCGGACGGACGCAGTGGTCTTTCTGGTCTATTTGGCCTTGCCACCGGGCGGTGCGCCACAAGATTACCCGGAGCATCTTGCAGGGACCGTGACGCAGTTTGGGGCGCCACTGGCCAGCCGTCCAGACGGGGCACATGCCGGCAATGGTATTACCTACGTGCTTGAAGTGACGAATGTATTCGATCGCCTGCACATGTCGGGGAAACTGGCCGCAGGCGAGGGCGACGTGAAACTGGTGCCGACGGAAAATACCCCCGAGGAGGCCGATGTCACCGTCAGTGAGATCAGCATCTACCGTCTGGGCGGCTGATGCAGCGTCACATTGGTGCGGTGTCTGGAGCCTGTTTCGGCGTGATGGCGCTGGTGGCACTCTGACTTTGGGCGGAGCGACAGGAGCCCGCGCGCGTCCCGCGTCTTGGCCTGCACATCCCAAAGCAAGCGGGCAGGCGGCTGATCTATGTTGCCCGCCGTCTTCGTTATCGGCGAAATCGCGCACCCGTTGCCCGGTGAAGAGCAGCGAAAAATCCTGACCTTCGGCAAGCAGGTTGCCTGCAATGATCTGCGCCATCTACAGGCCCCGCGCCGTCAGTACGGGCAGATCGGCCTCGCCAAAGGTTCCGCCGAGACAGCTTTGCATTGCGGTGTCATTGGAAAGGAGGGACTGCGTGGCGGCTTCCTCCTCCTCATGCATGAAATAGGCAAAAACGCGACGTTGGGCCATTTCAGGCATCGCGAGATGTGAAATGAAATTTCGCTTAATGCGTTTGATGCTGCGGTGCAGCAGCCGTAACTGTCAAATACCATTGCGGGCGGTGTTTCAGACCAGCTGGTCGCGCAGCGGCGCCACCTCCCCGGCAGCCAGACGCCCGTCCCGGTCCACGAAGACACCGCGCCGTTCGCGGCCTTCGAGCAGCAGGCGGTCACCGTCTGTCGCGCGATAGGTCAGTTCAAAGCTGCGGGCGGACCAGATGATCTCTGTCAGGGCATAGGTGATCGTTTGCCCCTCCAGGCCGGGGGATCGAAAGGCCAATGTCGCCTCCATCAGCCCGAAGCCGCGCGATTGAAGCCGTTCGCACAGTGCCTTGTGCCCGTCGGCGCGCTCGGCCAGATAGGCTTGGAACGTCTCGTCCATCCATCTGAAATAATTCGGGTAATAGACGATGCCTGCCGGGTCGCAATCGCCAAAGCTGATCCTCTGGACGCGTGTGAAGAGGGTCATATGCGATGCACCTTCGGCGCAGTGGTGCAGACCTCTTGCGCGATGTCGACCACGTGACGGTGGTGCGTCAGGTAAATCGCCTGGCCGCTGCGGCCGATGCGTTCCATCAGGCGGCAGGCGGCGCGCGTACGGTCCTCGTCAAACGTCTCGAATATGTCGTCGCAAAAGAACGGCAGCACCACCCCCTGCGAGACGAGCTGTTCGTACGCGGCGGCACGCAGGGCGAGGTATAGCTGGAACCGCGTGCCCTTGGACAAATCCGCCACTTGCTTGGCGGTGCCATTGGCGTCGAGCACTTGCAGCACCTCTGACGGGCCATTTACTTGTGGCACCAGCCGGGTGTAGGCGCCGTTGGTCAGTTCGGCAAAAGCGCGTTCCGTGGCTTCCATCATACCGCTGCGGTGGCTGTCACGATATCGGCGAATGGCTTCTTCGGCGAGACGCAGGCCAAAGTCCCGTTGCAGGTAATCGAGCGCGGCCTCCTCCAGTTGCAGTTCAAGCGTGGTGCGGCGTTCGACGAGGCCGGCGATTTCGGCGTCGCTGGTGATGGATTGCAGATCGCGGGCGGCGGCGGCGCGGTCGCCGATGGCCTGGGTCAGCGCGGCCTCCGCACGGTCGAGGTCGGCGGTGAGCGTCTGTTCCTCCGCCTCCAGCGCGGTGGCAGTTGTGTCGGCTAATCTGTGACGCACAGTGTCGAGGTCGGCTGCGCCCAGATCAGAGGTCAACCCGCGATCCAGTTCCATCAAACGCTGGCGTTTGCGGATGATTTCGCGGGCGGTGGCGTCGGATGTTCGCAGGGCGTCGAGCGTGTCGCGCGGGGCGCTGTCCGGAAAGGCTGCGGCGAGGCTGCGTGTCTCGTGGCCAATGGTGTCGAGGGTGTCCTGCGCGGCCTGCTTGTCTGCGGTGTGTCGCGTGATCTGATCCGTCAGGCGGTCGCGTTGGGCGGCGTTGTCCAAGGCCTCCCGTGCGTGCGCCTGAAGCGCGGCGTAGCGGTCGAGCGGATCGCCCGGAGCGACGCCAAAGCGCGCAGCGAGACGTTCGATTTCGTCTGCGAATTGCGCCTGATCCTGTTCCATGGCCCGGATCTGATGCACGGCCTGGGCGCGCTGGGCGTCGTCCTCGCGCAGGCGGCGCAGGGGGTCGAGCGAGGGCAGCAGCGCGTCGGGTGACAAGTGCCCTTTGAACAGATCCTGCACCAGTGTCTGCCAAGCGGTGTCTGCCAGCGCCTTTGTTTTTTGCGCGCTTTGGTGGCGGGCTTGGCGAGTGTCACGGTCGCGGGTCAACTCGGTGACAGTGGCGTCAGTTGTGGCGCGACGCTGCGCATCTTTCTGGGCGTCGCGTGCCAGGGCGCGGGCCGTGTCGAGCGCGGCGTCGAAGTCGGGGTCTTGCTGGGGCAGATGCGGGCGCAACGCGTCCAGTAGACTTTGCGCGCGGGCAAGGGTGGGCGCTTGCTCTGCTTGCGCGGCGTCAAGCTGGCGCTGTGCCTCAGCGGCGGCGGTATGGGCGGTGATCCAGTCTCGCAGGGCGCTGGGGGAGAGGTGCGGCAGGCCCGCCTGGGTGCAGGCGTTGGCAGTCTGCGCTTCGACGGTTTCACACTCGGCCCGGAGCGTGTCGAGACGCCGCTCCGCCTGGGTGGCGCGTGTCTTTGCCTCTGCCTCGGCGAGTGCGATTTCGCGCAGACGGGCGACGTCCTGGGCGTGGGCCAGCCGCGTCTCGGAGAGGTGGTCAAAGCGGGTCATTGCCTGTTCGAACGCCTGTGCTGTGGCCGTGTCGAGCGTCTCCAGATGCGTTTGCCACAGCGCGTCACGGGCGGCGCGTGCCTCTGTCGCATCCGTATCACTGACGGTGCCGCGCTTGCCAATCTGGGCCGCCTGCACGCTATGTCGCTCGGCGGTCTCGTGGGAATCGGTGATCTCTTGCGTGGTGCGCGCGATCTGGTCGGTGAGCGTGGCGTGACGGTCGGCAATGGCGTCCGCAGTTGCCGGATCAAACGGCGCCGCTGGCAGCGCGTCAAAAGCCGTCGCCCCGCGTGTCAGGGCGACCAAAGCCGTGTCGCGGGCCTCGCGGGTGCTGCGCAGGCGCGTCATGGCGGTGGCGTAGGCAGGGGCGATGCGGTCGGAATCGTGGCGCAACAGCAGATCCGCGAGCGTCGTCCCCACCGGCGTTTTCGCGGCGAGGTCGCGTTGCGCTTGCAGCGCGGTCGCCAGCCGGTCGTTAAGGGTCGCAAGTTCCTCGGCCTCTGTCTGCACCGTTTTCGTGGCCTCGCGCATCGCGTCACGGGCCGCTTCCAGGCTTGCGATCTGCGGCGGGGTACAGACCAAAGCGGTGGGGTCAGTATCACCGGACGCACCTAGGTCGCGCGCGTTACGCTGCATGCGTTCCTGCGCCTCGTCACGGGTGCGGCGGCGTTTCGGCAAGTCCGGACGGGCGGACACATAGCGACTGTGCAACTCGTCCAGAGCCTTGAGGTCAGAGACGAGCGTCTCTGCCTCTGGTGTGATGGTCAGGGCGTCGCGGGCCTCCCTTGCCTGCGCGATGGCATCGGTCAGCCGGATGAGGTCGGCCTGCGCCTTTGCCTCGTCGGTGGTGAGCTGCACCAGCCGGTTCGGGTCCAGATTAAGCGTCTCTGGCCAGCCTTCCGTGCCGTCGAGCTCCGCCGCCAGTGCATCGCGTTCAGCCATACGGGGCAGGGCGCGGCGCAGGGTGGCAACCTCGGCACGGCGTTTGTGAAGGTCGTCGCGTTCGGAGCGGGCGGTGTCCTCGCGCGTTTGCGCCTGCTGCTGCGTCTGGCGCAGTTTCTTGAGCATGGTGGCAGAGGTGTCGTTGTCGCGGATCTGGCGGTCAATTTCGGCCAGATCCTTTTTCAACAGGGCCATGCGGGTGCTGCTGGCGCGCTTGCGATAGATCTGGTCGGCCTCGTTGCGCGCCTCTGTCAGCACGGCGCTGAGGTCAGCGATGCCTGCCGCTGCAGAAAACAACAAGCGGCCGATGTCGCCCTTTGCATTTGCGATGTCCTCGCCGCCGGTCTCGATCGTTTCATCGTCAAGACAGAGCAGCGCTCGGTAATCGGTCAGCGACAGCCCACCAAGGTGCCCGGAAATCGCCTGTTCCGCCAGCACATTGCCGCGCGCATCGAGCAGGCTGTTGCGCCCCGGCACACGGACAAACGACTTCTCCGCGCCGTCGATGTCCAGCACGCCGGACAGGCGCATGTTCTGGCGACCGTGTTTGAAATCATAGCCGTCATTTTTGGCCGGGAAACCGTAAAGCAGACGCAGCGCGGCCTCCATCGTGGTGGTTTTTCCTGCTTCGTTCGGGCCGTAGATCAGATGGAAGTCACCATCCCCTCCGGCGCCAAAATCATAGGTTTGGTCGGTGAAATGGCCAAAAAGGTCGAGGGACAGGTGGCGCAGGCGCATCAGTCGGTGGCCCCTTTCATACGGGCGAGCATTCCGGCAGCGCCGTTGCGGGCAAGGTCAGTGGCGAGGGCGCGGGCTGCGTCCTCATCGGGGAGCAGGACTGCGCGGCGTGTCGCCGGCAGATCGTCAAGCAGCGCGCGCATATCGGCATGCAGCGCGTCGGCAAAGCCGGGCTCGGTGGTGATTTGCGCCATCAGATCCGCCAAGGTGTCGGTTGCACTGACCGATGGGCCGGAGGTTTGCGGTGCCTTCAAGTCAAAAGACAGCTTTTCGAGCCAGAGAACGCCGGTGTCCTGCGCGGTCTTGTCGATGGTCTCTTGCCAAACATCTCGGTCGCGCAGGATCTGCCAGTGCAGGTCCGTGTGACCGGTGAGGGTCAGGCGCAGGATGCCTGTGTCCGAGGTCAGCGATTGCGCGGTGTCGCGCAGGCGGGCGCGGAGCAGATCGCGCATGGCGTCGGCGCTGGCGAAGCCGGTCACGTCGATCTCCAGCGCGGCGAATTCCACGGCAGAGGTGGGGACCTCTTCAACCTGGATCTGGCCGTCGGTGATGGTGAGCAACGAGGCAGAGCGCGGCCCGGCCTCGCCAATGTCACGGCCCTGAGGGCAACCGGGCATGATGACCCAAGGGGACCGTGCATGAACTTGCCGCTTGTGCACATGGCCCAGCGCCCAATAGTCGAAGCCCGCAGCTGTGAGCTCGGCGACGGAGCAGGGCGCGTAGGTGTCATGCCCCTCCGATCCCGCGAGCGAGGTGTGCAGCATGGCAATGTTCACGGCCCCCTCGACGGGAGGGGCGAACTTCGGGAGCAGGCTGTCCGGCGCGTGGCGGCCAGAAAAGCTGACGCCATGTATCCACAGGTCGGACGCCAGCTCATCCTTGCCGCCGTGGCCAGTGAACACATGCACATTGTCAGGCAGGCTGAGTTCGCCGGTGATCGGATTGTCGGCGTCATGGTTGCCCTTGATGTAATAGACGCGGATGTTTGCGGCGCGCAGGCGGTCCAATTCGCCGGTCAGAAAGGCTGCGGTGCGGGCGCTGCGTTCCGCACCGTCAAAAAGATCCCCGGCAATCAAGAGCGCGGCCACCTGTTCCGAAAGCGCGGTGTCCACGATGCGGGTAAAGGCCGTGCGCGTGGCGGCCATCACACGTGTCCGCAGCCCCTCGTCCTTGAGCGCGAGGGATTTCAACGGTGAATCGAGATGCACATCCGCTGTGTGTAGGATTTTTGTCACTGGAAAACTCCTGCCTTGTCGGGACTATGACGGCAGGGCAAAGGGGGCGCAACGCGGTCGCCGGGAAAACCGAAGCCGATGCGGTGCGCAATGAGCATGTGCGAAAGCACAGGGTATGCCTGGGTCTGAACCGCGGCTTCTCAGGGGCCCGTTTGTCGAGCATGGCACTGGGAATAAGCACTGCGGGGCTGGACGGGTGGAATTCCAGGTGAAATCAAACCGTCCTTCGACACGGCGGTTGTGCACCCGCAGCACCGAGCGTTCCGCATAAGTCAACAAAATCAGGTAGGCTTGCCATGGGATACGGCCGAGACATTGGCGACCAATCGCTACTCGGTCGTATCTGGTGGGTGCGCTGACAAAACCTCCACCAACGTCTTTGCCCAAACGGTGCCCGCCGTTCCCCGCATCTACCGGTTTTCTTACGCCGTCGGTGTTTGCGGCCTGACGTTGAAGGCGTGGAGTCATGAGAACTTCGGCGCCGCAATCATGTCTGCCACCGCCTTTGAGGTGTCGGCGGAACGGGCCCAAAACTCCCAAAGACCACCGGGTCGACGTGGAAATGTCCGGCAAATGAACGCAGCGCAATACTTGGTGGGCGTCCGGGGCAGGGGCATCGTGTGTGCGCGCCAACGGCCTTCGCGTTGCACTCTCCCTCACAACAGGCAATGCTCCGCCCGTTAACAAAGGGATCGAGCAACATGGCACAGCGGCACGGCGGTAACCTCTTGGTGGAATGTCTTGTAAACCTTGGGGCGACAAAGGCGTTCGGGGTTCCGGGGGAAAGCTATCTGGCGGTGCTTGACGCGATGCACGACACCGAGGGGCAGCTCGACTACGTGCTCTGCCGCAATGAAGGCGGCGCAGGGTTCATGGCCGCCGCCTGGGGCAAGCTGACTGGCAAACCGGGCATCTGCATGGTCACGCGCGGACCGGGGGCAACGAATGCTTCCATCGGCGTGCACTCTGCCATGCAGGATTCCGCTCCAATGCTGGTGTTTGTCGGGCAGGTGGGCACAGACATGAAGGGCCGCGAGGCGTTTCAAGAGCTGGACTACCGCGCGGTGTTCGGGACGATGGCGAAGTGGGCGGTGGAGATTGACCAGACCGACCGCATTCCAGAAATCATCGCCCGCGCCTGGACGGTGGCCACCACGGGCCGACCCGGTCCGGTGGTCATTGCCTTGCCGGAGGATATGCTTTCAGCCCCGACCGATGCGAAACCGATCAAGGGGCCAAGCCGCATCGCCGCACCGACGGTCAACCCGGGAGCGGAAAATGACGCGCGCGAACTGCTCGAAGCGGCCAAGCGCCCGCTGATCTTTTTCGGGGGCAGCAACTGGAGCCCGGAAGGGCGCGCGGCACTCCAGGCGTTTGCCGAAGAGAACAAGATCCCCGCTGTCGGCGTGTTCCGCTATCACGATCAGTTCGACAATCACTCATCATGTTTTGCGGGCCATGCCGGGGTTGGCATGTGGCCATCGACGGCCAAGCTGATCCGCGAGGCCGATGTGGTCCTTGCCATAAATGTCCGCTTTGGCGAAAATTCGACGCAGGGCTATACTCTGTTCGATGTGCCGGAGCCCAAGCAGACGCTGATCCATGTGCACGGCAGCGATCTTGAACTTGGCAAGGTGTATCAGCCGACGCTGGGCATCCATGCAGACCCATCAGATTTTGCCATGACCATGGTGGAGGGCGGCCCGCTGGAGCGGCGCGATACCGGATGGTGCAAGCAGGCGCGCGAGGCTTACCTGGCTGGCTTTGATGTGCCAGAACAGCCGTCGCCGGTGGATATGGCGGAGGTCACCAGGTATTTGCAAAAGACCCTGCCGAAGGACGCGATCCTGACCAATGGCGCGGGAAATTTCGCCATCTGGCCGGGCTACTTCTTTCGCTATGGCAAGGGGCAGCGTCTGCTCGCGCCGCAGTCCGGGGCCATGGGCTACGGGCTGCCTGCCGCCATCGCCGCCAAGGTCGCCGACCCGAAGCGTACTGTGGTCTGTTTTGCCGGGGATGGCGATTTTCAAATGACATCGCAGGAATTGGCCAGCGCAGCGCAGGCCGGGGCGCAGCCGATCGTGCTGATCCTCAACAACGGCATTTATGGCACGATCCGGGCGCATCAGGAACGGCACTACCCGGGGCGGGTGTCCGGTACGTCCATGGAGTCGCCGGACTTTTCCGCTCTCGCCAAAGCCTACGGATTCCACGGGGAACGTGTTGAAAACACGGCAGACTTCGCCGAGGCATTTGAACGCGCGCTGGCCTCTGAAACCGGCGCTGTGCTGGATCTCAACATTTCCGAAGAGGCGCTGAGCCCACGCATGACCCTGACGCAAATGCGCAAGGCTGCGGCCGCTGCTGGCGCATAAGTGCGTCAACCAGGGATGAGTTTCAATTGAGGGTTGTGGCGCGAAGCAAGTTGATTTTTTCCGCGCGGCAAGTAACGGTGAAACATTCGAAAAGAAAAAGGTCGCCAAAGTAAGGCGGCGCGGAGGATGCGTCACTCATGTCACAGGTCAAAATCCGGAATATGGAAGAATTCGCGTCAGTGAGCGGGATCTCCCGGCCCACTGTCTCGAAGTATTTCAACGACCCCGACAGTGTGCGCCCCTCCACCCGCGCCAAGATCGAAGCCGCGTTGGAAACCTATGAGTACCGGCCCAACATCTTTGCCGTAAATCAGAACCGCAAGCAGACCAAGACCGTGGGCATTCTTGTGCCGTATCTGGCAGACCCGGTTTTTGCCGAATTTGCCCGAAACATCGAACAGCGCTGCGTTGAGCTTGGTTACCGTCCGACGATCTTTTCGTCCCATGGCGTTCAGCAAACGGAAAATGACATTCTCGACAACTTGCTGGCTTTGAAACCAGCAGGCGCGTTGCTGGCGCCTTTGGGGCGTGAATCGGACGTCGCGGCGGTGCGGGCCTTTTGTGATGAGGTGCCTACGGTCCTGTTCGATTCCAATATCGCGGACACAGGGCTGGCGTTTTGCGGAATGGATAATCCGCAATTCACCCGGCTGATTGTTGAGTATCTGTGTCGCAGCGGGCAGCCGCCGTGCTTCTTCGAGATGAAGACCCCAGCCAACCCGAACGCCCGGAAACGTCGGCAGAGCTACCTGGAGGCAATGCGGACTTTGGGCTTTGAGCCACAGGTGTTCAGCGTAGCCGGTGAGGGCTGGCACTTCGAGGAAATTGGCCGACAAGGCGGCCACAAGGTGCTGACCTCGGGGGAGATGCGGACAAACACCGTTCTGTGCTCAAACGACCGACTCGCCATCGGTTTTATCACCGCGTGTTACGAGCTGGGTATGAGCGTCGGGCGTGCAGAAGGCTGCGCGATTCGAGTGGCGGGGCAGGATGACCACCCGTTCTCCAGATACACTTGTCCGCCGTTGACCACCATTGCGCAAGATTACGATACCGTTTCCAAACACGCAGTTGCCACCCTGTTCCGGGCCATCGAGGGCGAGGAATTTCCCTATGAGGTCAATCTGTTCGAGGGGAAATTGGTGATGCGGGACTCGGCTTGATAGTGGCCTTCTCCCCTTGCTGCCGTCACGGTTTTTCTGCGAGTGCAAACTAATAAATTATCGCGCGTAAAGAAATTATTGACGGTGCGATTAATTTACGGCTAGGGTTCATTTGTCACATCTGAACCATAGGGAGGAGCAAGATGTACCTTAAGAACGCACTTCGTGCGGCGACCGCGCTTACGCTGGTCACCACGGCTGTCCACGCCGAAACGCTCACCATCGCCACCGTGAACAACGGCGACATGATCCGCATGCAGGGTCTCACCGACGATTTCACCGAAAAGACCGGTCATGACGTCGAATGGGTCACGCTAGAGGAAAACGTGCTGCGTCAGCGCGTCACCACCGACATCACCACCAAGGGCGGCGCTTTTGATGTCATGACCATCGGCATGTACGAAACCCCGATCTGGGGGGCGAACGGCTGGCTGGTCCCGCTCGACGATCTGTCCGAAGAATACGACGTCGACGATATCCTGCCCGCGATGGCAGGTGGCCTGAGCCACGACGGCACGCTTTATGCGGCACCGTTCTACGGCGAAAGCTCCATGATCATGTACCGCACCGACCTCATGGAAGAGGCCGGTCTGGAAATGCCCGAGGGGTCACCCACATGGTCCTTCATCCGTGAAGCCGCTGCGGCGATGACCGACCGCGATGCGGACATCAACGGCATCTGCCTGCGGGGCAAGGCCGGTTGGGGTGAGGGCGGCGCCTTGATCACGGCAATGTCCAACTCCTTTGGCGCACGCTGGTTCGACGAAAACTGGCAGCCCCAGTTCGACACCGATGCGTGGAACGAAACTCTGACGTTCTTCACCGAGATGATGAACGAGAGCGGCCCGGCGGGCTACGCGACCAACGGCTTCAACGAGAACCTGTCGCTGTTCCAGCAGGGTAAGTGCGGGATGTGGATCGACGCGACAGTTGCGGCGTCCTTTGTGACCAACCCCGATGATTCCACTGTTGCGGACTCCGTGGGCTTTGCGCTTGCACCGCACAAAGAGGGCATCGACAAAAACGGCAACTGGCTCTGGGCATGGGCGCTGGGCATCCCGGCGGGCACTCAGAAAGAAGAAGCCGCCAAGGCGTTTGTCGAGTGGGCGACCTCCAAGGACTACATCGAACTCGTTGCCGAAAACGAAGGCTGGGCCAATGTTCCTCCGGGCGCGCGGACCTCGCTTTATGAAAACGAGAACTACAAGGACGTGCCATTCGCTCAGATGACGCTGGATTCGATCTTGTCGGCTGATCCGAACAACCCGACCGTGGACCCCGTTCCCTACGTCGGCGTCCAGTTCGCGGCGATCCCGGAATTCGCAGGCATTGCCACCGACGTAAGCCAGGAATTCTCTGCCGTGTATGCGGGGCAGCAGTCTGTCGAAGAAGCGTTGGAAAAGGCTCAGGCCATCACCACCGACGCTATGGAAGCAGCCGGCTACTAAGGCTCCTCCCGGTCGAGGGGCGGCACGTCCGCCTCTCGGCTTTTTTCTACCTTTCACCGTTATTACCAACCTTTGAAGGCGGGCGTTTGCGATCCGTCAACAGGGAGAAAGCACCCGATGGCCACTCAGCATTCCCGCTCGGCCGCCCGGCTGATGATGGCACCCGCCGTTGTCTTGCTGCTCGGCTGGATGCTCGTCCCGCTTACCATGACGCTGTATTTCTCGTTCAAGAAATACCTGCCGCTGCGCGGTGGCGACCTTGGGTGGGTGGGCTTCGAAAACTACGTTCGTTTCGTCACGTCCTC
Organism: Sagittula sp. NFXS13; assembly: GCF_040148795.1. Taxonomy (NCBI): domain Bacteria; kingdom Pseudomonadati; phylum Pseudomonadota; class Alphaproteobacteria; order Rhodobacterales; family Roseobacteraceae; genus Sagittula; species Sagittula sp. NFXS13. The sequence goes on from NZ_JAGEMH010000001.1 coordinate 70,773, forward strand.
GGCTTTCTGGCCGTCGATCCAGACCACGCTGGTCCTTGTGGGCGGCGTTCTGATCATCACCACGGTGCTGGGCATTCTGCTTGCGCTGCTGCTGGATCAGCCGATGTGGGGGCAGGGGCCTGTCCGCATTCTCGTCATCGCCCCCTTCTTTGTCATGCCGACCGTGTCGGCGCTGGTCTGGAAGAACTTTTTCATGGACGCCAACTACGGCCTGTTCTCATATCTGTGGGAGTTCTTCGGGGCCGAGCCGATCCAATGGCTCAGCCAGGCGTCCATGCCGTCGCTTGTCCTGATCGTGTCATGGCAGTGGCTGCCTTTCGCCACGCTGATCCTGCTCACCGCGATCCAGTCGCTCGACAGCGAACAGCTGGAAGCAGCGGAAATGGACGGTGCCCCGGCGCTGAAACGGTTCTGGTTCATCATCCTGCCGCACTTGTCGCGGGCGATTTCCGTGGTCATCCTGATCCAGACGATCTTCCTTCTGGGCATCTTTGCCGAGATCTTCGTCACCACGGGCGGCGCGTTTGGCACCAAGACCCTGACCTATCTGATCTACCAGCGTGTTCTCGAAAGTCAGAACATCGGACTGGGCTCCGCCGGTGGCGTCTATGCCATCATCCTCGCCAACATCGTCGCGATCTTCCTGATGCGGATCGTCGGCAAGAACCTGGACAATTGAGGGTAGATCATGGCTCGAGCTGTTACGACACAACGCAAAGCGATCAACACCGCACTCGCCTGGGCGATCGGTCTGCTGATCTTCTTCCCCATCCTCTGGACCATCCTGACCTCGTTCAAGACCGAGGCCACCGCCATTGCCGATCCGCCGGTCTTCTTCTTCTTTGACTGGACGCTGGAAAACTACGGTGTGGTCTTGGAGCGATCCAACTACGACAAGTTCCTGTGGAACTCGATTGCCATCGCCGGCGGGTCTACCCTGCTGGGCGTGATCATCGCGGTGCCTGCCGCGTGGTCCATGGCTTTCGTGCCGGGGCGGCGGACAAAGGACATCCTGCTCTGGATGCTCTCGACCAAGATGCTGCCGGCGGTTGGCGTGCTGTACCCGATTTACCTGCTGTTCATCAAGCTGGGCATTCTGGACAGCAAGATCGGCCTGATCATCGTGCTGATGCTGATCAACCTGCCAATCATCGTCTGGATGCTGTATACCTACTTCCGCGAAATTCCTGGCGAGATCCTCGAAGCGGCGCGGATGGATGGAGCTGGACTGAAGGAAGAGATCATCCACGTGCTGACGCCGATGGCGCTGCCGGGGATTGCCTCCACGGTGCTGCTGAACCTGATATTGGCGTGGAACGAGGCGTTCTGGACGCTCAACCTGACCGCGGCTGATGCAGCCCCGCTCACGGCCTTCATTGCCAGCTACTCTTCACCCGAGGGCCTGTTCTTCGCCAAACTGTCGGCGGCGTCCACAATGGCCATTGCGCCGATCCTCATTCTTGGCTGGTTCAGCCAGAAGCAACTCGTCCGTGGCCTGACCTTCGGCGCGGTGAAATAAAGCCCTCTAGCCGCGAAAGCGATAGGGCACGTATTGGGAGAGAGACTTATGGGACGCATTGTTCTCGAGAAAGTCGTCAAACGTTTCGGAGAAGCCGAGGTCATTCCGCCACTGGATCTGACCATCGAAGATGGTGAATTCACCGTCTTTGTCGGCCCGTCGGGCTGCGGTAAATCCACGCTTCTGCGCCTGATCGCAGGGCTGGAGGACACCACCGACGGACGCATCGTGATCGACGGTAAGGACGCCACAGGCCTGCCACCGGCCAAGCGCGGTCTTGCCATGGTGTTTCAGTCCTACGCACTTTATCCGCACATGTCCGTGCGCAAGAACATCGCCTTTCCGATGAAGATGGCGGGCATGGACCAGGCGGAGCAAGACCGCCGCATTGCAAAAGCCGCCGGCGCGCTGAACCTGACGGATTATCTTGACCGTAAGCCTGGGCAGCTGTCCGGTGGTCAGCGTCAGCGCGTGGCCATCGGCCGGGCCATCGTGCGCGAACCATCCGCATTCCTGTTTGACGAACCGTTGTCCAACCTTGACGCAGCACTGCGCGTCGGGATGCGGATGGAGATCAGCGAGCTGCACAAGAAGCTTGCGACCACGATGGTCTACGTGACGCACGATCAGGTCGAAGCCATGACCATGGCCGACAAGATCGTCGTGCTGCGGTCAGGGCATGTGGAACAGGTCGGCTCGCCGCTGGAACTGTACCGCATGCCGCGCAACACCTTTGTCGCAAGCTTCATCGGATCGCCTAAGATGAACCTGATCGAAGGGCCAGAGGCCGCAAAGCACGACGCACACACCATCGGCGTTCGCCCCGAACACATTGATGTCTCGAGCGAAAGCGGTCTTTGGTCCGGTGTCGTCGGCGTGGCGGAACACTTGGGATCGGACACGTTTTTCCACATCCACGAAACCGGGCTGGCAGAGACCCTAACGGTGCGCGCGGATGGCGAGGTGTCTTTGACCCACGGGGACAAGATCTACCTGACGCCACGCCCCGACGTGATCCATCGCTTCAGCGCCGATGGCCTGCGTATGAAAGATGAGCTGGCTGTCGCTTGACACGGTTGGCGGGTTAAACTTCGCTGACAAGACCTGTTCGCGCAGGCGGAAACGGGCTTCCCTTTGCCACGAAACCTGTGGTGAAGGGGCGCGTGCAACCACGGTGGACACTGACGCCGTTCATGTGCACACGCGGCAAAATGAATGAGCTAACGGGTCGGCCACCTGCGTACGGCCCGCAAAGGACACGGATATGAAACTCTCGAACGCAACATTGGGCTCGCTGCCCGAGGGCATCAAACGTCCCACCTACGACCGGACGGCGCTGACGCCCGGCATCGTGCACATCGGGCTTGGCAACTTTCACCGCGCGCATCAGGCGTGGTATCTGCACCAGCTGATGCAGCTGGGCCATGCACAGGATTGGGCTATTCTTGGCGCGGGAGTGCGGCCCTACGATGCGGCCATGAGAGACCGTCTTAAGGCGCAGGATTGCCTGACCACCCTGATCGAACTGGACCCCAAAGGACAGTCCGCCGAGGTCACCGGGTCGATGATTGACTATATCGAAATCGTCGAAGGCAACCGCCCGCTCATCGACGCCATGACACGAGAGGAAATCTGCATTGTTGCGCTGACCGTCACGGAGGGCGGCTATTACGTCACCGCCAACGGCGACTTTGACGAGGCGCACGCGGACATCCTGCATGACGCCGCCAACCCCGATACACCGCGCACGGCCTTCGGGGCGATCGTCTGTGCATTGAAGGCGCGCAAGGACGCGGGAACCGGCCCCTTCACGCTGCAAAGCTGTGATAACCTTCAGGGCAACGGCGACATCCTGCGACAGACCGTCGTGGGCCTCGCGCGTCTGTCCGACCGTAATTTGGCCGCCTGGATCGAGGAAAGCTGCACCTTCCCGAATTCCATGGTCGATTGCATCGTGCCTGCCACCGGTGCCAAGGAAGTCTCGCTGGCCAAAGAGCTTGGCATTGATGACGCGGCGCCGGTCACGCATGAGAACTTTCGTCAGTGGGTGATCGAAGACAGTTTCTGCGCGGGCCGTCCGGAATGGGAACTGGCGGGGGCGACCTTTACCGACGATGTGCACATCTACGAGGCGATGAAGATCCGCATCTTGAACGCGGGCCATCAGGTCTTGGCCAACGCGGCTGAAATCCTGTCACTGCCGACCATCGCATCGTGTATGCAGGACGAGGATGTCAGCGCATTTTTCGCCAAGGTCGAGGCAGAGTGCATCGTGCCCTATGTCCATCCGGTGCCCGGCATGGCACCCACGGAGTACGCCGACCTCATCGCACGTCGCTTCGCCAACCCGATGATCCATGACACCACACGCCGCGTGGCTTTTGACGGATCTTCCCGGCACACCGGGTTCTTGTTGCCGATTTTGCGTGATGCCATCGCGGCAAGGGGATCGATCGAAGGGTTGTCATTGGTCGAGGCGCTCTGGGCCCGCATGTGCAGCGGCCAGCGCGAAGATGGCACGGTGATTGAGCCAAATGATCCGATGTGGGAGGCGCTGACCGAAGCTGCCATGAAAGCCAATGAAGATCCGGCGCATTGGTTGGAGCAGCACCAGATTTACGGCGATCTCGCGCTGCACGGCAGCTTTTCCGAGAGCTTTGCCAAATGGCTGAACATGCTTTGGCGCGATGGCACACGCGCGACGCTGAACGTCTATCTCGCCAGCTGAAGCCGCTTGAGTCTCTGAGATAAAAGGCGTGCCCAACCGTCGGTGGGCGCGCCTTTTGCTGTTTCTTGGGATGGTCTATCAAACCCGAAATACAGAGATGTGCATGCACGGGCGGCGCATTTTCAGCGCGCCCTCTCATCCTTGCTGGCAAGACCATGGGTGATCGTGACCGATGGAAACGTCGATTTGGACAATTTGCCCCGGCTCGTGCGCGGAACCTCACCAAGCCGGGGTGACGATGCCATCGGTCGAAAGCCTTAAGAACATGTGAATCTTAACAAGACGTTAAAGTCCGCCACATAGAAGCATTTTCAATCTTCGGAAGCTGCAATCCGAGCCGGGGGCCCAAGGCTGACACGTTCCGGTCAGCACCGCGCGGCGTAGGTGCGAAACTCATCCCAAGGCAGCGTTTCTTCGACCGCTTCGGCATAGGTGTCGCCCACGGTAACGTGGCCTGTGTCCTTGCGGTAGTCCAGCACAAGCAGCCGGCCTTTCCATCGGGAGCGGCGCTCCGCGAAAAGGCGATCCTCAACCATTTGTAAAAAGGCTTCGGGCTGACCGGAGAACTCGGCCTTGATGTAGGCTGCTAGGACTGGTGTCATACCAGTATGCTTGCTCAGATTTAACTTTGAGTCAACTTTTACGAGTCTGCGGGGGTGCGTTGAACGATGAACCGCGACAGAATTGGGCAAAGGTGAACGACGCGTCAGGGGGCCTCTGCGGTCAGACACCAAGGCGCGCGCGGTCCGATTTATCAGGGTGTCAGTCCCCAAAACGCCGCGATGTGGCGCACGGCACACAGGTCAGCATCGGCAATGTGCGGGCCTGTTGTGCCACAGGCGTTTTCGGGATCAATCGGCACCGCGTGATCGAAACCCGGCAGCGCCCATGTCTCGATCCGGGCGGTGCCGCTGGCATCCGTATAGACGCTTCGGGTCGCGGTGCCGATGCTCTGGATCAGGTCGGGGGTCTGGTCGAGCCCTTGCACCGCAGTCCATTGATCGGTGAGCTCTTGCAGGTTGCGGGGATCGACGGTGTCATCAGCGCCGCCTTGCCACAAGGAGAGCAGCGGCCACGTGTCTCGTGGGCCAGAGACGGCGGTCACATAGCTGGCCCAGTCCCGAGGGCTTCGGTCTGTGGCGTCGTAGCCATAAATACCGCAGGCGTAGGTGGCATCCAGCCCATCGACGGGCATGTAATGGTAAACCGACCACAGCCAGTCCCACGCGCTGGCGGGGCGATTGCAGCCGTAAGGCACCCCTGCAAGGATCGCGCCACCGGCAAAGCGCTCAGGATGGTTGGCCATCATCGCAGCCGTCATGCCGCCACCGCCGGAGAGGCCGAGGATATAGACGCGGGCCGGGTCGGCGTCGTGTTGCGCCAGAACCGCGTCGATCATCGCCAGAATGGATGCGCTTTCGCCCTGACCGGGACGGTTGTCAGCCTGATCGTAGAAGCGGAAACACTGGTTGGACATGTTGGCGGGGTTCTGGTTCGGCAAGAGTAGCAGGAAAGGCGTTGCGTCCGCGAGGTTCGCCAACTCTGTCTCGTTATCGAAGTCGGCAGCCTGTTGCGTGCAGCCATGCAGAGCCACGACCAAGGGCAGGCCGGGCGATGTGTCAGAAGGCACATGCAGCAGCGCGCCGAGGGTGCCGGGGTTCGGAGAGAAATCGGTAAACTCTGCTGTCTGACCAAAGGCTTGGCTGGCGGCGAAAAACAGGCTGGCATGGATCACGGAAAGGCTGGCACAGGTCATGCAGAATACAATCTATTAATGATTAAATTGATTGACTGATTTCGCATAACGGGTGCTCGGTCAATCCATGCTGCGCCAAGAGGCACAGCCCCGGCGAGCAGTTCCGCGCTTTGCGATGATTTTGGGCGGACCCTGTGCAGATGCCTGCCGATTGTGCTGCTGTGCATAGGTTCGCTTTACTTCATCGGCACATAAATGTCTTGTGAGGGTTAACGCAGCAATGGGGGCCTTCATGGCGATCACCGCGAGCATTCGTCACCTGACGCATTACAAGTACGACCGGCCGGTCAAGCTCTCACCGCAGATCATCCGCCTGCGCCCGGCGCCGCACTCTCGGACGCGGGTGATCTCGCACAGCCTGAAGGTCGGGCCGGAGCCTCACTTCGTCAATCACCAGCAGGACATCTATGGCAACTGGCTGGCACGGTTCGTTTTTCCGGAGCCGGTGACAGAGTTCTCAATCGAGGTGGACCTCGTCGCGGATATGACGGTCTACAATCCCTTCGACTTTTTCCTGGAGGAAGAGGCGCAGCAGTGGCCGTTCGTGTATCCCGCCGAACTGCAAAACGACCTGGACCAGTATCGCAAGGCTGTGGATCTGACGCCAAAGCTCAAGGCCTGGGTCGACAGCATTCCGCGCGAAAAGACAGGGACGGTGGATTTTCTCGTGGCGTTGAACGCGCGGCTTGAGTCGGAAATCGACTACCTGATCCGCATGGAGCCCGGCGTGCAGACGCCGGAGGAAACGCTGGAAAAAGGCTCTGGCTCGTGCCGGGACACGTCTTGGTTGCTGATCAATATCCTGCGGCATCTGGGATTTGCCACGCGGTTTGTGTCTGGCTACCTGATCCAGCTGAAACCGGATCTGGAGGCGCTGGACGGCCCCTCTGGCACGGATCACGACTTTACCGATCTGCATGCCTGGTGCGAGGTCTATCTGCCCGGCGCGGGCTGGCTCGGGCTTGATCCGACCTCCGGCCTGATGACCGGCGAAAGCCACATCCCGCTGGCTGCGACGCCGCATTACGCCAATGCCGCGCCCATCGTGGGCGGCTTTCAGGGCGATCCGGACACACAGACCGACTTCAACTTCGAGATGGACGTACACCGCGTCGCGGAACATCCGCGCATCACCAAGCCGTTCTCGGAGGAAAGCTGGCAGGCGCTGGACAAGCTCGGGCGTGAGGTCGATGCGGTCATGGAAGCCGAGGATATGCGCCTGACCATGGGCGGCGAGCCGACCTTTGTCAGCATCGACGATTTCGAAAGCGAGGAGTGGAACACCGCCGCCGTGGGGCCGACCAAGCGTGACCGCGCCGACCAGCTGATCCGCAAGCTGCGCACACGTTTCGCGCCCGGTGGGTTCCTGCATTACGGTCAGGGCAAATGGTATCCGGGCGAGACATTGCCGCGCTGGACGTTCTCGCTGTTCTGGCGACGTGACGGCGAGCCGATCTGGAAAAACCCCGATCTGGTGGCACCAGAAACGCAAACCGGTGCGGAGGCAGAGGAGTCAGAACGCTTCATGCAGACCTTTGCCAGGACGCTTGGCATCGAGGATGACTTTGTCCGGCCCGCTTTCGAGGACCCCGCCGAATGGGTGCTGAGGGAGGCCGGGCTGCCGGTCAACGTGACGCCCGAGGATCCCAAGCTGAAGGACCCGGAGGCCCGCGCCCGTATTGCGCGGGTGTTCAATCGGGGGCTGACCAAGCCCGCCGGACACATCCTGCCCATTCAACGTTGGCAGGGGAAGGCGCGCGCATCGAAGTGGGTTTCGGAGCATTGGAAAACCCGTCGCGGCCACATGTTCCTGATCCCCGGCGACAGCCCGGTTGGCTTTCGTCTGCCTTTGGGCACGCTGCCGCATATTCCGGCCTCGCAGTATCCCTATACCTATGAGGCCGATCCCAGCACGCCCGTGGCCGCGCTGCCGGATTTCCATCAGGAGCTGGACGAGCGACGTCGCCTGATCCTCGAAGAACTGGAAAAGATCGCCGCCGAAGAGACCAGCATGCTGCCCGAGGTGACAGAGCAGCACACACAGCCAGTCTCCGGGCTGAAAGCTGAGGAGAGCGGCAGCGACCGCGCCGCACAGAACCCCATGATGATGGAAGGGGTCGATCCCGCGCTGGGCTACGTGCGCACGGCCGTCGCCATAGAGCCGCGCGACGGGCGCCTGTGCCTGTTCATGCCGCCGGTGGGCGCGTTGGAGGATTACCTTGAACTACTGGCCGCGGCAGAAACCACCGCCGAGGAGCTGGGCCTGCCGATCCACATCGAAGGATACGCGCCGCCCAATGATCCGCGTCTGAACGTGATCCGCGTTGCGCCCGACCCCGGTGTGATCGAGGTGAACATTCACCCGGCGCAGAACTGGCAGGACTGCGTGGCGATCACCGAAGGCGTCTACGAGGATGCGCGAGCCTGTCGTCTGGGCGCGGAAAAGTTCATGATCGACGGGAAGCATGTGGGCACCGGCGGCGGCAACCACGTCGTTGTGGGCGGGGCCACCACCTACGATTCGCCGTTCCTGCGGCGGCCCGATCTTCTGCGGTCGCTGGTGTTGTACTGGCAGCGACATCCGGCGCTGTCCTACCTGTTTTCGGGCATGTTCATCGGGCCGACATCGCAGGCCCCGCGCATCGACGAGGCGCGGCACGATACGCTGTACGAATTGGAAATCGCGTTGTCGCAGATCCCCGATCCGGGCGAGGACATGCCGCAGCCCGCGCCGTGGTTGGTGGATCGGCTGCTGCGCAACATGTTGATCGACGTGACAGGCAACACCCACCGGGCAGAGCTGTGCATCGACAAGATGTTCTCTCCGGATGGGCCGACGGGCCGGTTGGGTCTGCTGGAATTCCGTGGCTTCGAGATGCCCCCCGATCCGCGCATGTCGCTGGCGCAGCAACTGCTGGTCCGCGCGATCCTTGCGCGGCTGTGGAAAAACCCGATCAAGGGCAAGCCGGTGCGCTGGGGCACGCAGCTGCATGACCGTTTCATGCTGCCGCACTTTGTCTGGGCGGATTTCATGGACGTGCTGCGCGACCTTGATGACAACGGTTTCACGCTCCGCCCCGAATGGTTCGAGGCGCAAAAAGAGTTCCGCTTTCCCTTCGCAGGCGAAGTCTCTTACGAAGGGGCGAAGCTGGAGGTGCGGCAGGCGCTGGAACCCTGGCATGTGCTGGGCGAACGCGGCGCGATTGGTGGCACGGTGCGCTACACCGACAGCTCGGTGGAGCGGATGCAGGTGCAGCTGACCACGCTGAATCCGGACCGCTATATCGTCACCTGCAACAAGCGGCAGGTGCCGTTGACCGACACGGGCGAAAGCGGTGTGAAAGTGGGCGGCGTGCGGTTCAAGGCATGGCAACCCGCAGAGGCGCTGCACCCGGTGCTGGGGGTCGACGCACCGCTGGTGTTCGACATCTTTGACACGTGGTCGGGGCGCTCGCTCGGGGGGTGCACCTACCATGTGGCCCATCCCGGAGGACGCAACTACGACACCTTCCCGGTGAACACCAACGAGGCGGACGCGCGCCGTCTGGCACGGTTCGAGGGCAACGGCCATACACCGGGCACGTTCTGGCCCGCGTCGGAGGCGCCGCACCCGGAGTTCCCGATGACACTGGACCTGAGGCGTTCCCCCGGCGTATGACTGCCTCCTGAAAAGGAGCGCTGAGACCGGTGGCTGAGGAGACGAAAGACAATCAGCCGCCACAGCGCGGCGGGGCAGAGGCGGGGGCCGTGACCTCGGTCGAGGCTGCGCGCTCGGATACCATAAATGCGTCGCCGGCAGACATGTCGGCGGCCGCCACTGCGGAACGTCAGCAGATGGCAGAGCAGCGCCAGATCGCCGACGCCTTGTCGGTGGCACAGGCGCGCGCCAAGGCGGCGCAGGCCATGGTTCTGGAATACCAGCCGCCCGAGGGCGTGGCGGATGAGCTGTTGCAGGCCGATGGCTCGATCCGTCCGGTCTGGCGGCCAATGATCGAACACCTCGCCACGCGGGGCGCAACCGCGCTGGCCGGGGACTTTGCCCGTGGCGATCAGTACCTGCACGACGCTGGCGTGTATTACCGCCAATATACCGGGTCGGACTCGGATGTGCGGGATTGGCCGCTGAGCCACATTCCAGTGATGATCGCCGAATCCGAATGGGCTGAACTGTCCGATGGGCTGGTGCAGCGCGCCGATCTTCTGGAACGGTTGATGGCGGATCTGTACGGGCCGGGCAAACTGGTGGAGCAGGGGCTCTTGCCCGCGCAACTGGTGGCGCAGAACCCCGAATGGTTGCGTCCTCTGGTGGGCGTGCAGCCGCGCTCCGGCCACCATCTGCACGTCTTGGCGTTTGAGATCGGCCGCTCGCCAGACGGGTCTTGGATCGTATTGGGCGACCGCACTCAGGCGCCGTCAGGTCCCGGTTTTGCGCTGGAAAACCGGATGGCCACGGCAAAGGTCTTTCCGGAGATGTTCGTCGAAGGGAACGCGCTTCGGCTGGCGCGCTTTTTCCGCGAATTGCGCGCGTCGCTACAGGACCTGCGCGGGCCCAATCAAGGGCATGCAGCCATCCTGACCCCCGGACAGCACACCGACACCTACTTCGAACATGCCTATATTGCACGCTCGCTGGGACTGCTGCTGCTGGAATGCGGTGATCTGACGGTGACACCGGACGGCCCGATGGTGCGCACGATCAACGGGTTGGAACCGGTCAGCGTGCTCTGGCGGCGGCTGGATTCCCGCTTTGCCGATCCGTTGGAACTGGATGAAACATCGGCCATCGGCATGCCGGGATTGGTCTCTGCGCTGCGCGCGGGGCAGGTGGACATGCTCAACGCGCTGGGGTCAGGCGTGCTGGAAGCGCGGGCGCTCATGGCGTTCTTGCCGCGCATCTGTCGCCAGTTGACCGGCGAAGCGCTGAAGCTGCCAAACATTGCCACGTGGTGGTGTGGTCAACCGCGAGAGCTGGCCCATGTGCGCGATAACCTCGGCAAGATGATGATTGCGCCTGCCATGTCCACCGCGCTTCCGTTTGAAGTGGATGGATCGACGGCGCTTGGCGGCAAGTTCCGCGACAATGCCCGGATCGCCGTAGGCGAGTGGCTGGAGGAAAAGGGCGCGGATCTTGTTGGTCAGCAGGCGGTCACATTGTCCACGACACCAGCGATGATCGACGGGCGACTGGTGCCGCGTCCCATGGTGATCCGCGCCTTTGCGGTGCGCACCGCCCATGGGTGGGAGGTCATGCCCGGCGGCTATGCCCGCATCGGGCGGACCGAAGACCCCACCGCGCTGGCCATGCAATCCGGCGGATCGGTGGCGGACGTCTGGGTGGTCTCCGACGAGGACGTTCCCCCCGACAGTCTCACGCCGCGCGCCGACGGACCCTTCATGCGGCAACGCCCGGAACGTCTGCCCGCGCGGGCGGCTGACAACCTGTTCTGGCTTGGCCGTTATGTGGAACGGGCGGAACACGCGGTTCGGACCATGCGCGCCTATCATTTGCGCCGCGCCGCCGTGCGCCCGTTGGACAGTCCGCTCCTGGCGCTCTTGCGGGCAGACATCGCACGGCAGGGCATGTCAGAGGCCGCAGTGCCGCCGGAACTGTTGGGGTTGTTCACCGCGTCGCTTGCCTGTGTTGGCCACGTGCGGGACCGCTTTTCCGATGACGGCTGGCACGCGCTGAGCGATCTGTCGGCGCTGGCGCGCGACATGTCGAAGCGTCCCATGGGATCTGGTGATTCCGCCGCGCGGGCCATGAGCGAGCTGCTGCGCAAACTTGCGGGCTTCTCCGGTCTCGTGAACGACAACATGTTCCGCGCAGCCGGCTGGCGGTTCATGAGCATGGGCCGCTCGGTGGAGCGGGGCATCCAGATGGCCGGAACGCTGGCGAATTTCGCTGACCCCTCTGCGGCCACCGGTGGCCTGGATGCCGCCATCGAAATCGGTGACAGCGTCATGGCGCACAGGCGGCGTTACGCCGTCGCGACCCAACGTGAAACCGTGGTCGATCTGCTGGCACTGGACCCCGACAATCCTCGCGCCGTGGCCTTTCAGGTGGAGCGGCTGCGCAAGGATCAGTCGCGGCTGCCGCAACGCTACGACACGACGCAGATGGGACCGATCGGGCGTGCTTTGCTGACCCTGTCCACGGATCTGTCGGTGGCCAAACCGGAAGACTTCGGTTCTGACAGGCTGCGCGATGTGGCGAGCCGATTGATGACCGTGTCGGACATGCTGTCCTCGCGCTATATGAGCTAAGTCATCCGACTGCAAACGTGGGGCTGCCATGCAATACGACATCACGCTTGAGATAGGGTATCGGTTTGAGCATCCGGCTACGGCGGCGCGCACCCTGTTGCGCATGTTTCCGATAAACACGTCCCGGCAGACGCTTCTGCATGGGTCGCTGACCTGCTCGCCGCAAGCCTCGGAGCGGCGAGATGAAGTGGATTTTTTCGGCAACATGCTGACATCGCTGATGTTTTCAGCACCTTTGAAGGACGTGCGCTTTCGCTTCGAGGGGCGGGTGCAGCGCATCCCCTTCGATGGCGGACTGGACCTGTCACCTCCGCTTGCCGTGCTGCCACGAGAGATCGATGGCGTTGCGAGTTTGGGGCCACACAGCCCGCATCATTACCTTGGCCCGTCGGAGCGCATTCAGCCGGTGGGCGAAATCGCCGCCTTTGGTCAGGATGTGACCGCTGCGGCGTTGACCACGCTGGAGGCCGTGCTGGCGGTGTCGCGCGGCTTGCACGCGCTGTTCGATTTTGACGCCACCGCGACCGATGTGGCGACCGACCCGGCAGAGGCCTTCGCCCAGCGGCGCGGGGTGTGTCAGGACATCAGCCATGTGATGATCGGCGCGCTGCGGGCGGTGGGGATCCCGGCGGGCTACGTGTCGGGGTTCCTGCGCACGCAACCGCCTCCGGGGCAGCCGCGGCTGTCAGGCGCGGATGCCATGCACGCCTGGGTGCGGGCGTGGTGCGGGCGCGAACTGGGCTGGGTGGAGATCGACCCGACCAATGATTTGCGCGTCGCTCTGGATCACGTTGTGGTGGCTTACGGCCGCGATTACGCAGATGTGTCCCCGGTCAAGGGGTCACTGCGCAGCGCGGGCCCGCACAAGACGCAGCATTCGGTGGATATGGTGCCGGAAGTGCTTTCAACAGCGGGGTGACGTGCTGGGAAACTGCGGCAGCCGTGGCGTTTGCGCCGCCCGCAGCCACAAAATATGCGCGTTTTCCTGCCGAAATGGTGTTTTGTTCCTGTCGGATGGAATAAAGTGATCTAGACTTCTATCGGACATGTCAAAGACTGAGCGTGAGGGATGAATATGGGCCTGAAACGGGCAGGGATAGCCTGCGCTGTTGGTGTAATGTGCTGTGTGCCCATGGGTGCGTCTGCGTTTGACAAGATCGACTTTCAATACGCGGGCAAGGCGCCTGATGACCTGCGCGACAGTCTGGAGGCCGTGTCGCTTCTGGCCGAGCTGCGTGATGACGAGGAAAAGGCGCCACCGCAAGACGTGCTGGCCGCTGCTCAGGGCGATTACACCCGGCTGGTAGAGGCGCTTTATGCCCAAGGCTACTACGGCCCCGTGGTGCGTATCCAGGTTGATGGACGGGAGGCCGCGACCATCCCGCCATTCAATGCACCAAGCCAAATCGGCACGGTGACCGTCACCGTCCAACCCGGAAAACGGTTCAAGTTCGGCGCGGCGCAGGTCGCGCCCTTGGCGCCTGACAGTCCGGAAACCGAAGGATTCCGCCGCGGCAGGCCTGCTTTGGCGACCGTGGTGCGCGAGGCGGCGCAGAACGGTGTCACCGGCTGGCGCGCTGTTGGCCATGCAGAGGCGAAAATCGCCGACCAGCAGATCACGGCCCGCCACGACGCCGCGCGTCTGGATGTTGGCGTGACGCTTGATCCCGGCCGCCGCTATCGCTTTGGCGATGTGAACGTGACGTCCGAGAGCGCGGTAAAGCCCGCGCGCATCCGCCAGATTGCCGGCATTCCACGCGGTGAGACCTTCGACCCGGACGCCGTGGAGAAGGCGGCCCAGCGACTGCGCAGCACCGGGACGTTCCGCTCTGTCGTGCTTCAGGAACAGCCCACGGCGGGCGAGGACCTCGACATCGGTATCGAAGTCGTTGATCGCAAACCGCGCCGCATCGGCGCGGGTTTGGAACTGTCGTCCTCCGAAGGGGTGGCGGTGTCCGGCTTTTGGCTGCACCGCAACATCCTCGGCGGGGCAGAGCGGTTCCGTATCGAGGGACAGGCGAGCCAGCTGGGCGGCACGTCAGGAAACAAACCTGACTATTCGCTGTCGGCACGGTTCGAAAAGCCAGCAGTTTACGGCGCGGACACCTTGTTTTTCGCCACGGCGGGCATCTCCCGTGAGGATGAGCCGGATTACATTTCAGACACGCTGGAATTTGGCGTTGGTGTCAGCCAGGAGTTTTCGGACACCCTGACAGGAGAGCTGGGCTTCAACCTGTCGCGCTCGGAGGTCACCGACCTGTACCTGCCGGGCGATCCCACACGGACGCTGGACGTCTTTTCCATGCCGACGGCGCTGACGTGGGACGAGCGCAATGTGACGCTGAACCCCACTGATGGCTTCTACGTCCGGGCCGATGCAGAGCCATTTACACTGCTGTCGGGCGCTGAATCGGGCGATGACACCGGGCTTCGCTTCATGCTGGATGCCCGCGCCTACAAGGGCTTTGGCGAAGAAGACAAGGTGGTTGCCGCTGTGCGGATGCAATTTGGATCGCTGAGCGGCCCGGATGCCTCCAGCGCGCCGCCGGATTATCTGTTCTACTCAGGCGGTGGTGGGACCGTGCGCGGCCAGCCCTATGACTCGCTTGACGCGACCTATGACAATGGCGTGGAACTGGGCGGGCGCAGCTTTGTCGGGCTGTCAGGTGAGCTGCGCGTGGGCGTTACTGACAAGATCGGCGTCGTGGGCTTTTACGACACCGGATACATCGGACCAGAAAGCGTCTACGACGGCTCTGGCAACTGGCACGCGGGCGCTGGCCTTGGCGTGCGTTACGACACCCCCGTTGGCCCGATCCGGGTTGACGTGGCGGGGCCCGTCTCTGGCGATACCTCGGACGGCGTACAGTTTTACATAGGAATTGGACAAGCATTCTGATGCGTTGGCTCGTGATTTGCCTGACCTTGCTCTGCCCGCTTGCGGCGGCAGCGCAGGGCGATGACCGTGGATTCATTCAAGGTCTGTTGGAGGACGCCCTGTCCAACGACAACATGACGGTGCGGCTTGAAGGCTTTGCCGGAGCGCTGTCGTCGCGCGCGACGGTGGAGCGGATCACCATTGCCGATCCGCAAGGGGTCTGGCTGACAGCTGAAGAGGTCGGCTTGCAGTGGAACCGGTCTGCGCTGTTGCGCGGGGCGGTAGATATTCAGGAAATCTCCATGCAGCGGCTGTCTATACCGCGCCTGCCGAATGCGCCGGCGGAAACGCCCGCGCCCGAGGCGCGCAGCAGCTTTGCCCTGCCAGATCTGCCAGTGTCGTTGAACCTCGAACAGCTTGATGTGGCGCGCGTGGAACTGGGCGAGGCCGTCGCCGGGATAGAGGCGACGCTGCAGGTCTCCGGGTCGGCGTCGCTGGCCGGAGGCGAGGGCGAAGCGCAGTTGAAGATTGATCGACTGGACCGCGGCGGCACAATCGCGCTGGACGGCAGCTATTCCAACAACGACCGCGTGCTGGGGCTGGATCTCAGCGTGACGGAACCCGCAGACGGTTTGATCGTGAACGCCCTTGGCGTGCCGGGCGCGCCCTCTGTGGCGTTGACCGTAAAAGGCGACAGCCCGATCGACGATTTCGCGGCGGCGATTTCCCTGTCCACCGACGGTCAGGAGCGCATCTCCGGCGACGTGATCCTGCGGGCCGATGGCGATGCCGGCACGAACCGGTTCCGCGTCGACATCGGCGGTGATCTGGCGGCGCTTGTGGCACCGCAATACGAAGAATTTCTTGGCGATGACGTGCAACTGGCCGCAGAAGTGCTGCGGCAGCAGGACGGCGAGATCGAGCTTTCGGAAATGACCCTGCGCGCCAACGCCTTGGGTTTGTCCGGCTACGCGTTGATCGGCGCGGATGGCTGGCCGCAACGGCTTGATCTGGATGGGTCAATCACGCCGCCTTCGGGCGAAACGGTTGTCCTGCCCCTTGGCGGGGATGAGACGCGCGTCGAAGGCGTGACCTTGACCGGCACGTTTGACGCGGAGAACGGCAATGGCTGGCAGCTGCAAGCGCAAGTGGTCGGCCTGAACCGCGACGGCGTGCTCGAACTGGATCGCCTTGATTTCACAGGTGCGGGCGAAATCGCGCGCGAGACGCAGGCGGTCAGCGGTGTGCTGGACATGCAGGCGCAGGGTTTGACCCTGGAAGACGAGGTGCTGGCGCGGACCGTTGGGTCCGATCTGCGCGGGCAGGTGGGATTTGACTGGCAAAAAGGCGCACCCTTGCAGCTGCGCGAACTGGATCTTGCCGGAGCAGATTACGGTCTGACGGGGTCCGTCACCGTCAAGGGCTTGGAAAGCCTTGAGATCGTCGTCACGCCTGATCTGGTGCTGAAGGCCGATGACCTTGGGCGCTTTGCCGAAATCTCCGGCCTTGCGTTGACTGGCGCGGCAGATGTGTCGATCACCGGGGAGGCGCAGCCCTTGACCGGTGCCTTCGACTTGGCGCTCGACGGGACAACGCGCGGGCTTGGCACCGGGATCGAGGCGCTCGATCCGCTGATTGACGGCGTCGGTTCCCTTCGGCTGGAGGCGCGCCGCGACGAGACCGGGCTATATGCCGACCTGTTGCGGATCGCCACGCAGGCGGCGCGTATCGAAGGCACGGCAGAACTGACCAGCGGCACGGGCAAAGCGGATCTGGATGTCACTTTGCGCGACACATCGCTGGTCTTGCCGGGTGTCGAAGGGCAGACCGATTTGACCCTGACGGCCGTGCAGCAACCGAACGGTTGGAAGGTCGATCTGGACGGAGAGATCCCGGATGTCGCGACCGTTCAGTACAGCGGTCTGATCGATCCTTCGGTGCAGAATGGGCCGGACGTGTCCGGTGTCCTGAACGCGCAGGTGGGACGGATGTCCCCGTTCTCGCGGGTGGCGGGGCGGGCCTTGTCCGGGGCGGCGACGCTGACGGTGACTGGCGAAGGCCGGGTTGCAGCGCAGACGTTCGACGTCGAGGTCGATGCCCGTACGGTAAACCTGAAGCTGGATCTGCCGACGGTGGACCCGCTGCTGGAGGGCACTTCCCAGCTGTCCTTCAAGGCACGGCGCGGCGATGATAAGCGCTTCGTTCTGGATGGGCTGACCTATGATGGGCTTGGTACGATCCGGTTGGATGGTACGCTTGAAGGGGCCTCGGTCGATGACCTGAGCGTGGATGGTCGGCTGGTGGCCGATCTGCCGCGGCTGTCGCCTTTGTCCGGTCTGGCGGGGCGTGCGGTGCGCGGTGCGCTGCGGGCGGATGTGACTGCATCCGGTGGCGTTCTGGATGGCCCGCTGGAGTTGTCGGGTATGCTCTCCGGCTCTGGCATTTCCCTGTCGGTTCCGGCTGTTGATCCGCTGTTGGCGGGCGACGTCCGCCTGGCGGTGGAGGCCACGCGCGACGCGCAGGGCGTCATCAATGTCCAGCGGCTGGATCTGGACGGCCCGGCGACGGCGCAGTTCACCGGCACGGTTTCCGGCATTGGCGAAGAGCAGCTGAAAGTGGACGGTCAGGCCAGTGGTCAGGTGCCGAACCTGTCGGCCTTCAACGGGCTGACGGGGCAGCGGTTGTCCGGATCGCTGCGCTTCGATGCCGATGTCGCATTGGCACAGCCCAACGGTCCCGTGTCCGCGAATGGGACACTGGTAGCGCAGAACCTCGGGATCGGAAATGCATCTGTTGATCCGTTCCTGCGCGGCACCACCAATGTGGCGCTGAACGTCCAGCGCGATGCGGGCGGTGCGCTGCGCATCGAGCGGTTGACAGTGGATGGGGCGTCAATTGACGGCTCTGTCACCGGTCGGCTGTCGCCGTCTGATGCGAACCTTGACCTGCAGGTCACTGTGGCCGGGATCGAACGGCTGGTGCCGGAGCTGCCCGGCTCCTTGCGGGTATCGGGCACGGCGCGGCATTCCGGTGGGGACTGGCGCGTGAACCTCGATGGCACAGGTCCCGGCAGGATCGGCGCGCGGGTGAATGGCACGGTGGCGCAGAACTTTGGCACGGTGAATATTGACGTGACCGGCTCCGCACCGCTGGCGCTGGCCAACAGTCGCATCGCCCCCAACACGATCAGCGGTGTCCTTGACCTCGACGTGGCCGTGCGCGGTGCGCCACGACTTGAAAACGTCAGCGGCCGGGTGTCGACCAGCGGTGCCCGTTTCTCTGCGACGGCCTTCGACATCTCGCTCGATGATCTGAGCGGCGGCGTGTCCTTGCAAGGCGGGCGTGCACAAATGGATCTGACGGGCAGCTTGTCTTCCGGGGGCACGGTCTCGGCCTCCGGACCGATTTTGCTGAGCGCGCCCTACGGTGCAAATCTGGTGGTGGAGCTGCGCAATGCGGGGCTGCAACAGACGGATTTGTTTGACACAACCGCCAATGGGCGCATCACCATCGAAGGTCCGCTGACCGGCGGCGCGCGCATTGCTGGGCGCATCGACCTTGGCGAGGTCGAAGTTCGCGTGCCCACCATCGGACCGAGCTATTCGGCGCTGGACGGTCTTCGGCACGAGAACTTGCCCGCCGATGTTCGACGCACGCTGATGTTCGCCAACCTCGGCCCCAGCGCATCGGGAGAGACGGAAAAGGCGAAATTGCCGCCGTATCCGCTGGATATCCTGGTGAGCGCGCCGAACCGGATCTTTGTCCGCGGGCGCGGTCTGGATGCGGAATTGGGGGGCTCGTTGCGCCTGACGGGCACCTCGGCAAACGTGATCCCGATCGGCCAATTCGACCTGGTGCGGGGTCGTCTGGACCTGCTGGGGCGGCGCCTCGACCTGACGCAGGGCCAGGTGTCCATGCGCGGCAGTTTCACGCCCTATGTGCTGTTCGAGGCATCCACCGAAGTCGAAGAGACCACCATCACCATCCTGCTCGAAGGGCCGGTCAGCGAACCGGAACTGACAGTGAACTCCTCTCCGGAACTGCCGCAGGACGAGGCGTTGGCCTTCTTCCTGTTTGGCCGGTCGGTGACAGATCTGTCGCCCCTGCAGGCGGTGCAACTGGCGCAGGCCGTGCGCACGCTGTCGGGGCAGGGTGGTCTGGGTATTCAGGAGAACATCCGCTCTGGTCTGGGTGTCGATGATTTCGATGTCGGAACCACGGATGACGGCACGGTGGAGGCCAGCGTCGGCAAGTATATCTCTGACAACATCTATACCGATGTGACAGTCGGCGCGGACGGCACGAGCGAGATCAACCTGAACCTGACTGTGACGCCAGAGGTGACGGTGCGTGGGCGTGTGTCCTCTGACGGGACCAGCGGCGTGGGGGTGTATTACGAAAAGGATTATTGAGGCTGTTTTGCCTTGAGCATCTTGAAGCGCGCGTCGGGATCGCCCGTCGCGCGCTTTTTTACGGCCTCATTTCGCCTTCCGACAGGCTGGGACGAGACCGCGGCGGGGCCGGGTAAAGGCTCCGCCTTTGCCGAACCGTCAGCCGCGTTCGCCGATGGTGGTGGTCAGATCTGGCAGCCCGGCAATGGAGACCACGCAACTGTCCCCCGGCACCAGCGCGCCAACACCCGCAGGTGTCCCGGTCATGATCAGGTCGCCGGGTCTGAGCGTCAGGGTCCGTGAGAGGATGGCGATCACCTCGGGGATGGACCAGATCATCTCGGCCAGATCCCCCTCCTGTTTGAGCGTACCGTTCACCGCCAGGGTGATCGCACCTTCAGACAGATGGCCGACCGAGGCGACAGGATGCACAGGGCCGATGACGGCAGAGTTGTCGAAGCCCTTGGCCCAATCCCAGGGACGGCCCATTTCCTTGGCCACCGCCTGCAGGTCACGCCGGGTCAGCTCGTTGCCCGCAGCGTATCCCCAGACATGATCGAGCGCCGTGTCCTCGGAGATCGTCGTGCCGCCGGTGCCGATGGCGACCACCAGTTCGGCTTCGTAATGCAGGTTCTCAGTCTCGGGCGGGTAGGGGATGGTGCTTTTGTCCATCACCACCGCGTCGGCGGGCTTGGTAAAGAAAAACGGCGCTTCGCGGTCCGGGTCGCGGCCCATTTCGCGGGCGTGCGCGGCATAATTGCGCCCGACGCAAAAGATCCGCCGCACCGGAAACCGGTCCTCGGTTCCTGCCACGGCCACGGAGGGCTGCGCCTGAGGCTCCACCACATATCCCATATGTCACCTTTCTCTTCTTTCGTAGGGCGCGCACGGTTGGCAACTCGCTCTGCCGCGCTCATGCAACGTGGCTGATGTATGTGGCCTGTGATGGGGAGGTCAACTGCACCGCGCCGGTCGGGACGAGACCCATCACATCTGGGCGGACAGGCGGCGGCGCACTCATCTGCGTGCCGGGCGCGCCGAATCCTGTTGGTCGACCTGCAAATTTGAGAGGCTGACTTCAATCTCTGGTCCGGGGATGGCAGCTTTTTAACCGCGACTGAAGACGCAGTTTTGCGGCCACGGGACACCATCGTCGGGGCAGGTCGCGATCCTTCCTTTTGCGCGCACCTCAAACGCGGCGACGATTGCTGCAAGTGAACGCACTGAAGTCGTCGCTCTGGCGGCATCAATCACCAGTCGCGGGCGGCGGTGCGCTTTTAATGCCCCGCTCCTTGGTATACCAAAACGAAAACAGCCCTGTGTTGGGCCAGACGCGGAGGCGACCATGACCAACCTGAAACTCGCAACACGCATGTCCCGGCTCGGCACGGAGTCCGCCTTTGTGGTTCTGGCGCGCGCGGCAGAGCTGTCGCAGCAGGGGCGCGACATCATCAATCTGGGCATCGGGCAGCCGGATTTCGCGACGCCTGAACATATTGTCGAAGCCGCGGTAAAGGCGCTGCGCGACGGTGCGCATGGCTACACGCCCGCCAACGGTTTGCCCGCGCTGCGCGAGGCCGTGGCCAAGGATCTGTACCGGCGGCACAGTGCCGAGGTGGACCCCGATTGCGTCGTGGTGGTCCCGGGCGGCAAGCCGACGATGTTCTTTGCCATCAGCATGTTCGGCGAGGCGGGGGCAGAGATCATCTACCCCAATCCGGGTTTTCCGATCTATGAGTCGGTGATCCGCTATACGGGCGCGACGCCGGTGCCGATGACCCTGCGGGAGGAGGATGGTTTTGCCTTTTCCGCCGAGGAGGTGCTGGCGCAGATCACGCCGGCCACCCGGCTCATCATCCTCAACTCGCCTGCGAACCCCACCGGCGGCGTCACGCCCAAGGCCGAGATCGACGCGCTGGTGGCCGGGCTGGAGGCCCATCCACAGGTGGCGATCCTGTCGGATGAGATCTATTCGACCATGCTTTACGACGGGCGCGAGCATGTCTCGTTGTTGCACTACCCGCAGATCCGTGATCGTTTGATCGTTCTGGACGGCTGGTCGAAACGGTATGCCATGACAGGCTGGCGGCTTGGCTACGCGGTTTGGCCAAAGGCCCTGGTGGAGCATGTCACGCGGCTTTGCGTGAACGACCATTCCTGTGTCAACGCCGCAACCCAACACGCCGGAATTGCCGCGTTGGAGGGTCCACAGACGGCGGTGGAGGCCATGAACGCCGCCTTTGACGAAAGACGTCAGGTGATCGTAGAAGGGCTGAACGCATTGCCGGGGGTGCGCTGCGCCGATGCGGCCGGAGCGTTTTACGCCTTTCCCAACGTCGCAGGCACGGGATTGACCGCTGCGCAGGCGCAGACGCTGTTCCTCGAAGAGGGCGGCGTGGCGACCGTGGCAGGAACGAGCTTTGGCGCATCGGGAGAGGGCTTCGTCCGCTTTTCCTACGCCAATTCAACACAGAACATTCGCGAGGCGCTGTCGCGCATCGCAACGCTGCTGGAGGCACGTATATGACAAATTTGATGATCGTCGGGTCCGCATTCACCGATGAGGAACGTGGTCGACTGTCCGGCGCCCATGCGGCCGGCTTCGTTGCCACGCCGCAAGACATTGCGACCATGGACATGACCCTGCGCACGGAGGTCCGCGCGGTGGCCTACAAGGGCAAGGAGGTTTTCGACGATGCAGCGATGGCCGCGCTGCCGAACCTTGGGCTGATCGCAAATTTCGGGGTCGGATACGACAATATCGACGTCGATGCCGCGACCGCCCGCGGGGTGAAGGTGACGAACACGCCCGACGTTCTCAACGACGATGTGGCGGACCTTTGTGTCGGCATGATGTTGGGGCTGGCGCGCGATATGGTGCGCGGGCACCTGCTGGTGGCTTCCGGCAAATGGGGCGAGCAGACTTTGCCGCTGAACCGCAAGATGAGCGGCGCAAAGGTTGGCATCGTCGGGCTTGGGCGCATCGGGCGCGAGATCGCTGACCGTCTGGCCGCCTTCAAGATGGAGGTGCATTACACCTCCCGGTCCGAAAAAGAGACACCCGGCTGGACCTACCACTCGGATCTGACGGAGATGGCCGAGGCCGTGGACTGGCTGGTGGTTGCGCTGAAAGGCGGGCCTGAAACCGAAGGTCACGTGAGCCGCGCCGTGCTCGAAGCGCTGGGACCGCAAGGCATCCTGGTGAACATTTCACGCGGCACCAACGTGGACGAGGACGCGATGCTGGACATGCTGGAAAGCCGCAAGCTGGGCGGGGCGGCTTTGGACGTCTTCCTCAACGAGCCGTCGATCAACCCGCGGTTCCGGCGTTTGCCCAACACGCACCTGCAGCCGCATCAGGCCTCCGCCACCGTGCAGACCCGCACCGCCATGGCGGATTTGCAGCTGGCAAACGTCACCGCCTTTCTCGATGGGCGGGATCTGGAAACGCCGGTCAACTGACAGGCAGGGGACGGGGCACAGCCCCGCCCGGTGGTCGGCGGGCTCAGATAGAGCCTGCCTCCACCATGTAGTTGTTGGCCGAGCACATGGCCGCGTCGTCGGACGCCAGAAACAGCACCATGCGCGCCACGTAGATCGGGTCGATCAGGTCCGGCAGACACTGGCCCTTGAGATGCTCGTCGAGTGCCTCGGGCGTGGCCCACAACTCCTTTTGCCGCTCCGTCATGATCCAGCCGGGGACAACGGCGTTCACGCGGATGCGGTGCTTGCCAAACTCCATGGCCGATGACCGCGTCAGCCCGTGAACGGCGGATTTCGCGGCGGTGTAGGCCGGCATGCCCGGCGATTTTTGCCACCAGGAGTTCGACCCCATGTTGATGATGGAGCCGCCACCGGCCTCGATCATTCCGGGCACAACTGCTTGAATTGCAAAGAACATATGCCGGAAGTTGGTGGCAAATCGTTCGTCCCAGTATTCGGGTGTGATGTCCTGCCAACCGTGTCGGTCGTCGCGGGCGGCGTTGTTCACCAGAACCGTCGGTGCGCCGTTCTGCTCTGCGATCCGCTCGAAGGCCGCGCGCATCTCCGCGATGTCACGCAGGTCGCAGAAGGCGTAGGTGACAGTGCCGGGCGTGTCCTGGACCAGCTTTTCCGAGGTCTCGCGGTCAAAATCCACAAAGCCGACCTTGGCGCCCTGTTCGGCAAAGCAGCGCACCATGTCGGCCCCGATGCCGGAGGCGCCGCCGGTGATCAGCACCGATTTGTCCTTCAGGCTGGGGTACGTGGCAAAATTCGGCATGAGGTGTCCTTTCAAAGGGGCGGTCGGCCCTTGGGGCCGTGGAAAATACTTTGATCGCGGCCGGGGGCAGACCGTGGGGGCATCTTGCGGAGGGCGCGGGCGTGCCTCATAGCAGGCCGCGCCCGGCGAGGTTGGCCATCAGCGCCGTGATCCCGAGCTGCCAGGGCGGGCAGTCGGTCGATAGCCGAACCGTGTTGGTGAGTGTTCCCAAAGAGGGTTCCGAGATGGACACCACATCGCCGACCTTGTGCGTGAACCCCTGGCCGGGCGCGTCGCGGTCCTGGGTCGGGGCAAAGAGTGTGCCCAGATACAGCATGAATCCGTCGGGATATTGATGATGCGCGCCAATGGTCTGCGCCACGATGGAGGCAGGCGTGCGACTGATCTGCGACATGGAGGAGCGGCCATTGAGCGTGAAGCCATCCTGCCCGGTGACGGTCAGCGTCAACTCCGCCTGCTGCATGTCGTCCATGGTATAGCTGTCGTCGAACAGGCGCAAAAACGGCCCAATGGCGGCGGAGGCGTTGTTGTCCTTGGCCTTGCCCAGCAACAGGGCGGATCGACCCTCCACGTCGCGCAGGTTCACGTCGTTGCCCAATGTCGCACCGACGATCCTGCCGGTGGAGGTGACGGCAAGCACGATTTCCGGCTCCGGGTTGTTCCAGCGAGAGATCGGGTGCAGGCCGACATCCGCCCCATGACCCACGGCCGCGAGTGTGGGGCATTTGGTAAAGACCTCAGCATCGGGGCCGATGCCCACCTCAAGGTAAGGGGACCAGAGCCCTTCGGCCTGCAACACGGCCTTCACCTGCAACGCTTTGTCAGATCCGGGCGTGACCCCCGCAAGGCTGTCGCCGATGACGGCGGTGACTTTCTTCCGGATGGCCTCGGCCCGGTCGGGATCACCTGCGGCCTGCTCCTCAATCACACGTTCGACCATGCTTTGGGCAAAGGTCACACCGGAGGCTTTGATGACCTGAAGGTCACAGGGCGCGAGCAGGGTCAGATCGTCGGGCAAAGGATCCAGCGGGCCGAGATCGGTGCCTTTCCGCTCCGCAATGAACGTCAGCAGATCGTCGCGTTCCAGCAGGGCGGAGATGGTCGGGGTCGCGCGACTTGTGATGTCGAACAGCCGGTTGTCACGCAGCACGGCGATGATCGGTCCGTGGCCTTCGTGCCAGAGGCGGACGAGGAAAGTGCCGTTTGGATCGGGCATGGACAGGGTCATTGCAGGTCTTTCCGGGCTAGGCTTGGGTCTTCGACGGACCCCTTTGGATCAGGTTCAACAGGTGGCGCAAAAAACCAAAGCGGCACAGATGCCAGCCTCTGGTCCCGATTGTCGTCTCCCGCATATTTCGGCTGGCGCTTGCATCGGCGCGCAGATGGTATACCATTTTGAGGTAAGCGCGCTGCACGGCCCATGTCAACCAGATGGGAACGGCGCGGCAACGGCTCCTCTGGCACGACGCGGCGCTCCGTGGATGCCGCTTTGACCCAGGCGTGCCGATACAAAGAGATGACCGCGCTGCGGGTAAGACCCGTCACGCCACAGCAGACAGCCCCGAGTACGGGGCAGGGAGAACTCATGTCAGACACCCGTGCCAACAAGCGGTTCCGCAGCCAGGAGTGGTTCGACAATCCCAACAACCCGGGGATGACCGCGCTCTACGTGGAACGCTACCAGAACAGCACCTACAGCCGCGAGGAACTGATGTCCGAGCGTCCGGTGATCGGCATCGCCCAGACCGGCAGCGATATCGCGCCCTGCAACAAGATCCACGTCTTCTTGATGGACCGGATCAAGGCAGGCATCCGCGAGGCGGGCGGCATCCCGATGGAATTCCCTGTGCACCCGATCCAGGAAACCGCCAAACGCCCCACGGCGGCGCTGGACCGGAACCTGGCCTATCTCGGTCTGGTGGAGGTGCTGCACGGCTATCCGCTCGACGGGGTGGTGCTGACCACGGGCTGTGACAAGACCACGCCTGCCATGCTGATGGGCGCGGCGACAATGGACATTCCGGCCATTGCGCTGAACGGCGGTCCGATGCTGGATGGCTGGTGGAAGGGCAAGCGCGCAGGCTCTGGCGCGATCATCTGGGAAGGCCGACGGCTGCTGGCCGAGGGCAAGATCGACTACGACGAATTCATGTCGCGGGTCTGTTCCTCGGCGCCCAGCCTCGGACATTGCAACACCATGGGCACGGCCTCGACCATGAACGCCATGGCAGAGGCTTTGGGCATGTCGCTCACCGGCAACTCGGCCATCCCCGCGCCGTTTCGCGAACGGATGGCCATGGCCTACGAGACCGGCAAACGCATCGTCGGCATGGTGATGGAGGATCTGAAACCCTCGGACATCCTGACGCGGGAGGCCTTTGAGAACGCGATCGTGGTGAACTCGGCCATCGGCGGGTCGACCAACGCGCCGCCGCATCTTCAGGCCATTGCGCGTCATATGGGTGTGGCGCTGGACGTGAAGGACTGGGAGACGGTCGGTTTCGACGTGCCCTTGATGGTCAACATGCAGCCTGCCGGGGAATATCTGGGCGAATCCTTTTTCCGCGCGGGCGGGGTGCCTGCGGTCATGGGGGAACTGCGCAAGGCCGGACGGCTGCACGAGGGCGCGATGACCGCCACGGGGCAGACCATGGGCGCAAACCTGACCGGCTGGGAAAGCGCCGACCTCGACGTGATCAAGACCTATGACGCGCCGATGCGGACCAATGCGGGCTTCAAGGTACTGTCAGGCAACCTGTTTGACTCCGCGCTGATGAAGACATCGGTGATCTCCCCCGACTTCCAGCGGCGGTTCCTGGCGCATCCGGGGCAGGAGGGCATTCACGAGGCCCGCGCCGTGGTGTTTGAAGGCCCCGAAGATTACCACGACCGGATCAACGACACCGCGCTTGAGATCGACGAGAACACCATTTTGTTCATCCGAGGCGTTGGTTGCGTGGGCTACCCCGGTTCGGCGGAGGTGGTGAACATGCAGCCGCCGGATGCGCTGATCCGCGCCGGGGTGAACCATTTGCCCACAGTCGGGGACGGTCGGCAGTCGGGCACATCTGAAAGCCCGTCGATCCTGAATGCCTCGCCGGAATCGGTCGTTGGTGGCGGTTTGGCGCATCTGCGGACCGGCGACAGGGTCCGTTTGGACCTGAACGCCTCGCGCATGGATGCGCTGGTGGACGAGGTCGAATGGCAGGCGCGCATTGACGCGTGGGAGGCCCCGGAACTGGTGCATCAAACCCCGTGGCAGGAAATCTACCGCACCCATGTCGGGCAGTTGGCGCAAGGCGGATGCCTTGAACTGGCCACAGCCTATCAGAAGGTCCGGGAAACGCTGCCGCGCGACAACCACTAGGGCACAAGCGGGTCTCGCAGGACGGGGGGGCGTGACCCCCGGCCTGCGAGACGCCGCTCGACTGTCGTTCGGGCCAGAGTGTCGGCCGCAAGTGGCGTGGGCCAGAAAAGGAGTGCTCAGATGAGCAAGACGATCATGATAACCGGCGCAGGGCAGGGCATCGGCAAGGCCTGCGCGATGGCGTTCCTCGAGGCGGGCTGGCAGGTCGGTCTGGTGGGGCGGCGGCCGGACCCGTTGAAAGAGGTGGCCACCGGTCATGCGGGCGCGCTCGTTCTGCCCGGAGACGTGACCGATGAGGCGCAGGTGTCAGAAGTGTTCAGCCGTGCCGTGTCCGCATGGGGCCGGATCGACGCCCTGTTCAACAACGCGGGCGTGTCGGTGATGGGCGGCAGCATAGACGAGATCGCGTTCGATGACTGGCGGCGCTGCATGGACATCAACGTGACGGGATCTTTCCTCTGCGCTCAGGCGGCCTTCCGGCAAATGCGGGCGCAGACGCCGCAGGGCGGGCGGATCATCAACAACGGTTCGGTGTCGTCCGAGGCACCGCGCTGGGGCTCTGCGCCTTACACCGCGTCGAAACACGCGATCACCGGGCTGACGCGCTCGATTTCGCTGGACGGGCGGCCCTACAATATCGCCTGCGGACAGATCGACATTGGCAACGCGCTGACGGACATGGCGCAAAAGATGACCGAGGGGGTGCCTCAGGCGGATGGCTCCATCGCGGTGGAACCTGTGATGGATGTGGCACATGTTGCGTCATCCGTGCTGCACATGGCAGAGCTGCCCTTGGAGGCCAACGTGCAGTTCATGACAGTGATGGCGACCAATATGCCGTTCATCGGGCGCGGGTGATGGCGCGTCACACCGCCGGGTAAACGGCGCACCAATGGCAGAGGTCTGACTGCCTGGGAAAGGTGCCCCCAAGGCCAAACGCGCCCGCAGTCACGCTGCATCAAGACGACCACAGCTCAGGAGAGGCGGTTCCATGTCAGAGCAGACATTGCCAGAGCAGATCGCCAACAGGCTGCGCCGCGACATTCTGCGCGGCGAACTGGAGCCCGGCACACAGGTCAAGGAGCGCGATCACGCCAGCGCCATGGGGGTCAGCCGGACCCCCATGCGCGAAGCGATCCGCATTCTTGCCAAGGAAGGGTTGCTCCTGCTGCGGCCTGCGCGCTCTCCCATCGTGGCGGAGCCGTCCTACGAGAGCGTCGCACAAAACGTCGAGGTCATGACTGCGCTGGAATTGCTGTCGGCGCGGCTGGCCTGTGACCGGGCCTCGGACGCGGAGATCGAGCAGATCGCCGCGCTGGCCGACCGTATGGCAGAGAGCTACGACACCATGGACAAGCTGGACCTGTTCGAGCTGGATATGGCGTTTCACCGCGCCATCACGGACGCGGCGAAAAACCCCGTTTTGGCAGAGATGCATCAGGCGCTCGTGGCCCGACTGTGGCGCGCGCGATACCTGTCGGCGACACGCAAAAGCGCGCGCGAGCGCGTGCTGCGACAGCACGAGGGCATCGTCACCGGGCTGCGCGCCCGCGACGCGAACAAGGTGACGGAAAACGTGCGCGCGCATCTGGTGCATTTGATGCTCAATGTAAAAGACTTCTTTTCCAACGCGGGGGACCTTTCCGCGAAAGGAAGAGACAATACCGATAAATCAGGGAGTTGACTATGAAGCTGTTGCGGTATGGGCCAGCAGGCCAGGAAAAGCCGGGCGTTCTGGACGAGCAAGGTCAGGTGCGCGATCTGTCCGATCACGTCCAAGACTTCGCAGGTGACGGGGTGTCTCTCGACGCGTTGAACACTCTGCGCGCCTTGGATCTGTCGCAGCTTCCGCTGGTGGCGGAGCCGGGCCGGATCGGGGCGTGTCTTGCCACGGTGCCGAACTTCTATTGCATCGGGTTGAACTACGCCAAGCACGCCGCCGAGACCGGCATGGCGGAACCGGCGGAGCCGATCGTGTTCAACAAGGCGACTTCCGCGTTGTCCGGCCCGAACGATCCGGTGATCATTCCGCGCGGCGCCGAGAAGGCCGATTGGGAGGTCGAGCTGGGCGTGGTGATCGGCAAGGAGGCGCTTTATGTCTCCGAGGCGGACGCGCTGGACCATGTGGCGGGCTACTGCGTCATCAACGACATGTCCGAACGGTCGTTTCAGATCGAGCGTGGCGGACAATGGGTGAAGGGCAAGTCAGCCCCGACTTTCGGCCCCACCGGCCCGTGGCTGGTCACCGCCGATGAGGTGCCGGACCCGCAAAACCTGCGCGTTTCTCTCATGCTGAACGGCGAGACCGTGCAGGATGAAACCACCGACGACATGATCTTTACCGTGGCGCAGATCATCTCTCATATGAGCCAGTTCATGAAGCTGGTGCCGGGCGACATCATTGCCACGGGCACGCCGTCCGGCGTTGGCATGGGCATGAAGCCGCAACGCTTTTTGAAACCCGGCGACGTGATGGAATTGACCATCGACGGTCTGGGCATCCAGCGCCAGGAAACCGTCGCCGCAAAATAACTTTGGCGGAAACAGAGAGGCCGGGGCGCAGCACCGTTCCGGCCCCTGTCGTGCGCGTTGAGGCACCGCGCGTGTTCGACCCTGTGCAGATGACGTTTGCGCAACGGGTCCTAGGTTACCTTTCAGAAGGGCCGACAGGTCCAAAGGATACAAAGGAGAACACTCATGGCATACACCATCGCCGTGCTCGTAGGGTCGCTGCGCGAAGCATCGCTGAACCGCAAACTCATCACCGAGATGACAAAGCTGGCGCCCGATACGCTGAGCTTCAAGTTCATCGAGATCGCGGACCTGCCGTTCTACAATGAGGATCTGGAGACCGACACACCGCCAGCGCCCTGGACGAGGTTCCGCGATGAGATGAAGGATGTGGACGGAGTGCTTTTTGCAACGCCCGAATATAACCGCTCTCTGCCAGCGGCGATCAAGAACGCATTGGATGTTGGCTCGCGGCCGTATGGTGACAGCATCTGGGCCGGCAAACCTGCCGGGGTCGTGACCGCGTCCATGGGCGCGACGGGCGGCTTTGGCGCCAACCACCACCTGCGTCAGGCGCTGGTCTTCCTCGACATGCCGACATTGCAGCAACCCGAGGCCTACATCGGCAAGGTGCAGGATATTCTGACCGATGACGGTGTGGTCGACAGCAGCCGCGACTTCTTGGCGAGCTTCATGTCGCAGTACGCGAAATGGGTCGAGACCTTCAAAGGTTGAGGCGTTTGGCCGCTCGCAGGGACGCTTGGCGGCTTGCTTGTTGGCCCGGTCAATATGGCGGCGTTTAGCGTCTCACGGAAAATACGCTCAGCGGCTACCGAGACATCTCGGTAGCCGTTTGATTCCAAACGTCTATTTTTAGTGTCATCTGCCCGAGCCGCGGCCGTTTTGGCTCACCGCAAGTCAGGCAAAAAATTGTTGCGGGATCTCGTCGTCGGTCAAACCCGCCGACGGTCCATGCAGATCTGCAGGTCCCATTGACAGTTTGACGCCGAAAACCCGGTGGTCGCGTGTTCCCTAAGTAAAAAAACTATCAAACAACGCCGGCAGATATCAACGGCTCGGCCTGTGCCAAAGCCAAGGCGCGGCGTTTCACACCGAAACCATGATAGACCGTGTGTCATCCTTGGCGAAGGGGGCACTGCAGACCCCGGCATGCTCGTCACAAAGGAAAACCACCGGACAGCGAATTGCTCCCCGGTGGTCATGTCTCGATCCAGATACGACGCATCAGCATGGGTTCTGATGCAAGGCCGTTTCAGGCGACGTTTTGCAGCTTGGCTTCCGGTGTGACGCCCAGTGCAAAGCACACGTCGCGGGTCAATTCGGGTCGGTTCAGCGTGTAGAAGTGCAGCTTGTCCACGCCGCCTTGAAGCAGTTCATCACACAGCTCAGTGCAAATTGCGGTGGCCAGCAGATCTGTCCGTCCGTCGCGCTCTGCGGTTTCAAAGGCTTCGATCACCCACTGCGGAATCTTCGTGCCGCAGCCCTCGGCAAAGCGACGGGCGCCTTTCCAGTTCTCGATCGGCAGAATGCCCGGCGTGATATACTGGTCGATGCCCGCCTTTGCACATGCATCGCGGTAGCGGAAGAAGGTTTCCGACTCAAAGAAGAACTGGGTCAGCGCCTCGGTCGCGCCGGCGTCCAGCTTGCGCTTCAGCCAGTCTATATCCGCCTGCGCGCTTGCAGCTTCCGGATGGATGTCGGGGTATGCGCCGACCCGGATGGTGAAATCGCCGGTGTCAGACAGCGCTTCGATCAGCTCCACCGAGTTGTTGAAGCCCTCGGGGTGCGGGGTGAAGCCGGCGGACCCTTTCGGCGGGTCGCCACGCAGCGCCACGATGTCGGTCACGCCGACCTTGGCGAAGTCCCGCGCCACTTGCAAAGTCTCGTCCCGGGTGGCGTCGACGCAGGTCAGGTGGGCGGCGGTGCGCAGCCCTGAGTGTTTGTGGATGGTCGCCACGACGTCGCGGGTCAGATCCCGTGTCGTGCCGCCCGCCCCATATGTGACGGAGACAAAGCGCGGCGCCAGCGGGGCCAGAACCTGCACTGAATCCCAGAGCCGGAACGTGCCTTCGATGTTTTTCGGAGGGAAGAATTCGAGGCTGATCTCGGGTTTTGTCATGTCACTGTCTCTCTCGGCTCGGGATCTCGGGGGTCGCAATTGCGACGCTCTCCGATGCGTTTGCGTCTTGAACACTATATGGCACATGCCCCATGGTGAGACAAACTCATAAATCTCATCAATAACATGAGGCGCGTATGCATATCGAATTCCGCCACCTGCGGACGATCAAGGCGATCCACGACTTCGGCGGCGTCGCCAAGGCGGCGGACACACTCAATATCACACAGAGTGCGTTGAGCCACCAAATCAAGGGGTTGGAGGATCAGGCGGGGGTGGAATTGTTCATCCGGCGCTCCAAACCGATGAAACTCTCGCCCGCCGGGATGCGCTTGCTCCGGTTGGCAGAGCAAGTGTTGCCGCAGGTGGAAGCGTTACAGGACGAATTCATGGGGTTGCGCGCCGGCAGCAACGGGCGCCTGCACATCGCGATCGAATGCCATGCGTGTTTCGAGTGGCTGTTTCCTGTGCTGGAGGCATTTCGCAAGACATTCGCCGATGTGGACGTCGATATCCGTCCCGGTCTGGCCTTCGACGCGTTGCCCGCGCTGATGAAGGAAGAGGTGGATGTGGTCATCTCCTCGGACCCGGAGGAATTGGCCGGGGTCTCTTTCGTTCCCTTGTTCGACTACGCGCCGGTGTTCGTGGCCTCCGCCAATCATCCACTGGCGGCAAAGGCGTATATCGAGCCGGAGGACTTTCGCGGACAGACGCTGATCACCTACCCGGTGGATCGCGCGCGCCTCGACATTTTCAGCCAGTTGCTCACCCCTGCAAAGGTCGAGCCTGCTGCCATCCGTCAGGTGGAACTGACGGCGGTGATCCTGCTGCTGGTGGCCTCCAACCGGGGGGTGTCGGTGCTGCCCGATTGGGTGGTGCGGGAGGTGAAATATTCGTCGGACTACGTGACGCGTCCCTTGACGAAAGAGGGGCTGACCCGCCGACTTTATGCCGCGGTGCGCACCGAGGATCTGGAAAAGCCATATATGAAGGAGCTGATCCAGTTGGCAGGACAGGAAGCAAAGCGCCTGCAATCGGCATGAGATCGCGAGACGAACATCTATCGACAATCCGCAGCGGCCTGAGACGTGGCCAGGTCCCAATCGTTGGCATAGTGCCAGCCCGCGGCGCGGGGGCGCCTGGCGCTGAGAACCTGCACGGCTTTTTCGCGGAAACATCCGCAGTTCACGCCCGAAAGCGTCTCGCGACAGTATTGCCCCGGATCTATGATGGCGCCGCCGCCGCGCCCGTTGCTGGCCTCAATCAGGCCCTGTCCGTCCCCGCCCAGCGGCCGATATTTCTGAAACGCGGGAAAGCCTTCGGGGTCTGCTTGCGTCAGGGGCGGCATGAATTGCACGCCGACCACAAGCGCGCCGGTGAAAAGCAGGCCGGCGACGATGGCAATGGCATTGGTTCCAACGACAGGCATGACAGGCTCCTTTCAAGCGCAAGGAAACTGCGCCCCGAGCAGCCTTAGAGTCGGGCCAAAACGTTAAAATCCTGTTTCGGGGCGCGGCAGAACAGCGCTCCGAAGGGCCGGGATCAGCGGACCTTGAGGTCGGAGGCCATGGCGCGGCCATCACGGCCTTCGCGCAACTCGTAGCTGACAGGCTGGTTGTCGGCGAGTCCGGTCAATCCGGAACGCTCAACCGCAGAGATATGTAC
Organism: Sagittula sp. NFXS13; assembly: GCF_040148795.1. Classification (NCBI taxonomy): domain Bacteria; kingdom Pseudomonadati; phylum Pseudomonadota; class Alphaproteobacteria; order Rhodobacterales; family Roseobacteraceae; genus Sagittula; species Sagittula sp. NFXS13. Next base: position 104,253 of record NZ_JAGEMH010000001.1, read on the forward strand.
GAAAACGTCCTTGCCGCCCTCATCTGGCGCGATAAAGCCGTATCCTTTGGTCGTGTTAAACCACTTCACGGTGCCGCTTGGCATGGTTCCCGTGCTCCTTCTGAAGTCATCGTCCACTTCCACATCGGGGGGAAGCCGCCCCGCGACCCCCGAGCCTTCTTTGTGGACATCCGGCGCTTGCACTCAGCGTATCCGGGTGTTTTTAGAGCATCGCGTCCTATTCTGGACAGCCACATAAATGCAAATGCAAGAAATTTTGCCTCGTGTTTCAATGCCTCGCCTTTTATGTGAATTTTCTTAACGCGCTTTGCGCAGAAGGCGGGCGAGGCGTGTCGCCTGGTCCGTCCAATGCGCGGTTTCCAAACAGCGCGGGGCGAGGATAGAGAGGGGACTAAGATGGTTCTGTATGGGCTGAAAACCTGTGACACCTGCCGCAAGGCGCTGAAGGCCTTGAATGCGGACTTCGTCGATGTGCGTGCGGATGGGGTGCCACAAGAGGTGCTCGCGGAAGCACAGGCACGCTTTGGCGATCGGCTGTTGAACACGCGGTCGACCACTTGGCGCGAGATGGACGAAGCCGCGCGTCAGGGCGCGCCGCTGGATTTGATCGCGGCCCACCCGACGCTGATGAAACGTCCGCTGATTGTGGATGGCGATCAGATGTATCTTGGCTGGGACAAGGCCACACAAGCGGCCTTGGGGGCCTGACATCACCATCGAAGGAGCGCGGCGTCCAAGAAGAAAAACGCCCGCCGCCGCGCACCACCAACACGGCCAGCTTCACGACCGAAAACATGCGCGCGTCGAACAGCGCCACAGCCGCCGCGCCGTGGTAAAGAATGTGGGTGGCGGTCTGGACGACGCCAGTGCGGGGCGTGATCTCCGTCAGAAACTCCGGTTCGGTCCGGCAGCTCTCGGCGAAGGCAAGGTAGCACGACGGGTTTTCCAGCAGTATCGGGTGCTTGGACCTGATCAACATGGCTGCAAACCGCCAGCGCAGGTGGTGCCAGCGCTCGCAGCGCAACCGTTTTCGCCAGCCAGTGCGTGGCCTTAGCATTTCTCTTGCTCCATGGCCTGAGCGCTGGTGGCAGTGGTCTTGATGCATGCAGGCTTGGTGTCTCTTTGTGAAATATGCACCGTCCAATCTGTGCGGCCCGAGCGGTGCCTTTACGCTGGCCGCTGCGATGCCTGCGCATCACTGACGGCCACGTCAGTATGCATCGGCGCCGGGTGAAATGCTGCCGGTGTTGGGGCTGGATGAAATCCAACGAGGCAGAGCGCCAAACTGAAACAACCGCGCAGTCTCTATCGCGTCAGGCAGGGCGACTGTTAAAGGCGTTCGATGCAAACCGACAGCGCGCAGTGGTGATCACGACCTCCGTCAAGCTTATCACCATAGCGCCCAGCATTTCAGCGCAGGTCAGCCTCCGTCAGAACGCGGGCGGTGACGCGGGGGGGCTGCCGGCAGATGACGTCAAGGATCGCGTCCAGCGTCAGAACGGCGAAGTGGTGGAACGGGTCCTGGTAGACCTGATGCGCAAAGCTCGCCGCTTCGACCTGCGCACGATAGCGGGACTGTGGATAAAGCCGTAGCGGGCTGTCCTCGGTGTCGTCGCTCGGTTCCGGCTCGGCATAGGCTTCATCGCGCCACTGATAGGCCACGCAGCGCGTGAACATCAGGCGGTAGCGCAGACAGCCGGGTTCACTGTCGATGGTGTGGATGGGGCCGGGGATGGCGGCAAAGTTGTCGCGCCGTACAGCGTCGGGGATCGGCTGTTCCGCCACCTCCGCCCCGTCGACCCAAAGCGTCACCGCATCCCGCGAGGGACCCGACCGAAGTTCATGGAAGAGCAGGTTCCGCTCAGCCTTGAGAACTTCGGTCGCGTCGATTTCTTCGGTCACGAGAATGCGTTACCGCTTGTCCGGCGCGGTGGCGTCAGACGCGAGGCTCGGCACGATCTCGTCGAGCGGCTGCACGGAGGTCTGCTTTTCACCAAGACGGCGGACAGACACGGTGCGCTCTTCGACTTCGCGATGACCGACGGCAAGGATGACCGGCACTTTGCCCAGCGAATGTTCGCGGACCTTGTAGTTGATCTTTTCGTTGCGGATGTCGGCCTCGGCGCGGACGCCTGCGTTCACCAGCTGTTCAACCACCTCATGCACATAGTCATCTGCTTCCGAAGTGATGGAGGCCACCACCACCTGACGCGGGGCCAGCCAGAAGGGCAGCTTGCCTGCGTGTTCCTCGATCAGGATGCCGATGAAGCGCTCGAACGACCCCAGAACCGCGCGGTGCAGCATGACGGGGCGGTGCTTTGCGCCGTCCTGACCGATGTAGGTCGCGTCCAGCCGTTCGGGCAGGTTCGGGTCCACTTGCAGCGTGCCGCACTGCCATTCCCGGCCGATGGCGTCGGTCAGGGTGAACTCCAGCTTGGGCCCGTAGAACGCACCTTCGCCCTCGAGGATCTCGAAGTCATAGCCCGCTGCCTTGCAGGCATCGCCCAGCGCCTGTTCGACGCGGTCCCAGCTTTCCTCGGACCCGATGCGCTTTTCAGGGCGGGTCGACAGTTTGATCGTCCAGTTGTGAAAGCCCAGATCGTCGTAGATGCCAGCCAGGAACTTGATGAACTTGGCGGTCTCATACTCGATCTGATCGTCGGTGCAGAAGATATGCGCATCGTCCTGGGTAAAGCCACGCACCCGCATGATGCCATGCAGCGCGCCCGAGGGCTCATACCGGCTGCAGGAGCCGAATTCAGCCATGCGCAGCGGCAAATCCCGGTAGGATTTCAGGCCTTGGTTGAACACCTGCACGTGGCAGGGGCAGTTCATCGGCTTCAGCGCGTTGATCGCCTTTTCGCGGGCGTGTTCCTCGTCCACTTCGACGATGAACATATGATCCTGGTAGTTGTCCCAGTGGCCGGATTTTTCCCACAGCTTGCGGTCCACGACCTGTGGAGTGTTGACCTCCACATAGCCGTCGCGCTCCTGCTTGCGGCGCATGTAATCCTGCAGGGTGGTGTAGATCTTCCACCCGTTGGGATGCCAGAAGATCTGGCCCGGCGCTTCTTCCTGCATGTGGAACAGGTCCATTTCGCGACCCAGCTTGCGGTGGTCGCGCTTTGCCGCTTCTTCCAGCATGTTCAGATACTTGCGCAGGTCTTCCTTGTTCTTGAAGGCCACGCCGTAGATGCGTTGCAACATCGCGTTGTCGGAATTGCCGCGCCAGTAGGCGCCCGCGACAGACATCAGCTTGAACGCATCGCCCGGCACTTGGCCGGTGTGCTGCAGGTGCGGGCCGCGGCACAGATCCTGCCAGTCGCCGTGCCAGTACATGCGAATGGGCTGGCCGTCGTCGGGGATCGCGTTGACCAGCTCCACCTTGTAATTCTCGCCGGACTTTTCGTAGTGCGCAATGGCATCGGCGCGGGACCAGACCTCGGTCCGGATCTCGTCGCGCTTGTTGATGATCTCTTTCATCTTCTTTTCGATGGCGCCGAGATCTTCGGGAGTGAAGGGCTCCGCACGGTCGAAATCGTAATACCAGCCGTTGTTGATGACCGGGCCGATGGTGACCTTCACGTCGGGCCACAGCTCTTGAACCGCGCGCGCCATGATGTGCGCCAGGTCGTGGCGGATCAGCTCCAGCGCGGGGGCCTCGTCGGCAAGGGTGTTGATGGCGATGGCCGCGTCGGCCTCGAGCGGCCATTGCAGATCGTGATGCTGGCCGTCGACCTGTGCGCTGATGGCTTTCTTGCCCAGCGATTTGGAAATCGACGCAGCAACGTCCGCAGGGGTCACCCCCTTGTCGAAATCACGTTTAGAGCCATCTGGGAAAGTCAGGGAAATCTGGGACATCTGAGTGTCTCCTCGTCGGTTTGGCGCCCACGGAACGCCCGGTTGCGGGTTATGTTGTGCGGCGCCTGAATGACCTCGGGGGCGCGGTGTGTCAACACCAGAGACGTACCCAAGAGGCACGACGACATGACCAAGACCGAGACGGATGTCTACGATGATTTGACCGGAGCGGACCACGCTTCTGAAACCGAAGCCCGCAATGGCCTGCGTCACATGCTCAGCCTCTCCATGACCAAGATCGCTGACGGGCTGATCGATCCCAAGTTGGTGCTGAGCTGGCTGGCGGGCAACCTTGGCGTGCCGGCCGCGATCACGGGGCTGTTCGTGCCGATCCGGGAGGCGGGCGCGCTGCTGCCACAGATCATCCTGGCGGGACGGGTCGAAGCCATGACACACCGCAAATGGGCCTGGGTCATCGGGTCGGCGGGGCAGGGGCTTATGTCGGCGCTGATCGCCGTGTCGGCGCTGTTCCTGACAGGCTGGGCCGCGGGCCTTGCCATCGCGGGGGCCCTGGCGGTTCTGGCGCTCAGCCGGGCGCTGTGTTCCGTCAGCTACAAGGACATCCTCGGCAAGACGGTTCAGAAGCAACGGCGCGGGGCGGTCACGGGCGTTGCCGGATCTTCGGCCTCGCTGGCGGTGCTCGCCTTTGCCGCTCTGTTGATCTTTGGCATCGGACAGGAAAGGGGGCCGGTGGTCATTGCGATCTTTGTCGCGGCGGCGCTCTGGATCGGCGCGGCGACAGTGTTTTGCACCCTGAAAGAGAAACCCTCGCAGGTCGAAGACAACAGCCCGGCCATTGATCTGACCCCCTTGAAGCAGGACAAGCAATTTCGCCGTTTCATCTATATTCGCGGAGCGCTGACAGTGACGGCTCTGGCGCCGCCGTACTTCGTGATGCTGGGCGACGGGCAAAGCGCCTTGAAAGGACTTGGGGCGCTTTTGCTGGCCTCGGCTGCGGCGTCTTTCGTCAGCTCCTACATCTGGGGGCGGCTCGCGGATCAGTCGTCGCGCTGGGTGCTGGCGCTGTCCGGCTTTGTCGCGGCGGCGTTCATGGCTCTGGCCGTGGCGCTTGACCTCATGGGGCTGGTTGGCCCCGTCTGGGTTGTGCCGCTGGTGCTGTTCGGCCTGATGGTCGCCTATCAGGGGGTGCGGCAGGGCCGTTCAACCTATCTGGTGGACATGGCGCCAGAGGATGCCAGATCGTCTTACGCAGCCTTGGCGAACACGTTGATCGGCACCTTGCTCTTGATCGTGGGCGCGGTCGGCGGCGCGCTGGCCTTTGTCGGGCCGCAGGCGGCATTGGCGGGCTTTGCGGTGCTGTCGCTGCTTGGCGGTGTCCTGGCGCTGGGCCTCGACGAGGTCGAGACCGAGTGACACCCGCCGCAGCGGCCGACCCCTGGTGACGCGGAAAATTGTCAGCTGACAATTTCGCGCCATCTGTCGCCTCGGGGCGGCCCCTCGTGCTTTGCAGCCAGCGCAAGGGTGTCTGGCGCATTTCGGGTCTTGGCGTCGTCGTGAACTTAGGTAAGGTCGCGTGAAAAGGGGGAGAACTACATGTCTGAAGTAACTTTCATGAATGGTCCGCGCGGTAACAAGCTGGCCTATGCGTATACGCCGGGGGAGGGGCCTTGTATCTTATTCCTCTCTGGCTATCGCTCTGACATGGAAGGGACGAAGGCGGTCCACCTCGAAGCCTGGGCGGCCAAACGCGGCAAGGCGTTTCTGCGGTTTGACTACTCCGGACACGGGCAATCGGGCGGCGCGTTCGAGGATGGCTGCATCGGGGACTGGGCCGCGGATGCGGAGGCCGTCGTGCGTCATGTGGCAGGCGACGGGCCTGTGGTTCTTGTCGGGTCTTCGATGGGGGGCTGGATCGGCTGCATCCTGGCGCGCAAGTTGAAACGGGTGACTGGCTTCGTCGGGATTGCCGCTGCGCCGGATTTCACCGAGGACAGCTTTTGGTCCGGGTTCAGCACCGAACAGCGACGCACCATCATGGAAGAAGGGCAGATGATCGTGCCCTCTGCCTTTGAAGATCCGTATGTCGTGACCCGCAAGCTGATCGAGGATGGTCGCAAGAACCTTGTGCTGCGCGCGGCACTGCGGATGCCATGGCCGGTGCGGCTGTTGCAGGGCACCCGTGACGAAGCGGTCAGCCGTGAGACGGCGTTGCGGTTGCTCGATCACCTCGAAGGGCCGGATGTGTCGCTGACCTTTGTCCGCGATGTGGATCACCGCTTTTCGACGCCGGCCTGCCTTGCGCGGATAGAACACGTAATCATGCGCGTCGGCGGATAGGCCTGCCGCGCTCCGGCGCAACGGACGGAGGGCGCGCCCGATGATCTGGATGGTGTTGGCTATCTTGGCCGCCGTGGTTGTGGTGTGGACCCTGTTGCCGCGCGAAGCGGTGTCACTTGATGTGGGGTTCGACGAGACGCGCCTTGCGCGCGGCGTATCCGACTATCTGGCGGAGGCGGAGCGCGGGGTGCCACATCTGCGGCCCGGCGTCGAAAAGCGTGTCGTCTGGCATGGCACGCCGGAGGCTCCTACGCCGTGGGCCGTGGTTTATGTGCACGGCTTTTCCGCCAGCTCCGAAGAGCTGCGTCCGCTGCCCGACCTCGTGGCGCAGTGTCTGGGCGCGAACCTGATGTTCACGCGCCTGAAGGGGCATGGCTGCGATGGTGCCGCCATGGCCGAGGCGGGTGTCGACGACTGGATGCAGGACGTGGCGGAGGCGCTGGCCATTGGGCGCACCATCGGGGACCGCGTGCTTGTGATGGGCTGCTCCACCGGCTGTACTTTGTTGACCCTTGCGCTGCAGGCCGGGATGGGCCGCGACGTGGCGGGCGCTGTCATGGTCTCTCCGAACTACAAGCTCCGCGATGCCAAGGCTTCTGTCCTGACGTGGCCCGGCGCGCGCTGGTTTCTGCCATGGCTGATCGGTCGGGATCGGGGATTTACCCCGCTGACAGAGGCGCACGGGCGAGCGTGGACCGCGCGCTACCCGTCGGTTGCCGTGCTGCCCATGGCCGCGGCTGTGCGCGCGGTGGCCAAGCGCGATCCGGCTTTGGTGCGGGTGCCAGCGCTCTTTGTTTTTGACGAAAACGACGGGTTGGTGGACCACACGCGCACAGTCGAGATTGCCGCTCGATGGGGCGGCCCTGCGGAGGTCATGCGGGTCGAGACCGGCCCGGGCGATGACCCCGGCCATCACATCATCGCGGGCGATATCCTGTCGCCGCGCCAGACGCAGCCGGTGGCAGAGCGGGTGCTTGGCTGGGCGCGGGCTCTTGACGATTTCTGACAGGAGGGCATGCCAGATATCGGACTGCCCTCTCTTGCCCCCGAAAGGACGACGACCATGGATCAACGTATCAGCCTGATCACACTTGCCTGCCGCGATATTCCCGCAACCACAGCGTTTTACGAGGCGATGGGATGGACGCGCGTGCCAAGCGAAGAGGGCATCGTCGTGTTCGATCTGCTGGGGCAGGCGCTGGGGTTATACGGGCTGGAGGATCTGGCCCGCGATATGGGTGTCCCGGCGGAGCGGCTCGGCCATGGCGCTGCCACTTACGCCTGCAACGTGCGCGATAAGAGTGAGGTCGCAGAGGTGCTTGACGCCGCGCGCGCCGCCGGGGGCGAGGTGCTGCGCGAGGCGCATGACGTGTTCTGGGGCGGCCACATCGGCTATTTCGCGGACCCCGAAGGCCACATCTGGGAGGTGGCGCATAACCCGTTTTCCCGCCTCGGGCCGGATGGCGCATTTCGATGGAACGGCTACGACTGACCCGTCCTACAGCATGAAGGCCCTCGGCCGCGTATACGGATTGTCCACCATTTGCAGGCATTCCTTTACCACGATGCGCGTTGGCCGGAGGACGTCATGCAGGGATTCGAACCACGTTTCAGGGACTTTCCGGACTACATCCTGACCGGAGCGCGGGAGGTCTGGGAAGGGCGCGCACCGGGGCGGGCGCTGCACCGCCTGTATCACCCGGCGATCATCCATCGAGACGCGCGCGGCATTGCCCAAGGGGTCGACGACTTGCTGGCCGCGCAGATGCCGGGGCTTGCGGCGTTCCCTGACCGGCAGGTGCTGGGCGAGGATGTGATCTGGACCGGCAATGACAGGCGCGGGTTCCTCGGCTCGCACCGCTTGACGGTTGCGGGGCGGCACACGGTCGAGGGGCCTTGGGGGCCTGCAACCGGGCGGCGCTTGCGCTTTCGCGTGATGGCCGATCGCTTTGCCAAGCAGAACCGCATCAGCGACGAATGGCAGGTGACGGACACCGCAGCTGTCTTGAGGCAGATGGATGTGGAGTTGCAGGAGTTTGCCCGCGCGCGGCTGGAGCAATACGACGGCGACGAGCCGGTCTTTTGCCCCGAGGTTGACGTGCCCGGACCCTACACCGGTCGCGGGAATGAGGTGACTTGGGGGCTTGCCTTTGAGCAGGTGCTGACCGAGCTGATGGCCGGGGAATGGCAAGCGATCCGCAGTCATTACGACCGTGCCTGCCAGTTGGCCCATCCCGGCGGAGCGGAGCGGCACGGACTTGCGGCCGCAGAGCATTTCTGGCTCGAATTGCGCGCGGCGCTGCCGGATGCGGAGTTCGTCGTGCACCATCGCATCGGGATCGAAGACGCCATGTTGCCGCCACGCGCCGCGCTGCGCTGGTCGTTGACGGGGCGTCATTCCGGGTGGGGCGCGTTCGGACGGCCCACCAATGCCAGGGTCCATGTGATGGGCATCAGCCATGCGGAGTTCGGGCCAGACGGGCTGAGGCGGGAATGGACGCTGTATGACGCGGTGGCGGTCTGGATGCAGATCCTGGCAGAGGTGGGCTGAGCGTCGTATCTCACATGCGGCGTCTGGACCGCGTAGCACCCTCAGATTGATCTGTTGCATATCAGTTCGCCCGGAAGGCCTCGCGCAGCAGGGCATTGATTCTGTGGATAAGGTGGTGTCGGTGTCGCGTCCGGTCCTGACGGGCGTCACCTTTACGTGGTTTGCCCCTTCGGAACCCTTTGATAGATATGGTTAAGCACACATTCCCTAGCTGAATTGTTGACCAAACCCACAACATGGGCGCACCTTTGAACAAGTTCAGTTGGGGGAATGAGTATGATCAAGCGTGCCATCTTTGCGGCGGCGGCCTGTGTCGGTGTTGGAACAGTCGGAGTTGCGGCCGAGGAAACCTGCGGCGGGCTGTATCGTGTGAAGTCAGGGGATTCTCTGTCGATGATCGCGGACCGGCTTTACAAGGACGTGGGGCAGTGGAGCGCGATCTACCGCACCAACCTTGAGATCATTCCCAGCCCGGACGCGATCCGCGTTGGCCAGACGTACCGGATGCCCTGCATCAATGGTCTGCCGACGGGGCTGGACGGCGGCACACCCGTGGTTGAGGTCACCGTACCGCAGCGCGCCGCCCCGACGCAGGTGCAGGCGCAACGCGCCCGTGCCGAGGCAGAGCGCCGTCAGGGCGTGGATGTCAGGCTGCTGGCGGGCGACGATTTCAAACCCTTTACCAATCGGCTTCAGATGTCGTCCGGCATGATCACAGATCTTGTGAACCGCGCCTTTGTTGCCAATGACGACACCGGCCAGCACAAGTTCTACTGGATCAATGATCGCTCCGTGCACCTCGACCCGATGCTGTCCGAAGGCATGGTGGATCTGGCCTTTCCATGGCGGAAACCGGATTGCGCTGCGCATCCCGATAGCACGCTTTGCACCGATTTCTTGTATTCCGAACCGATGTTCGAAATGCTCGTGGTGCTGTTTACCGCCAAGGGGTCCGGCGTGCGCTACACATCCGAAGGCGATCTGGACGGGCTGCGCATATGTTCGCCGCTGGGGCACACCACGGCCACGCGACAGGGGGGAAGCGCCGGGTATCTGGCCCAGTCAGGCGCGCGGTTGCAGCAGCCCGCCAGCGCCGAGGACTGCTTCATGCGGCTTGTCTCCGGTCAGGCGGACGGTGTGGCGATGAATGAATTCACCGGGCGCGTCGTGCTCAAGGAGATGGGGTTGAAGGATGCGGTGGAGCTTCAGCTGTCGCGCCCTCTGGCGATCGAAAGCCTGCATGCGGTAGCGCATCGCAACAACCCACGCGCCGAGGATCTGATCGCGGCGTTCGATGACGGGCTGGCGACGCTGCGCGACAATGGCGCGTATCTGAAGGTCATCGACACGCATATGTCGTCGATCTGGGCGGGGCTCTGAGCCATGACACTGCGAAAGAGCGCGGCGGTCGCGCTGGCTGCCAGCATGATGCTGGGCGCTGGCGCCGCATGGGCACAGACATGCACGCCGGAGACCTACACCGTTCAGCCCGGCGACACGGTGTTTACCATCGCGGCGGGCAAATATGGCGACCCGGAGAAATGGACGCTGATCTACTACGCCAATGAGGCCGCGCTTCAGTCTTCCGTGTTTCAGGTAACGCCGGGCGACAGCCTGCGGCTTCCCTGTGCGCCGGGCACGGAGGTGGTCGAGGACGCGACGCCCTTGCGTCAGGACGATGCCGAGCTGAAGCTGCTGACCGGCGGCAATTTCGCGCCCTTCACCGACCCGGATTGGCCCGGACAGGGCATGATCACCGAAATCGTCAATGCCGCGATGGAGGCAACGCCCGCGCCGGTGACCTATTCCATCACATGGGAGGATGACTGGTCGCAGCATCTGTTCCCCGCGCTGGCGGAGAAGCAATTCGACATGGGGTTTCCCTGGTACAAGCCCGATTGCGCGGCCACGCCGGACAATGAGCGCTGCGTCAATTTTCATTTCTCGGAGCCGCTGGCCGAGATCCTTGTGCTGCTGTTCGTGCGGGCCGGTTCCGGCATTGATTACCAAAGCGACGCCGACATGGTGGGGCGCACGCTGTGCCGTCCGAAAGGATATTTCACCCATGATCTTGACCGGCCCGGCCGCGAATGGCTGAGCAGTGGCGCGATCAAACTGATCCAGCCGGACACGCCAGAGGCCTGTTTCACCCTGCTGCAAGACGGGGAGGTTGATGCCGTCACGGTGAATGTGTTCCTTGGCGCGCAAACCATCGAAGAGATGGGGCTGCGCGGGCAGGTGGTTCCGCTGGACAAGCCGCTGTCGGTGGAGGGGCTGCATGTGGTGATCTCCAAGACCCACTGGCGCGGAACAACGTTCCTGTATCGGTTCAACGCGGGGCTGGCGGCGTTGAAGGACAGCGACCGATATGGCCAGATCGTGTCCAGGCATCTTGGCGTGTTCTGGGACGAAATAAAGAGCCCGTGATTCGAGGCGGATGAGCCCTGTTCTTTATCGGGCGGGCGGCGCTGGGCGGTTTTGCGCAGTGGTGTTTTCTGCCCCTTTCACCTGACGGGGCATCTGTTAGGTTGCCTCACGGTTGATCGTTGGGCAACCCGACCGTTTGCAGATGTCTTGAAGAGGATCATGGTGACGAGCGTGACAGCAGCGCAGGTACGCGAGGGGACGGGGGATGCCTGAACCCATCGTCTTTTTGCCGGATATGCTGTGCGATGCGCGTCTCTTTGGGCCGCAATTGGCGGCGCTGTCCGGGCGTCGTGCCGTGATGGCCGCGCCGATCACCGGCGGCGAGCGGATCGAGGAAATCGCCTCCAACCTTCTGGATCAATTGCCGAAACGCTCTGCCATCGTTGGGTGTGGCATGGGCGGGGCGGTGGCGCTGGAGATCGTGCGACGCGCGCCGGATCGGCTGACACGCCTGTGCCTGATGGACAGCTCTCCGTTGCAGGACACCCCGCAGCAAGCCGCCGCACGCGATCCGCTGTTGATCCGTGCCCGCGCGGGCAAGTTTGAAAGCGTCATCGAAGAGGCCTTGCATCTGGGTGATCTGGTGGCCAGCCCGTGGCGGGGCGAGGTCGCGGCGCTGATCCGCGACATGGCCCTGGGTCTGGGACCGGAGGTTCTGGTGCGCCAGACCCGCGCATGGCAGCGTCGCAAGGACCAGCAGGGCACGCTGCGGCGCATCAACATGCCGACACTGGTGGTCTGTGGTGCGGAGAACCGGCAGCTTCCGGTCAAACGGCATGAATTCATGGCGGAGCTGATCCCCGGCGCGCACCTGCGCGTGATCGAAGACGCGGCGCATTTTTCCATGCTCGAACAGCCCGATGCCGTGGCCGATGCGCTGTCTGATTGGCTGGCGATGCCCCTGGTGCTGCGCTGACGCAACCGCGCCTTCGGAGCGATTCATCAACATTGGGATTGCGCCGGGGGCGCAGTGTTTCTATGTGGACAGCGCGCGGAGGGGCGGACGGCCGCTTGGGGGTATCCCCGAGAGGAAAGTCCGGACTCACCAAGGCGCCGGTGCCGGGTAACGCCCGGGCAGGGCAACCTGACGGACAGCGCCACAGAAAACAAACCGCCGTGCCGCCCGGACCTGTCCGGGGGATCGGTGCGGTAAGGGTGAAACGGTGGGGTAAGAGCCCACCGGGGGGATGGCAACATCGCCCGCATGGCAAGCCCCACCGGGAGCAATGCCTAATAGGGATCTCGCGCCCGTCTGATGCCGCTCGCGGCATATCGGGGCAGGGCGGCTTTGGCCCGAGAGATCCGGGTTGGCAGCTAGAGCCACGTGGCAACATGTGGCCCAGAGGAATGGTCGTCTGAGGGCGGGGCAACCCGTCGTATAACAGAATCCGGCTTACAGGCCCTCCGCGCACTTACTTTTCCCGTCACAATAAGGGTGACGGCAGTTGACTCCGCAGCCTCGACCGGTAAAAGGCAGGCTTCATATCTATTTCACGCGCGGGGCGCCCCCCGGCGTTGCTAGGGACAACCCCGGGAGACTTACTATGGCGAAACCAGCAACCATCAAGATCCGCCTGAACTCGACCGCAGGCACTGGCCACTTTTACGTGACCAAGAAAAACGGCAAGACGATGACCGAGAAGATGACCGTACGCAAGTACGACCCGGTCGCGCGCAAGCACGTCGAGTACAAGGAAGGCAAGATCAAGTAATCTTGATCCCTTTTGGAATTCTGCAAGGCCGTGTGGGACACCACGCGGTCTTGTTGCTTTTGGCGGATCGCGTTTCGAGGTGATCCGCTGCCGCGCATGGTATTATGCAGGTGCAGAAAGAGGTTGCCCGGTTTGGTCTACCGTAGTATGCTGTTAACCCATTGATATCACGTCATGTCGGCTATGCGCTGACGTGCGTAGCTCGCTGATGCTTTATATGCGATGCTGCAACGCAGAAAATGAGGCTGCGCGTTTGGTGCGGACCTCTCACCCGAGCGTGGAGATATCCTATGACCCTTCGTACCCTTGCCGCCGTTGCTTTGCTTGCCCTGCCTGTCGCTGCATCCGCCGAGACCGTTACCCTTGCATCCGACATGTCTGGCGCAACCGTGCACAGCGCGACTGTCGATATGTCCGTCTACTGGACCGACAAGGGCGACGCCTATGAGCTGACAGCAATTTACGCCTCGCGCACCGATGCCGAAGACACCGGCCGTCTTGTGATGGCGCTGACAGATGGCGACTCCGTCAGCTTTGGCCTTCCGGGCCATGTCGGCCAGATGTTCACTTTCGCTCGCCAGGGCGACGCCGTGAATGTTGTGGCCGACGCCTCCGCACCGGCGCTGGTCGCAATGAACTGATTGGGTCACACCTTTATCAGAAAAGCCGCTCGGGTTTCCGGGCGGCTTTTTTATTTCGGGATCGGATCGGCGGGGGCGCCATTGGCCCATGCCCAGCGGGCGTCCCCCGTGCTGCGGTCAAAATGCAGCACCCGGTCGCCCTGCGTGGGGTAGTGTACACGGTCCCGCGGCTTGCGCGTGCCGATCACCAGATACCGCACGGGCGTGTCAGAGCGGTTCTCCACCCGATGACCGGTGGGAGTGCCAGAGGCGAAGGTGGCGGCCATGCCGGGGAGGAAGGGCGCTGTGGTGTCGCCCTCGATCAGTGTGGCCTCGCCTTCGAGCATATAGACCATCTCGTCCTCTTCCTCGTGCCAATGCGGATGCGCGCTGGCTGCGCCGGGTTGGAGGATTTCGACAAAGGCGCCGAACTGGGTCAATCCGCCTGTGTCGCTGAACAGCAGTGCCTCGAATGCGCCCAAGGGACCGTCACCGGAATCGCGCTGCACATCGTCTTCGGTGATCACTGTCATAAATCCCTCCCGTTTTCCCGAAGCTTAGCGTGATTCTTATTCGAGAGGTCAAAAGAAAAGGGCCGGTCACATGGACCGGCCCGTCTTCGTGCGATGTCAGAGGCGTTATTCGTTCTGACCCATGAACATGAGCAGGAACTGGAACATGTTCAGGAAGGAGATGTAGAGGCTCAGCGCGCCGTCAAAGGCGGCCTTGTTCAGCCACTCCTGATCACCATGCGCGGCGTGTGCCACATAAGTGTTCTTGATCTCCTGCGTGTGGAAGGCGGTCAGACCGGCAAAGATCAGAACGCCGATGGCGGAGATGGCCATCATCATCACGCTGGATTGCAGGAACAGGTTGACCAGCATGGCCACCAGCAAACCGATCACACCCATCATCAGGAAGGTGCCCATGCCGGACAGGTCCTTCTTCGTGGTGTAGCCCCATAGCGACAGACCGGCAAAGGCAATGGCCGTTACAAGGAACGTCTGCGCGATGGAGTAGGGCGTGTAGATCATGAAGATCGTGCCCATCGAGATGCCGATCACGGTGGCAAAGGCAAAGAAGCCCAGCTGAACCGCTGCGGAAGACCCGCGACGCATCAAGGCGCCCCAGCCAAAGAACAGGAAAGCCAGTGGTGCGAACATCAGCACCCATTTGAGCGGTGAGACATAGAGCATGTAGCCGATGTCAGTCAGATAGCGGTCGGCGCCAATCTGATATTCGTTCGGTGTGGAGGTGACGGCCAGCCCGGAAATTGCCCATGCGGCCAGTGCAGTAAGCACCATGCCGATGGACATGGTGCCGTACACCTTGTTCATATGGGCGCGCAGCCCTTCGTCAATCTGAGCCGAGCGTGCGCCTGTGGCGCTTGTCGCACGGATCGTATTAAATTCAGCCATGAAAGCCTCCGATTGGTACCTGTTGAACTCCACGCGCAAGCGTGGACCCCGCGTGCCAACGCGGACCCTGCGTCAGATATTGGCAGTCTGGCACAGGTTTTCAAGCGGAACCGGGCTTTGGATCGTTAGAAAAGGTCTGTTTCACATACGCCAATGATCCGGGCAGTCCCAAAACGGGCGGTCGGCTTCATTTTTGGCGGCTTGGACGCTGATGCCGATGTCGCGCAGGGCGTCGCGGTCCAACTGGCGAAGGGTGTGCCGCTGGCGGGCGGTTTCGGTCCAGGCGGCCAGGCGGGCGCGGAGAGAGCGTGGCGCACGGGGGGAGGTCGCGCGCAGAGCGGGGGAGAGGTGGAGCGACATCATGTCACGAATCCTTTGTCTTGGCGTGATGCGCGCAGGGGCGGAGGCGCTGCAGGGGTGCAGCGCAAAGCGTTCATCACAGTTTGTTAGGTTTTTACGAATCCCATCGGGATGATTGATATATAGGGTGACGTGCTGTATCTTTGAAACGAATGGTTTTGACGGTCAGCATCACGGAGCTTGATGAATGCGAAATCTGGATATCACCGTCCTGCGGTCCTTTGTGGCTGTGGCTGAGGCGGGCGGCGTCACGCGGGCGGCTGGCTTTCTGAACCTTACGCAGTCTGCGGTGTCCATGCAGCTGAAGCGGCTGGAAGAGATGCTGGACATGAAGCTGCTCGACCGGTCAGGCCGGGGCGTGACCTTGACGCCGGCGGGGGCGCAGCTTTTGGGCTATGCCCAGCGGATGGTGGAGCTGAACGACGAGATCTACACACGCCTGACCTGTCAGGAATGGGAGGGGGAGATCGTGCTGGGGGTGCCCGTGGACATCGTCTACCCGGTGATCCCGCAGGTGCTGCGACGCATGGCGCGCACCCACCCCCGGGTGAAAATACAGTTGCTCAGCTCGTTCACGCGGTCACTGAAACGGCAGTTTGCGCGGGGCGAGGTGGATGTGATCCTGACGACAGAGGCCGGGGTGGACAGCGGTGGGGAAACGCTGCTGGAGGTGCCGATGCTTTGGGTCGGCGCACCGGAGGGACAAGCCCGCAGGGCGCGGCCGTTGCGCGTGGCTTTCTGCCGGTCCTGCGGATTTCGCGAACATGCACTGGGCGCGCTGGATTCAGCGGACCTGCAATGGGAACTGGCGGTGGATTCGGACAGTGACATGACGGTGGATGCCACGGTGAGCGCCGACCTCGCGATCTCGGCCCGGTTGCAGGGGCACGCCCCGGCCTTTGTCGAATATATCGAGGACGATGCGTTGCCGCAGCTCGGGACACAGCGGATCAACCTGTATGCGGGGAACGGCCGCAAGGCGATCACCGATATTCTGTGCGATTACATTCGCCAGGGCATGATGCAGGTGGGCTCGGACAGTGCGCGCCGACCGCGCGACGCGGCCTGACGCCTCAGACGCCGATCTTTGGTCCGTAGCACAGCATCGGCTTATCGTCTTGCTGGGCTTCGTACAGAACCGTGGTGGAGGCGTCGTTTTCGAACACGGCGCGCAGCTTGCTGCCGTCTTGAAAGAAGCTCCAGCATTGCGGGGCGTCCGGGGCGTCCTCGTAGACAAAGCAGATGCTGCCGGCTTCAGCCTCGTACCAGTACCCCTCCTTGCATTCGCCATCCATGAAGGACCAGCGCACGCGGCGGTCGGGGAGGTACTCCTCCACCCCGTAGGAGTCGCCACCAAGCCCGTAATAGAGCGTCTTGCCGTCCACGTAGGATTCGAAGTCGCGGGCGGTCAGTGGTTCGGCGGCAAACGCTGGAAGAGCGGTCAACGCGGTGAGGGCGGCGGCGAGGATCTGTTTCATGCCACAATTCTGCCAGATTTCCGCAGCGCGGCAAGGGACAGTTTTAGAATTGGTTAAGCGCGTCGCTCTGCGGGCGAGGGTCCGCTTGTGGTCGGCTGCCATGCGCGGGCGCGCGGGTCCATGATGCGCCGCCACAGCGGTGGCACAAGGGCGATCACGGCCATGACGGGCAGGGAATGCGGCAGGATCGGCATCTGGTCGCGGTCCAGATCGAGGCCGGGATAGTGCCGCGCGGGATGCGCATGGTGATCGGAATGGCGCGGTGCGTTCAGCATCAGGGCAGAGGAGAAGCCCTGCGGCGCGTTCCAGCTGTGTCGGGCGCCGACGGGCTCAAACTTGTTGGCCGCGATCTCCCGCCGTTGCAGCCCGTAGTGCTGGACGTAATCAGACAGCAGCAGTTGAAGCTGGGCGTAGGCCGCAAGCAGCACCAGCGCCAGAAAGCCCGCCCATCCGGCCAGGGCCAGTGCAATTCCCATGGAGATCAACGCGAGCAGTCCGTAGGCGGTGTAGGGCGTCAGGCCGCTGGGGCGCAGCCGTCGTTCCGCGCGGTAGCCTTGCACCAGCGCGCCTCGCCAGGCCCGCCCGGCAAAGTGCCAGAAGCCTTCGCCCATGCGCGCGGAATTGGGGTCATTCGGCGTGGCGGCATGGATGTGATGGACGCGAGGGTGCGCCGAGGCATGAAATCCGAACAGGACCGAGCTGTAGACCGCCACGCCCAAACGTCGCATCCAGCGCGGCGCGCGGTGGATCAGCTCATGCGCGTTTGAGTTGCTCACCTGCCCAAGGAACAGGGCCAGCGCAAGGAACAGCGCCAGCCGGTCCATGAGTGCCAGATCGCCCTCCGCCAGCACCCAGACGCCGCCGTAAAGCAGCGGGAAGTGCAGCAGTCCCAATGTGACAGACAGCGCATCGCCCGCCGGGAATTCCGCGTCAGGATGATCCGGCGCGGCCAGGGCGGTCAGCTTGTCCATGCCGTAGGTGAAAACGGTGATGTAGAGGAGCGCGATCAACGCGAATGGCGCGCCAAGTGTCATGGCCAGTGTCAGTGCCACGACCATCCCCAAGGTCGCCAAGGTGAATCGTGTCATCTCATCCCCATTTTAACCCGCCCGATACCATTGGATGTCTTACCTCTATCGGAACTTTCCGTCACGCATCAGACAAAACCCGGGGCTTTTGTGGGCGTTGTCCCACCGCAAGGCGTCGTTTTTTACCTGCGCAAAAGCTTACTCGGCGGATAAACTGCGCAGCAAGTACAAGAGGGAGTAAGGCCATGGCACTCGACGAGCGCAAGGGCGTGTGGAAAAATGCGCGTGGCAAGGGGCGCAGCACCCCAAAAGGCCGTCAGGTCGAGGATCAGGCATGGGCCGACGTGCGCGCGCTGTTGGGTGACCAGGACCGGCGTCGGGACCTTTTGATCGAATTCCTCCATCTGATTCAGGACAAATACGGTCATCTGTCCGCGGCGCATCTGCGCGCGCTGGGAGAGGAAATGCGGCTTTCCATGGCCGAGGTTTACGAAGTCGCGACGTTTTATGCCCATTTCGATGTGGTCAAGGAAGGCGAAACACCGCCGCCCGCGTTGACGATTCGGGTGTGCGATTCCCTGTCGTGCGAGATGGCCGGGGCCGAACAGCTTCAGGCCGCCCTGGAGGACGGGATGGACCCCGCGCAGGTGCGTGTGCTTCGGGCGCCTTGCATGGGCCGTTGCGACACAGCTCCGGTTTTGGAGATCGGGCACAACCACATTGACCATGCCACGGTTGAGAAGGTCGAAGCAGCCATCGCCGCGCAGGACACGCATGCCCATCTGCCCGAGTACGAGGATTACGATGCCTACGCGGCGCAGGGGGGCTACAGCAAGCTGGCGGAGCTGCGGGACGGTGGCGATTGGGAGCAGGTGCAGGAAACGGTGCTGTCTTCGGGCCTGCGCGGTCTGGGCGGTGCAGGCTTTCCGTCGGGCCGCAAATGGGGGTTCGTGCGCGGGGCCGAAGGTCCGCGCTACCTTGCGGTAAATGGCGACGAGGGAGAGCCGGGGACCTTCAAGGACCGCTTTTACCTCGAGCGACAACCGCATGTTTTTCTTGAGGGAATGCTGATCGCGTCCTGGGCGGTGGAGGCGGAGCGCGCCTTCATCTACATGCGCGACGAATATCCGGCAGTGTTGGAGATTTTACGTCGCGAAATCAAGGCACTGGAAGGCGCAGGTGTTGTGGATCACGGCTATATCGACCTGCGTCGTGGTGCCGGGGCCTATATCTGTGGCGAAGAGAGCGCGATGATCGAGTCGATCGAAGGCAAACGTGGCATCCCACGCCACCGCCCGCCCTATGTGGCGCAGGTCGGGATCTTTAACCGGCCAACTCTGGTGCACAACGTCGAGACGCTGCATTGGATCTGCAAAGTGTGCCGCGAAGGGCCTGAGGCTTTGTCCTCGGTCGAGAAAAATGGCCGCAAGGGGCTGCGGTCCTACTCCGTATCGGGGCGGGTGAAAACGCCGGGCGTGTATCTTTTGCCCGCCGGGTCGACCATCAACGATGTTATCGATGCTGCGGGCGGAATGCGAGACGGACACGTTTTCAAAGCCTATCAGCCGGGTGGTCCATCCTCTGGCCTGCTGCCCGCATCCATGGCGGATGTGCCGTTGGATTTCGACACGTTGCAGCCGCTCGGCACCTTTATTGGCTCGGCGGCGGTCGTGGTTCTGTCGGATCAGGATTCGGCGCGCGATGCGGCGCTCAACATGCTGCGCTTCTTCGAGGATGAAAGCTGCGGTCAGTGCACGCCCTGTCGTGTCGGGTGTGAAAAGGCCGTCAAACTGATGAGCGCCGACACTTGGGACCAGCCACTGCTAGAAGAACTGTGTCAGGCGATGGGCGATGCGTCGATTTGTGGACTGGGGCAGGCCGCGCCGAATCCGATCCGTTTGGTGATGAAGCACTTCTCTGAAGAAATCTGACCCGAGATTTCAGATAAGTCGAAATAGTGACGGAGTGGGCGGTCAGGCCGCCAATTTTCGTTATCGAATGTGGCGAATGTGCTGGTTCAATCCGTGGCGTAAACAGCGCAAATGCAGCCGTTTCGTTTGAGCGCCGCGCAAAGCTTCCACGCGGCGTCACGGCTGTTGCGCCCCAGACGCACCATGTAGTAGCCGCCCTTCGGGCTTGCCCTGCTTTTCGACCAGATCAGGAACGGCTCCTCCCCGCCGATCGTGCGGCGACAGCTGCGGGTCGTTGCGCGATACTTGCTCAACGCGGCGCTTTCGGAGAGTCCGAAGGCCACCTGGACGCCCCACGGCGGTAAGACAGGCTCTGGTTCCGGGTAGGCGGTCAAGCGACGGTGGCGGGCGAGCGCGTGGCAGGCGGGCTGAAACGGCGTGTCGCCATCAAGACGAAAGTCATGGTCCTCGGGCGGGCTGTCGCGCCATGTTTCTGCGGTGAGCCCGGTGATGATCTTCACGTAGTTTATGGTTTCACGGGCCAGACCCCCGGTCTTTGCGATCAGCCCTTCGGCGCGGCGCTCGCCGCCATTGTACCCGACGGCGGCCAAGCCGGGGTTGCCGTATTTGCGGGTCATCTCCCCCAGATATTCTGCGGAGAATTCCAGCGCTTCGGCGGGATTGTAGGGGTCTTTCAGACCGCGCAGGGCAGCGGTGGAGGCGATGAACTGCGCGATTCCCATGGCATTGGCGTGGCTGAGGGCATTGGGATCAAATCGGCTTTCCTGCCAGATGAGCCGCGCAAAGAAACCGGGATCGAGGTCGTTGGCGATGGCGAATTGTTCGATCGCCTGACAGGTGTCGTGCACGAAATGCGACGGGCGGATGCACTGGGTTTGCGCATGTTGGCCTGTGGAACACAATGTGCCGGGCTCGGCCAAGGCCTGCCCGGAAAGACACAAGAGCAAAAGAACACGCCACAACACCCGCATGACGTAATAAGAGCGCGACACGAACCGGGGTCAACTCACACTTTCATTAAAGGGCGCGGCGTATTAGGTGAAGGGAACGCAAGTTGGGAGGCGTCCTCTATGTCCTTTTTCGGCAATCTGAAAAACAAGCTGTTCAAGTCGTCCTCCAAGCTGGATGAGGGGCTGGACGCCATCGTCGAGGAGGGCGCTGACGGCGCGGTGCCGGACGCGTCCGAGCCTGTCGCAAACGAGAGCCCGACCCCCAACGTTCCTGCGCTGCAGGCCCCGATGGCGGTGATGGACCCGATGCCCCTGCCGGAAGAAACGGAGCCTCAGGGCACCGCGCGTCCCGGTCTGTTGGGCCGCTTGATCGGCGGTGGACAGACCGATGATGCACCCCGGCGTGTGCTGGACGACGACATGCTTGAAAGCCTCGAAGAGCTGTTGATCGCCTCTGACATGGGGGTGGATACCGCGTTGCGCGTCACCTCCAACATTGCCGAAGGCCGTATGGGGCGCCGCGTTTCCGCGCGGGAAATCAAGGAGCTTCTGGCGCAGGAAATCGCCCGCGTGATGGAGCCGGTGGCGCGTCCGCTGCCGCTTTATCCGCAAAAGCCGCAGGTGGTGTTGGTCGTCGGGGTCAATGGCTCTGGCAAGACCACGACCATCGGAAAACTTGCCAGCCAATTCAAGGCCGCCGGGAAGTCGGTCGTGATTGCGGCGGGCGACACGTTCCGTGCCGCGGCTGTCGAGCAGCTTCAGGTTTGGGGGGACCGCGCTGGCGTGCCGGTGCTGACCGCGCCGGAGGGCTCCGACCCCGCGAGCCTTGCTTATGATGCCATGACGAAGGCGCAGGCGGAGGGCGCGGATCTGTTGATGATCGACACCGCCGGTCGTCTGCAAAACCGCGCGGATCTGATGGAAGAGCTGGCAAAGATCGTGCGCGTGATCCGCAAGAAAGACCCTGAGGCGCCGCACAACACCTTGTTGGTGCTGGACGCGACCACCGGGCAAAACGCGCTGGTGCAGACAGAGGCCTTCCGCCAGTTGGCGGATGTGTCCGGGCTTGTGATGACAAAGCTGGACGGTACAGCCAAGGGCGGTGTTCTGGTGGCCTTGGCGGACAAGTTCGGGTTGCCGATCCATGCGATCGGGGTGGGGGAGCAGATCGACGATCTTGCGCCTTTTGATCCCGAAGAATTTGCCGCGGCCCTTACGGGGCTGGAGACGTGACGCCGACGGGTTACCCTCTGTTGCCCGTGTCGAACTTTCGTTCGATCTGACCCAGAACAAATAGAACCGTGACGACTATCGCGGTCGCCATGGCTGACACGGCAATGCTGCCCGCACCGCAACCAAGGCCAATCGCGCCGCACAGCCACAGTGAGGCCCCGGTGGTCAGGTTCTGGACTTGCCCGCCGGAGGTGAAAATCACACCGGCTGCTAGAAACGCGACCCCGGCGGTGACGGCTTCGATCATCCTCAGCGGATCGTGGCGCTGTTCGCCGGTGTCGCCGAAGCTGATTGCAGAGAGTTCCTGACCCACGAGGACGAACAGGCAGGCCGCTATGCCAACGAGTATGTGGGTGCGCAATCCGGCTGGTTTGCCTTGCAACTCGCGCTCCAGTCCGACAATGGCACAGAGAAAGACCGCCACCAGTAGGCGGGTGAAGGCAAGCGACGCGGGAACCACCGAGAAACTGGCGCCGAGTTCATCGGCAATCTGACTCCACATGTGTTCCCTCCAATTCGTTGCTTCAGAACAAACAAGGCGGGGGCGCATCAGGTTCCCTGAGAGAGACAGATGAGCGACTGGCTGATTTCACTGGAAGGCACCGCAGCGGGCCATCAGCTGGCGTTGCTGCTGGCCTTGGCGGCGGCATTCCTGCACGCGGTGTTTGGCGCGCTGCAAAAGGGGCGGCATGATCCGTGGCTCTCGCGCGGTGCGATCGACGGTTTCTATTGCCTGATGGCTGCGCCTTTTGCGCTGTTCGTGGTGCCTTGGCCGGAGCCGCATATGTGGATCATTTTTGCGGGCGCATTCGGTATCCACACCGTCTACAAGATCTTGCAGGGCTATGCCTACACACGGGGTGCCTACACGGTGGTCTACCCGGTGGTGCGGGGCACGGGGCCGCTGTTCGCCGTCATCGGGGCCTCGCTGGTGTTCGGAGAGCATTTCGGCGCGGTCCAATGGCTGGGCGTCGGGGTGCTGTTGTCCGGGATCTTTGGCCTTGCGGTCTACAACCTGATGTATCTGCAGGTCGCGCGGGAGACGCTGCCTGCCGCGCTGACCTTTGCCGTGGCCACAGGCCTGTTCGTGGCGCTGTACACCACCTATGACGCCTACGGCATTCGTGCGACGGCGGATCCCTTCACCTTTTTGGCGTGGTTCTTCTTTATCGACGGGTGGCTGATGCCGATTGTTGCACTGCTGCGCTATCGGGCCATGCCGGTTCCGCCCGCGCTGCCGCCATTGATGGCGCGCGGATTTGTCGGCGGGCTGGTGGCGTTTCTGAGCTTCGGATCGATCATGTTGGCAACCCGTCTGGACAAAGTGGGGGAGGCCGCGGTGCTGCGCGAGACCTCCACCGTGTTTGCCGCCGTCATCGGATGGCTGGTGCTGAAGGAAACCGTCGGCCCGCGGCGCGTGGCCTTGATGGCGCTGATCGCCATTGGCGCCGTGATCGTGGAAATGGGTGGGTAACGCCTGGTGACGCAGCTTTGAGCGGGCACACATTGAGTCACCGGCCGGAACACTTTATCTGATCCCAAAAGGGAGCCTTTCATGACCGAGCAAGCCGGGCCACGCCCGATCAACCCGACGCTGAAGATGGGGCTGGAATTCGGCCCGGTGCTGGCGTTTTTCGTGGCCTATCTCTGGCTCAAGGATCGTGTCTTTACCATCGGCGGCACCGAGTACGAGGGCTTTATCCTTGTGACAGCGGGGTTTGTCCCTGTGCTGCTGGCCTCCATGGCGGCGCTGTGGTGGCTGACCGGACACCTGAGCAAGATGCAGGTGGTGACGGCGGTGCTGGTGGTGGTGTTCGGCGGGCTGACGGTCTGGCTGAATGACGACCGGTTCTTCAAGATGAAGCCGACATTGATCTATCTGCTGTTTGGTGGTGCTTTAGCCATTGGGTTGATGCGTGGCGAAAGCTGGCTGCAATCGGTGCTCGATGGGGCGATGCCGCTGACTCATGAGGGCTGGATGATCCTGACCCGGCGGATGATGTACTTCTTCTTTGGTCTGGCGGTGTTGAACGAGATCATCTGGCGCACGATGGAGACGCAGACATGGGTCTACTTCAAGACGTTCGGCCTGACCGCTGCGATCTTCGTGTTCTTCGCCACGCAAAGCAGCCTGTTCAAAGAGCACAGTTCCGAGGACGACAAGGCGGACTAGGCCCTAGCCGGAGCGATCTATTTTCGTGCTCAGGTGAATGAGGCTTTCGGAGCTGCGGACGCCCTTCGCCTCTCCGATCCTGTCCAGGGTGGCGTCCAGCGCCGCCGTGCTGTCGGCGGTCAACGTCACCAGCAAGTCGAACCTGCCGGAGGTGGTGTGGACGGTTTCCACCTCCGGGATGGCCCGCAGTCGGGTCAGCACAGTGGGCGATTCATGCGGGGCGACGGCGATCAGCACGGTGGCGCGCAGCATCGGTTTCAGCGCCTCACCGCGTCGCAATGTGTATCCTGCAATCGCGCCACGACTTTCCAGACGGTCAAGCCGCGCCTGAACCGTGGTTCGGGCCAAGCCCAGCTTGCGCGCCAGGTCCGCCACTGGCGTGCGGGCGTTTTCAGAAAGTGCCGCGATCAGTGCGTGGTCAGTTTCGTCAAGTTGCATGGTGCTCTCGTCGTTTTGTAGGGCAGTTTGTCACATATCGCCCGCTTTGCCGATTCCTTTCGACGAGACGCGGACGCAAACTTTGCCTGAGCGAGCAGGAGTTCAGGCGATGTACACAGAGACCTACCGCAGCGATCCCGCGCGATGGCTGGCGCGAGAAGCCCCCGATGAGCCGGTGTTTTTCTACAACCCCATCAAACTGGAGGCACAGGCGCGCCGGTTCCACGAAGGCTTTCCCGGCGAGGTGACCTACGCGGTCAAAGCCAACCCCGATCCGCTGGTGATCGAGGCGTTGGCGCGTGGCGGGATGACGGCGTTTGACGTGGCCTCACCCGAAGAAATGGCGTTGGTGCGCGATGTCGCCCCGGCGGCGCGGCTGCATTACCACAATCCGGTCCGATCAAAGGCAGAGGTCGCCACGGCCCGCAGTTACGGCATCACATCCTGGTCGGTGGATCGCGAAAGCGAGCTGGATAAGCTGGGCGATATCTCCGGGGTGGAAATTGCGGTTCGTCTGAAACTGCCGGTGGCGGGTGCCGTCTATGATTTTGGAGCGAAGTTCGGCGCATCCGAGGCGCAGACCGTGGACCTGCTGCGAACCGTGGTGGCGCGGGGCGGCGTTCCATCGTTGACCTTTCATCCGGGCACGCAATGTCGCGCGGCTGGGGCTTGGGTGGCCTATATCGAGGCGGCGGCCAGATGCGCCCAGGAGGCTGGTGTCACCTTGCACCGGCTGAACGTGGGCGGCGGATTTCCGGCGCATCGCGAGGATCCGGACCCGGACCTTCAGGCGATTTTTGACCGAATAGCGGAAACGGTGGCGCAGGCCTTTGGATCTGATCTGCCCAAATTGGTCTGTGAGCCGGGCCGAGCCTTGGCGGCGAGCGCGTTTGAACTGGCGCTTAGGGTCAAGGCGATCTCTGGCACGGCGGTGTTTCTCAATGACGGGATCTACGGCGGTTTGAGTGAATGGCGCGACTTGCAGGCGTCGCAGCGGCTGACGGTCTATGCGTCAGATGGCACGTTGCGGGGCGGAGCACTTCGGGAGCGCGAAGTTTTCGGCCCCACCTGTGACAGTCTTGACCGCCTGTCGGATCGCGTGGCCATGCCCATGTCGCTGGAAGAAGGCGATTTTGTGCTGTTTCACGCCTGCGGCGCCTACAGCACGGCGCTGTCCACCCGGTTCAATGGCTATGGTGCACGCCGCATTGTGACGCTGATCGCCTGAGCGTCCGCCAAAGGATCCCGGCGCAGTTGGGGCAGCGGTGCTGGCGGCTCTGGACAGTGCTGGCCATGTCGCTAGTCTCCCGCGCAGAAGCGCCAGGGAGGACAGCATGGACAAGTTCGGCAAGAGCCAATCGGTCACACGGGTCGAGGACACGCGGTTCCTGACCGGGCAGGGCCGCTACGTCGACGACATCGCGCCAGAGGGGGCGTTGCACGCCTACGTCCTGCGGTCTCCTGTGGCACATGCAGTGCTGAAAGGCATCGACACCGAGGCGGCGAAGGCGGCCGCCGGGGTTTCGATAGTGCTGACACAGACCGATCTGGAGGCTGCCGGCCTGGACGCGCAGATGACGTTCAGCTGCGCCCCGCAACGAGACGGATCGAAGGGCGCAGCGCCAAGACGTCCCTTGCTGGCGACGGACAAGCTGCGCTTTGTCGGGGAAGCCGTGGCGGTTGTCGTGGCCGAAACCTTGGCAGAGGCCAAGGATGCCGCCGAGTTGATCGAGATCGACTACGAGGACCTTCCGGTGTCCATGGCGCTTGAGGCGGGAGGCGAGACGATCCATGCGGAGGCGCCGGACAACCGGGCCTATGACTACGGCATGGGGGACGAGAGCGCGACCGAGGCCGCCTTTGTCAGTGCCGCGCGTGTGGTCAAACTCGAGGTTGGCGACAACCGCATCATCGTCAATTCAATGGAGCCACGCGGCGCTTTTGCCGAATGGGATGGCGATCGTATGCACCTTGCCTTTGGCGGGCAGGGGGTCTGGGGCATGAAGGGCGAGCTGTCCCGTTGCTATGGCGTGGACGCCGACAAGGTCCGCTGCACCAACCCCGATGTGGGGGGCGGCTTTGGCATGAAAGGCATGGCCTACCCGGAATATTTCGTGCTGCCCTTTGCCGCGCAGCAGGCGGGACGCCCCGTGCGCTGGATGTCCGACCGGACAGAGGCGATGCTGTCCGACAATGCTGGCCGAGATTTGACGACGACGGCCGAGCTTGCCTTTGACGCGGACAACCGCATCCTTGCCTACCGCACGCATACGCGGTCGAACCTCGGGGCCTATAACTCGCAGTTCGGGCAGATGATCCAGTCGTTCCTGTTCAGTCGCGTGTTGACCGGCGTCTACGATATCCAGACCGTGTTCCAGCGCGCGGAGGGGTTTTACACCAACACGACCCAGGTGGATGCCTACCGCGGCGCGGGCCGCCCCGAAGCGATTTATGTGCTGGAACGGGTTATGGACCGTGCAGCGCGCGAGCTTGGGGTCGACCCGATGGAGCTGCGGCGCATCAACTTCATCAAGCCTGACAAGTTCCCCTACACCACGGCGGCCGGCGAAACCTACGATGTGGGGGAGTTCGCGCGCGTTCAGGCGCACGCGGCCCAGACGGCGGACCTTGCCGGATTTGCGGCAAGAAAAGCGGACAGCGCACAATCGGGCAAGCTGCGCGGATTGGGGATTTGTTATTACATCGAGAGTATCCTTGGCCAACCGCATGAGGATGTAAAAGTGGAATTCGTGGAAGACGGCGCGCTGATCTACGTGGGCACCCAGTCGAACGGGCAGGGGCACGAGACGGTGTTCCGCCAATTCCTGTCCGATCAGACCGGCATCCCGGCGGCGCAAATCCAAGTGATCCAAGGGGACAGCGATTTGATCCCGTCCGGCGGTGGTACGGGTGGTTCTCGGTCTGTCACGGTGCAGGCGAACGCGACCTTGGCCGCTGTGGCGACTATGGTTGACGGCTTCGCCGATTTTCTGGCCGGGGAAATGGGCGTGGATGCAGGAGACGTGTCCTTTGACGACGACCGGTTCCGTGCGGAGGGATCGAATGTCAGCCCAACCATGCTGGAGGCTGCTCAGATGGCCCGTGAGGCCGGGCGCGACGACCTGTTGGTCTGGCAGACCACCGCCAAGCTGCCGGGACGCTCCTTTCCCAACGGCTGCCATGTGGCTGAGGTGGAGATTGACCGGGACACTGGCGAAACGGTCTGCGACCGCTACACCGTGGTTGATGATTTCGGCAACCTCATCAACCCCATGCTGGCCGAAGGGCAGGTGCATGGCGGCGTGGTGCAGGGATTGGGGCAGGCGCTGTGCGAGCGGGTGGCCTATGACGATCAGGGGCAACTGCTGACGGCGAGCTTTATGGATTACGCCATGCCGCGCGCGCAGGATGTCCCGATGATCGGTTTCGAGACAGAGCCGGTGCCGTCAACCGCGAACCCCATGGGCATGAAGGGCTGCGGCGAGGCGGGCACCGTCGGTGCGCTCGCGGCAGTGTCGAACGCAGTGCAAGACGCGCTGTGGGATGTTGGAATCCGGCAGGCTGACATGCCTTTCACGCCTGCCCGAGTGTGGACGATGTTGAGGGATGATCGTATCGCGGCTGAATAAAGCAATTGCCAGACTGTTTCGGAGGCCGCGCGCCTCCGGACAGACGGTGTACGAGCCGCGTCGTGGCCCGCGTGATCATGTCATCATCTTGGATGGGACTGCATCGACCCTACGGGATGGACGGGAAACCAACGCGGGGCTGACGTATAAGTTGCTGAAAGAACAGGGCGACTTATCGCTCTACTACGAGGCGGGCATCCAGTGGTCCGATTGGCGCACCACGGGCGATGTCATCGTGGGACGCGGCATAAACGGCCAGATCCGGCGCGCTTACGGTCACCTCGCTTCGCGCTATCGCGTTGGGGACAGGATCTTCTTTCTCGGGTTTTCTCGCGGTGCTTATGCGGTGCGGTCCTTGGCCGGAATCATAGATCGGGTGGGTTTGCTGCGCCCCGAACACGCGACGGAGCGAAACATCCGTCAGGTCTATCGCCTCTATGAATACGCCCCCGATGGAGAGAGTGCGGAGGTCTTTGCCCACCGATATTGCCACGACGTCACTTTGATCGAAATGGTGGGCGTGTGGGACACGGTCAAGGCATTGGGATTTCGCTGGCCTTTGTTGTGGCGGCTGTCGGAACCGCGTCACGCTTTCCATAATCACGCTTTGGGCCATTCGGTGCGACATGGGTTTCACGCTTTGGCGATGGATGAAACGCGCGATACGTTTTCACCTGTGCTCTGGACCCGTCCTGACGGGTGGCACGGCGTGATGGAGCAAGTGTGGTTTCGGGGAACCCATGGTGATGTGGGCGGTATGCTGGGCAGTTTTCAACAAGCGCGACCGCTCGCCAATATACCCCTGGTCTGGATGTTGGAACGTCTGGAAGCCTGCGCACTGTCGCTACCGCCTGGCTGGCGGCAACGGTTTCCTTGCGACATTACGGCCCCGTCGGTCGGAACATGGCAGGGGTTTGGAAAGGCGTTTTTGCTTCGCCGTCAGAGAGTTATGGGTGACGATCCGTCAGAGAGAATGCATGACAGCATTGAAACGCCCTGACCGCAGAGCGGCGCAATGCAGCCGGGCGAATAGGGGATTTGGGCCGTCAATAAAAAAATTCACATTTTATTGACAGCCCTTTAATCTGTGGCATTTGCGCCTATCTCTTGATCAGGTCGTGGGGACGGAACCCCCGCGAAACCTTCACTGTCCCTCGTTCCGTAACTGGCGTCCGGAAAATGTTCCGGACGCTTTTTTCTTGTCCGAAGTCCGCGTAGAGTACTGGCATGACATACGAAGATGCTTTTCTTAAAGATGTGCTGACCCGAACCAAGGTGGTGGCGGTGGTGGGCGTATCGATGGACCCGGTGCGGCCCAGCTACTATGTGGCACGTTATCTGAGCCTCAAGGGCTATCGCGTGATCCCCGTCAATCCGGGCCATGCCGGTAAAATACTTTTCGGAGAGGAAGTACGCGCATCGCTCGCAGATTGCCCGCAAAACGTTGATATGGTGGATATTTTCCGCCGCTCTGAACATGTTTTACCGATTGTGGAGGAGGCGTTGGAGGTTCTGCCCAATCTGCGCACCGTGTGGATGCAGATCGGCGTGGTGAACCACGAGGCAGAAGCCTTGGCGCAGGAGCACGGCAAAGACGTTATCATGCACCGCTGCCCGAAGATCGAGTATCAGCGCCTATTCGGCGAGCTGCGCATGGGCGGATTCAACACCGGGATTCTGTCTTCGAAACTGTAGAACCCGCTCGATTACTGCGGCGGGCGCTGTGGTTAAGGCATCGGACGGACACCGGATCTGGCAGGCTGTGAGAGATGGTGCAGGACAGATTTAGACGATCTTTAGCGAGGTTAACCTGCGTTAATGCGCGAGCCGACCGGTTTGGCGGCAAAAAGCGGTCGGATGTTAACTGTTGAAATCCCTGAGAGGATGACGTTGCGTCAAAAATGGTTAATCGTGCAGGGGCGCTGAGATATTTTATTTCGGTGCGTTATTGTGCGAAAGTGCACATAGGCATGTCGTCATCAGGGAATTGATTGGTCCGCCGTTTGGCGCACACTCTCTGGCATTCACCTTGAGGAGACACGACATGAGTTGGAACCCTGCTCACGCTCCACTGGCCGCGCATGTGGACCCCGATGCCATCGAGACCGTGATCCTGCCGCGTGCGCGCGATCTGGGCGGGTTCGAAGTGCGCCGCGCGTTGCCGTCGATGCAGCGGCAGATGGTGGGTCCGTTTATCTTCTTTGATCAGATGGGGCCTGCGGAGTTCATCACCGAAGGCGGCATCGACGTGCGTCCGCACCCGCACATCGGTCTGGGGACGGTGACCTATCTTTTCCAAGGTGAATTCGAGCACCGCGACAGCACCGGGGCGCAGCAGGCGATCCTGCCGGGCGAGGTCAACTGGATGCTGGCGGGCAGAGGCGTGACGCATTCCGAACGGACGCAGCCGGATGTGCGCAAGACACCGCATAGCCTGTTTGGCGTGCAGACCTGGCTGGCCTTGCCCGAAGATCGTGAAGAGGTTGCGCCAGCCTTTGAACACCACAAGGAAGCCGCGCTGCCACTGCTGGAGGCGGAGGGCATTCGCGCGCGGCTGATCCTTGGCTCGGCGCATGGACAGACCAGCCCGGTGACGATGCAGAGCGAGACATTCTACATCGACGTGGCTTTGCAGGCCGGGGCGTCTTATCCGCTGCCGGACAATCACGAGGATCGCGGGATCTTTGTGGCGCAGGGGGCGATCGAGGTGGCGGGAGAAATCTACGAGGAAGGCCGGATGCTGATTTTCCGGCCCGGTGACCAGATCAGCGTCAAGGCCGGGCCGCGCGGCGCGCGTCTGTTGTCGCTGGGCGGCGCGACGATGGAAGGGCACCGCTATCTGTGGTGGAACTTCGTGTCGTCGTCCAAAGACCGCATTGAGAAAGCCAAGGAGGACTGGAAGGCAGCGCAATGGGGGGAGGGGCTGTTCTCTCTCCCGATGGGGGACGATCAGGAGCACATCCCGATCACGCCTGAGCTGGAACGCATGAAGCCGAAAGAACCGAAGGGATAGGACGGGACCGGCGCTGTTCGCTGTCGCGAAGGCGCCCCGCCCACCGTCCCGTCAGGGTCAGCTTGTGCGGCTGGCCTTTTCGCTGAGGCCCGATTGCGATTGGCGCGCTGACAGCACGTCCATGACCTGCGCGACGGAGACGCCACGGCTGCGCAACATGACCAAGAGGTGAAACAGGACGTCCGCGGCCTCGGAAGCGAGCTTGTCGGGGTCGTTTTTCACGGCTTCGATGATGGCCTCAATGGCTTCTTCACCAAATTTCTCAGCGCATTTTTCAGGGCCTTTTGCGAGCAGCTTGGCGGTCCAGCTTTCATCGGGGGAGGCCTGAGCGCGGGTGGCGACGATCTGTTCGAGGTCTTCGAGGGTCATGGCGGTCCTTGCTACAGGCGGCTGTCTGAGCCGATGATCTTGTCCATCAGCTTCCAAAGTTGCGGTTCCAGTGGTGTGCCAAGCACTTGCAGACGATTCAAGGGGGTAAACACCGGCTTTGCCTCTGTCGCCTCGTCCGTGGACCAATCGAGCAATTGCGGGCCGTCGGGGGCAATGCCGATGCGGATGCCCCAGCGTTCATCAGGACCCGCCTCCTGTGACCAGTCGCCGATGTAGACGCGGCAGAGTGGCAGGTGATTGGGCGCGTCCAACGTGACGCCGACCGTGTACCAGCCTGCGGATTTGTCGCCGACCTCAAGATAGCCAGAGACGACCGTGGTCAGCTTGCCGCAACAATTGCAGGAGGTGTGTTCTACCTCGCCCTCGCGGACAGTGACATCGGTGCCGTCTGAAAACATGGACCTCGTTCCGTTCGAGCATTTGCCTGCCGTGTTCAATACCCTGCGAGGGTTAACGAGCGGTCATCAGCGGTCAGAGACGGACAGGAATTCCTGCGGCAGCCATATGTGCCTTGGCCTCGGCCACGGTAAATGTGCCGAAGTGAAAGATCGAAGCGGCGAGAACGGCGGACGCGTGGCCTTCGGTGACGCCCTCGACGAGGTGGTCGAGCGTGCCGACACCGCCAGAGGCGATCACCGGAATGTCCACAGCGTCCGCGATGGCGCGGGTCATGGGAAGGTTGAAGCCGGATTTGGTGCCGTCGCGGTCCATGGAGGTGAGCAGGATCTCCCCCGCGCCCTTGGCTGCGATCAATTTCGCAAATTCAACAGCGTCGATCCCGGTGGGTTTGCGTCCGCCGTGGGTGAACAGCTCCCATTTGCCGGGGGCGACCGTCTTGGCGTCGATGGCGCAGACGATGCACTGGCTGCCGAACTGATCTGCGGCCTCGGCCACGACGTCGGGGTTGGCCACGGCTGCGGAGTTGAAGCTGACCTTGTCCGCGCCCGCGAGCAGGAGGGCGCGGACATCACCGACCGTGCGGACGCCGCCGCCTACGGTGAGTGGAATGAAGCACTGTTCGGCCGTCCGTGTGACGACGTCGAACATTGTGCCCCGATTTTCATGCGTGGCATGGATGTCGAGAAAGCAGATCTCGTCCGCGCCTGCGGCGTCATAGGCCTTGGCGGATTGGACAGGGTCCCCGGCGTCGATCAGATCGACGAAGTTGACGCCTTTGACCACGCGGCCATCGGCGACGTCGAGACAGGGAATGATGCGCGTTTTCAACATGTCGCCCGGTTATCCCGATTCTGTGATCGTGGAAAGATTGCCGCGCGATTGCGCGATTTGTCCGGGGCAGTGGTGACAGGAATGTAACACGAAAAACGCCGCCCCCCGAGAGGGGAGCGGCGCGTCGGCTTGGGCTGTGGGGGATATCAGCCTTCGCCTTGGGTGTTCGCTTCTTCGGCTTCCTTGACCAGGGCGGCAACGCGTTCGCCGACCTCCGGGTCTGCCTGCATGGCTGCGCCGATCTGGTTGTAGAGATCGAGGTTCATGTTCTCGGTGTCCTCGACAGCGGTCTGCATCTCTTCCATGGCTTGCATCTGCAGTTCGGTTGCGGCGTCTTCGTCGCTCGCCTGTTGCAGCTGTGGCAGGTAGTCCTGACGGATTTCGCTGATCGCCATGGCGGCATCTACGAAGCCTTGCAGTTGCGCATCAGTGAAGTTCTGGGTCTCCGTCTGCTGCATCTCCTGCTTGATCTCGGGCTTACCGTTGGTGGTGCCTTCGGCGGTCTGTGCAAAGGCTGGCGCCAGAGGTGCTGCGAGAAGTGCTGCGATGGTGGCGCTGCCTACGAGGGTCTTGCGGAAGGTCATGGTCGTCTCCGTCTGTTAGTGTGTGGCGGCGCGGCGTGAGGGTACCGCGCTGCCTTGTCCAAGACTTGTGGCCGTTGGGCCCGGGTCACAAGGGGGTGGTTTCGCGCGAGCGGCGCCCTGCCGAAATCAGCCTGCGGCGACGGCGGGGAATTGCGAAGCGTCTCGCGGCCCCCTTGAACGCGGAACCGCAGGCCACATGGAGTGTTGGGCTTTGCGAGGACGACGGGTGAAACCTTGGGTCGGATCCTCGAACAGGGAGCATCAAGAATGAAATATCTATTGGCAGCCACTGCCATCATGGCAGCAACCGTCGCACAGGCTGACGAGAAGCTCGACTGGGTCGAAGCCGAGGGCACCGTGCAGGAGGCGATGGACCGGCTGGAGGCGGCGGTCGAGGAGGCCGGGGCCACGGTCTTTGCCCGCATCGACCACGGTCAGGGGGCGAAGGACGTGGACATGTCGCTGCCGAACTCGGAACTGCTGATCTTTGGCAACCCGAAGCTGGGCACGCCGGTGATGCAGGAGAACTTTCGCGCAGGATTGGTGCTGCCCTTGCGGGTGCTGGCCGTCTGGGATCAGGACAAGACATGGTTTGTCTACCAGGAGCCGCACCAGATGCTGATCTCTGTGAACGGCGATTCCGGCGTCGAGGAAATCGACAAGATGCACGAGGCATTGAAATCACTGACCGAGAAAGCGGCAGACGCGAACTGACCGGCAGGCGCGGTCGCGCGCCCTCAGAGGTTTGACGGGCATCACGATCAGAATGACGGCGCAGGCCAGGGACGGTGGCGCCGTCACGCATACCGGTCGCCGATAAAGGCATTGGACAGCTCGGTTCCAGTACCTTCGCCGTTCACGACGCAGGGGGGCAGCTCCATCGAGGTTGCACCCGTGCTGCGCAGGCAGATCGCTGGTCCATTTTACGCGGTACATGACTCAAGGGGCCATTGGGGTGGCGATGGGCAGAGAGTTGAACTCGCGCGCCCGCGACGTGAATATAGAGGTGCGTCAGCCTTTCAACGCGGCAAGTGCCTCTTTCAGGTCGAGCGCACCGTCATAAAGCGCGCGGCCTGAGATCGCACCGTTCAGCGGTGCGCCGCAGTCGCGCAGGGCATTCAGGTCAGCAAGCGAGGAGACGCCGCCCGAGGCGATGACCGGGATCGACACGGCATTGCCGAGCGCTGCCGTGGCCTCGACGTTCGGCCCTTGCATCGCGCCGTCGCGGTTGATGTCTGTGTAGATGATGGCGCAGACGCCGTCGTCCTCGAAGCTGCGCGCCAGATCGGTGGCGTCGACGTCGGTGGTTTCGGCCCAGCCCTTGGTGGCGACCTTGCCGTCGCGCGCGTCGATGCCCACGGCGATCTTGCCGGGGAAGGCCTTGGCGGCTTCGCGGACCAGCGCGGGGTTTTCCACGGCAACGGTGCCGAGGATCACGCGCGCCAGACCCTTGGAGATCCAGGTTTCGATGGTTTTCATGTCGCGGATGCCGCCGCCAAGCTGGGCGGGGGTTTTGGTCTGCGCCAGGATGGACTCTACCGCGGCCGCGTTCACGGGCTCGCCTGCGAAGGCGCCGTTGAGGTCAACCAGATGCAGCCATTCGCAGCCCTGCGCCACGAATTCCATCGCCTGTGCGGCGGGATCGTCGTTGAAGACGGTGGCCTTGTCCATGTCGCCGCGCAGCAGGCGCACGGCCTTGCCATCCTTGAGGTCGATTGCAGGGTAGAGGATCATGAGCCTGGCCTTTCCGAACGTCTAGTCTTGGCAGGATGCAGTCACGAGGGTTGTGACGTGGCGTGACATCTGCCTTTGAACCTTGGGGAACGCTTGAACGCATGGGGGGCGGGGCGTCAAGATGTCAAACAGTCAAAGGGAGGACAACAAGATGAAATTTCTGGCAATTGTGGCCGCTGTCGCGCTGAGCGCGGGCGCGGCTTTGGCAGATCCGGTGGAGGGGGTCTGGCAGACGCAGGTCGATGACGGCAGCTTTGCCTATGTGAAAATGGCCCCGTGTGGCGGGCCGAAGGTCTGTGGTGTGATCGCGCGGACGTTCAACGATGCAGGCGAGTACAAGTCGCCCAACATCGGAAAGCAGTTGGTGATCGACATGGTGCCGCAGGGGAGCGGCAAGTACGAGGGCAAGGTCTGGCAACCGTCCAAGGACCGCATCTTTATGGGGAAAATGACGCTGAACGGCGATCGTCTGCAATTGGCGGGCTGTGTCGCCGGCGGCTTGATCTGCAAAAAGCAGACTTGGGCACGGGTTCAGTAAGCCGATTTAACGTATGAGAAGGCCGGGCCAAGGTGCCCGGCCTTTTTGTGAGGACAGCTGGCGCGGGTCAGGGCCGCCACGCCAGGAAGTTTGCAATCATGCGCAGACCGGCGTCGGCGCTTTTCTCCGGGTGGAATTGCAAGCCGATGCGGGTGTCGCGTGCCACGATGGCGGTGACGTCGCCGCCGTAGTCCACATGGGCGATGCGCTGGCTCGGGTCGTCCATCTGCATCTGGTAGGAGTGGACGAAGTAGGCGTGTTCGCCTGTTTCGATGCCTTCCAGAAGCGGGTGCGGGTTGTCCAGCACCAGATCGTTCCACCCCATGTGCGGGACCTTCAGCGCCGGGTCGTTCGGCGTGATGGCCTGCACCGCGCCGTCGATCCAGTTCAGGCCGGGGACGGTTTCGTATTCGTGCCCTTCGCGTGCCATCAGTTGCATGCCGACACAGATCCCCAGAAACGGGCGGCCACGGGTCTCGACTGCCTCGACCATCGCCTCGAAGCAGCCAGAGGCGCGGAGCGCGGCGGCACAGGCGGGGAAGGCGCCGTCACCGGGCAGGACGATGTGATCGGCCACGGCCACGGTTTCCGGGTCGGATGTGACCACCACGGAGCCTGCGCCGGTTTCTTCGGCCATCTTCTGAAAGGCCTTTTCGGCGGAGTGCAGGTTGCCGCTGTCATAGTCGATGATGGCAGTGAGCATGGGTGGCCTCTTGATCGGTTGCAGCGGTGGGGCGGTCGGGATCTGGTCCCGACCTGAGGGTGTCAGAGCGCGCCCTTGGTCGAGGGAAGCGCGTCGGTCATGCGCGGGTCGGGTTCGACCGCCTCGCGCAGGGCGCGCGCCACGGACTTGAAGGCCGCTTCGGCGATGTGGTGGCTGTTCAGCCCGTGCAGACGGTCGACGTGCAGGGTGATGCCGCCGTGCGTGCTGAGCGCCTGGAAAAACTCGCGCACCAGTTCGGTGTCGAAGGTGCCGATCTTGGCGGAGGGCATGTCGAGGTTCCACACCAGGAAGGGCCGGGCGGAGAGATCGAGCGCGCAGCGCACAAGGCTGTCGTCCATCGCCAGCAGGCAGGAGCCGTAGCGGCGGATGCCCTTCTTGTCACCAAGCGCCTGCACAAGGGCCTGACCAAGCGCGATGCCCGTATCCTCCACCGTGTGGTGGTCGTCGATGTGCAGGTCGCCGTCGGCGCGCACGGTCATGTCGATCAGCGAATGCCGCGAGAGCTGGTCGAGCATGTGGTCGAAGAAGCCGACACCGGTCTGGTTGTCGTAGGTGCCCGTGCCGTCAAGATTGATCTCGACGGAGATCGCGGTCTCGGATGTCTTGCGGGTGACGGTGGCGCGGCGCATGGCGGTCTCCTTTGGCGGGTCGCGCGCCTTATAGGCGGCGCGGCGCGGCGCGGAAAGGGGGCGACTGCGGAATTGCGGAGGGTTGATGCCACGTACACGCAGCCGGGACCGGTGCAGACCGGTCTGAAATTGGAATGCTATCGTGGAGGAAAGGGTGACGACTGGAGCGGGCGAGGCGATTCGAACGCCCGACCCTAACCTTGGCAAGGTTATGCTCTACCCCTGAGCTACGCCCGCATACCAGTCTGTCATCATTGCTTCGCGGTTTCCCGTTCAGCGCTGTCCGGTGGGTAACCGGTCAGCCAACCATTTGGAGCGGGCGAGGCGATTCGAACGCCCGACCCTAACCTTGGCAAGGTTATGCTCTACCCCTGAGCTACGCCCGCGTACCAGATGGTGTGGAGCGGCGTATAAGGCTGGCGGGCGGGGGCTGCAAGCACAAAAAAACGCGCGGGCGGGATTTTTTTCGCGGAGGCGGCAAAGCCCCTTTTTTCATTGGCGCGTTGGTTCGATCAGATCCCATCGGTTGCCCCAAGGATCGCGGAACACGGCGAGGGTGCCATACGGTTCGTGTCGAGGCGATTCCTCGAATTCGATGCCTTGGGCGATGAAATGCGCGTGGTCGCGGGCAAAATCATCGGTGTGCAGAAAGAGCCAAACGCGGCCTCCGCCCTGTTGGCCGATGGTTGCGCGTTGATCGCCCACGGCACGTGCGATGAGAAACTCCGTTCCGCCGGTCTTGTGCCCGACACGGACCCAGCGTTTGCCGCCACCGAGATCGTTGTCCTCAAGCAGGTCGAGGCCCAGCGTTTCGGTAAAGAAGCGGATGGCGGGGTCATAGTCCGGCACCAGCACGGCGCAGAGCGCGAGGCGCAGGCCCATCAGGTGTCCTTGTCCACCGGGCCGCCCTGTTTGACCCAGTCGGAGAAGCCGTCCTTCAGGTGGGCGGCATCGAAGCCCATGTCCTGTAGCGTTGCGACCGTGAGGGCCGAGCGCCAGCCGGAGGCACAGTGAAAGACAAAGCGTTTTTGTTCCGCAAAAACGGGCTTGTGATAGGGGCTGGCGGGGTCGACCCAGAATTCGATCATGCCGCGCGGCGCATGCACCGAGCCGGGGATGTAGCCCTGTTTCTGGCGTTCCCGGATATCACGAATGTCGACGATCACGGTATCCGGATCGTCAAGCAGAGCGATGCCGTCGGCTGTCTCGATCTCTGGAATGCGCGCGCGGGCGGCGGTGACCATTTCCGCGGCTGTGACCTTGAGCTCTGGCATGTGGTTCCCCTGGCTGTTTGGCTGATTGAGCAAGGTCAGCCTAGGGGCAGGGGCGGTGCGGCGTCCAGTCTTTGCCGAGGTGCGGGACTAGCGCCACGCGTCGGGCATGGGGTCGGCAGAAATCAGGTCGCCGATCTGCTCTGCCTCGGCGGCGGTCATCTGGCGCATCATGACGCGCGTCGTATAGTGGCCGAACATGCGTCCATCGTCGGCCAGCACGGACCAATCCACAATTTGTGAGGTGTCGAATGTGATCGTGTCGCCAAGTTCATGGCCCGGCATATAAGAGGGGACGTTGGCAAGATGGCCGGTAAAGCCGCCATCCTCGGTCACTGCGAGACTGTCGATCCAGATAATTTCGTTCTCCACCTCGAAGTGGGTGACCGGCAGGCTGGCCTTGAGGTTGAGAGCCGGGTGAACCTGTCCGTCCGCGCCGATGAGGCGGGAGAGCACCGCATCAAGATGCGAGCGGGCCTCGGTGATGGCGGCATTCATGTCCGGGTCGCTCTGCGCGAAGGGGATGGTGCTCTCCTGCGCCAGGGTGGCGGTGGCAAGACAGGTGAGCAGGGCGGTCAGGCGACACGAGATGGTCAAGGGTCGCGTTCTCCCGTGAATGGTTGGGGTTGGTGTTCCCCGCCTAGCACGCTGCCGTGTCGACAGGGAAGCGATCAGCCGGGCGGATGCAAGGATCGGCGGGGCTTAGCGCATGGTTTTCCGAAGATACGAGGAGGCCCGCCGAGCAGGGCGGGCCTCCGAATAAGGCGGTCCGGGCGGGTTATTCCAGAACGACCAGAAGATCCTTCGCGTCGATCTGGCCCCCGGCGGAGACATGCACCGCCGCGACCACTCCGTCGCGTTCGGCGTGCATCCCGGTTTCCATCTTCATGGCTTCGATGGTGAGCAGCAGGTCGCCTTCCTTGACCTTGTCACCCACTTTGACGGCGACAGAGGACACAACGCCCGGCATCGGCGCGCCGATGTGGTTGGGGTTGCCGACTTCGGCCTTGGGGCGCGCAGCGCTGGACGCCTTGGCCTTGCGGTCCGGCACGCGGATGGTGCGCGGCTGGCCGTTGAGTTCGAAGAAGACGCGCACTTCGCCGTCGTCCTGCGTCTCGCCCACGGCTTGGAGGCGGATCTCCATCTTCTTGCCGGGGTCGATTTCGGCGGTGATCTCTTCGCCGGGCTCCATACCGTAGAAGAAGGTCCGCGTCGGCAGCACACGCACAGGGCCGTAAGCCTCGTGGCGGGCGGCGTAGTCGGTGAAGACCTTGGGATACATCAGGTAGCCGTTCAGATCCTCGTTGTCGAACTCGACGCCGTCAAAGGCGGCTTGCAGCTCCTTGCGCTTTTCCTCGATGTCGACGGGCGCGGCCTTGAGGCCGGGACGCTCGGTGAACGCTTTTTCGTCCTTGAGGATCTTCTTCTGGATCTTCTTCGGCCAGCCGCCGGGGGGTTGGCCAAGGTTGCCCTTCATCATGTCTATGACCGAGTCGGGGAAGCTGAGATCGGTCTTGGGGTCCTCGACCTGCGCACGGGTGAGGCCCTGGGACACCATCATCAACGCCATGTCACCGACAACTTTGGACGATGGCGTGACCTTTACGATGTCGCCGAACATCTGGTTCACGTCGGCATAGGTCTGGGCCACTTCGTGCCAGCGCTCCTCCAGCCCGAGGCTGCGCGCCTGTGCCTTGAGGTTGGTGAACTGGCCGCCGGGCATTTCGTGCAGGTAGACCTCGGAGGCGGGGGCCTGCATGCCGGATTCGAAGGCAGCGTATTGGCCGCGCACAGCCTCCCAGTAGTTGGACATCTCGCGGATCGCATCCATGTCGAGGCCGGTGTCCCGCTCGGTGAAGCGCAGCGCCTCCACCACTGACCCGAGGGTCGGCTGCGAGGTGTTGCCCGACAGCGCATCCATCGCCGCATCGACACAGTCGACGCCTGCGCGGGAGGCTTCCATGATGGTGGCGATGGCCGCACCAGAGGTGTCGTGCGTGTGGAAGTGGACGGGCAGGCCCACTTCTTCCTTGAGCGTTTTGACCAGCGCGAAGGCGGCGTTGGCCTTGAGCAGGCCGGCCATGTCCTTGAGACCGATGACGTGGGCGCCTGCGTCGCGCAGATCCTTTGCCATGCTGACATAGTATTTCAGGTCATACTTGGACCGATCCGGGTCAAGCATGTCGCCGGTGTAGCAGACGGTGCCTTCGAGAACCTTGTTGTTCTCCAGCACGGCATCCATCGCGACGCGCATGTTTTCGACCCAGTTGAGGCTGTCGAAGACGCGGAAGACATCGACGCCGGTCTCTGCCGCCTGCTTGACGAAGGCCTGCACCACGTTGTCGGGGTAATTGGTGTAACCCACGCCGTTTGCGCCGCGCAGCAGCATCTGCGTCATCAGGTTGGGCATGCGTTCGCGCAGGTCGCGCAGGCGCTGCCACGGGCATTCCTGCAAGAAGCGATAGGCCACGTCGAACGTCGCGCCGCCCCAGCATTCCATGGAGAAGAGCTGCGGCAGGTTATGCGCGTAGGCCGGGGCCGCGCCGATCATGTCGATCGACCGCATCCGCGTGGCGAGCAGCGACTGGTGGCCGTCGCGCATGGTGGTGTCGGTGATCAGCAGTTGCTTTTGCTCCAGCATCCAGTCGGCGACGGCTTTGGGGCCTTTGGCTTCGAGCAGGTTGCGGGTGCCGAAGGCGGGGGCGTCGGCCCGGTTTGACGGGGCTTTGGCCGGTTTGAGATCGGGGTGCGGCCTGGCGCGGCCCTGGACCTCCGGATGGCCATTGACGGTGATGTCCGCGATGTAGGTCAGCACCTTGGTGCCGCGGTTGCGGCGCTGTTTGAAGTCAAACAGGGCGGGTGTCGTGTCGATGAACTTGGTCGTGTACTGATTGTTCAGGAAGACCGGGTGCTTCAACAGGTTGATGACGAAGTCGATGTTGGTGGTCACGCCCCGGATGCGGAACTCGCGCAGGGCGCGGTCCATGCGGCGGATGGCCTGTTCCGGGGTGGGGGCCTTGGCCGTGACCTTCACCAGCAGGGAATCGTAGTAGCGCGTGATGACGCCGCCCGCATAGGCTGTGCCGCCGTCGAGACGGATGCCCATGCCGGTGGCAGAGCGATAGGCGGTGATGCGGCCGTAATCGGGGATGAAGTTGTTGGTCGGATCCTCGGTGGTGATCCGGGTTTGCAGCGCATGGCCGGTCAGGCGGATGTCATACTGAGAGGCTTTGCCGGTCGCCTCGGAGAGCGATTTGCCCTCGGCGATCAGGATCTGCGCCTGCACGATGTCGATGCCGGTGACTTCTTCGGTAACAGTGTGTTCCACCTGAACGCGGGGGTTCACCTCGATGAAGTAGAATTTGCCCGTGTCCATATCCATCAGGAATTCGACGGTGCCGGCGCATTCGTAGTTCACATGGGCGCAGATCTTGCGGCCCAGTTCACAGATTTCCTCGCGCTGGGCCTCGGACAGGTAGGGTGCGGGGGCGCGTTCCACGACCTTCTGGTTGCGACGCTGGACGGAACAATCGCGCTCGTAGAGGTGATAGATATGGCCCTGCTTGTCGCCGAGGATCTGCACCTCGACGTGGCGGGCGCGGATGATCATCTTTTCCAGATAACCTTCCTCGTTGCCAAAGGCGGCCTGCGCTTCGCGGCGGCCTTCGAGCACCTTTTCCTTCAGCTCCTTGGCGTTTTCGATCGGGCGCATGCCGCGACCGCCGCCGCCCCAGGAGGCCTTCAGCATCAGGGGGTAGCCGACCTCGTCGGCTTCCTTGCTGATGGCATCGAAATCGTCGCCCAGCACGTCGGTGGCAGGGATGACCGGAACGCCGGCCTCGATCGCCACACGACGCGCGCTGGCCTTGTCACCGAGCGCCCGCATGGTTTCGGCGCGTGGCCCGATAAAGGTGATGCCATTGTCCACGCAGGCATCCACGAAGTCGGGGTTTTCCGACAGCAGGCCGTAGCCCGGATGGATGGCGTCAGCACCGCAGGCCTTGGCCACGCGAATGATCTCTTCGATCGACAGGTAGGCTTGTACCGGGCCGAGCCCTTCGCCAATCCGGTAGGCTTCGTCAGCCTTGAACCGATGAAGGCCCAGCTTGTCCTCCTCGGCATAGACCGCAACGGTCTTTTTCCCCATCTCGTTTGCTGCCCGCATGATACGGATCGCGATTTCACCACGATTGGCCACGAGAATTTTTTCGAATTCAGCCATGAGCGCTGGTCCTCCGACGCATTATTATTGCTTGGTTGCGCAACATTATTACTGTGAGCCTACGCTGCGTTGCGGCGCAAGGGGGTTTGCAAATTAATTGTAAAAATTGGGGTGGTTTGCAAACCGCTCAAAAGCGAGGCGGTTTCGATCCGTTGCCGAAACTAAATTGATCGGTGGCGGAAGGGCAATGCGGCACCGCCCCTGTCTGCCTCCGAAACATCCGCGCGATTGGATGCAGTTTGGCCACTAATCACCCTTTTTGGCCGAGATTTCGCACCAGCCTTTCAGCATGGCGTGCACCGATCCAGCGGAAATCATGTTTGGGGTGGTGTATGCTGTGCAGGCGGTGCCGGAATTGGGCACCGGGGCTTCGGTCGCTGAATTTTCAGGCGCTGTGCAACAGCTCCACGCCTTAGGCCGGGAGGTTTGGGGACGGGGTGGTGCTTGGCGCTGGGCGCTGCAACGGGATCGCGCGCCCGCGCAGGTCGGTGGCGCGGGCGACGCCCAGCTGGCCGAGGTTGGCGATGATGTCACGGCGCAGGATCTCTGCCAGATGGGCGGGGCCTGCTTCCCCCAGGGCGCACAGTGCATAGTGCCATGCGCGGCCCATCATGCAGAAATCGGCGCCGAGCGCGATGGCCCTCAGGATGTCGAGGCCGGACTCGATCCCGCTGTCGAAGATCAAAGGCAGCCGCGTGGCCGCACGGATGGCAGGCAAGGCTTCGATGCTGGCGGGGGCGGCGTCGAACTGGCGTCCGGCGTGGTTCGACACCCAGATCGCATCGACGCCATGCTGTTCAAGGCGCAGCGCATCCTCGGGCTTCAGAACGCCTTTGACCACCA
The DNA here is from genome assembly GCF_040148795.1 of Sagittula sp. NFXS13. Lineage (NCBI taxonomy): Bacteria > Pseudomonadati > Pseudomonadota > Alphaproteobacteria > Rhodobacterales > Roseobacteraceae > Sagittula > Sagittula sp. NFXS13. Next base: position 147,538 of record NZ_JAGEMH010000001.1, read on the forward strand.
GCGGCCCCTCCCAGTGCGCCCTTATCCAGTCAAGATAGTCCCAGTCCGGCGCGGTGCGCAGCAGATAGCCGACGTGGGCGGTGGGGTCGCGGGTCTCGGCGTCGGTGCTGTAGCGGTCCAGCGTTTTCATCCGCGGCATGCCATCGGTACGCATCGCGCGCAGCCGGGCAAGTGACCAGGCCGGGGTCCGCAGACACTGCGCGAGGATGCGCGGCGTCAGGCGCGGCGGCTGCACCAGCCCGCCCTTGACCTGACGTTCACGACGCGAGGCGACCGGCACATCAAGCGTCAGGACAAGCACGCGAAAGCCACTGGACCGGGCCCGTTCCAACATGTCGCGGCGGATGTCCACATCGCGGGGCGGGTAAAGCTGAAACCAGCCCTGACCTGCGGTGTGCGGCCCGACCTGTTCTGGTGTGGCGTTGGCGACAGTGGATAACGCGTAAGGCACGCCGAGCTCAGTGGCGCTGCGGGCCAATGTCTGTTCCGCGCGGGGCCAGAGCAGCCCGGATTGACCCACAGGGGCCACGCCAAAAGGCAAGGCGTGGTGCTGGCCGAGGAGCGTGGTCGACAGGTCGGGGGCAATTTCCCCATGCAGGATGGAGGGCACGAACCCCACCGCATCCAGGGCCGCGCGGTTGCGGCGCAGCGTCGCTTCTGTGCCCGTGGCGGTGTCCAGGTAGGCCCATGCAAAATGTGGTGTGCGGCGGCGGGCACGGGCGCGCAGGTCGGCGATGGTCATATATCGGCTGTGCGGATCCATAGGCTATTTGCCGACAATTGTTCCTTTTGTGCCAGAGGTATCTGAGCATTCGCGTCAATTGTTCAACATATTTTAAGCGACTTCGCGCAAATCTCGGGGCAGCTTTATAGAACGGAGAGCGCTATGCACGCCTTGCTACTGGACAGCCGCCCTGACCGCCTCGACCGTCTTCAGATCGCGTTTCTGGAGGCTGGCATTCACGTGACCGGATCGGGCAATCTTGCCGTGGCGGAGTGTTGTCTGAGGCGTGCGATGGTGGATGTGCTGCTCATGGATGAAACCGCCGCCGGGGGCTATGCTGGCGACATCGCGGCCATGGCGGAGCGACGCAACCTAAAGGTGGTGACCCTGATGCTGGCAGGGGATCCTGACGCGATGGCGGATGCCTGTGCCGATCGGATCAAGTCGCTGCACGGCGTCATGGAGCACGACAGTGACCCTGGAAAGGTGGCGCGCATGGCACGTGCGGCGCTTGGTGGGCGCGGCGGGGCAAAGGCCGCCGGGCCAGCGGTGCAGGCGGCTAAGGGGGCTGCGGCTGATGGCGGTGTTTTACAGGCAAAGGCGCATCAACACGCGCAAAAGCCGATGCCGAAGCCGCAGGCCGCTCAACCTGCGCCAAAGGCGGCGCGCACGGTGGGCGACGGGTATCCGGCGCTGAAGGTGCATCCTGCGCTGGCCGCACAGCGCGCCGCGGAAGCGGAGCGCGCGGCGTTGGCAGAGCACCCCGAGCAGAAAGCGCAACCGGCGGTGATCCATCCCAAACCGCAGGCCCAGCCCACCGGCCCGACGCCGGAAGAGCAGCGGATGGAGGCAGCCCGTCAGGTTCTTGAGCAGCGTCATGCGCGGGCGGAGCAGCTTGCCCGGGCGACGCCAACGCTCGAAAGCCGTGAGGCGGAACAGGCCCGCATTCAGGCGGCACATGAGGAGCGCCTTGTGCAAGCGCGGGCGATTGCGCGACAGCGGGCGCTGGACTACGCGGCGGCAACCCGAGCGGCGCAGACGCCTCGCAAGCCTGAAGCGCCCCCAATGGAGCATCACCCCATGCCGAAAAAGCCGCTGAAGGCGGAGCGGATTGCGCCATCTCGGGTGCAAGGTACCGCCGCGCCCGAGCGTGCACCGGGCAGGGGGCAAGCGCCCTCGGTCGCGCCGCTGAGCCGGGCGCATGACGTGCCTCATTCCGCCGTGGCGGGACGCGCCACCACGCCGCCTGCGCCTTCAGGGAACCCTGCTATACCGGCATCGCATGCGGCAGTGACGGCGGCATCTTCCAACGATCCGGTGCCGCTGCATCAGGCGGCGAAACCTGCGGACAGCCACCCGATCTTTCAAAGCTCCCGCCGCCGACTGGTCGGGGTCACCACAGGCGCGCTGATGTCGGCCTGATCTTGCAGGCAAAGAGCAGCACAAACGAACGGGCGGGCAGGTTTCTGCCACGCCCGTTCCTGCGATACAGGAAGCTTTGGAACGAATAGAGAACGGTCCTTTCCCTTTCCGTCCCGAGACGCTAAATTGCGTCCATGAGCAGTTTCGACGAATTCGACGCCTTTGAGCAGTCTTCGCTGTCCGCGCGCGCCATGGCCGCGCGGTCAACGCACGCGCCCTATCTGGATCAGCTGAACCCGGCGCAGCGGGAGGCCGTGGAACACCTCGACGGACCGGTCCTGATGCTGGCGGGGGCCGGGACTGGCAAGACCAAGGCGCTGACAGCGCGTGTGGTCCATCTGCTCAACACCGGGCGGGCGCGCCCGAATGAGATCCTGTCGGTGACCTTCACCAACAAGGCTGCGAAGGAAATGAAATTCCGCGTCGGCAATATGTTGGGGCAGGTGGTGGAAGGCATGCCCTGGATGGGCACGTTTCACTCGATCTGCGTGAAGCTGTTGCGCCGCCATGCAGAATTGGTCGGGCTGAAATCGAATTTCACCATTCTGGACACCGACGATCAGCTGCGCCTGCTCAAGCAGCTTATTCAGGCGCACGGTATTGACGACAAGCGCTGGCCCGCGCGGATGCTGGCCAATATCATTGACGACTGGAAGAACCGTGCGCTGACGCCAGAAAAGGTGCCATCAGGCGATGCCGGTGCATACAACCACGTGGGGCCAAGGCTTTATGCGGAGTACCAAGCGCGGCTGAAAGAGCTGAACGCCTGTGATTTCGGCGATTTGCTGCTGCATGTGGTCACGATTTTCCAGCAACACGGCGACGTTCTGGAACAATACCAGCGTTGGTTCCGCTACATCCTTGTGGACGAATATCAGGATACGAACGTCGCGCAGTATCTGTGGCTGCGCCTGCTGGCGAGCGCGCACAAGAACATCTGCTGCGTGGGCGATGACGACCAGTCCATCTACGGCTGGCGTGGGGCCGAGGTGGGCAATATTCTGCGGTTTGAAAAGGACTTTCCCGGCGCCCACGTGGTGCGGCTGGAACAGAACTACCGCTCGACCCCACATATTCTGGCAGCAGCCTCTGGCGTCATTCGTGGCAACTCCAACCGTTTGGGCAAGGAGCTGTGGACCGACGCTCAGGAGGGTGAGCGGGTCCGTCTGATTGGCCATTGGGACGGCGAGGAAGAGGCACGTTGGGTCGGAGAAGAGATCGAATCGATGCAAAATGGCACGCGCGGGATGCGGGGCTTTAGTTTGGACGACATGGCGATTCTGGTGCGCGCCTCGCATCAGATGCGCGCGTTTGAGGATCGGTTCCTGACCATCGGCCTGCCGTATCGGGTCATCGGCGGACCGCGATTCTATGAACGGATGGAGATCCGCGACGCCATGGCCTATTTCCGCGTCGTCGTGTCGCCTGCGGACGATCTGGCGTTCGAGCGGATTGTGAACACACCGAAGCGCGGGCTTGGCGACAAGGCGCAGCAAACCATTCAACGCATCGCCCGTGAAAACGGTGTGGCGCTGGTGGATGGTGCGGCTTTGGCCATCGAACAAGGGGCGATCAAGGGAAAGGGCGCAAAGGCGCTGGGCCAACTGGTTACGGATCTGGCGCGTTGGGGGCGCATGACGCGGGCAACTGTGACAGTTGAAAGCGATGATGACGTTTTGGAGGACATGGCGCAGCCGATGCCGTCGACGCCAGAGGTCAGCCACGTAGAGTTGGCGCAGATCATCCTGGACGAATCCGGCTACACCGAGATGTGGCAGAACGACAAGACGCCTGAGGCGCCGGGGCGTCTGGAGAACCTCAAGGAACTGGTCAAGGCTTTGGAAAACTTCGAGAACCTGCAAGGGTTTCTTGAGCACGTCAGCCTTGTGATGGACAATGAAACCGACGACGGCGGTGCGAAGGTGTCGATCATGACGCTGCACGGGGCAAAGGGCCTGGAGTTTCCGGTGGTGTTTTTGCCCGGCTGGGAAGACGGGCTGTTCCCTTCGCAGCGGTCGATGGACGAGAGCGGGGTCAAGGGCCTCGAAGAGGAGCGGCGGCTGGCCTATGTCGGCATCACGCGGGCCGAAGAGGTCTGCACCATTTCCTTTGCGGGCAACCGGCGCGTGTTTGGACAGTGGCAGTCGCAAATGCCGTCTCGGTTTGTGGATGAATTGCCCGAAGAACATGTAGAGGTGCTGACGCCGCCGGGGCTGTACGGCGGCGGCGGCGGATTTGGCTCCGCGTCGACCAGCTACGGCAACTCAGGTCTGGAAACCGCTGCGGCCGAGGCGAATGTCTACAATTCTCCGGGGTGGCGTCGATTGCAGTCGCGCGCCAATGATCGACCCCTCAGCCAGCCGCGCGAGAGCAAGGCGCAGGTCATCGACATGACCGCCGTGTCGGCCTTCAGCATGGGGGAGCGCGTGTTCCACCAAAAATTCGGTTACGGCTCAGTTGCAGGAATTGAAGGTGACAAGTTGGAAATCACCTTTGAGAAGGCTGGCACGAAGAAGGTTGTGGCGCGCTTTCTCGTGGCGGCGGACGACGTGCCGTTTTGATATGTCTCAGGCCACCGGCAGGGGCGAATCGTCCTTGGGCTGGTCCATGACGATTTGCGAATGCACGCGCGCCACCGTGGGGTGGGCGAGCAGAACGTCGTGGATCAATCTGTTCAGCGCTGGCAGGTCCGGACACCAGACCCGAAGCAGATAGTCGGCCTCGCCAGTCATGGTCCAGGCTGATGTAATTTCCTGACGCGTGCGCAGAAGGCGGCTGAAATCAGCACTTTGCTCCGTGCCGTGACGCGCCATTTGCACCTGAACAAAGGCTTGAACATGCAGCCCGAGGCGGATGGGGTCGAGACGGGCACGGTAGCCTTGGATCGTGCCGTTGTCTTCCAATCGCTGCCTGCGCCGTCCGGCCTGGCTGGCCGAGAGGTGCAGGGTATCTCCCAACTCCTGCGCCGTGGCATTGCCGCGCCGTTGCAATCTGTCCAGCAGCGCGATGTCTGTGGGGTCGAGGGGTGTGCGGGGATCTTGCATGAATACGTCTTTCGGGGCCGGATTGGACGGGGGGATCCCGAAGATGCGCGCAACAAGCGCGTAGGTAAAGCCGGGCTTTGCGTATTTTTACTATTGGGTGCGCGCAGTGGAAGCGTTCGCATATAACGCTCCGCGTGACGACACTCGTTTCAGCGCGGAAGGTTCGGTATTTTCGAGTTCCAACATCCGGTGACCGGCGCTGTTTGCCTTGCGGCAAAGGCGCCCCGCCCACCGTCCCGCCGATGTTAGCCGCGCGGCATTTGCAGGGTGAGGTTCCGGCCGCCCTTTGAATAGCGCAGCTCTGACTCGCCTATGGCGGCGACGCGTCCACCGTCGAGGCGATCCCCCACTTGAACCTTCTGATATTTGCCGGACGGCAGGCGAACCAGCGCACGGCGATTTGCTGGCGTGCCATAAACGCCGATCAGATTGATGCGGTTCAGGCGGATCGCGTTGCGCACGGTCGCGGAGGACGCAACGGAGGCGCTGGACGGTGCGGAGGGTTGGACTGTCCGGGGCGCAACCGCTGCGGTCTGCACGGCTTCGGTCGGGCGCTCTTTTTCCGCGCGTTCGACGATTGCGGTCATGTTGCGTGGCCGGGTCACGGGTTGCAACGAGGCGCGCACGGCCTGTGCCGTGGCGCGGGCCTCAGGTTCATCGACCACGGCTTGTTCCTGCACGGTCAGCGGGCGTGCCGCCGGCCTGAACCCTTCCAGTTCATCGAGGGAAATACCGCCCAGCGTGGCGCGCTCCTGCTGTTCGACCACGTCATCGGGGCGTGCTTCTGGGCGCTTCTGACCAAGCGGATTCGTTATGGGTGCAGGGTCGGGGGCGGCGTCGGGCGCGGGATCTGGCGCAGGCCCCGGAAGAGCCGCAGGTGTGGCCACCGCATTGCGCAGCGGGGGCACCACGGGCGGCGGCCCGGTATAGACCCGCAATCCGTCCGGCGTCAGAGCGCCCTCGGGCGTGGCCCGCACGACACCTCGTTCGTCGATGTCGAATGTCATGCCAGCGGGCGGCGGCAGGCCGGGGTCGGTCGGAACCGGCGCGCCAAGCACGTTTGGTGCTTTGGGCAGTGCAATGGCGTCGAAAATGGGGATCGTAGGGTCGATGGATGCAACGTAGACATTTTCCACACCGTCGGTTGGCGGGGTGTTTGGCGGCGCAGGGGCGCGCTGCCATATGCCGGTGGCCGCGTAGGTGGCAGCCGCTTCGTCACGGGTCAGCAGATCGGTGGATAGGGTAGGGAGGTCCGGCTCCACAACGGGTTGAGAAGGTTGCAGGGTGGCGACGGTTTCCTCTGCCGGGGCAACCTCTGGAGCGGTTTCTTCGGGCAGCAGGACGATGTCGTCGGGCGCGGCCTCTTGCGGGCTTGTGGCCACTGCGGGTTCATCATCACCGCCGAACAGGGAGGAGACCCCATCGTTCATGAACACCGAGGACCACGCACCGATCCCAAGCAGGAGGAGCACCAAAGCTGCGGTAAGCACGAGGCCCGTGGCGCGGGGCGTCTGGCGCTCCGGTGCGCGGTTGCGCGCGCCAAAGACAGTCATTTGCTCGCGCTCTTTTTGTGCGGCGGAGCGGGTGTCCTTGGCAGGTTTCGCCTTGGCGGATTTGGGCGCTGAAGTGGCCGGACCGTTTACCGGCAGGTCGTCGGAAATGTCTTTGGCGGGCGTTGCCGTTGAAAGATCATCCGTGTCTGCCGGGGTCGGCTTTGGCTCGGGAGCGATCATTGGCGCTTCAGTTTGATCACGGTCCGGCTGAAGCTTCAGCGCAAGAGGTGTCAACGCCTCGGCACTTGGGGCCGGAGGCGTGGGGCGTGCCTTGGCCAGCGCAGGGCCGGTTATGCCGGGGCTGCGCAGCGCGGCGAGACGCGCGAGGGGGGTAGGCCCGGCTGATCGCGAGCGCTCAGGCATGCTGTCGAGTTGCGGCGCGGCGCTGCCGGTGGTCGGCATGATGGGCGCCGGCGGCTCAGACGCGTCAGGGGATTTGGATGCCCGGCGCAGGCCCAGACGACTGGGGCGTTTGGAGGGCTTTCCGGGCTTGGCGCTTTTGTTGCGCGTCGGCACCGGAGCTTTGACGGCGGAGGTTGCGGCCACATCGGTTTGTACTGCGCCGAGACTGGGGCTGGACGCGGTGTCTGGACGGGCGGCTGGCCCGAGGCTTGGTGCCGGGCTGGCGGCGTCTGGGGTGTCCGCCGTAAGCGATTTTGCTTGAACGGACGGCGCGACGGGTCCCAGAGGGGTTGTCACTGGCGCAACCACTGACGGTGCTTTGGTGTCGGCCGGCAGCTCTGACTTTTCGGGCGCCGCGGACGGTTCAGGTGCGGCGCGTTCCGTGCTCGACGTATCTTCTGCGGTGCTGGCCGCAGGGGCCGGTGGCACGTCGTCGGGTTTCGGGAGCGGAGCACCTTCTGCGCGCGGCGTGGCCTCTGCTGTCTCCGGGTTGGGCGCGCTGCTCTCGGGCAAGAACGGCGTGAAGCGCGGCTTAATCGCTTCGGTCGCCTTCGGCGGCGTTGCAAACCCTGCTCCCAAAGCCATGCTGGGTGCGGGGGACATATCGGTTTCGGACCGCGGCCCGCGGCTGGACGCGAAAGAGACGGGCAGCGGGTCCTGTTCTTCGGGCGCGGCGGGGGATGCGGGAGGCGTCGAAAGGATATCCGCATCCTCACCAGTCTCCAGTTCCGTGTGTTCCGGGAGACCGTTGACGTCGGAGGTTTCAACTTCAGGCTGCGCCAGCGTTGTCTTTAGGTCTGACGTTTCGGAAGTGTCCTCCGCGAGTGCTTGTGACGGTTGAACGGGCTCTTTCGGCTCGGGTTCGGTCGGGGCAGGTGCTTCATCCAGCAGGTGCTCTGCCTGTGTTCCGGAGCTTGCGTCGTGAGGAGCGGTGATCTGCTCTGCTGGCAGATCTTCCGGGTCTTGAGGTGTCTCAGGGACCGGCTCTGACTCAGCCGCTTGTTCCGGCGGACGGGCGGTTTCGACGTCCGGAGATGTAACAGGGGTCAGAGCTTCCGGGCTGGCCGGAACGATGTGCAGCGGTTGCGCGGGCCGATCTACAGACGTGGGCCAACCGTCAGCTTTGCCAAAAAACACCGCCCCCTCGAATTGCGCGGTCTCTGCGTGTGCCAGATGGCAGATCGGCGTGAAACCGTGATCGCGGGCAAAAATTTCGGCTTCTGTCAGCGTATCCCGGGCGACCGCGGCGATTTGCAAACGTCCGCCAGCCTGTATCGCGTCCCAGACCAGATCATCCAGCGCGTAGGGTGTCGCGCCGTCAAGCGTCGTCCGGATGGCGGTGTCCCAGCTGGCCGGATCGCCCCCAGGATCGGGCAGGTCCGCGTAGCGTATCTGTTCATTGGGGATGATCAGGGCGACGTCAGCCCCCTTGGGATCGAGCACCTCTGCGCGATCGCGCATGGCGATCACCGCGACATCAAGGTCGGGATGGTCGATGGCAACTTCTTCGATCACCGCCCACGAGGGGCCGAGACGACGCAGAAGGGCGATGCCTTCGAATGACAGGGCGAGCGCAAAATTCGGTACCATGTGTCGGGTCTTACCAGTCCTGCTATGCTCGGGGGAGGGTTAATCCCTTTTGCGAACAGTATATGGCAACTCTTTGCCGAGGAAAAGAAAGACGTGGTGCGAGGGATTGCCTGCGCCCTCGGCAAAGACGAAGTTATTAAAGATTTTTTAAGCAAAACTCAGAGGTTGAGCATGCAACTCCACAAAGCGATTTTCACGGCGATTCTGATGGCGGGGCCGGTCTGCGTGCCTGCGGTACAGGCGCAAGAGGCTCAAGCCCAGGCTTCACAGGTGGCCCGCATGACGGTTTCCGGTGAGGCGCGCGTGACGGCGACGCCGGATCTGTCATCGGTATCATTGGGGGCCGAGGGCCGGGGCCAGACGGCGGTGGAGGCGATGGACGCCACCACACAGGCGTTGGACGGCATCATTGCACGGCTTACCGAAATGGGAATCGAAGAAAAGGACATCCAGACGCGGGACCTTTCGGTGAACGAGGAGACGCGCTGGAACCGGGAGCGCGACGAGCAGATCTTTGTCGGGTATCTGGCGCGCAATATGGTTGAGGTGCGGGTCCGCGACATGGACTTGTTGAGCGACGTGCTGGGGCAGGTCCTGGGCGAGGGCGCGAACCGTTTGGGCGGCATCAGCTTCGAGATGCAGGACGATGCGCCATTGCGGGCAGAGGCGCGCCGCGAGGCCGTTACGGATGCGATGGAGAAGGCACGCCTGTTCGCGGAAGCGGCCGGGGTCGAGGTTGGCCGTGTGCTCTCCATCGACGACACGGCGGAGCCGTTGGTCGAAGGGCCGCGTATGCGTATGGCAGAACCCATGATGATGGAAGACGGGCAGGCAAAGGCCGTTCCGGTGGCCGTCGGAGAGGTCACGGTGCGCGCTGAGGTGACAATGGTCTTCGAGATCGCTCAGTAACGGCGTGACCGCTTTCGCGCGGGTTTGATGCGTGTCTCTGGGCCACGGGTTTTTGCCGATGGGACGCGCATCGCCTGAATAGCGTGGTTTTCAACATAGGCCGGGGTGATCCCCGGCCTATGGATTATGTGCTTACGCCTTGGACAGAGCCTGATCCAGATCGGCAATCAGATCCTTGGCGTCCTCTGTGCCGATGGAAATACGAACCACGTTCGGAGCGGCCCCCGCGGCGATCTGTTGCTCTTCGTTCAGCTGGCGGTGCGTGGTGGAGGCGGAGTGAATCACCAGGCTGCGCGTGTCGCCAAGGTTGGCCACGTGAGAGAAGATCTCCAGCGAATCGACGAACTTGATGCAGGACTCGTAGCCGCCCTTGAGCGCCACGGTGAACAGGCCGCCGGCCCCCTTGGGGCAGATGCTCTTGATCCGGTGATGGTAGGGCGAGCTGTCCAGCCCGGCATAGGTCACCGCTTCGACCGCGTCATGCCCTTCGAGCCAGCCGGCCACTTCGAGCGCATTTTTGACGTGCTTTTCCATACGCAAGGACAGGGTTTCGATGCCCATCAGGGTGTAATGCGCCGCTTGAGGGTTCAACGTCATGCCGAGGTCGCGCAGACCGATGGCGATGCCGTGGAAGGTGAAGGCCAGCGGGCCAAAGGTCTCGTGGAACTTCAAGCCGTGGTAGGCGGGCTCCGGGGCGGAGAGCGAGGGGAACTTGTTCGAGGCGGACCAGTCGAATTTGCCCGAATCCACCACGCAGCCGCCGGTGACCGTGCCGTTGCCGGTCAGGTATTTGGTCATCGAATGCACGACCAATGTCGCGCCGTGCTCGATCGGGCGGCAGAGGTAGGGCGTGGCCGAGGTGTTGTCGACGATCAGCGGGATGCCGGCCGCATCAGAGATGGCGGAAATCGCGTCAAGGTCGGTGATGTAGCCACCGGGGTTTGCGATGCTCTCGCAGAAGACCGCACGGGTGTCGTCGTCGATGGCCGCTTTCACAGCATCGAGGTCGTCGAAATCCACGAAGGTCGCGGACCAGCCGAAGCGTTTGATGGTCTGGGAGAACTGGGTGATCGTCCCGCCATAGAGGCGCGAGGAGGCCACGATGTTCTTGCCCGGTCCCATCAGCGGGAAGAGCGCCATGATCTGGGCTGCGTGGCCCGAGGAGCAGCAGACCGCGCCTGCGCCGCCTTCGAGCGTGGCCATGCGTTCCTGCAGCGCGGCAACCGTGGGGTTGGTCAGGCGCGAGTAGATGTAGCCGACCTCTTGCAGGTTGAACAGCGCCGCCGCGTGTTCAGCATCGCGGAATACATATGCCGTTGTCTGGTAGATCGGCGTCTGACGTGCGCCTGTTGCCGGATCGGGCCGCGCGCCTGCATGAATTTGCAGCGTGTCAAAACCGTAGTTGGGTTCATCGGTCATGGGGGTGTCTCTCCCTGAAAGTTGTTCGGGGGGACCGTATGACAGCCGCACGACAGCGGCAAGCAGCGCAGCGCGCCCCGCCTCAAGGCAGCGGTCTTATCGGCCGGTTTGGGCAACGTTCAGCCCGGCGCGGGCAAAGTTCACCGGCTCGCCGTCTGCTCCGTGTCCGATCACGCTGAAGCTGCCGTCGGTTTCTAGGATCACTGCAGTGACTTTGTCCGGGTCAGCAGGGGCGGCGCTGCGGATGACCGTCATCAGTTCATTCTTGAGGATACGTTCGTCGTGCAGGGCTTCGTGCAATATCTCGCCTTTGTGCATCAGCAAGCGCGGCTCCGAGCGCACCACCCGTGCCAATGTGTCCGACGCCATGGAGGCGCGGGCCAGCGCCCATTGCAGGCCAATCAAGGTGAACAAGGCGGCGATTCCCTCGGCCAGCGCCACGTCCTCGGACAGCAGTATCGTCGCAAGGACAGAGCCGATGGCCACCGTGACCACGAGGTCAAAGGCGTTGAGCTTGGCCAGTGTGCGCTTGCCGGAAATGCGCAGCATCGTGATCAGCGCCGCGTAGCCGAGCACGCCGACAAACACCGTGCGAAAGATGTCCTGCCAACCTTGGTACAGCATGTCGGAGATCAGGGAGAGTATGTCCATGTGATCACAACGCCGGGAGCGCGGGGCGGTTCCGGGACGTGTCTGTCAACGACGGACCGCAGGCCGTTGGCCCGGGCAGTCTTGCTGGTCGCGTTCATTGTATGGGGGCAAAGCTGACCCGCCGGACGCATCCGCCTGAGGCCGTGTGTCAGCGAGGGCGGGAAATCGTTGACGCATCGGCGGGGGTCAACGCATCCAGAACCCTTCGCGTTTGATGGTGTTGCGGATCGCCTGTTCACGCCGTGGCAGGTTGTTTTGGTCGAAAAGGTTGCGCACCTTTTGGCCACGGTTCTGGTAAATCATGCGCTTGAACGGGTCATATTGCTTGAGCAGCTTCTTGACCTCGTTGGGGGCGGAGATGTCTTCGAGGAGGGTCACCACATCATCTGCTTCGCGCGCATAGAGCAGCGGCAGCGTGCGATAATGGCAGGTGACCGTTCCATCCAGCAGACCTGCCGGAAGTGTGTCCCGCCCACCGCCAAGCGCATGGATCACCAGCGGCAGGGCGATTTGATCGAGCCATGGATCGAAGCTTTGGCAGATCAGGGCGCGGGGTGGATTGTCGCGGATCTCCAGCGCGTAATCGCGGAACAGCGTGCCGAACTCATGCGGGCAGCGATAAAAGAAAAAGCCCGCGTTGAAATACAGGTAGCGCTTCCAGTATTCGTCGGGTTGAGAGCGGTCGAGGCTGCTGTCAAAGTCCAGGCCGAAGCGCTCGTAAAGCGATCCCCAGATTTCGGTGTAGCCGGGACCGTAAAGTTCCAGCTTGGGCCACGTGCCTTCGCGATTCATCGACGCGGTGGGGCGGTCAAAGTTGAACGGGACGGAGGCAAGGTCGTCCAGGACAAGCGTATCGGTGTCGAAGAAGATGAAAGGCTCGCCCTTGGGCAGGGCGAAGAGGGCCTCGATCTTGTTGCCATAGGGATACGCGTGGCCGAAATGCTGGCTGTCGAAGCGGATGATTTCGGCGCCGAAGCCTTCGAGCGCGGCGCGCAGATCGGGGTCGCGGATCGTAGGATCATTGGGCCAGAGCGGGCCGGGCGCGGGTTCGGCAACATACAGTCGAAAGCCGTCGTTGGCCGAGCGAGACGCGCGGGAGGCCGCAAAGAGCAGTGCCTCGTAGGCGAGGCGACCATTCTGACCGATAATCAGAATGTTGACGGGCTGCGTGTTGCGCGGGGGCGTGGCCATGGTTTTCTGCTCGTCCCGAGGTCTGTTTTCACGTGACTATAGGCAGCCGCTGGCGGAGCCGAAAGCACTGTTCTGGTGCGCAGCTGGATCGCCCCGGATGCGGCTCGACCTGCGGCACCATCAAGCGCGACCCAAGATCATCGCGCGCGCCGCGTCCGGCGGACTTGCGACCCGCGACTTGGGCGGGTAAAGCGGCGCAAGATATTTTCGCAAATGAGGCCCCCATGTCGATCGACATCGAGACTGCCGCCCGCGTCGCCAAGCTCGCGCGGATCAAGGTGGAAGAGGACGAGCTGCCGGATCTGGCCCACGCCTTTAACGATATCCTTGGCTTCATCGAACAGTTGAACGAGGTGGATGTGGACGGGGTGGAGCCGATGGTTTCCGTGACGCCCATGCGTCTGAAACGTCGCCAGGACGGCGTGACCGATGGCGGGATGCAGGACAAGGTCCTGAAAAACGCGCCTGATGCGCGCGAGGGCTTCTTTGCCGTGCCGAAGGTGGTCGAATAATGAGCGAACTGACAAAACTGAAGATCGCCGAAGCCCGCGATGCGCTGCGCAAGGGGGATGTGACATCTGCCGAGCTGACCGAGGCCTGCCTGACCGCTATCGAAGGCGCCGGTGCGTTGAACGCGTTTGTGCACAAAACGCCCGAAATCGCGCGTGAACAGGCTGCCGCCGCCGATGCACGTATCAAGTCGGGCGATGCGCCTGCCATGTGTGGTATTCCGCTTGGGATCAAGGATCTGTTTTGCACCAAGGGTGTGGACAGTCAGGCGGCCTCGCGCATCCTTCAGGGCTTCAAACCCGAGTATGAGAGCACCATCACCAGCCAGTTGTTCGACGCTGGCGCAGTCATGTTGGGCAAGCTCAACATGGACGAATTCGCCATGGGATCGTCGAACGAAACGTCCGTCTACGGCAATGCCGTCAACCCGTGGCGACGTGGCAATGATGAGGCCCAGCTGACGCCGGGTGGCTCGTCTGGCGGGTCTGCCGCGGCTGTGGCCGCGGACCTTTGCCTTGGCGCGACGGGCACCGACACCGGTGGCTCTATCCGCCAGCCTGCCGCCTTCACCGGCATCACGGGCATCAAACCGACTTACGGGCGCTGCTCGCGCTGGGGTGTGGTGGCGTTTGCCTCCTCGCTGGATCAGGCGGGCCCGATGACGAAGGACGTGAGCGATGCGGCGATCATGCTGCAGGCGATGTGTGGTCACGATGCGAAGGACAGCACCTCTGCCGACCTCCCCGTGCCGGATTTCGAAGCGGCGCTGACAGGCGACATCAAGGGCAAGAAGATCGGTATTCCCAAGGAATATCACATGGATGGCATGCCCGCCGAGATAGAGGCGCTTTGGGCCGAGGGCCGCGCCATGCTGAAGGACGCGGGCGCGGAGATCGTCGATATCTCGCTGCCGCACACCAAATACGCGTTGCCGACGTACTACGTCATTGCACCGGCCGAAGCATCGTCGAACCTCGCGCGGTATGACGGTGTTCGCTACGGCCACCGCGCACAGCTGGGGCAGGGCGACGGCATCACCGAGATGTACGAAAAAACCCGCGCCGAGGGCTTCGGCGAAGAGGTCAAGCGCCGTGTCATGGTTGGCACTTACGTGCTGTCTGCTGGCTTTTACGACGCCTATTACAACAAGGCGCGCAAGGTCCGGACGCTGATCAAGAAGGACTTTGAGGATGTGTTCGCGCAGGGCGTGGATGCGATCCTGACGCCGACAACGCCCTCTGCGGCCTTTGGTCTGGGCGAAATGAAAGACGCCGATCCGGTGAAGATGTACCTCAACGATGTGTTCACTGTGACGGTGAACCTTGCCGGGCTTCCGGGCGTCGCCGTGCCGACAGGTGTGGATGCGCAAGGGCTGCCGCTGGGGCTGCAACTGATTGGGCGCCCTTGGGAAGAGGGCGATTTGCTGAATACCGCCTATGCGCTGGAACGGGCCGCTGGCTTTGTTTCCAAGCCCGGGAAATGGTGGTAAGGCGCGACCAACGCGGGGGCACGATGGCCCCCGCATCGACATGTGGGGCGGACGATGCGGTATATTCTTAGTGGTGTGATGGCGGCAGCGGCTTTGGCCGGATGTACGACGTCGATGCCGGACAGCGCCGCTGGGGTCACTGATTCCGGGCAGGGCGTGGGCTTTGGCAACTATGATGATTATCGCGATGAACGCGAAACCCAGCTGACCGGTGGGGCATCCGGCGCCCAGGACAATTCCGACGCCATCGCGCGCCAGGCGGCGGCTGCGCTGAACTCCGGCGAGGCCCCGGTCAATGCGTCTCCCTCGAATCCTGCACCTGCGATCGTTGAAAACGCGCGTGGGATTTCGGGTGAGAACGATTTCAACGCGGTGTCTGCTCAACGTGACATCAGCGCGGACGCGGCGATGATTGCTCAGAACCGCGCCCAGTATGAGGTGATCCAGCCGACGGATGTGCCGGCGCGCCCCGGCTCCAGCCGTCCGAACATCGTGGCCTTTGCATTGCAATCGACCAACCCGGTTGGCACCGCGCTGTACAAGCGGTCATCCTTCCGGGCTGAGACCAAGTATGCGCAATCCTGTGGCAGCTTCCCCTCGGCGGATCTGGCGCAGGAGGAATTCCTCGCGCAGGGCGGGCCGGAAAGGGACCGCAAAGGCATGGACCCGGATGGCGACGGCTATGCCTGCGGTTGGAACCCGGCCCCATTCCGGGCGGCCAAGGGCTGATTTCCGAGGTGGCTGAGGCCGTCTGGCATCCTTCCCTGAATTTCGGCGACCGGCGCGGGTGTTCCGCGCCGGATTGCGTTTTGTTGCACTACACGGCGATGCAAAGTTCTGCGGCCGCTCTGGCGCGGCTGTGCGATCCTGATTACGAGGTGTCCGCGCACTACCTGATCGCGGAGGATGGACGGGTTTGGCAGATGGTGCGCGAGGCAGATCGGGCGTGGCACGCCGGGCGCGGAGCCTGGGGCGCATGCGAAGATCTGAACTCTCACAGCATCGGCATTGAGCTGGCCAATCCCGCGACGCATCCGTTTCCAGAGCCGCAGATGACGGCGTTGGAACATCTTTTGCGTGGCGTTGTTGCGCGATGGGGTATCGCAGCGGAGCGCGTGCTTGGTCATTCCGACAGTGCTGTGGCGCGCAAGATTGATCCCGGTCCAAAGTTCGACTGGCAAAGGTTGGCGATGCAAGGCTTTGGCGTTTGGCCCCAGTGTGTTGCGCCGGGCGATTTTGATCTCGACGCGCGGCGGTTTGGGTATCGGGGAGAGGCCGCCGAAGTCTTGGCCGCGTTTCGGTTGCGATTTCGGCCGTGGGCTTTTGGCCCGATGGACGATGTGGATCGGGGGCTGATGGCGGATTTGGCGCAGCGTTGGCCCCACATGCGTCACTCCAGCCGGTAGGGCAGCACGTCGCGTATGTTCGGCGTGGTTGTCAGCCGCTTTTCCAGTGGCGGGACAGAGCGTTGGTGGCAATTCGTCCGCTCGCAGATGCGACAGGAAATGCCTATCGGCTCAAACGCAGAGGCGCGCGTCACGTCCAGCCCGTCAGCATAGACGAGGGCGGAGGCGTGGCGGACTTCGCAGCCCAGTGAAATCGCATAGCGGCGAACCGGGGCCCCGAAATGCCCGCCGGATTTCGACACATCGCTTGCCAGAGAGATATAGCGCACGCCGTCCGGGGTTTCGGCCAGCTGCCGCAAGAAACGCCCCGGGGTTTCAAAGGCGCGGTGCACGTTCCAAAGCGGGCAGGCACCACCGAAACGGGCAAATTGAAGCCGGGTGGCAGAGTGCCGTTTGGTGATCGTGCCAGCCTGATCGACCCGGACAAAGAAGAACGGCACGCCTTTTGCGCCAGGGCGCTGCAGGGTGGACAGACGGTGGGCCACCTGTTCGATGGAGGCACCGAATTTTGCAGCCAGCAGTTCCAGATCGTGCCGTGTGTCCTGCGCGGCGCTCAGGAAAGCCCCGTAGGGCATCAAGGCCGCCCCGGCAAAATAATTGGCGAGACCAAGTTTTGCGATGGCCCGGGCTTCCTCGGACTGGAAACGCGCAAGGTCAAGCGTGGCATCGAGCAGTTGGTTTTGTCGCAACAGCGCGAGTTGGACAAGCAGTTGGAACGTCTGCGTTTCGAGTGGGAGCAGAGAAGAGAGGGTCAGGGTTCTTCGCACAGAATCGAAGGTCCGCATCGGTGTGCTTTGGGCGAAATTCACGGTGTAGCCATCGGCTTCGAGGCGGGCGAGCGCACCGGAGCGCAGATCCCCTTGGGCCGTCAGTTGACCAGCAAAGCGTTCGGCAGCGCGGTCCACGGCGTCGATATAGTTGTCGCAGTAGTGGAAGAAATCGCGCACCTCCTCCCATGGGGAGGGCTGGAGTTGCGACCCTTCGCGGCCCAGTGCCTCGTCCAGAGAGGCGAGGCGCTCGTGGGTCTGGCGATAGGCGCGGTGCAGAGCAAGAAAGGCGCGCGCCAGCACCGGAGCGTTGGACGCCGTGAGCCGCAAATCCGCCAGTTGCGGTGTGGTGTCGCCAAAGACAGGATCGGCCAGGGCTTCTCGCATGTCGGTAACCAGACGCTCGGCATCCCCTTGGCCTAGCTCGGTAACGTCGAAGCCGAACTCTTGCGCCAGCGCCAGCACCACGGTGGTGCTGACGGGACGATTGTTGTTTTCCATCTGGTTGAGATAGGGCAGGGAGATGCCGAGCTTTGCGGCAAAGTCCTTTTGCGTCAGGCCGAGGCGACCGCGGATGTCGCGCAGCTTTGCCCCGGCGTAGAGTTTCTGCGTCGCCATGTTTGCACCTTTGCCAATTTCTGGCAAATGTTTTGCAAATTCAGCGCGCCAGGTCCAGCCCCCCGACGCGACGCTCGCGCCAGATCACCAGAAGAATGGCGAAGACCGATGCAACGCCAGAGCCGAACATCATCCAGAGCAGGGGCCATGCGCCGGTTTCGATTGTGAGCAGAGTGCCGGCGGCCTGAGACAGGATCGCGCCGCCGCCGAGCATGATGGCGCCGGCAAGCCCGGACGCCGTACCGGCAAGGTGGGGGCGTACGGACAGGGCGCCTGCCGTGGCGTTGGGAATGGTCAGCCCGTTGCCGAGCCCCACGAGGGTCATGAAGCCGAAGAAGGTCCATTGCGTGTCCAGACCCAAGGCGAAACAAATCAGCGACGCTGCCATGCCGCCAGACACGATCAACCCGCCCCAGAGCACCATTTTGTTGATGCCGATCCGGGCGGAGTATCGGCCCGAGGCGAAGTTGCCCAACGCGTAGCCCACCGCGGGCGCGCCAAAGAAGAACCCCAAGGTGCGTGCCGAGAGTTCGAACACCTGCATGCCGACGAAAGACGCGCCGCCAACGTAGGAGAAGAATGCACCCGACGACAGGGCGCAGGCCAGCGCGTATCCCCAGAAACGCGGTGCGCGGAACAGCTCCGGGTATTGCTGGAACTGTTGGGTGAGCGTCAGGCCGGATTTGGTCGCGGTCTCGCCCACGTCGGCCCAGCACAGCCAGACCATGGCCAGGCCGCACACCAGAAGGAGCCAGAAGTTCGACTGCCATCCAAAGGTTTCGGCCAGCACGCCGCCGAAGATCGGCGCGAGCATGGGAACCAGGGCCATGCCCATTGTGACATATCCAATCCGGGACGCTGCTTCATCCGGCGGATAGAGGTCCCGCACGATGGCGCGGCTGAGGACCATGCCGACGACCGACGCGCTCTGGATCATGCGGCAAACCAGGAAGGTCGTCACATCCTCTGCGACGAGTGTACCCACGGTGCCCACGGTGAAGGCCGTCAGCCCCCACAAGATCACGGGACGCCGCCCGAACTTGTCCGACAGCGGTCCGATAATCAGCTGAAGAACCGCGTTCACGGCCAGCGTCAGTGTGACGGCCAGCTGAATGATGTGGTATTCCGTGTCGAACCAGTCGGCCATCAGCTGCAAAGCCGGGACGAAAACGTTGAGCGTCAGCGCCGACATGCTGGACAACAGCACCAGCGTGACGATGTTGGGCGGTGTGGCGCGGTCAAAGAGGCGCTTCGAGGGAACGGTGGTCATGATATCGGGTTAGGGTGAGGAAATAGCTTTGTCCATCATTTGCATGTGCAAGGCACGCTATTATGCCAGTTTGCAATTTGCTAGCGAGGCAGTTTCCTGAGTTTGCAAATTTGCGAGGAAGTTCTTGTTATGCTGCGTCTGCGCTGTATGGTCCGCGCAAACCAAAAGGGGCCTTTGCGATGAAAGACATCATTCAGGAATTGCACGATCGCCGGGAAAATGCCCGGCTGGGCGGTGGTCAAAATCGCATCGACGCACAGCATGGCAAAGGCAAGTTGACCGCTCGGGAGCGGATCGAGCTGCTGGTGGATGAGGGGTCCTTCGAGGAATACGATACATTCGTCGCCCATCGCTGCACCGACTTCGGCATGGAAAACAATCGTCCCTATGGCGACGGCGTGGTTACAGGCTGGGGCACGATCAATGGCCGCATGGTCTATGTGTTCAGCCAGGACTTTACCGTGCTTGGCGGCTCCGTTTCGGCGACGCACGCGCAGAAGATTTGCAAGATCATGGACATGGCAGTTCAGAACGGAGCGCCCGTGATCGGGCTGAACGATTCCGGCGGTGCCCGCATCCAGGAGGGCGTGGACGCATTGGCGGGCTATGCCGAGATCTTTCAGCGCAACGTGTTGGCCTCGGGGGTGATACCGCAGATCTCCGTCATCATGGGCCCCTGTGCTGGCGGTGCGGTCTATTCGCCGGCGATGACGGACTTCATCTTCATGGTGAAGGATTCGTCTTACATGTTCGTCACCGGCCCTGACGTGGTGAAAACCGTCACCAATGAGGTCGTCACCGCTGAGGAGCTTGGCGGCGCAACCACGCACACGCGGAAATCCTCCGTTGCCGACGGGGCGTTTGAAAACGATGTGGAAGCGCTTGCCGAAGTGCGCCGCCTTGTGGACTTTTTGCCGCTGAACAATCGCGAAAAGCCACCCGTGCGTCCGTTCTTCGACGATGTGGATCGGATCGAGACATCGCTCGATACCATTATTCCTGACAATGCCAATGCGCCCTACGACATGAAGGAGTTGATCCAGAAAGTCGCGGACGAGGGGGATTTCTACGAGATCCAGAAAGATTTCGCGGGCAACATCATTACCGGGTTCATCCGTCTTGAAGGGCGGACAGTGGGTGTGGTGGCCAACCAGCCGATGGTTCTGGCGGGCTGTCTGGACATCGACTCATCGCGGAAGGCCGCGCGCTTTGTGCGGTTCTGTGACTGTTTCGAGATTCCGATCCTGACATTTGTGGATGTGCCAGGCTTTCTGCCCGGAACCTCGCAGGAATACGGTGGTGTCATCAAGCACGGCGCGAAATTGCTCTTTGCCTATGGTGAGGCCACTGTGCCGAAGGTCACGGTCATCACCCGCAAGGCTTACGGCGGCGCCTACGACGTGATGGCGTCCAAGCACCTGCGCGGCGATGTCAATTACGCTTGGCCCACGGCCGAGATCGCCGTGATGGGGGCCAAGGGAGCGACGGAGATCATTCACCGCGCTGACCTGAAAGACCCTGAGAAGATCGCCGCCCACACTGCCGAATACGAGGATCGCTTTGCGAACCCGTTTGTTGCAGCGGAGCGGGGGTTCATTGACGAAGTGATCCAGCCCAAGTCGACCCGTCGCCGGGTGTCCAAGGCCTTTGCCATGCTGCGCAACAAGCAGCTGACGAATCCTTGGAAAAAACACGACAATATCCCGCTGTAAGGACACGCAAGAAATGGTGGGGGAAGGCTTTGACAGGGTCACGCGTCTGAAAGGCGGTTGGCTGGAGGCGCGGTCCGACGCGGGCTATGTGTTGGCGCGCCACTGGCCGCCGAGGTTCGACGTGCAGGCCACATCGGAGTTCGAAAACCTGCGCGCGTCGCGTCTTGCGCGGCAGGTGCGTCAGGACCTATGGAGGGCCGTTCAAAACCTGCGTGGCTTCTCTCCCGTCGTGCAAATTCTCTTTACCACGGGTGGTTTAGCTGTTACCGCTGGAGGGCGTGTAGACGGTCGTATACCTCACGGAATCGAGTCGCAGATTCAAGCTCTGTTGGACGATCCGGCGCGCCGCGCCCGATGGAAAACCTGGGCCCGGAGAGGGAAATGACCCACATGATACGGAATTCCGCAGAGGGTGCGCCCACTGCGAAAGCGGCCCCGACGGGAGGAGCGGACGTCTTCGGACGACTGTGTCGGGGCTGCTTCATTGATACACCCATTGCCATCTTGATATGCTCGGCGCTTGCCGGTCCTGTTGCGTCAGCGGGGCAGCTGTTTTTGCCCAGTGGCCTGGAGGTGACGTTCCATGACGAAATTTCTGAGCCGACGGTTTACCGCGTGCGCTACGTCGTACCTGCGCTGCAGGACGCGGAGGTCGATTACATGACGGTGTCCGACGACATGGCGCGCCTGTGTGTAGAAGACGCGCTGCCGCGTTTGGCTGAAACCGGTGCCACACCAGACCGTGTCATCGTGACATTGATGGCGCAACCGGTGGAGTTCGGTTACGCGACCGCCGATGTGCGGCAATTTTTCGAGAGTTATTCGGTGCAAGATGGCCGCTGCATCTGGGAGGCGTTCTGATGTTTCCACAAGATGTTGCGCTCAACGCGGGCTTGGAACAACTTTATGCGTCTTCAGAGTCACAGAAAAAGATCCTGTGTTTGGGTGCGTATCTTTTCCACAGGACGCACGTTAATCTTACTCTTGATTGCATCACCGCAATCGACACAACGGAACGAGGGACGGATCTGACCGATCCCTTGCAATTTGACAGGAGTCACAGATGTCCAAGAGCATCAAGCTTCTTGCCATGCTTTCGGTTGTCGCCGGCCTCTCGGCTTGCGCACAGCAGGAAGAAGAAGAGTACGTCGTGGTCGATCCCGAGCCCATCTCGATCGAGCCCGTCTACACCGGCAAGTACAAGTAAGAAACTATCGGGGCGGGCGTGTCCGCTCGCCTCGACATTCCTATCGAGCACGGCTGAACTGGCCCCAACCAAGGAGGGCCGGATATGCTGAAGCATCGCGGCTTCCCGGGACGTCTCCCGGGCACCGATTATCAATTTACGGTCCGGCGCGCGAACCCGAAGGGTGCGACCGAGATCATCAAACGCGAACGTTACCGTGACCGCCGTCCGCCTGATCGCAAGGCCGATTGGGTGTTCATGTCGGCGCTATGGCACCACTTCGGAGATCAGCCGTTTGAGCGAGGCAACCTTGATGCCGGGCGACTCTCGTGGCTGTTTGGCCGTGAAGTTCTGCCGTACAACAAAGATGACTTCGACCCGACCGATTACGAGGCGCTTCTTGTCATAGACGAGACAGCCGCGCGTGCGTCCTTCCCCGAGGCTTTCGACGAAGCGGAGCCGTGGGAAAACTGATGCGCGTGGACTTGCCGATCCCTTCTGAGAATGCGCGGCCCGCTGCCGATCCGTGGACGGGTCGCAAAACAGGCTGTGCAAGACGCGGAGGGTCTGCAAACCTGACGTCAGGGCAGGGGACGCGGCTGCATCGCGCCATTCGTTCAGCCTCTGTTCATTCCCCCAAGAAGGGGCGGTCGACCGAGTCCCCGGAGCGATCGCCCCACCGGTCTATCTTTTGTTTCATGTCTGATTTGCAACGGTCTGGCTTGGATCAACCTCTGTGCAACAAGGTTCTGATCGATCCGTCGCGTTGCTCAGTTACACTCTCAGAGCAAAAGAAAAACAAATCTGAGGTGAGCCCATGCAGAAGCAACGCGTATTCCTCTCCATGTTGGCGTCAATCTTCCTCGCTTCATGCGGGAGCATTTTTGGCTCGCAATCGGAGGTCGGGATGGCCGCGGGCGGAGCATCAGCTCTTGTCCTCGAAAAGGACGCAATGTCTGGCGCGCCGAGCAATATCGCTTCCGACAGCATGGCCTTTTGCAGCCAATTCCCGTCGCGCTGCTGATGCTGCTGATACTGTTTTTGAACAGGCCCAGAGCCATGATCGGCAGAAAAAGGTAACGAAGTGTGAAAAGCGTGGAACCTTTCTGACAAACAGGTCGTTTGGTATTACAATAGACTTGCGAGCAACGGCTCGGAACAGAGAGGACATATCATGCGTATTCTTGCCCTTACCCTTGTGGCGGCTTCGACACTTGGTCTTGCAGCTTGCGAAGGCACCGACCTTGAGCGCGGCGTCATTGGTGCCGGCGTTGGCGCAGCAGCAGCATCGGCGACTGGCGGCAACGTCGCGGGCGCAGCGGCTGTTGGTGGCGCAGCCGGCGTCATTTGCGACGATGTCACGCCGCAACTCTGCCGCTGAACCGTTTTCGCGTGCGCAGCTAACCCGCACGCCTGATCGTAATGTGAACGCCGTCCGGACCGAGGGGTCCGGGCGGCGTTTTCCGTTTGAAATTTTCGTGTCCGTGGGCACGTCGGAACAAAGGGACAGAAATGTTTGATAAGATCCTGATCGCGAACCGCGGAGAAATCGCCTGCCGTGTCATCAAGACCGCGCGCAAGATGGGCATCAAGACTGTGGCCGTCTACTCCGACGCGGACAGACACGCGCTGCATGTGGAGATGGCGGACGAGGCGATTCATATCGGTCCGCCTCAGGCCAATCAGTCCTACATTGTGATCGACAAAATCATGGATGCCGTGAAACAGTCGGGCGCTCAGGCGGTGCATCCGGGATACGGCTTTCTGTCCGAGAACCCCAAGTTTGCCGAGGCTTTGGCCGCCGCTGGTGTGGCTTTCGTTGGCCCGCCGGTAGGTGCCATCGAGAAGATGGGGGACAAGATCACCTCCAAGAAGATCGCACAGGAGGCCAACGTCTCTACCGTTCCGGGCTACATGGGATTGATCGAAGACGCTGACGAAGCTGTCAAAATCTCTAACGAGATCGGGTATCCCGTGATGATCAAGGCCTCTGCCGGGGGTGGTGGGAAAGGCATGCGCATCGCTTGGAATGACGATGAATGTCGCGAAGGTTTCCAGTCGTCCAAGAACGAAGCGGCCAGCAGCTTTGGCGATGACCGGATCTTTATCGAAAAGTTCGTCACACAGCCGCGCCATATCGAAATTCAGGTTCTGTGCGATGCACACGGCAACGGCATCTGGCTCAACGAGCGGGAATGCTCGATCCAGCGCCGCAATCAGAAGGTCGTCGAAGAAGCTCCGTCGCCTTTCCTCGATGCCGAAACGCGCAAAGCCATGGGCGATCAGTCCGTTGCTTTGGCAAAAGCTGTGGGCTACGCGTCAGCGGGCACCGTGGAGTTCATCGTTGACGGCGACAAGAACTTCTACTTCCTCGAAATGAACACTCGTTTGCAGGTGGAACACCCTGTGACCGAGCTGATCACGGGCGTCGACCTTGTGGAGCAGATGATCCGGGTCGCCAATGGCGAGCCGCTGTCGATCACCCAAGACGATGTGCAGATCAACGGTTGGGCGATTGAAAACCGTCTCTATGCCGAAGATCCCTACCGGAACTTTCTGCCCTCCATCGGGCGTCTGACCCGCTACAACCCGCCTGCCGAGGGCAAGCTGGGCGAGGGCATCGTGCGCAATGACACCGGCGTCTTCGAGGGCGGCGAGATCAGCATGTACTACGACCCTATGATCGCAAAGCTGTGCACATGGGCGCCAACCCGCGAAGGCGCCATCGAAGTCATGCGCAACGCGCTCGACAGCTTTGAGGTCGAGGGCATCGGCCACAACCTGCCCTTCGTGGCCGCCGTTATGGACCACCCGAAATTCATCTCCGGCGAGATGACCACGGCGTTCATCGCCGAGGAATATCCCGACGGTTTCGAGGGCGTGACCCTGGACGACGACCACCTGCGTCGCGTGGCGGCGGCTGCGGCAGCGATGAACCGAGTGGCCGAGATCCGGCGCACCCGCGTCACGGGGACCGTGGGCAACCATGAACGCCGCGTGGGCACGGAATGGAACGTGGCTTTGCAAGGCATCTCCTTTGACGTGAAGACAGAGGCCGACCGGGACGGCGCCACCGTGGTGTTTTCCGATGGTGAAAAACTGCGCGTCGAGGGGGACTGGACACCCGGTGACAGCCTGTCGCGCATGAATATCAACGGTCAGCCGCTGGTGCTGAAGGTGGACAAGATCACCCAGGGCTTCCGTCTGCGGACGCGAGGCGCGGACCTGAAGGTCAACGTGCGCTCGCCGCGTCAGGCTGAACTCGCTGCCCTGATGCCGGAAAAACTGCCGCCGGATACGTCCAAGCTGCTGCTTTGCCCGATGCCCGGCCTGATCGTGAAAGTCGACGTCGAAGAAGGCGACGAGGTGCAGGAAGGTCAGGCGCTGTGCACCGTCGAGGCGATGAAGATGGAAAATATCCTGCGCGCCGAGAAGAAGGGCGTAGTGTCCAAGATCAATGCCGCCGCCGGTGAGAGCCTTGCGGTTGATGATGTGATCATGGAATTCGAATGATGGTTCGCCGTGCCGCCATGATCTGGCTCATGCACAGTCTCGCATACGTGGCGGGACTGGTCTTGAGTGGCGTCGTGGCGGTCGGCCTTTGGACGATTGTACCGGTGACGGGCCCGACGTGGATGTTGTTCGGGCTTACGCTCGCGGTGTCCATCGTGGCGGTGGGCACGGGCTACGGCCTTTACCTGACGCTGGTCGGCTTGCTTCTGGATATTGAGTTGGGCTGGTCCTACTACCTTCTTGGTCCGGTGATCGTTCTGGGGGTCATGGGATTGGTCTTCGGCCTTGTTTTTCTTCATGTTCTCACCGTCGGACAGGGCAGCGTGGCAGGCTACGTGCTGCTGTTTCTGGCTGGGGGATTGAGCATGATGCGGCGCGCCATCCCGTCCGAGGCGGACGAGACATGAGCTTTGCTGTCTTTGATAGGGCGGCAACGAAGTCTCAACCTGTCGGTGTCAGGGTGCCCGGTAATGACACTTTGGCGAACATTGAGCCTGCTTTGGGCGCGCAGTGTGGCGGGGCTGATCGGGCTCACGCTGCTGGCGTCGTGTTTTCCGATGGATGCAGAGGAGGAGCTTCGAGAGGAGCTGAAGCAGTTCGTCTATCTCGCGCAAACGCGGCGGTTCGAATCACAGGCGACTTGCACAGCGGCGATCTTCGACCTGGCGGGAACCGGCGTGCGGTCAGAGGCTGTGCGAACCGTGTCGAATGTGCGTGCCGGGCTGAAACTGGTGCAAGAGGGGCGCGCGGTTGCCTTCGATGTGCCGGGGCTGACGCCCAACATGGTGTCCGAACAGATGATGTCCATAAATCTTTATGCAGGGATGGGGCTGATCTCCAGCTTCGTGGGACCGTCGCTCGCCTGCATGGACGATCAGTTTCAGGTAGACGCGTACTACGCGCTGATGTCGCAGGACACTTTGACGATCTACGACCCAACCATGAACGCGATCATGTTGTTGCACCGACCGCGACAACTTCTGTTCTTCATGCGGGGCAACGTTTAGGCGCGGTTCAGAAACCTTTCAATTCGTCCTTGCGAAGCGGCAGCTTGTCGATGGAGCGAGAGATTTCACGCACCGACCAAGGCCCCGGCTTTCGCGTGACGATCGTGCCATCCTTGGCCATGACCACCAGCATGAAACCTCGCGGTCTCAGCGCCATGCGGACAGATGACCGGGCCGATGGATCGCTGTCCGCGATGATCACCACGTCGCGTTCTTCCAAGGCGCTGTATCGTCCCGTGAGCAAAGAAATCTGCTCCTGGAAGCGTGGATCGGCCGGGCTGTCGGCAAAGACCACCACCGGGCGTTTGATCCACAGCCAATCTGCAAGCGTGGTGTTTGCGGCATCCAGCACGATTTCAACCGCGCCGTCCTCGTCGAGGTCGGCGGCCTGTGCTGGCGATGCAAGCCAGAGCGCGCCGAGAAGTCCGAGCAGTACATATGTGCTTTTCATACCGGTGAACATATGTGGATGCGACGCGCTTTCACAGTGCGACACGTGCACTGCCCACGAAAATTTTAACTTTAACGACATCGTCACGCCGCCGCGCGCATTTTCCACGATCAACAGGTGGGTCGACACATGGGGTGCGACCGCCGCATTCGGGGCGCGTGTCGTTATGGAAATCTTTTTGCACCTTGGCGCCCATCGCACCGCCTCCACAAGCTTTCAGGCCTATTTGCGCAGCAATCGCGACGATCTGAACAGCGCGGGCCTTGGATTTTGGGGGCCATGGCGCACGCGGAATGGGCTGTTGAACGACGTTGTGGAGCGGCCCGACACACATGCAAAGGCACAGCGGGCGGCGGGACGCGTGCAACTGGCTGTGGCTCAGGCGCAGCGCAAAGGCTTCCAACATCTTCTGGTCAGTGACGAAAACATGCTTGGCACGCCGCGTCGCTGCCTCCGCGACGGCATGCTCTATGCGGGTGCAGGAGAGCGTGTGGCCCGTCTTGCCAGCGCCTTTGGCCATGTCCGTGGCATCACGTTGCAGATCAGGGCACAGGATATGTGGTGGTCGTCGTTGATCAGTTATCTGATCTCGCGCGGTCAAAGGCTGCCGGAGAAGGACAAGATTGCCGCCATCGCCGCTGGCACGCGCACATGGCGGGATGTGATTATCGACATCGCCTGCGCCTGCCCGGAGGCCGCGATCACCGTGACGCCGTTTGAACGGTTTACCGACCGGCCTGACAAGCAGCTCGGCATGATCACGGGGCTGGCGGCTCTGCCGACGGTCAAACCCGGAGAATTCTGGCGCAACCGCAGGCCCGATCTGTCGGAGCTGCGCGCAACACTTTCGGATCGGGGCGAAGATCCTGACCGCCTACCTGAGGGAGAGGGGCGCTACATGCCCTTCGACGCCCGCCAGCGTTCTGCGCTGCGCGAGGCTTATGCCGACGATCTGTTCTGGCTCCAATCCGGGGCAGAGGGTCTGGCGACATTGCAATCGGACGCGGACCCGGCACGCTGCGGGGCATTCCCGGCAGCCGGTTCGAAACTGAGAGGACAACGACATGACCGACCTGCCCGAAGACTGGCGCGCGACCGCTGAAAAAGAGCTGCGCGGACGTTCCATAGACGATCTGACCTGGGACACGCTCGAGGGCATCCCGGTCAAGCCGCTTTACACGGCTGCCGACACTGACGATCTGGACCACATGGGCAGCCTGCCGGGGCAAGAGCCGTTCACCCGTGGGGTGAAGGCGACCATGTACGCGGGCCGTCCCTGGACGATCCGGCAATACGCTGGTTTTTCAACTGCCGAAGAGTCCAATAATTTCTATCGTAAGGCGCTCGCCGCCGGTCAACAGGGCGTGTCCGTCGCTTTTGATCTTGCCACGCACCGTGGCTACGATTCCGATCACCCCCGCGTTGTGGGCGATGTGGGCAAGGCGGGCGTGGCGATCGACTCCGTCGAGGACATGAAGCTGCTCTTTGACGGCATTCCCCTGGACCAGGTCTCGGTTTCGATGACCATGAACGGCGCGGTGATCCCTGTTCTGGCCTCCTTCATCGTTACGGGTGAAGAGCAGGGCCACGACAAGTCCGTGCTGTCCGGGACAATCCAGAACGACATTCTGAAGGAGTTCATGGTCCGCAACACCTACATCTATCCGCCCGCTCCCTCGATGCGGATCATTTCGGACATCATCGAATACACTTCGAACGAGATGCCGAGATTTAACTCCATTTCCATCTCCGGCTATCACATGCAGGAAGCGGGCGCGAACCTCGTCCAGGAGCTGGCGTTCACGTTGGCGGACGGTAAGGAGTATGTGAAGACCGCCATGGACGCAGGGATGGACATCGACAAGTTCGCCGGGCGGCTGTCGTTCTTCTTTGCCATTGGCAAGAACTTCTTCATGGAGATTGCCAAACTTCGCGCCGCACGACTGCTGTGGCACCGTATCATGACGGAGTTGGGGGCGCAGAATCCGCGCTCCAAGATGTTGCGGACGCACTGCCAGACGTCCGGCGTTTCCCTAGCGGAGCAGGACCCGTATAACAACGTGATCCGAACGGCTTACGAGGCGATGTCGGCGGTTCTGGGCGGCACGCAATCGCTGCACACCAATGCGCTGGATGAGGCGATTGCCCTTCCGACTGAATTCTCGGCCCGCATCGCACGCAACACGCAGCTGGTGCTGCAAGAGGAAACCGGCGTGACCAACGTGGTCGATCCGCTCGCGGGGTCGTATTACGTCGAAAGCCTTACCGCCCAGCTGGCGGAAGAGGCGTGGAAGCTGATCGAGGAAGTGGACGAGATGGGCGGCATGACCAAGGCCGTTGAGTCCGGTATGCCCAAGCTGCGCATCGAAGAGGCCGCCGCCAAGCGTCAGGCCGACATCGACCGTGGCACCGATGTGATCGTCGGCGTGAACAAATACCGCCTGGAGCAAGAAGAGGACCTGGACATCCTCGACATCGACAATGCCAAAGTCCGCGAAAGCCAAGTCGCGCGATTGGAAAAAATCCGTGCCACGCGGGACGAACCAGCCTGCACCGCAGCGTTGGAGGAACTGTCCCGTCGGTCCAAAGAGGGTGGCAATTTGCTGGAAGCGGCCGTCGAGGCCGCCCGCGCCCGCGCAACGGCTGGAGAGATCAGCATGGCTATGGAAAAGGAATTTGGCCGTCACCGCGCTGAGGTCAAGACGCTTGCGGGGGTCTATGGTGCCGCCTACGAAGGGGACGAAGGCTTTGCCGCAATTCAGAAATCCATCGAAGATTTCGCCGAGGAAGAGGGCCGGCGGCCGCGCTTGCTGGTGGTGAAAATGGGGCAAGACGGTCACGACCGCGGGGCGAAAGTGATCGCCACCGCCTTTGCGGACATCGGTTTTGACGTGGACGTGGGTCCTTTGTTCCAAACGCCGGATGAGGCGGCGCAAGACGCGATCGACAATGACGTGCATGTCATCGGGATCTCGTCCCAAGCTGCGGGTCACAAGACGCTCGCCCCGCAACTGGTGCAAGCGCTGAAAGATCAGGGCGCGGAAGACATCCTTGTCATTTGTGGCGGTGTAATCCCGCATCAGGACTACGAGTTTCTCTATAATGCAGGGGTGAAGGCGATCTTCGGCCCGGGAACGAATATCCCTGAGGCAGCGCAGGATATTCTGAAATTGATCCGCTCCGCACGGTCCTGATGGGCGGACGCCTGATAGTTGGCTAGCAAACGCTGGCCAAAATAGCCGCAGCACCATGCATTGCGTGGTGCTGCGCAGCGCTGTCGATGAGTCGCTGTGAAGAACAGAGGCTCGCGGCGAAATTGTCGAAGGCTATATGTGCCCCAAGACGCTGTATGCGCAGCGAATTTAGTGGATTATCGCACCACATCGTCCGAACGTCGCTGCGGGGCTGGCGTCAGTAGCCCATCGGTCCAAATTGGGCAATTTTATACATGTTTGTTTCTGGCTCATTACAACCGTCGAGCCGTGGACGGTGAGAAAAACAACGAAGCGTCCTGCCGAGAAGATCGTTGAGAACTTGAGGTGTGCGATTTTCCACTGAGTAAAAAATCCGCAGTGTCCTGAGTAGGGTGCGAGGCGAGTGCAGAAGTGCTGGGCCGTGTCGCCGTTTGGTAGGAGATACCCGTCCGTCGAAGAGATGAAGAAGCTGCGCCGCGACGCCCGTTTTCTACAGGATGCCCTTGCGGAATCGACTCTGGTGTTGTGCCTGCTCGAAAAGAGCATGAAGGATGATGGCGCGCGCACAATTGACTTACCCAGTATCTGAGCCCCTTGCGAGCATGAAAAAAAGATCGGGCCGTTAACCCGCGAAATAGCCCAACTAAGCTTTTTTCAATTCAAAACAATTTTATACCTAGTGTCTCGGCTTTGGTCGTTGGCCAGCCGGTTTGAGATTTCATGCGCTGGACGTGCAGATGAAAGTCTCTGCAACGTGATGAATTTTTTCGCCCTGATCTGCGGTTTTTCACCTTTGCAGTATTCGGTGCGCGGCTTAACGTCTTGCGACCCTACGAAAGTTGGAAAATGGTAAAGCTTGCCCTCGATCATATTGCCGTTCTTGCCGAAACGCTGGCAGAAGCTGTGGGCCATGTTGAGGCTGCCTTGGCCAGACCGATGGAGCCGGGCGGTGCGCATGAACGCTTTGGGACCCACAACCATTTGATCGGTCTGAATCCCGATCTTTATATCGAAGCTATTGCAGTTGATCCCTCTGCGCCGGCTCTCCCGGACGCGCGTTGGTTTGGATTGGACCACTTCAAGGGCGCGCCGCGCTTGGATAAATGGGTGTGTACCGTAGACGATATTGAAGCGGCGGTTGCGGCGTTGCCTATGGCGGGTCAACCTGTTCAGCTCACACGGGGTAGTTTAAGCTGGACCATGGCAGTGCCGAAAGACGGATTGCTTCCTTTCGATGGGATTTTTCCTGCGTTGATTCAATGGCATGTGCCTGTACCGCCCGGGAAAGCCTTGACCGCTGATGATGCCGAGCTGTTGTCGCTTACGGTGTCGCATCCCGAGGCCGAATTACTTCAGACGATCTTGGCGCCTTATCTGGACGATGCTTTGGTTTCTTTCAAACCTGGCGCAGCGGGTCTGGTCGCGCGAATCCGACATGCGGAACAGGACATTCTGCTGGCCTGATCCTGTGCTTTCTTGCGGTGTGCAACACACCACGCCATCTGGGATGCGATCGGTAACTTAGGCTCTGTCATTTGAACCTTTGAGGGGAAGGCCGAGGCGGTCTGTTCGTGACTCTGCTTTCGGTGTCGTAATTTTTAAGTTTCAGAGGCGCATCGCCATTTGCTGAATTTTCCGCCTACAGCGAGCTCTTGGCTGAGCCCGAACTATGAAAGCCCGGGCCAAGTCGCGCCAGAGTTTGTCAGGCAAAGCCATTGACGCACGCTGTAGTCCGCAGTGGTGACACTCACGGTGGTGTACACATGATGAGGGGATCGTTTCTGGCACAGATCCAGCTTCCTCACTTGGGGGCAAGGTCGTGCGCTGCTCGGATCTGGTGTTTTTGCAAAAATTACCGTGAATGCGTTTCGATTTACCTGACAGGTTTTCTGCAGTGCGGTATATTGGAAAGATGTCGATTTGGTCCCGCATAACGCAGGCGCTGTCAGCGCTGACCTCTGGCGAAGGGCTGAATCAGCTCTTCGAACGGATGCGCACGCCGCCTGAGCGGTCTGTGGGCTTTACCATCGCCGTAATCGCCTTGTCCGCCAAGATGGCGAAGGCCGATGGCTTGGTCACACGGGATGAGGTTACGGCCTTCCGCGAGGTCTTTGTCATCGCGCCGGAGGATGAGAAAGACGCTGCGCGCGTCTTTAACCTCGCACGGCAGGATGTGGCTGGGTTCGAAGAATATGCGCGTCGCATTCGCACGATGTTTTCCTCTGACATGGGGACCCTGTGTGATCTGATGGAAGGGCTGTTCCACATCGCTTTGGCTGATGGGGATTATCATCCGGCGGAAGATGCGTTTCTCGAGCGGGTTTCTGAACTGTTCGGGATGGAGGAAAAGCGGTTCCGCGCCTTGCGCGCGCGCTTCGTTCCCGATGCGCAGCCTGATCCATATGGGGTTCTCGGCGTGGAGCCTGACATGCCCTTGCCAGAGATACGGCGTCATTGGCGGCAGCTTGTGCGCGATAGCCATCCAGATGTGATGATGGCGCGCGGATTGCCCGAGGAAGGGGTGCGGCTCGCAGAACGTCGCATGGCTGACATCAATCAAGCGTGGGAAGAAATCTCTGCCCGCGAAACTGCCTGATAGCGCAATTACATGCTCAGCCGACTTCAGCGGCCGCTGGAGGGCGCTTTGGTCTCGCACTATCTTCGCCTTCCACTTTCGTGGAGTGATGAGCTTCTTTTTGTCAGTATCTGGAAGAACGCCTTGGCATGGACGCAGGGCATGCATATCCTACAAGCATGACACGTTTCGCAGCCTTTCTAGCGCTCATACTTCTCGCTCTGCCTGTTGCGGCGCAAGAGGAGGAAGATGGATTCAACCTGATGGAAGAAGGCGCGCGTCAGTTCTTTGAGGGCCTCATGACGGAGGTGGAACCGACGTTGGAGGAGTTGCAGCGCACCATGCGCGAAGTTGGTCCTCAGATGCAGGATTTTCTGGTGGAGATGGGGCCAGCGCTTAAAGGCATCCTCGAAAAGGTGGACGATTGGGCCGTCTATGAGGCACCGGAAATGCTGGAGAATGGCGACATCATCATCCGTCGCAAAGAACCTCTTGAGCCGGATGTCGAAGACGCTGGGCCCGAGGAAATCGAGCTGTAAGCTTGGCGGCCAATATCTGGATCAGCCTGCCTCAACGCCAAAATCCTCGGCCCCTAGCGCCTGCGCCAACGACTTGAATCGGGATCTGGCGACCTCGCCGTAAAGGTCCATCATGTCCGGGTCCAAGGTCAGCGCAAGCCGTGTGCCGTCCCAGGACAATCGCGCGTGTCCGGCGCTCGCTTCCAGTGTCCAAAGCATTGCGCCAAAGCGCATGGCCTTTCCCAGCACCTCTGCCTCTTGCTGATGGGCGTCGTCTAGCAGGGAATACATGTCCTCGAACCGGGTGCCTTCACGCTTGTTTTTGTAGCGGTGCAACAGTGCCAATCCAAGATAGACGCGTTCCCAGTGCTTTAGCCCGCCCAGGTTGGCGCGGGTGGCATTGTCGAAACAGGTCTCTGCCCGGTAATCCGGGTGCGCACGCCAAGACACATCATGCAGCCGGCAGGCCGCGTGGATCAGCCGTCGCCGCGCGTCCGATGCATCGGGAAACAGTGGCAAAACGAAATGATATAGCTGGCGACCAAAGCCCGGCAGGCGGGCATCCTTTGCTTCGGCAAAGCGGCATGCTTCGATCAGAGGATCACGATCCCGCAGCATTTGAGGCATCTGTTCATAAAGCAACCCTTCACGGATGCCATAGCTGGAAATTGCAATATCGGAGGGCTCGAAACAATTTACCACGCCTTCCAGAACTTCGGCTGCGAACGGGACCAGCGCCATCCGGGTAGAGGATACACCTGCTGCTTTTCTCACCGAATCGTGATCTTCGTTTTCGAGAAATTTGATCGTTTCACTGACGCTATCGGCATCCATTCGATATTCATGCAGCACATGCAGCGGGTAGTCGCGGCGCAGCATGTCAATCCGTGCAATGGCGCGCCAACTGCCGCCCACAAGGAACAGTCGATCGCGCTGCGTGCCCATATAAGCCGCAAGGGCTTTCAGCTCGTGCTTGATGTGCTTCTCGCGCGCTTTGCGCCCGCCGGAAATATCCATCAGCTTATAGGGACCAAGCGCCGAGGTCATACGACGGCCAACCTGACCTTCTCCGATCTCGGCCAGCTCCATAGACGATCCACCAATATCGCAGACGAGACCGTAAGAGCCAGGCCAGCCCAAAAGCACACCCTGGGCCGACAGTCGTGCCTCCTCGGCGCCGTCGATGACATGGATTTTCAGGCCGGTCTCGGCCTCCACACTGGCGCGGAATTCTGGACCATCTTCAGCGTCGCGCATGGCGGCGGTGGCCACAACCGACAGGTCCGACAGTTCCATGCCTTCGGCCAGCAGTTTGAACCGGCGCATGGCGACCATGGCTCGTTCGCGTCCCTCGGGGTTCAGTCGCCCGGTCTGGTTCATCCCTTCGCCGAGGCCGCACATGATCTTTTCGTTAAAGAAATACGCCGGACTGCGGGCCGCGCCGTCGAAGACGACCATGCGGACCGAGTTGGACCCCATGTCCACCACACCGACGCGGCTCAGCGCGCGCGCCTGCGGATCGTCGAACAATGGACGCCCAAACGCATCCCAGTGACCATGGCTGTCGTCGTGACTGTTCATGTCGCGCACTCCCCGTTACCGCTCTCCTATGTGGGTGGGGCAGGGTGGTCAAGAAATGTCCGCCCCTACCAAAGCGTTAACTTTCGTGCCGGGGAATTTACTGGAACAGCCGGAGCAAGTATTGGGGGGCCTGGTTCGCGATGGACAAGGAAATAACGGAAAGCTGCTGCTGCACCTGTAGCGCCTGAAGCTGGGCCGCAGCTTCCTCCATGTTTGCATCGATCAGAGTGCCGATCCCCGATTTCAGGGAACTGCTGAGGCCGGAGATGAAATCGTGCTGTGTTTCCAGACGCATCTCCGCGGAACCAAAAGCCGCAGCCGCGTCGATGGAAGTGCTCAGCAGTCCGTCGATGGCGGCCAGCGCCGCATCGCCGCCCTTTTGTGTTGTGACGTCGATACTGTCCACATATTCAAGTCCTCCGCCGATGGTGGTCGTGGCATCAGCGGCAAATTTGTCGATCTGGATAGAAAAATCATTTCCCGCGCCCGTGGCTCCCGTGATGGTCAGTTCGTTTCCGCTGAAAGATGCCTGAATCGATCCGGCAGCTGTCTGCCCCATATTGCCGACGACATATTGGTTGAAGGACAGTGCCAAACCGCGCGTTACATCCGCCATTGTGTCGCCGTCGCGTGCGACGTAGCGAATTTCACGCGCGGCTGTGGTGTTTGCGGGCGCATCTCCCGTTGTGGCGGAAATCTGTATGGCGAATGCGTCTCCCGCCGCGAGCCGGTCACCTGAGCCGGTGCCGAAAGTCGTTGTGGCGGTGTTTGGCGTTGCCGCCCCACCTATGGCGAAGGTCGCGCCGTCGCCATTGCCCGCAATGTCGTTCGTGGTGACCGCTTCTGCCGACAGGCCCCCACCGATCTGCGAGAACTCCATGCTCAGATCTTGTTTCCAGACATCAATGTCAGATGCACGTACCCTGCCGTTCGACGAACGGTCGAGAGAGGCGAGAATGCTGATATCTCCGCTGCCGGCGGGGCGCTCCCGATTGCTTAAAAGATTTAATCCGTTGAACTGAGACGCGCCCACAGTACTGCGGAGCTGCTGCTTGAGCGCCTCAATGTCGGTCTGGATTTTGGCGCGATCAACATTTTCCTCCTGCGCCGCAATGATTTTTTCCTTCATTTGCGTGAGAAGGTCGGTCACAGTCTCTGCACCCTTCCGGGCCACGGCAACAGTGGACTGACCAAGATTCAGGCTGTCACTGATACGTGCGAACCCAGCCACGTCAGTTTCCATCGTCTTGGCGATTGCCCAAACGGCAGGGTTGTGTTTCGCAGAGTTGATGCGTTTCCCGGTGGAGATCATCTCCCTCGTGTCGGACAGCTGCCGATTGATTGCCTTCAAGGTGCGCAGCGCTGTCATCGCGCCGGAATTTGTTAGAATGCTGGACATATGCACACAAACCCTTGTTGTCGGACACCCGTCTCACCGGCTTTTGGCCGTGGGGGGCTTCTGCTTATGCGGGTTGGCTGACGGCCGTCTCGCGCCACTTCGGGTGAGTGCCTCGTCACGATAGAGGATAGAGGTAAACCTGACGCTAAGGTTTGTAACCACGTGGGGTACTTACTCATTAAAAATGGCCCGCTGAGGATGCGGGCCATTTTGGTTTTGCGTAATAAACTGGACGTCCCTCAGGGGCGTCCGCTCTGCGTTAGCGGAAGAGCGACAGCAGCGACTGCGGCGCCTGGTTCGCGATGGAAAGTGCCTGAACTGCAAGCTGCTGCTGGACCTGAAGGGCCTGCAATTTGGCGGAGGTTTCTTCCATATCGGCGTCCACAAGTGTGCCGATCCCGGATTTCAGCGCGTCTGTCAGGCCTGATACGAAGTCAGACTGTGTTTCCAGACGCATCTGGGAGGAACCAAAGGCGGCAGCCGAGTCAATGGCGATATCGATCAGGCCATCGATGGCGGCCAGCGCGGCATCTGCACCAGCTTGCGAAGTCACGTCGATATCGTTCAGGTAGTCCAAGCGTCCACCGACATCACCATCGTCCTCAGATCCGTCCAAGGCCGCCTGTTGGAATTCGGCAGCCGCAACAGTGATCGTTGCACCGGTGTTGTTGGTCATCTGGATTTCGCCAGCTGTGCTGGTTTGAGCGAAGGAAACATCAACGCCATCTTCAGCCGCTTGCGCGTTCATTTTCAGAACAAGGCCGGCAGTCACATCTTCCAGCGTGTCGCCTTCGCGAGCAACGTAGGCAACATCTTCTGAGAGCGCGATGCCGCCGCCGCTGGTGAACTGATATGTATTGCCTGCCGTCAAGCCGCCTGCGGTGTCCTCGACAAAGGCTGCGACGGTTGACGTCGCACCATCCGCCACGCCCCCTGTTGTTGTTGAATCGACAGAGACAGACCCGGCAGTCAAGGCCTTGGTGCTAAGATCCTGCTTGGATACGTTGATGTCGGTGGAGGTCACGATGCCGTTGGACGAACGGTCGATCGAGGCCAGAATATTGATGGAACCAGAGTCTGATGTGGTGTCCTGATGGTCCAGCATATACTGGCCGTTGAATTGCGATGCGTTGACAACGGCAGACACCTGATCACGGAGTGCGACGATGTCCGTCTGGATTTTGGCGCGGTCGACGTTCTCTTCCTGCGCTGCGATGACCTTTTCTTTCACTTGCGTGAGCAGGTCGGTGACCGTTTCCGCCCCTTTGCGGGCCACGTCGATGGTTGCCTGACCAAGAGACAAAGATTCAGAGATTTTCTTGAAACCGGCGACATCAGATTCCATGGCGGTGGAAATCGCCCAGACAGCAGCGTTGCTCTTGGCATTGTCCACACGTTTTCCGGTGGAGATCATGTTCTGAGTGCTGCCAAGGTCACGGTTGACCATTTTCAGGGACTGGAGTGCGGTCATTGCGCCGGTGTTGGTGAGAATGCTGGACATTTTGGTCGCTTTCTATGCTTTGGCGTTTTTACGCCGGGGGTTCACGCCGCAATTGCGGCTTCGGAAAGCGTCGTTCTGACACGTGCAGGTCGCGCATTGGCCTGCGAACCAACCGCCCTTACGGGCCGGATGGGGATCCCCGCCTCATTCGAGGCGAGGAGGAGCCTTCGGGCGTGGTCACATCGAATGAGTTCCTCATTCAGTAATGCCCGGTCCTAAGGTTGCTTCAGAATATTAGCGGAAGAGCGAGAGCAGAGACTGCGGCGCCTGGTTCGCGATGGACAGGGCCTGAACCGCCAACTGCTGTTGAACCTGAAGTGCCTGCAGCTTGGCCGATGTCTCTTCCATATCCGCATCCACAAGGGTACCGATGCCTGACTTCAGCGCGTCGGTCAGACC
Source organism: Sagittula sp. NFXS13 (assembly GCF_040148795.1). Lineage (NCBI taxonomy): Bacteria > Pseudomonadati > Pseudomonadota > Alphaproteobacteria > Rhodobacterales > Roseobacteraceae > Sagittula > Sagittula sp. NFXS13. The sequence goes on from NZ_JAGEMH010000001.1 coordinate 185,539, forward strand.
GGACACAAAGTCGGATTGGCTTTCGATACGCATCTGAGATGAGCCAAATGCCGCTGCGGAGTCGATTGCAATGTCGATCAGACCGTCGATGACTGCCAGCGCGGAGTCCGCACCGGACTGGGTGGTCACATCGAGATTTGCGAGCTCTTCGAGGCGGCCACCGATGGTGCCGTTGTTCTCGGTCGAGTCGAGCGCGGACTGCTGGAAGTCACCTGCGACAACAGCAATGGCTGCAGTGCCATCGTTTGTCATGTCGATCGTACCAGCGGTCGTGCCTTGCGAGAAGCTGATGGTCAAACCGTCTTCGCTGGCTTGTTTGTTCAGCTTGATGACCAGACCGGCGGTGATATCTCCCAGATCGTCGCCTTCGCGCGCTACGTATGCAACATCCGCCGTAAGCCCGGACGCACCACCTGTCGTGAACTGGTACGTCTGGCCAGCGCCAATTGCACCGGTGTCATCCCCAGAAGTGTTGTTTGCGAAGGTCACAACGGTTGCCGTTGCGCCTGCGGCCACGGAGCCAGCGGTACCACGGTCGACGGAGACTGTACCCGCAGCGGATGTCCCGGTTCCGAGGTCTTCCTTGGACACGTTGATGTCGGTGGAGGTCACGATGCCGTTCGACGCACGGTCAATGGACGCCAGTACGTTGATTGAGCCGGAGTTATCTGTCGAGCTGGTGTGGTCCAGCATATACTGGCCGTTGAATTGCGATGCGTTGACAACGGCAGACACCTGATCGCGGAGTGCGACGATGTCCGTCTGGATCTTGGCGCGGTCGACGTTCTCTTCCTGAGCCGCGACAACTTTTTCTTTTACCTGGGTGAGAAGGTCGGTGACTGTCTCTGCACCTTTTCGTGCCACGTCGATAGTTGCCTGACCGAGAGAAAGAGATTCAGAGATCTTCTTGAAACCGGCCACATCGGATTCCATGGCAGTGGAAATCGCCCAGACAGCGGCGTTGCTTTTTGCGTTGTCGACCTTTTTACCGGTCGAAATCATGTTCTGGGTGCTGCCCAAGTCACGATTGACCATCTTCAAGGTTTGCAGCGCAGATGTTGCGCCCGGATTTGTAAGAATACTGGACATTTTGGTCGCTTTCTTAGTTTGGCGTTTTTACGCCGGGTGAGTGCCGCATACACGGCTTCGAAAGCGTCGTTCTGACACGTGCAGGTCCTTCATCGGCCTGCGAACCGCCCGCGTTCGCGAGAGGATCCGTTTCCTCCGTCCCACATCGGGTGGGGCAGAGGGGCGTCCCCGGGGTTCATCAATCTTGCGGAATTTTTCTCGCAAGGGAGACGCCGCCCGGGGGCGCCTCATTGGGTTAGCGGAAGAGACCCAGCAGGGACTGCGGCGCGCTATTGGCGATGGACATCGCCTGAATGCCCAGCTGCTGCTGGACCTGCAGCGCTTGCAGACGTGCGGAGGTTTCTTCCATATCGGCGTCGACAAGAGTGCCGATGCCGGATTTCAGAGCGTCGGTCAGGCCGGACACAAAGTCGGCTTGAGTTTCGAGGCGCATCTCGGAGGAACCGAATGCGGCTGCCGAGTCGATGGCAACTTCGATCAAACCGTCGATCACTGCCAGAGCAGAGTCTGTACCCGCCTGTGTCGAAACGTCCATGGATGCCAGCACTTCGAGGCGACCGCCAATGCCGCCGTCGTCTTCGGACCCATCAAGAGCGGCTTGCTGGAATTCACCGGCGGCCACGGCAATGTCGGCGTCTGTGTTGTTGGTCATGGAGATCGTACCAACGCCGGTATCGCTTTGCGAGAAGGTCACGTCCAACCCATCGGCAGCCGCTTGTTCGTTCAGCTTCATCACCAGGCCGTTGGTGACGTCTTCCAGAGTGTCACCTTCGCGTGCCACATAGGCCACATCCTCGCTCAGGGCCAGGTTGCCGCCAGACGTGAACTGGTAGGTATTGCCAGTTGTCAGGCCGCCTGCAGTGTCTTCGACGAAGGTCGCCACGTCGTTAGACTCGCCCGCGACCACCGTGTTGCCCAGCGAAGCGTCCACCGAGACGGAGCCTGCAGTGGCTGCGCCTTGGCTCAGATCTTCCTTGGACACGCGAATGTCGGAGGAGGACACGCCAGAGAACGAACGGTCGAGGGAGGCCAGAACGTTGATACCACCGGAATCTTCGGCCGTGCCGGTGTTCTCGAGCATGTACTGGCCGTTGAACTGAGAGGCGCCAACAACGGCAGTGATCTGATCGCGCAGAGCAGCAATGTCCGTCTGGATCTTGGCCCGGTCAACGTTCTCTTCCTGAGCGGAGACAACCTTTTCCTTCACTTGGGTGAGCAGGTCCGCAACGGTTTCAGCACCCTGACGGGCGACGGACACGGTGGCCTGACCGAGAGAAAGCGACTCGGAGACTTTCTTGAAGCCTGCGACGTCGGATTCCATCGCGGTGGAAATGGCCCATACGGCGGCGTTGTCCTTGGAGGAGTTCACACGCTTGCCGGTGGAAATCTGCTCCTGGACGTTGCCCATAGACTTGTTGATGTTCTTGAGCGTTTGAAGCGCAGCTGTTGCGCCGTTGTTGGTAAGAATACTCGACATGAGTTTCGCCTTTCGGTTCTTGGCGCATTTGCGCCGGAGTGTGCCGGGCTGATCGCCTGACTTTCGAACCGTCTTTCTGACGTTACGGACCGCGTTCCATTCGAACCCGTCCGCGCCACTGGTCTGTGCAAGATGCAAACTGCACTTATGCGCTTAACCTGCGTTTAACACTTTGCGGCCCTCAAGGGGTCATTTCACGGCACGAATTGGGCAGGCTGCCACAGCCGCGCCCAAACCATGAAAAAGGCGGTAAAATTTCAAGTTACCGCCTTGTTATAAAGTGATTTTTTTGAAGGATTAGCCGCGTGTCTGCGGCTCTTCCCGGCTTGCCGGTACAGGGATTTCCTCGTTTGTGTGGGTCAGTTTCGGCACATCTTTTGCACCTGCCGACCCGCGCCCCGACAAAGACGGGTTTTCCATGAAGAACCGGTGGCAGTTGAAGGCGAATTCGCCCTCCGGCACCGGGTGACGCATGAATTGGCCCGAGGGTTCCATTACCCAGCTTTGTGCCGTGTCTGCCAGATTCGCGGCCATGACCTGACTGACGATCTGGGCCTTGACCGTCGCATTCATGATTTCGACCCCGGTTTCGATGCGCCGGTTCAGGTTGCGCCCCATCCAGTCTGCGGAGGAGATGAAGACCCGTGCCTTGCCATGCGGCAGTCCGTGACCATTGCCAAAACAGGCAATGCGCGAATGTTCCAGAAAGCGGCCGATGATGCTCTTGACGCGAATGTTCTCGGAAAGCCCCTTGATGCCCGGCCTCAGGCCACAGATGCCACGAATGACACAGTCGACCTTCACGCCGCCCTGGCTGGCGCGATACAGCGCATCGATCATGTCCGGCTCGATCAGAGAATTCATCTTGATCCAGATATGCGCGGGTTTGCCAGCCTTGGCGTGGGCGATCTCCTTGTCGATCATCTCGATCATGCCGGACTTCAGGGAGTGGGGCGAAATATAGAGGTTCTCCAGCCCCTCTGGCATGGCGTAGCCGCTGAGATAGTTAAAGATCTTCGCCGCGTCGCGCCCCAGCGCGGCATCACATGTAAAGAAGGACAGGTCGGTGTAGATCTTTGCCGTGATCGGGTGGTAATTGCCGGTGCCCCAATGGGTGTAGGTCACCAGCTTGTCGCCCTCGCGGCGCACCACCTGACTGATCTTGGCGTGGGTTTTCCAGTCTAGAAAACCATAGACCACATGCGCACCAGACCGTTCCAGCCGCCGTGACTGGCGAATGTTGGCGGCCTCATCAAACCGCGCTTTCAGCTCCACCAATGCGGTGACGGATTTGCCTTCTTCCGCGGCCTCACACAACGCCTCGACAATCGGGGAGTTCTTGGACGTACGATACAGCGTCTGTTTGATCGCGACCACGTTGGGGTCCAAAGCCGCCTGATTAAGGAAGCGCACCACCATGTCAAAGGTCTCGTAGGGGTGGTGCAGCAGCATATCCTTTTGCTTGATCGCGTCGAACATGTTGCCGTCGTGGTCTTGTACGCGCTCCGGCACACGCGGAGTAAAGACCGGCCACATCAAATCAGGGCGCGCGTCAATCACCAGCTCCTTGGTGTCCGCGGCGCCGATCATCCCTTCGAGTTCGATGACTTCGTCGGCATCCACATGAAGTTCCCGCATGACGATATCGCGAAGGCTCTTGGGCGCCCCGGCAGAGACGGTGAGACGGACGACTTCGCCACGGCGACGGCGTTTCAGGGCGACCTCAAATTCGCGCACGAGATCTTCGGCCTCTTCCTCGACTTCCAAATCGCTGTCGCGCAAAACGCGAAAGCCAAAGTGATCCTTGGATTTATAGCCGGGAAACAGCGAGTTGATGTGCAAAAGCACCACGTCTTCGAGCAGGATCAGACGGTGTGTCCCTTCCTCGGAGGGCAACCGCATAAAGCGGTCGATCTGCGCCGGGATCGGCAGTAGCGCCTGAAGCGGGCGTTTGTCGCGGTTGCGCTCCAACTGCAAGGCAAGGCAGTAGCCCATGTTCGCGATAAAGGGGAAGGGGTGCGCCGGGTCGATTGCCAAGGGCGATAGAACCGGGAACACCTGATTCAGGAATGCCTCGTTCAGATGCGCACGGTCCGCTTCCGTGAGATCGTCCCGCGTGACCACGTGAATGCCTGTTTCCGCCATGCGTGATTTCAGCACGCCCAGAACGCGCTGCTGTTCCGACATCAGGCGGCGTGCATCTTCGTCGATCAGCACCAGCTGTTCTGCAGGGGTCAGCCCATCGGCAGCTGGTGTGGTGTTGCCATTGTGTGCAAGCTCCCGAAGACCCGCCACGCGGACTGTGTAGAACTCGTCGAGGTTCGCCGCAGAAATCGACAGAAAGCGCACCCGTTCCAGGAGCGGTACACGGAGGTTTTCGGCCTCCTCCAGCACACGCCAGTTGAAGCCCAGCCAGCTGAGCTCACGGTTATAAAAGCGCCCCGGCCCGGTCAGGTTCAGATCCGGAAATTCGGTGGCGGGCGACAGCGGGCTTTTGAGGAAATCTGCGATGGTCATGAGCGGCTTATGCCTATGGGTTTGCAAAACATTTATGACAATTCATGTCACCCACCGTGATATAGCGTCCGCTTGGAAAAAGCTACGATTTGGGCAGGTGTCATCGACCGTTGCGGGCCGCCAACCAACGCGTCAGCACCTCGGATGCCATATTCCGCGTCACTTTCCGCTTATGAGCCAGGCTCGCCTCGTCTAGGGCGGCGACAATCTCTCGCGCGGCGGCGTGGCTGCGGGGCATGTGACGGGTCAGATAGGTCAACACCTCCGGCGCGGGCATCTGCTGGCGGTCGGCGAAGAGCTTCATGAGCATGGCGCTTAGCAGCGCGTCGTCCGGTGCGCCAAGGCGAGCCACCTGAGCGCCCATCATGCGGCTTTTCAGATCGGGGAGGATCAGCGGCCAATGCGTCGGCTCTCGGGTTGCGGTGAACAGCAGTGAATGCCCCTGCGCCAGAACGAGATTGTGCAAGTGGAACAGGGCTGCTTCAGCGTCACGCTGTCCTGCAACCGCTTCGATGTCTTCGACACAAACAGGGGACCGCGCTAAAGCGGGCACGACGCCCTCGGTGATCGCCCCGGCGGATACGATCTGCGCCTTGGCCAATCGTGCCCAGACGTGAGCCAGGTGCGTTTTGCCTGCACCGGACGGTCCACACAGCACCATCTTTCGCGTAGGCCAGTCCTGCCACCCCTCGACGAGGGCAACGGCCATGGCATTGGCCTCGCTCACAAAGAATTCTTCCCGCCCCAGCGCCTCACGGGCGGGCAGGGGCAGGGGCAATTGCTCTGGCGTGTTCATTTCTCTACGCCGTCCCGTTCGGCGGAATACCCAAGATAGAGTTTCGAGCCTTTGTATTGCTGCCCGAGGAAACGCACGATCACCCCCAGCGCCGCCGCCAGCGGCACGGCCACCAGCAGGCCGATAAATCCGAACAGCGCGCCAAACACCGACAGGGCCAACAGCAGCCAGACAGGATGCAGACCAACGGAATCGCCCACGAGCCGCGGCGTGATGACGTTGCCCTCAAGGAATTGACCAGACTGGAAAATCGCCCATACGGCCACGATCCACCACCATTCGCCCCAGAACTGGAACAGCGCCAGGCCGATCGCCAGTCCCCCGCCGACGATCGCACCCACATATGGGATAAAGGTCAGCATGCCCGCCGCGACCCCGACCACCAGGCCGAATTGCAGACCCACAAGCCACAAGAGCACGGCATAATAGGTGCCCAAGATGACCATCACCGACCCCATTCCCCGGATGAATCCCGCCAGCACGCCGTCTATCTCGCGGGCGAGATGACGGATGGTCTCCTTGTGGTCCAGCGGAACAAGGTCGTCGACCTTGGCCGTCATCCTGTCCCAGTCGAGCAGCATGTAGACGGTGACCACAGGGACGATCAGGAACAACATCAGGATATTGAGCAGCGATCCGACCGAGGTCAGCGCGGTCTCCACCACGGTGCCGCCCTTTTGCTTGATGGTGTCGCCGATGGAGGCCAGCGCCGAATGCAGGGCACCGCCTTCGCTCATCAGGGTTGGGAATTTCTCTGTCAGGAAGGCGCGCAGATCAAGGAACAGCTCTGGCGCGATGGAGAAAAGCTGTGTCAGCTGATCCACCAGCATGCGCGCGGCCGGCAGCAGCACCACGATGAAAAGCACGATACAGGCAATTGTAATGGTGGCCGTCGCGGCGGCGCGGCTGAATCCCCATTTTTCCAGCCTGTCAGCCACCGGGTCGAGCGCATAGGCGATGGCGCTGCCCAGCACGAAGGGCAGCAGCACGTCGCCCAAGAACCACAAAACGACCGCGAAGATCGCAAAGGCGATCCCCCAGTACTTGAGTTGTTGCCGTACCGGCAGAGCCATGCGCGTTCTCCTGTTCGCTCCCTTTTTCGCCCGTGCAGCATGGTAAGGCAAGGGGGGAGACGCGATACACACGAGTGACGACATTACGCTGTGTGCCGCTTTGAGATCAGGGCTCGGGAGGGCGGTACGCGTCTGGGTTTTCTTGCCATTTGCGCCATTCGCTTTCGAAGTCAAACAGGTCGAGTTCGTGCTTGGGCCAGTGGTCGGGGCGGCTGAGAGGGCCAGTGGCGGTTTCGTCGAGGTCGGTCACGCTGGCATCCCCGAAGGTTGCGTTGATCTGCTCTTGCGTCATGTGCCAATTTTCCAATGACATGTCTCTCAGCTTTGCACCTCTGAGAGCAGCGGTGCCGAGAGAACCGACGCCCTCCAACCGCGCTCCTTCGAGGTCCGCCCCCTCCAACCGCGCATCTGCGAGGTCCGCCCCCTGCAAACGAACCCATTCGAGGAACGCCCCCTCCAGCCGCGCCTCTCGGAGGATCGCTCCGTCCAACTGCGCTCCCCATAGGATTGCCCCCTGTAACCGCGCATTCGCTAGGTACGCTCCGTCCAACCGCGCCTGCCAGAGGAGCGCGCCCTCCAACCGCGCATTCGCTAGGTCCGTCCCCTCCAACCGCGCCTTTCCTAGGTACGCCCCCCTCCAACCGTGCCCTTCCGAGGTTCGCCCCTTCCAACCGTACACTTCCGAGGCTCGCCCCCTGCAACCGCGCCCTTCCGAGGCTCGCCCCCTGTAACCGCGACGCTCCGAGGTTCGCCCCCTCTAACCGTACCCTTCCGAAGTTCGCCCCTTCCAACCGAGTTTCGGTGAGCAGGCAGCCAGAGAGGTCGCGGGATGAGAGGTCGTGGCGTTGCAGGTTGGTGTGGCGCAAGTCCGGTCGATAGCCTTTGAAGTCTTCGAGCGATGTTTTCCATGCATTCAGTTTGGATGTGAAGGCGTCGAGGGTTTCTTTATCAAGCGCTTTGTCCATGTCCCGCTCGGGCAATTCCGGGCACGGTGTATCAAAGACGCACTCCGCGTCGGGCGCGGCTTTCGGGCCCCAGCGGGCTTCGATGCGTTTTTGCTCTGGTGTGCGGCGGCCGATAATGTGGACGGCGAGGGCGATATCTTCGCGAGGTTTGGGGAGGGTTTGCGCCCAGATCCAAGCTTTGGCGTGGAGTTTTTTCGCGGTTCTTCCGAAGCGTATCTCGCGTTCTTCCAGATGCACAGTTCTTTCCTCTTCCGTCGCATCATCCTTCAGTGGTTTCCAATCTGGTTCGGGAAAGTCATGCGCGTCGCGTGCAGGCGCGTTTTCGCGGACGTAGGCGCAGATGATCTCCATCACGCGGACATGGTCGCGGCCTTTGTCATAGGCGGTGCTGTCCTGTTCGATGCGTTCGAGAGAGAGGAGGCCGCCGATTCGGACTTCTATATTGGGGCGGGATTCTTCGACACCGTCGCGCTTGACCGTTTTTTCCGCGCCCAAGTGCTCCACGGCCTTGGAGATGCGGTCGGTCATGTGACCTTGTTCGGATATGCGGGTCTGGCGTTCGGTGGTCCAGACGCGGATCAGGGCGAGTGGGGCGGAGATGAGGGCACCCAGCGAGGTGATCAGGCCGACGAAGGCGAGCACGTGCCAGCGCAGTTCCTTGCCAAGAGATACTGGATCGAAGGTTGCTATGATGGCGATGACGGCGGTCAGGATGAAGGCGAAGAGCGGTATGCCCACCAAGGCCAGTATCCATGCCAGTACGCGCAGCCCGGAGAGGGTTTCCGGCTCCGGTTCGGCCATCTTTAACGCCCGGTGGCGGTAAGTTTGGTAGAGCGGGACGGAGGCGCCGGTGAAGACAACCGCTATGAGCAGGGTGAGGAGGACGGGGGCAGAGGCGAGGTCAAGAAGCTGCGCGATGTTTTCACCAATGGTTGCGCGGGGCAGCCTTGGCGTTTCCTGGCCGAAGGGAAGGGGAAGGGGGTCGGTCTGGTCGGCCATCGCGGTTCCACGTTGAATCTCTATGTATGCGCCGCCACCATGGCTTGTCTGCACAGCCGGGGGAAGGGGAGGAGGCTTGCCAAGCTTGGCCACATCCCCCACAACGCCGGTCAAACCGCATTCATGAGGGGTCCACATGCGCCTGTCCCGCTATTTCCTGCCCGTTCTCAAGGAGACGCCTGCCGAGGCGCAGATTGTCTCTCATCGCTACATGCTGCGCGCTGGCATGATCAAACAGGCCAGCGCCGGGATCTATTCCTGGCTGCCATTGGGCTTCAAGGTGCTGCGCAAGATCGAGGATATCATCCACGAAGAGCAGGCCCGCGCCGGTCACATTCCGATCCAGATGCCGACCATCCAGTCTGCCGATTTGTGGCGTGAGTCCGGACGCTACGACGCTTACGGCCAAGAGATGTTGCGCATCACCGACCGCCACGACCGCGACATGCTGTTCACCCCCACGGCCGAAGAACTGGTCACCGACATCTTCCGCTCTTATGTGCGCTCCTACAAGGATCTTCCGCTGACCCTGTACCAGATCCAGTGGAAATTCCGTGATGAGATCCGCCCCCGCTTTGGTGTGATGCGAGGCCGCGAGTTCTACATGAAGGACGGCTACAACTTCGACCTGACAAAAGAAGATGCGCTGCACGCTTACAACCGGCACCTCGTCAGCTATCTGCGCACCTATGAACGCATGGGCTTGCAGGCGATCCCCATGCGCGCCGATGGTGGTCCCATTGGCGGCGACTACACGCATGAATTCCTCGTGCTGGCGGACACCGGCGAATCCGAGGTCTTCTACGACAGCGAAATCACCGATCTGAAATTCGGCGAGCGCGAGATCGATTTTGACAACGTCGACCAGTGCCAAGCCGTGCTGGAAGAGTTCACCTCTCGCTACGCGCGCACCGATGAAACGCACGACGAGGCGGTCTGGGCCGATGTGCCTGCTGACCGTCAGCGCACGGCGCGTGGTATCGAAGTGGGACAGATTTTCTACTTCGGCACCAAGTATTCCGAAGCGTTGAACGCCGTGGTTCAGGATCAGACTGGCGCACAGGTGCCGGTGCACATGGGCTCGCACGGGATCGGCGTGTCGCGTCTGCTTGGCGCGATCATCGAGGCGTCGCATGACGACAAGGGCATCATCTGGCCCGAAGGCGTCACGCCCTTCCATTGCGGTATCGTCAATCTCAAACAGGGCGACGATGAGGCCGACGCAGCCTGCGAGGCGCTCTATGCCTCGCTCACCGCGCTGGGACTGGAACCGCTCTATGATGATCGCAACGAGCGGGCAGGCGGCAAGTTCGCGACAATGGACCTGATCGGTCTGCCTTGGCGCATCACGGTCGGCCCGCGCGGGCTGAAAAACGGCGTGGTGGAACTGACCTCTCGCCGCACGGGGGAAAGCGAAGAGCTGCCGCCAGAGCAGGCGGTGGCCCGTATCGCCAAGATTTACGGTGTCGCGCAAGCGCAGGGGTGATCCCGCCTCTCAGCGTTGATTTGCCGCCGTCGAGCCTTGGGCTTGGCGGCGGTTTCGTTTTGACTAGACTGTGGCGAGGGCCTTTGCCCTCCTACAACAGAGCCTCAAGAGAGGCCGACCTGAGGCACGAGAGGAAAAGGGCATGATCCTGCGCGCACTGGCGGTGGGAGCCGGGATGATGGGGGCTATCGGGGCGTCTCAATTTCCGGAGTTCTCGCAGCAATACATGCAGCGGCTCGGCGGCGCCGTGGATGAGCTGGACCGGCAGATTACCCGTTACGCGGCCGATGCAGCGGAGGCCGGCATGACCTTACCGGATTATCTTGATCGGCTGGCCAAAGAGGGGCCGCTCGCCCGAACCCAGGCGCAGAACCTGATTTCGGACATGGCCCGTTACGAGCAGTTGGCAGCAGATCTAGGGGCATTGCAGGGCGCGGGGCCGTTCATGCGGGCCAAACTGGCCACCCACTTGGGCGATGCGCAGATCTGGGCCCGGGCGCGTGAAACTTATAAGCCCGCTGTTCCAGCCACATTTGAGGGCGCGACCTTTGCCGGGACCGGGTTTGTCGCCGGATGGTTGGGTTTGACGCTCATCTTCGGGTTTCTGCGGCGGCTTGCACTGACTCTGCGACGCCCGAGCAGACGCCGCAGAGTTTAAGATCTCAGGCAGCGGTGGTCGCGACCTTTTCCACCTCTGCGACAATGCCATCGACCACTTGGGTCAGCAGCTCATTGTCTTCGCATTCTGCCATGACCCGGATCAGCGGCTCGGTGCCGGAGCGACGGATCAGCAAACGACCATGGCCGTCCAGCTTGGCTTCTGCTTCGCGGATCGCGGCTTTGACGGCGGCGTCCTCCAGCGGGGTCTGGCCAGCTCCGTAGCGCACGTTTTTCAGCATTTGCGGTACCGGATCGAAGACATGGGTCAACTCGGAGGCCGAACGCCCCGAGCGCACCATTTCTGCCAGAAACTGCAGGCCGGCCATCAGACCATCACCCGTGGTTGCGACATCCGTCATGACGATGTGGCCCGATTGCTCCCCGCCAAGGTTGAAGCCGCCAGCGCGCATGTGTTCGACCACATAGCGATCGCCCACCTTGGTGCGTTCCAGTCGCAATCCCTTGTCGGTCATGAAACGTTCAAGCCCGAGGTTCGACATCACTGTGGCCACCAGCGCGCCGCCTTTGAGCGTCTGTTGTTCAGCCATGCGTGCGGCCAGCAGGGCCATGATCTGGTCGCCGTCAGCAATTTGGCCCATTTCGTCGATCAAAAGGATGCGGTCGGCGTCACCATCAAGACAGATGCCGACGTCGGCTCCGTGCTCAAGGACAGCTTCGGCAGCCATCTTTGGGTGTGTAGAGCCACAGTCCTTGTTGATGTTCAGACCATCGGGCGACGTGCCTATGGCAATCACATCGGCACCGAGTTCCCACAGGACTTCCGGTGCGGTTCGGTAGGCCGCCCCGTTGGCGCAGTCCACGACCACCTTGATCCCATCAAGCCGCAGGCCGGCCGGTAGGGTGCCCTTGACCCGCTCCTGATAGCGGAACCGCCCGTCTTCGATACGCTTCGCACGACCAATGTTGCGTGGCTTGGCGGGTTTGACACCTTCAGCAACCATCGTCTCGATCTCTGTCTCAACGGCATCGGAAAGCTTGTACCCGTCCGGCCCGAAAAGCTTGATACCGTTGTCATCCGCCGGATTATGGCTCGCCGAGATCATGATACCCAGATCCGCGCGCATCGACGCCGTCAGCAGCCCGACCGCCGGGGTCGGGACCGGTCCAAGAAGCAGCACGTTCATACCGGTAGACGTCAGACCTGCGGTCAACGCGTTTTCGAACATGTAGCCCGACAAGCGTGTGTCCTTGCCGATCACAACGCGGTGCACGCCGCCATGTTCATTGCGGAAATAGCGTCCCACCGCAGCGCCCAACGACACGGCCATGTCTACTGTCATCGGGTGGACATTGGCGGTGCCGCGCACCCCATCTGTGCCAAATAGTTTGCGGTTCATCAAAATACTCCTGTTGAAATAGCCCGTTCCATGGCGAGTGCCTGCGCGGTTTCAGCGACGTCATGGACACGCACAACCTGTACGCCTTGCGCGGCCATGGCCTGAGCCACTGCCACCGATCCTGGCATGCGCGCGTCCGCAGGACTGGCGCCCGTGATCTTGCCGATGAAGCCTTTGCGAGAGGCGCCCACCAGCACCGGGCAGCCCAGGCCATGAAACAACGCCACATGCCGCAGCAGCGCCAGATTATGCGTCACCCGTTTGCCAAATCCGATGCCCGGATCGACGAGGATCTGGCCACGGGTCAGGCCAGCAGCCTCCAGCGTTTTCACTTGCCGTTCAAGAAAATCGTAGACGTCCAGAAGCACGTCATCATAGTGCGGATTGGCTTGCATCGTCTCGGGCTCACCAAGGGTGTGCATCACGCAAACAGGCAGCCCATTGCGCGCGCAGTAGCCCGCAAGCATCGGATCATAGGTGAAGCCGGAGACATCGTTGACCAGTCTGGCCCCAACCTGCACGGCGGCCTCGGCCACGGCAGATTTGCGCGTATCGATGGAGATCGGCATGGAAAGCTCTGACGCGATGGCGCGGATCACCGGCTCGACGCGGGCGATCTCCGCTTCGACGGGGACGGTATGAGCGCCGGGGCGGGTGCTCTCGCCACCCACGTCGATGATGTCCGCCCCGGCGGAGACCATGTCCTGCGCCAATCGTAAGGCGATGCTTGCGGATTGATAGCGCCCACCGTCCGAGAAACTGTCGGGTGTGACATTCAGAATGCCCATAACGCGGGTGCGGTTCATCTCCACTCCGGCGAGGGGAGGGCGGGACCCGGTCAGGCGCATCCGCCAGTCGTCTGGCAGCGCTTCTACGCCCAATGTGCGCGGTGTCTGACCGCGGACATGAGCCACCACCTGCGTAAACCATCCTGCCCCACCGGCCAGCATCAGGGCATCGTCGGGACGGGGCAGGTCAAAGCGGACAAGGGGCCTGTAGTATGTCATCATACCGTTTCCCTGACCCATTCGCCTCGGTTCTTCAAGTGTGGTTTCAGAAAAGCGGGTCGCCCACTGCGATGGCGCGGGCAGGGACGTGCGTGCTGTCTGGCAGATCTTCGCCGATGATCAGCAATTCGCAGGCTTCCATCTCTTGCGCAAACCAATCGCTCAGCGCCGTGGCATCCTGAGGTTCTACGCTCGGCCCTTCGATGGCATCGAGCACGATCTTGGACGGCGCCCAGACGCAGGTCTGACCGTTCTTCATCGCCCAATCGAGTTCCGTTCGCGTGGCAACGACCTTGCACCGCAGGTCGCGTGCCGCAAGCCGCCATCCGTTTTGCTCGATGGCCAGTAGATCCACGCGGCGTTGCGTCATGTGGTGCCTTGTGCTCAGCGGGGGTTCTGGTGGCAGGCCGCAGCACAACACCACCGGAGCGCGACGCGCGACAAGAGTGTCCACCCAGCGCCCCAGATCAGGGTGATCCATGGCGTCGTTCGACAGATGGACAACTCGGGGATGCGGACGCTCTGACGCGGTTTCATCGGCCAAGGCATTGAGATGTGCAGCCACATCGCTGCGGGCGCGCACGATTTCGACGCCCAGGGCGCCAGGCCCACGATCAAGCTTTTCGATGCGGACAAAGGCCCGCAGTGCCTGAGGCTCCAGCAAGATCCGCTCCGCTATGCGTTCTGCCAGAGTTTCCAACAGGTTGAGGCGTTCGGCAGCCAGCTCATGGGCAATGGCCTCTGTGACACGGTCATAGGACAGGATGCGGTCTACGTCGTCATCCAGATCACCGGTAAAAGGCGCGACCTCCACCACGACATTGAATTGAATGCGCTGCTTTGTGCCGCGCTCTGCCTGAAACGCGCCGATCTCGACCTCGACCACATGGTCGCGCAGTGAAATACGGTCGCGCGGGGCGTCGCCAGCTGTCGCTATGGCCCGTTCGGACGGATGCGCAAAGGCGAGGCGGATTTCAGAGGCCATGGCGGGCTCCTTGCCGGTAGGATTGTTCGCGCCACAATAAACATGCGTCGCCGGAATGGCAGGGCCAAAACGGCGCATCACAACCAAAAAGCGGTCGATTTACCGTGGGTTGTGGTAAAACAAATGGTCGCCAATGCTTGCGGTGCGGGTAAAGGCCGAGGACCATTTCGGGCGCACGGCATTGGTATGATAGTAGGTTGCCCCTTTGGTAAGCGGCCGCGGCGCACCGGACAACATCACTTTGGCAACCTTGCCAACGCGCGCCCAGCTTGCGGGTTCATGGATATTCTCTGGGTGGCCGTCGCAGGTATAGGTGAACTGGCAGGCATACTTACGTCCCGTACCTTGGTTCACCACGCCGCAGACGGAGCTGGGAAACCGCGGCGACGACACGCGGTTCATGATGACTTCGGCCACAGCAAACAGACCCTTGACGGTTTCTCCGCGGGCTTCGAAATACAGCGCTTCTGCGAGGCATTCCCATTCGGCACCGCCTCTGGCAATCGGCTGTGTGGTCAACCACGCACGATCGTACCTAATTCGGCCTGCTCCCATGATGGCAGAGGCCGGGATCGGCGTGACCAAGCTCTTGAGATGGCTGGACTGCGTGCGCGAAAGCGCGCGTGTTTCCAGAGCGACGAGGGTCTGCGCCCTACGGACTTGATCGGCCATTGCCGGCAGGGTTGTGGTGGTGACCGCCGCTAAAAGGCAAAGGGCGCGGGTCAAGGCTTGGATCATTGGGCGCTCTCTGAATACGAAATCAATTGTCTCAATCCGGGCATTTGCCAGTCGGAACGGGGCGTTATGTACCGAAATTAAACAGTTGCGTAAAGCGACAGGACCGCGCAGGGCGTGTTCCATTGGGCGTGAAGTTGCCCAAGGGTCAACGTCAGCATAGGAATCCCTTGTATCGCGGCGACTTAGCGCCGTGTCGGTCGGGCAACACCCGTCTCACGAAGTGACAGCTGTGCCGCTGCCAACCGGGCAACAGGCACCCGGAAGGGGGAGCAACTGACATAATCCATGCCCACTTCGCGGCAGAAGGCAATAGATTCGGGGTTGCCGCCATGCTCCCCGCAAATGGACAGCATCACATCTTTGTTCGTGGCACGGGCACGCTGCACCCCGGCGGCGATCAACTCTCCCACGCCCTCTATGTCCAGACGGTGAAACGGGTCCTCGTCGAATACGCCCTGCTGCACGTAATCTGACATGAAACGCCCGGCATCGTCGCGTGAAAGGCCATAGGTCATCTGTGTCAGGTCGTTGGTCCCGAAGGACAGGAACTGGCAATGCGGCGCGATATCGTCGGCGCGCAGGCAGGCGCGGGGCGTCTCTGCCATGACACCAAGGCGGAAGGTGAAATAGCGTCCACGTTCGGCGCGCACTTCGGCGGCAACCGCGTCGATACGGGCGCGCAGAATCTCGACCTCACGTTTGGCGCTAACCAAGGGCAGCATGATCTCGGGCACAACGGGAGCGCCTTCACGAGAGGCATCCAGTGTCGCCTCAAAGATCGCGCGCGCCTGCATGTCGTAGATTTCCGGCACCGTGATGCCAAGGCGCACGCCGCGCAGTCCCAACATTGGATTGTATTCCGCCAAGGATTCCACCCGACGCGTCACGTCAGAGATAGGCATGTCCAACGCCTCCGCCAGATCGCGCAGCCCGGCGCGGTCTTTCGGCAGGAACTCGTGCAGCGGTGGATCAAACAGACGAATGCAGACCGGCAACCCTTCCATGATGCGGAACAGCTCGGTGAAGTCGGCGCGCTGCATGGGCAACAAGACAGCAAGCGCAGCCTGCCGGTCTTCCGGCGTGTCTGCAAAGATCATCTCGCGCATGGGCGTGATGCGCTCGGCGTCAAAGAACATATGTTCTGTCCGGCACAGACCGATTCCCTGCGCCGCAAACCGCCGTGCAGTGGTTGCATCAGCGGGGGTATCGGCATTGGCACGAATGCCGATGTCACGGACCTCGTCCGCCCAGCCCATGAGCGTCTGAAACGCGTCATCGAGCGCGGCCTCTACCGTTTCCGGGCTGCCCAGCAACACCTCGCCCGAGGTGCCATCCAGCGTGATGACGTCGCCTTCCTTGAAACTGCGCCCACGTTCACCGATCAGCATCTTGCGATGCAACTGGAACTGCATCCGCGCCGCGCCGACCACACAGGGCAGACCAAGTCCGCGCCCGATCACTGCCGCGTGGCTGGTAATGCCGCCACGCTCTGTCAAAACGCCGACGGCCGCGTGCATCCCGCGTATATCTTCGGGCGAGGTTTCACGCCGCACCAGAATACAGGCCTCGCCACGCGCAGCACTGGCCTGCGCGTCTGCTGATGTGAACACCACGCGCCCCGTCGCCGCACCGGGGGAGGCGGCGATGCCGCGCCCGATCACATCGCGTTCAGCGCCTGGGGCGATCTGTCGGTGCAGTAACTCTGAAAGGGCCCTCGGTTCTATCCGCATGACGGCTTCCTGCTCGGATATGATGCCATCTTGCGCCAGACGCACAGCGATCCGCACCGCCGCGCGGGCCGTGCGCGCCACGCGGACGCCATCCAGAATATGCACCTCGCCACCCCGGATCGTGAACTCGATCTGCATTTCCTCACGCAACCTGCGGCGCACGAGCTGGGCAAAATCGTTCAGCTTGGCAAAGGCCTCTGGCGCGAGGTCCTGCAATGACGGTCCACGCGGGTCGCGTTCAAGATACAGGCTGCAGTGGCGTTTGCGCAGCGCATCGCGACCTTGGCTCTGGCTCAGATAGCGCCCGGTGAGTTGGGGCAGCCCGGTGTCGCTTTCGACCAGTTGCAACACGCCTGAACCGCATTCACCGTGTCCCAGACCCAGTGCCATCTCCTGCACCACAAGGCCCAGGCCCGCATCCACAGGCGCGCCTTTTGCCTGGCGCAAAAGGCGCGCGGTCGTGCCTTCCCAGGCGCGCGCCATGGACCGCAGAACCTCACGCAACTGTACAGCCGGATCCTGCGGGAAGGGCTCCTCAGCCTCTGCCTCATAGGCCGCCAATGCATCGGACAGGCCGGCTGTGCCGCTGTCGTCGCTCTCGTCGAATTCATCAGGGTCAAGCCGCGCCACATGCACGGCGTAGGACTGAACAAACCGAAGGTATAGCGCCGCTGCCGCCTGCGTCCCGATCTCATCGGACAGGGCCTTATACCGTGCATCGTTCATGCCGATGTTCAAAATCGCGCTCGGCCCGCCCCAATCGGGATCTTCGGACGACGGTCGGACGCAGAGCAGGGCATCGCTGTCGAAAGACGCAAGCAGACCTCTCATATCCGGCAAGGTCCCGGCAGCGATCCGATGCACCTCGTCAAAGGACAAGGCGACGGTGCAAGGCACTGGCAGATCGAGGCGCACCAAGCGTTGCAAACATTTTGCGCGACCGCCATGGGTTGGCGTCGCCATGGGCGCAGAGGGCGTGATGAGCGTCACGTCACGGTGATCCGGGAGGGCTTTCTGCACTGCAGCACCTGTCTTGTTCGCGCGCAGAATACGCAGAGAAAATCATGTGACAAGATGTGGAATGGTCGCGGTCCCGAGCGGTGAAGACTGTGTGGTGCCCGTATACGGACCGCTTTGTTCATTTGCTTTGGAAGGACCTCTATGGACCGGGGGCTTTCCCCCGGACCATGGTCGTACTGAAACGATCGTTTTGTGATCAGCCGTCCAGACGGGTCAGATCCGCAACCTGAAGGCAGATCGTCCGGATCCGTGACAGCAGGTTCAGGCGGTTGCGTCGGATGATACTGTTGTCGGAATTGACCTGAACCGCATCAAAGAACGTGTCGATCGGCGCGCGCAGAGCGGCCATCGCCTCCATTGCAGCGGCGAAATCTTCGGACTGCATGGCCGGGGTGATCTTTTCCTCGGCCGCATCGAGAGCCTCGAACAGTGCTTTCTCCGCGTCGGTCTCGGCGTACTTCACATCCGCGCCGAAAGAGTACTCGACGCCGTCCTTTTCTTCGGCCTGAGAGAGGATGTTATTGGCGCGCTTGAAGCCCTGGACGAGATTTTCGCCATCCTCGGAGCTGAGCAACTCTTGCAACGCCTCGGCGCGCTTGACCAGCAGTACGAGGTCATCCGCGCCATCCATCGCAAGACAAGCGTCGATCACATCGTGACGGATGCCTTCAGCGCGCAGGTGCACCTTCAGGCGGTCATGGATGAAGGCGAGAAGATCGGGAGCCACTGCACCGGGGTTTCCCCCGGTTTCGATGCTATTCAGACCGGTCGAAATCACGTCCGATAGCGACATCCGTAAATCATTCACCAGTACCAGCCGGATCACTCCCAACGCAGCGCGGCGCAGGGCGAAGGGGTCCTTGGACCCGGTCGGCTTCTCGTCGATGGCCCAGAATCCGGTCAGCGTGTCGAGCTTGTCCGCCAGTGCCACGGTGACGGCCACAGGCTCAGACGGGACATCATCGGATGGACCGAGCGGGGAGTAATGTGTTTCGCAGGCGTTGGCGACCTCAGGGGGAAGGCCAGCGGCTTCTGCGTAGTAGCGGCCCATCAGCCCCTGCAATTCCGGGAATTCGTAAACCATTTCCGACGACAGGTCGGCCTTGGCGACTTCAGCGGCCTGACGGGCCAATGCAGCATCGGATCCGACCTGCGGGGCCAATGCCTCGGCCAACGCGGCGATGCGCTGGATGCGCGCCTGCTGCGATCCGAGTTTGTTGTGGAAGGTCACGTTTGACAGACGATCCGTCCAGGCGGTCAGCCCGTCAGTCGTCGCCACGCGCAGGTCGTTTTCCCAGAAGAACTTCGCATCCGACAGCCGTGCGGCCAGAACCTTTTGGTTGCCTGCAAGGATGGTTGCGCCGTTGTCGCTGGTTTCGATGTTGGCAACCGTGACGAATTTCTCGATCCGCCCGGTCTTGGGGTTCTTAACCGAAAAGAACTTCTGATGTTCTTTCATGGAGGTTTGCAGCACTTCTGGCGGCAAGCCTAGAAAATCTTCGGCAATGTCGCCCATCAGAACAACCGGCCATTCTACCAGGCCTGCAACCTCTGCCAGCAGACCATTGTCCTCCACGACTTCCAAGCCTTGGGCGAACGCCATGTTGGTTGCGTCGTTCCAGATATGCTGTTCGCGCTCAGATGCGTGAAGAATGACCTTCGCCTGCTTCAATTTCGCATCGTAATCATCGAAAGACGTCACATCGAAAGGTTTGCCGCCCATGAAGCGGTGACCTTCGGTCGTGTTGCCCGCCGTGATCCCGTCGATGTCCAGATGGACGATTTGCGCGCCTTCCTCCGTTGTCAGGATGCACGTAATGCGATGCAGGGGGCGGACCCAGCGCAGTGTGCCCGAGCCCCAGCGCATGGATTTTGGCCAGGGAAAGCCGCGCACCGTCTTTTCCAGCACCTCTGCGATGATCGCATCGGCCTTTCGGCCCGGAGTGGTGACAGTGGCGAAGTAGAAGCTCCCCTTCTTTTCCTCGCGCTCTTCCAGCTGTTCGCGGGTCACGCCAGCGCCGCGCATGAACCCTTCGAGCGCCTTGTCCGGTGCGCCGACTTTCGGGCCGCGACGCTCTTCTTTCAGGGTGGGGGATTCCGGCGTGAGGCCGCCGACCGTCAATGCCAGGCGACGCGGCGTGTGAAACGCCGCTGCCGAAGCGTAGGTCAGTCCTGCTTCGACCAAACCATCGGTCACCAGCTTCTGAAGGTCGGCGGCGGCTTTGGCCTGCATCCGCGCGGGGATTTCCTCGGAAAAGAGTTCGATCAGAAGGTCCGGCATCGTATCACCACAGCTTTGCCCGCACCAATCCGGCGCGGGCGTGTCTCGTTGTGGCTGGTGTCTAGCGGCCCCGGCGCGGGGTCGCAAGCGCCCCTAGGGGAAATGGCCTCAGGCAGTGGCTTCGTGCAGCTTGCCCTCGGCTTTGAGCTTGGCCTGCCTCGCCATTGTCATGACGTCAGGTCCAGCGTAACGCGGCAGGATGCGATAGGTGCCTTCAACGGCGTTTTCGATGGCAAAGCCGATAAGGCCGAGACCAACAGCGCCCAACAGGATGCGGCCAAACGACATGGAGCGCAGTTGACCAAGCGCTTCGCCGACGCCGCCAGCTTGGCTTGGATCGGTGTTGATGGCTGCAATGAGGATAGAAATACCGATCAAGCCAACGACGACACCTTCGGCAATGCAGCCGAACTTCATGGCCGGGTCGAGTTTCTGTGTGGTCGGAGTGACGCGGATGTGTTTCTTGTACTTCTCGCCCCAACCTTTGCGCATGTAATAAACACCGGCGCCGATGGTGATAACGCCGACGATACCCACCAGCCACGGTCCGTAAGGCATGGACATCAGTTTCTGCGTCGCGCTTTGAGCCCCCCCTCCGTCGGAGCCATTGCCGCCGCCCATTGCGGTGGCCGCAACGGACACACCGATGGCACCGTGGATCAAACCGGTAACAGCTAGGCCGATCCGCGCAAACATGCCCTTGGCATCGCTGCCATAGTCGTCAAGGTCGAGTGCGGCGTCGACAAGTCTCCAGACCATGTAGGCAAACAAACCTATGGAGATAACCCAGAGGGCAAAAACGCCCAAGGGCGCAGAGCGCAAGTCGGCGAGTGCGTTGGTTGTGCCCTGGGCCTGCCCTCCGCGAACGGCAGCGAGGAAGGCCAGCACCCCGACAATTGTGTAGACAGCGGCGCGGGCATAATACCCTGCGCGCATGACGGGTGGGACCCACGCTGGGGCTTTATCGGACATTTGGGCTTCCTCCTGTTGCTTGTAGGGACAGCGTTTGAGGAGGGGAAAGGTTCCGAGGCGGGCAAGATTTCGCCAACTTCGGGCCATCAGTCGCGTCGGAGACGGGGGTAATTCAGCCTCGCCAAATGACCTTGTCTCGGCGTCTTTTCACGCAGCAGTAAATCGAGGCGGCGGTCCAAAACCCTTTGGGCACAAAAGCATTGTCTCCGCAGGCCGAACAGCCGCGTTTCGGCTGTCGATCCTGCGTGCCGGCTCAAATCAGCGCTCGGGGCACTCGTCGCCCAGAGGTGTGCCGTCATAAGCCTTGTCGCCGCAATCGTTGACCTCGTGCCAAACGTAGCCGCGTCCGTCGTCTGTGATTGCCACGACGCGGTCGATGCCGAATTCGCGGTTGCGTTCGTCAACAAAGACCACCGCAGTGTCGGCTTCGATTTCGCCACCGATGGCCTCGGCATCGAAACAGTCGAACCAGCCCGGCGCAACGCGCGGTTCAGCGCCTTCGTAGATCTCGTATGTTTCTGTCAGCATCGGGATCGACATCGGTGTGGTAAAGCACGCACGATAGCGAATGGGAGAGCTGTTGGCGTCGATGGCCTCGAAGTTCTCGTACAGGATCGGTTCGCGTTCGCCCGTGGCCATGTTCAATAACATGACGTCGGTGCTGCCATTGGCCTGCACGGGTTCGTAGTAATAATACACCTGCGTGTAGTAGACCACGGCACCGAAAAGGAGCGCCACGATCACGATGGCCGCCGCAAATATCTTGCCTGTCACGCTGCTTCTCCGGGCTCGAACCCACCGGCTTCGGTCTGGACAAAGGCATCGGCACACATTTTCGCCAGCGCCCGGACGCGGCCAATGTAGGCTTGGCGTTCGGTGACGGAAATCACGCCGCGCGCGTCGAGCAGGTTGAAGAGGTGGCTCGCCTTGATGCACTGGTCATAGGCGGGATGTGCCATGATGATACGCTTGCCGGTCTTCGGGTCCGTATGGTCTGCCGCCAGGATCGAAGCACATTCGGCCTCTGCCTTGATGAAGTCTTCGAAGAGTTTCTCGGTGTTGGCCACATCGAAGTTGTGGCGCGAATATTCTTCCTCGGTCTGGCGAAAGACATCACCGTATTTGAGGGCGATCGGCGACTGCGGATCGTTGAACGGCATGTCCATCACATGATCGACGCCGAGCACATATATGGCCAGACGCTCCAATCCATAAGTCAATTCGCCGGACACTGGATGGCAGTCGTGACCGCCAACCTGTTGAAAGTACGTGAATTGCGAGACTTCCATACCGTCGCACCAGACTTCCCAGCCCAAGCCCCATGCGCCGAGGGTCGGACTTTCCCAATCGTCCTCGACAAAGCGCACGTCGTGTTTGGACATGTCGATGCCGATGGCTTCGAGCGAGCCGAGGTACAGCGCCTGAAGATCCGGCGGCGAGGGTTTGATGATGACCTGATACTGGTAGTAGTGCTGCAAACGGTTGGGGTTCTCGCCATAGCGCCCATCGGTGGGACGGCGCGAGGGCTGAACATAAGCAGCGGCCCAGGCCTTTGACCCCAGTGCCCGCAGCGTGGTGGCGGGGTGAAACGTGCCCGCGCCAACTTCCATGTCGTAGGGTTGCAAAACGGCGCAGCCCTTGCCCGCCCAATAGGTCTGCAAACGCAGAATGATCTCTTGGAAAGAGGTCGGTTTGGGCAGCGATGTGGATTGGGTCTCGGGCATTTCGGGCTCCCTTGCGGCGGTTGCGGTCTGATTAGGCGGCAACAGGCGCGGGGTCAATCTGAACGGGGCTTGATTTTCGCGTGCACAGGCTGCCTGATCTGGTAAGTAACCTGTTGATTGTCGAATTGTAGCTAGGGTCTGTGACACATATGCCGAGCCATTTGAAATACCTCGTTTTTGCGCTGGCCCTCGCAGGGCAAAGCGCGTTTGGCCAGACAGCGCCGGATACGGAGCAGTTTTATATTCAGGTCGAGGCACGCACGTCTTTGACGGGCGCACAGTCCTCGGTTCGGCGGTTTTCGCGAACTCTCGGAAATGTGAACGGCTTTTCCCTGGGCGGTGGATGGTACGGCGTGGCCGTTGGCCCCTTCGCCGACCGCGACGAGGCAGAGGCGTTCCTCGGTCAGATGATGGTGAACGGGGATATTCCGCCGGACAGCTACATCGAAAGCAGCAACGTCTATGGCCGCCAGTTCTGGCCCGTCGGGGCTCAGGTCACTCAGGACGCGGCGACCGAAGAGTCAGCGGCTGATGTATCGGAGCTGCGCCAGCAATTGGCCGAGGACGCGACGGACCTGACCGAACGCACGCGCGAAGCGATCGTCGAGGATGCCGAAGAACCGGCGCCGGTGACAGATGAGGCGATCGTTGAATCGCAGACCCCATCGGTGCGCCCTGTGGATGTCGACGAGGAAACCCCGCGCGAGGCGCGCAATTCCGAACGGTTGCTAAACAGGGACGAGCGGGACGCGCTGCAGATCGCGTTGCAATGGGCCGGCTTCTACGACGGTCGGATTGATGGCGCCTTCGGTGGCGGCACGCGCCGTTCCATGGCCGCTTGGCAAGACGCCAGTGGTCTGGAGGCCACAGGCGTTTTGACAACGCTTCAGCGCGAAGAGCTGCTGCGTCAGTACAACGCCGTGCTTGATGGTTTGGGAATGCGCGACTACCTCGACAACCGGGCGGGCATCGTGATGCAGATGCCGATGGGTGTCGTGTCTTTTGATCGATACGAAGCGCCGTTCGCGCTCTTTGAACCGACAGGGGACTTGCAGGCGCGGGTGCTGCTGATTTCTCAGCCGGGAGACTCGCGCACGCTCAACGGCCTGTATGAGATCATGCAGACGCTGGAAATCGTTCCGACCGAGGGAGAACGCAGCCGCGACCAGCGTGGCTTCCGTCTGACCGGTGCGAACGACCGCATCGTCTCCCATACCGAAGTCGGCCTGCAAAACGGCGAGATCAAGGGCTTTACCCTGATCTGGCCCGCAGGGGACGAAGAGCGGCGCACGCGCGTTCTGGCGCTGATGCAGGACAGCTACCAGCGCGTCGATGGTGTTCTGGACCCGGCGGCCGTGACCGATGACGGCCAATCGGTCGACCTTGTGTCTGGCCTGCGCGTGCGCACGCCGAAGGGTAACGGCTCGGGCTTCTTTATTGATGATCGAGGCACTGTTCTGGCCTCGTCCGCGACGGTCGGTCAGTGCGACCGTGTGACGATCAACGGAAGCTATGATGCGGAGGTCATGGCCACCGATACACAGCTCGGCGTGTCACTCCTGCGTCCTGTGGACACCCTGTCGCCGCGTGGCGTCGCGCAGTTCACGGTTGAAACGCAACGGTTGCAGTCCGAAGTTGCCGTCGCCGGCTTCAGTTTTGGGGGGGTGCTGACCGCGCCGACCCTGACGTATGGAACGCTGGAAGACACGCAAGGCTTGGATGGCGAGGAGACAGTCAAACGTCTGGCCATGAACGTCATGCCCGGCGATGCGGGCGGCCCGGTTTTTGATGCGGGCGGTCAGGTGATGGGCATGCTGCTGCCGCGTGACACCGACGGCGGGCGCGTCCTGCCCGATCAGGTAAGCTTTGCCGCCAAGGGGGAGTTGATCGTGGACTTCCTTCGGGCGAACGGTGTGCAGTCCACGGTGCGGGGCAGCGTCGGTACGCTGGCACCAGAAGATCTGACGGCGCAGGCCACTGATATGACTGTCCTGGTAAGCTGCTGGTAAGCGATCCGCACTGGACAGACCCCTTGAAGGCCCTGCCGCGTGCGGGGCCTTTTCATTTACCGAACAGCCGTTTCAGCGCGCCCCACTGGCTCAGAAATACTCCGGCGAGGATCAAGGCCATTGCCAGCAGCAGTGAGGGGTGCAGTTGCTCACCCAGCACCAGAACGCCCAAAACGACAGACCACAGCGGCACCTGATAGTTCGTCAGGCTCATGAACACCGGCCCGGCAGAGCGCACCACCAACACCCGCAAAAGATTGGCCCCTGCAGTGGGCACCAACCCTAGCACAGCCACGACCAACAGCGTCTGCGTATCGGGCATAACCGGCATCCCCTCACGCAGCAGCGCCACGGGAATGACCAAGGCAGAGCCAATCACCAACGGCACGGCAGCCAGCCCGATGGGATCGACGGGCGGCATCCGGCGCATGGTGACGGTGCTGACTGCGTAACACCCGGCGGCGCAAAGGCACGCAAGGCGACCAAACGGCTCCATCGCTTCACCGGTGGACGCCAGCGCCTCTGGTCCAATCAACACAACCACCCCGACAAAGCCGATCAGAAAACCGATAAACCGCCGTAGGGTCATGCGCTCGCCGGGTAGGAAGACGTGCGCCAGCGGCAAGACAATCAGCGCGACGGCGGCCATGCTGACGCCCGCAAAGCCGGAGGTCACATATTGCAGCCCCCAACTGAGCAGCATGAAGGGCACGGCGGTTGACAGCAGCCCGACAGTGACAAGCGACAGCCATGCACGGGTGTCCGTCAGCCAAAGCCGCCCGCCAAGGACGCGCCAGATGACCACGGTCAGTGCAGCGGCAAAGCCAATGCGATACGCCGCCAGCCAAAACGGTGTCATGCCGCGCAAGGCGATTTCCATGAACAGAAAGGTTGCGCCCCAGACGAGGCCAAGCGCCAGAACCATGATCCAGCTTCGCGCAGTGATTTCGGGCATCGTTCGGAGGTCCTGTTTGGTGGCCGGAGGACCTAAGGCGCGGCAGTATGTCGCGCCACGGGAACGTCAGGCGGGCCACGCGTGTTCAGTTCATTAATTCACAAGGAGGAACTGGAATGGGTGCTACAGAGATCGTTGTAATTCTCTTTCTCGTCACGCTTGGAGCAGTATTGGTCTTTGCACTTGTCAGCAAGAAAAAGATCGAAGACCGCCGCCATGATCCTGACGCCACGAAATCTACGCTGGCTGAAGACAAGTCTTCGACCGGGAAGCCAGCGGACGTGTAATTCCGTCCTGAAGCTAAAGGCGGCACCGCATTCGATGCCGCCTCATTTTCTGTCGTCTCGGTAAGCGAGATCAGTTTTTGGACTTGTCGACCATCTTGCCGGCTGAAATCCACGGCATCATGCCGCGCAGCTTGGTGCCGGTTTCTTCGATCATGTGCTCATCGTTGGCGCGGCGCGATGCTTTGATCGTTGGCTGGCCCACTGCGTTTTCGAGCATGAAGTCACGCACGAATTTGCCCTGCTGGATGTCGGTGAGAACCGCTTTCATGGCCGCCTTTGTCTGCTCGTAGGGCAGAATGCGCGGACCGGTGACGTACTGGCCGTACTCGGCGGTGTTCGAGATCGAGTAATCCATGTTTGCAATGCCGCCTTCGTAGATCAGGTCCACGATCAGCTTCACTTCGTGCAGGCACTCGAAATAGGCCATTTCCGGCGCGTAGCCGGCTTCGACCAGAGTCTCAAAGCCGCAACGGATCAGTTCGACGAGACCGCCGCACAGAACCGCCTGCTCACCAAAGAGGTCGGTTTCGCATTCTTCGCGGAAGTTGGTTTCGATGATGCCAGAGCGGCCGCCACCGATGGCGGAGCAGTAGGAAAGACCGATTTCCAGCGCCTTGCCGGTGGAGTCGGTGTCAACAGCCACGAGGCAGGGCACGCCGCCACCCTTGGTGTATTCGCCGCGCACGGTGTGACCCGGGCCTTTGGGCGCCATCATGATGACGTCGACGCCTTCCTTGGGCTCGATCAGGCCGAAGTGCACATTCAGGCCGTGGGCAAACGCGATGGCGGCGCCGGGCTTGATGTTGTCGTGGACGTATTTCTTGTATGTCTCGGCCTGAAGTTCGTCGGGCATGGTGAACATGATGACATCACACCATGCGGCGGCTTCTGCGATGCCCATGACCTGAAGGCCCTCGGCTTCGGCTTTCTTGGCGGAGGCAGAGCCTTCGCGCAGAGCCACGACAAGGTTCTTTGCGCCGCTGTCGCGCAGGTTCAGGGCGTGGGCGTGGCCTTGCGAGCCGTAGCCCAGAATGGCGACCTTTTTATCCTTGATCAGGTTCACGTCGCAATCGCGGTCATAGTAAACGCGCATGTGTCTCTCCTCGGGTTTTCGAAGTGCTTATGGATTGAGCGGAACTTACGCCGTTGCGACGCGAGAGCGGTTGCGTTTTTTGAGTGTTTTCAAAGTCCAGAAACACAAGTATTCGTCATTTCCTAAATTATCGGAGAAATCATGCTTGATGACACGGATCGACGCATTCTGCGACACTATCAGGCGGAGCCGGACATCGCGGCATCGGATCTTGCCGAGCGGGCAGGGGTGACGCCATCTACGCTGACACGACGATTGGAGCGACTGCGGGACAAAGGCATCCTGCGGGGGCTGTGTGGTGTAATAAACTGGCAGGCTTTGGGTTGGGAGGTGGAGGTGTCATTGCGTGTCACGCTGGACAAAACACAGCCGCGCGCTTTTGACGAGTTTATCGCCGCCGCTCGTGAGGTGTCAGAGGTTATGGAGATCCAGACCTTCCTCGGTCAGACGGATGTGCGCCTCGCCGTGATCGCTCGGGATATGGCGCATTATCAGCAGCTTTATCGCAAGCGCCTTCTGACCCTGCCGCATATCAACGATATCGAAGCGCTGATGCATGTGGCACGCGTCAAGGATACCGAGGCGCTGCCGCTATGATCTCGCTTGACGATACGGACCGGGCCTTGATCCGGGCGTTGGCAGAGGATGCCACGCAAACGGCGGGAGCTTTGGGGCGCGCGCTTGGGCTGTCGCAACCGGCGTGCTGGCGGCGCATAAAACGGCTGCGCGAAGCGCATGCCTTCCGCGAATCGCGGTTGGACGTGGATACCGAAGCGTTGGGCTTTGGCGTAACAGTGTTTTTAGGGGTTAAGCTGGCGACGAAAGGGCGGGTGAGCCTTGAGGATTTTGAGCGTGCTGTTTCCGCAATTCCCGAGGTGCAGATCGTGGAGCATGTTCTGGGTCTGTTTGATTACCGTCTGCGTGTCGTTGCACGCGACATCCCTGATTTCGAACGGGTTTTGCGGCGGCGGATCATGACATTGCCGGGGGTGGGCAATCTGGAGGCCAATGTCCTGTTGTCCGAGGAACGCCGCGCCGGACCGCTCGATCTGATCTGATCTGATTTACAGAAAATCCAATCTATTCGGTTAGTATCGTTTAAAGATTTCCCATGCCATTTGTGCCATACACACAGGGCGGCTAGCGACCCTTCTGGCAAGGGCTGTCGCCGGCGATAGGCGTTGCCTTGTCGTCGATCCGTGTATTGGAAAGGCTTGGAGAAACCGGCTGGAACTTCGACCCGAAGGGTCGCCAACAGGGCCGAGCGGGAACGTCAAATGGCATGGCACAAAGGATATTTGTTGGTCGCTATTCTGCTGGTGACCTCGTTTAGCAACCTGTTGGTTGCCAATACGGTCATGATGATGGGCGTGGCGATACCGCAGGGCTTGCGGCTGCTGGCGAGCCTTGCATTTTCTGCCGGTCTCACGGTGCTGTTTGCGGGATCGCTGATCCGACAGGCACAAAGCAGCGCGCGCACTGCCGAGGAACTGCGCCGCCGCGTGTTTCGAGACCGGCTGACCGACGTGTCCACGCGCGATTACCTGTTCGAACGTCTGTCGCGATGCCCGCGGGTCAGCGGAATCGTTCTGATGGTAGACATAGACCGCTTCAAGCGGATGAATGATACGC
This sequence comes from Sagittula sp. NFXS13, assembly GCF_040148795.1. NCBI lineage: Bacteria > Pseudomonadati > Pseudomonadota > Alphaproteobacteria > Rhodobacterales > Roseobacteraceae > Sagittula > Sagittula sp. NFXS13. The sequence goes on from NZ_JAGEMH010000001.1 coordinate 214,392, forward strand.
ATGGCCATATGGCTGGAGATCAAGTCATTCGGACAGTAGCCAACGCGCTGCGTGTTCAGTGCCGTACGGAAGATATCGTCTGCCGTTTTGGGGGCGAGGAGTTTTTGATCTTCCTGGCAGGCAGCGACGAGGCACACGGGAAGGACGTCGCGGAACGTCTGCGCGCCTCGGTGAAAGATGCGTGTACGGACTTCGATGGTCAGAAACTGCGCGTAACAATTTCTGTCGGTGCCGCGCTGAAAGCTCAGGAAGAGACCATTGATATGGCCATCCGGGCGGCAGACGATGCGCTTTACCAAGCGAAAAGATGCGGGCGCGACCGTGTGGCCCTGTCTTGGGAGCCGCGCGTGCCAGACCGCACCTGCCGGCTGTCATCTGAGGTGCTATGTCCCATAAGGCCGAGAGCCGCGGAGCACTGGCCAAGTAACGCTTGAGCGTATAGCGCGCCAAATCGGATGAGGGATGCAGGGCGTCCAACTCTGGAAGAAACGAAACGATTTCGTCACGCAACTCTGCGTCGACTGATTCACGTTTCTCGTCTGCCAAATGCGGGGACACAATAGGCGTTGAAGTCGGTTGCAATCATGAAGATGACGTCATTTGCCTCCCAGGCACACTCCATCCTCACCGAGGATCAAACCGCCTTCATCGAGGTTCCCGCCCTTGTTTCTTGTAGGGTTAGTGGGAACTTCTAAAACGCTGAGGGTAATCAAAAAACGTCAGGTCTGTCTCGCTCCTTACGGTATCGTCCGGATTGTTGCCCACGCCAGATTGACTGCGCAAATTTTTGTAATGCGCCTGTTGGCGCCAAAGCTCCAAGTCCCCCGAATGAGGCCATGCCGGCCTTCCGCGCTTGAGACATCGCGCAAATGCGCCAATGGTTTCTCTTTTGCCGCAAGGCGCACTGCGCTAGGTCAGAGAAAACGATGGAGAAAACGATGGCCGCATTGCTCGACACGATTGACCCGGATGGGCTCGAAGAATTCTCGGTGGTTTTCACCGACCGATCACTTAACCACATGTCCGGCGCGTTTCAGACGGTTATGACCGATATTTCGGGCATGTTGAAAGAGGTCTACAACGCTCACGCCGTGGCCTTGGTGCCGGGTGGTGGAACTTACGGAATGGAGGCCGTCGCCCGTCAGTTCGGTCAACAGGCAGACGTGTTGGTGGTCCGCAACGGTTGGTTCTCCTACCGTTGGTCGCAGATTTTTGACGCTGGTCAATTCGGCGGCGAGACGACTGTGATGAAGGCGCGTCAAACCGGCAACGCGGTAGACGCGCCGTTTGTCCCTGCGCCGATTGAAGAGGTCGAGGCCAAAATAGCAGAAGTAAAGCCGGCGCTGGTCTTTGCCCCGCATGTGGAAACGTCGGCGGGCATGATCCTGCCAGATGACTATATCAAACGGCTTGCAGCAGCAGCGCATGAGGTCGGCGCGCTCATGGTGCTGGATTGCATTGCCTCGGGCTGTGTTTGGGTGAACATGGCCGAAACCGGCGTGGACGTGTTGATCTCAGCCCCGCAAAAGGGATGGTCCGCCACGCCCTGTGCAGGCCTTGTAATGTTGTCAGAACGTGCAATGGCTCGGATGGAGGAGACGACCTCTGACAGTTTTGCCGTGGATCTGAAAAAGTGGCACCAGATCATGAAGGCTTACGAAGACGGTGGCCACGCCTATCACGCGACAATGCCGACGGATGGCCTGCGCAGCTTTCGTGACGCCATGGCAGAGACGAAGGACTACGGCTTTACCCGCCTGAAAGAGGCACAATGGGCGCTGGGCAACGGCGTGCGTCAAGTGTTTGCTGAAAAGGGCGTGAAAAGCGTGGCGGCAGAGGGCTATGCCGCGCCCGGCGTCGTGGTTTGCTACACAGACGATCCGGCGATCAAGTCGGGCAAGGCCTTTGCCGAGAAGGGCATGCAGATTGCAGCCGGTGTGCCCCTGGCAGTGGATGAGCCAGACGGCTTTTCGACCTTCCGCGTCGGTCTGTTCGGGTTGGACAAGCTTTACGACGTTGACGGCACCATCGGACGCCTGCGCGCCGTGGTGGATCAGGTTCTTTAACGCAGCAGAGGAAGATCTTTGCCGCGCCGATATAAACTCGGCGCGGCCGCGAACGACCAAAGTAGAAACGCCCTTGGGATCATTGGCTAAACATGGCCACCACATCCGGGTGAGGCGCTGGCAGCACGGTAATATGCCCAGACAGAGCTGTGCCCGGCGCAGCGCAAGTGCCCGCAACACCGTCTTTCGTGTTTCCCGGACACAGAGCGTGGTTGGTGTGCAATCCGAAGTACGCATTGCCCCGTTCCACTTCGCTCAGCACAAAATCGGCACCGCCCTCCGGCCCGACAATCGGATCTTCGACCTTCCAGTTGCTGACGCGAAACACAAAGCCGGTGTCTGTCTCTTCATATTCGCCCGGCAACTGTTGGATGAAAAAGTTGGGACCCCCTTGTGGATAGTTGTGGATATGGATCGAGCCGAGCATGCCGCCGGGTCCTGCGGGTGCCAAATCGTCGGTCGACGTGCCGTCTATGGTCATCACCAACTCTATAATCGTGCCGGTGTCGCGGTCATATGTCAGCGATGCCGCGCCCTGTGCCGGGACGCTAGAGCCCCAGTGTGCAGAGACAGCATGACTTGCACGCATTTCCGACACCGCGCGGACGACTTCGGCACCGGCAGACAAAGGAAAAGCCATGGCGCACGCACAGGCGGCGCCCAGAATTGTGTTAATTTGCATGAGGTTACCTTGGATGTTTGGCGTCTTGGTTCGTAAAACCTTTGTTGCTTGGACGCCTTAAAAGTAGGTAAACGAATCTTTTCGCATGGCGTCTGTTGCCATAGCGTTCTCAAAAAACAACTCACCAGATGTGGGGAGCTGCTTTTTCAACCTTGGAAAACCTCAGGCGAGTTTTTCTGGTTGGATTCCCGTCTCTCGAAAAGGAATCGCCTGGGTCAACCAGAAGCGCCCAAACCGACCTTCATCAGCGACGTCCGCACCGGCTTCATGCCGTAGAGCGCGTCCAGACCCTTTGCCCGCAGATCGCGCAAGGGTTGCGACGACATTTGGCTTATGCGGTTCAACGCAGTTATTCCGGCGACGCGTGCGCGCACATCAGCGGCCCGGCGATTGTGGTAGGCATCCAGCATCTGAGCGTCCCCCAGCCGGTCTGGTGCGGCGACAGCCAGATGCCTCAGCGCGATGATGTCCTTCAAGCTCATATTCAGGCCTTGCGCGCCAATCGGGGGCACCACGTGTGCGGCCTCGGCCACCAAGGCGATGCGCTGGCCTGACAGACGATCGGCCTCTTGTGCGATGATCGGCCAGACGGTCCGACGCGAGGCCAGAGACAGCGGCCCAAAGAGGTGGCAGGAACGTTCCGACATCTCCGCTTCGAGCTCCTCGGGGGACAACGCCATACGCCGCGCGCACTCCGGGCCACTGTCCATCCACACAATGGCAGAGGATGGGCGGCCGTCGTGATCGGGCAGGGGCACCAGCGTGAACGGGCCGCCTGTGCGGTGGATCTCGGTCGAGACGTTGTCGTGCGGGATCGGATGGGTCACCGCAAAGGCCAGCGCCTTTTGCCCGAACCGTGTGGTTTTGACACCAATGCCAGCCGCCTGCCGCATGGGGGAGGAGCGACCATCAGCGGCGATCACCAGTCGTGTCCTGATCCGCGATCCGTCGGACAGGGAGACACGCGCTTCGCCTTCTCGGGTGAACAGGCCGGTAGTGGCCGTGCCGGGGCGGAAATCGACATGCGCCAACTCCGCCAAACGGGCTGTCATCTCGCGCCGCAGCAACCAGTTGGGCAGGTTCCACCCGAAAGGTTTGTCAGAGATATCAACGGACTTGAAATCCTTGATCACCCGTGGCTCTGCCACCTCGCCACCGGCATCGACGATGCGCATGGTTGTCAATGGCATGGCGTATTCTGCAAGACGCGGCCATAGACCCACCTCGTCGAGAAACATCTGCGCGGGCTGCAAAAAGGCTGTTGTGCGCAGATCCGAGCCATCGGCCTCGCGGTCTGTCACAGGAGGCGTCGGGTCCACCACCAAAGTGGAAAACCCGGCCTGCGCAAAGGCGGCTGCGGCGGTCAGACCCGCGATGCCGCCGCCCGAGATGGTGATGTCATAATCCATGGTCATTCTCCTTGCGACGATATCTAGTACGCACAAGGGGGAGGGACCATGCGACCGGTTTGCGGCTTGGCCTATTTTCCCACGGTGATCAGCAAAAGAACGACGAACATCACCGGTACGCAGGTCAGAGCGATCATGGCGAGCGCGGGCAGCCCCCAGAAATATGTGGCCAGCGCAACGATCTCGAGAAAGACCAACACGGTCCAAAGTATGTTGTGTTCGACTTTCGCTGCGGGCGCGGCGTTTTCCGAGAAGGTCTCAATGCTGCTCATTGCGTGTCTCCTGTGTGGCTGTGTCGGAGACATATGCATTCGTTGCATCAAAGGTACGTGCGAAATGTCGCATAGCGCCAAAACCCATGTCTTTGGGGGTAATCTGCGACAATCTGCCTGAGCCTTGGCCGTCAGCCACCCGTGTATTTCGACACCTTTTTCAAAAATGCCGTGAGATTGTCGGTGTGGTGGTGAATGTGTTCGGCCGGGGCCGGCTCTGGCGCCACATGGACGGTCGTCATGCCAAGCGCGTGTGGCACTTCGAGGTTCCTGGAATCATCTTCGAACATCACGGCCTCTGCGGGGGACAGCCCGTCGAGAGCAAAAATCCGATCAAAGGCGGAGGCGTGCGGTTTGGGCAGATAATCGGCGTGCTCAACCCCGTAGATCGCGTCAAAAGCGTCTGAAAGCCCACGAGCTTTCAGCACCCGCGCGGCATAAGGCGCGCTGCCGTTGGTATAAACGATGCGCCGACCGGGCAGGGCGGCGATCAGCTCCGCCAGATGCGGATCCGGCTCCAGCGCATCAAAAGAGATGTCGTGCACCTCATCCATATAGGCGACAGGGTCAACGCCGTGGTTTTGCATCAATCCCGCCAGCGTCGTGCCGTGCTCACGCCAATAGAGCGACCGCATTTCATCCGCTTCGGCATGACCGATGCCCAGCGTGTTCATGACAAAGCTGTTCATTTTGACCTCTATCTGGTCAAACAGCCGCATATGTGGCGGGTAGAGCGTATTATCGAGGTCAAAGACCCAGGCGCGTAAGCGTTCAAATCGTTTCATATCCAGAGATATAGGTCGAAATGCGTCAATGAGGCAATTCATGGCGCTTGTTTGTGCCTGCGGCAAAAGGCTAGTTTACGCCGAACATTTTAGGAGACCCCATGGCCCAGCCGAAGCCCACTCAGAAGGATGCGTACACGCTGATCCTCGACGCGATCGACTCAGGAACATACCGTCCCGGCGACAGGCTGGTTGAAAGCGAACTGGCAGAGCGATTTGGCGTGTCACGCACCCCTATCCGCGAGGCGCTGCAACGGCTGGAAACCCAAAGCCTGCTGGCCCGCGACGGGCGCTCGCTGATTGTCGCCTCGCTCGATCATAACCAGATGGCGGAGCTTTATGCGGTGCGCACGGAGCTGGAAGGACTGGCCGCACGGTTGGCCGCACGGCATGCAACTGCCGAAGAGGTCCGTGTGCTCAAGGATATGGTGGAGGAGGACCGCGCCTTGATGGCTGATCCGGCCGCCTTGGCCCGGGCCAATCGGCGGTTTCACAAGATGATTCACCTGGCGTCGCACAACCGCTTCCTGGTGCAGCAGCTTGACCTTGTGCACCGCTCCATGGCTCTGATGGCCACGACCTCGCTTGCGGCGCAGGGCAGAGGTGAAATCGCCATGGCCGAGCACAGCGCAATCGTCGAAGCCATCGCCAAACGTGACGAGGCCGCCGCCTATAAAGCGTTGCGCGATCATATATCGGTGGCCTTCGTCACCCGGTTGAAGCTGGAATCCAGCGAGGGGCTTTGATCTGACATTCAGACATGGGTGTCGGGCGGAATGTCCGCGTCCTGATGGTCTGGGTCGGAATGCCCGTGCTGCGTCTTGTCCCAGTAAAACGGGCTAAACGCTGTCTCCCACAATGCTTTGTAAACGGCGGCGGTGCCCATCGGGAAGTATGCGAACATCGTCGGAACCCAATGGTAGAGCTGCGCATGTGGGCTCCGGGCGAGAGCCGCGATTCCTATGACAAAGGAAATCGCCTCCGCCGCAAGGAAAAGTCCGGTCAGTGCCAGGATGCCTTCACGCGCCATGTAGCCATCCATCGGATGCGGCAGCCCTACGACGATAAGCCAAAACGACCACAGCACCGGCGCCAACGCAAATTGCAGCAAGGTGCCGAGCAGAAGAGCCTGAAGTCCAAAAAACCGCTTCGCCCCAAGGTCTTGCCAAAGCCTCTTTGGGCGTCGACTGTGCACCCACCACGTGATGCCATATCCCTTGAGCCAACGGGACCGCTGTTTGATCCACGGCCAGAAGCGATTGTTGGCTTCTTCGCGTGTGACGGAGCGGATCAGTTCTGTCTGCCAGCCATGGCGGGCCAGCCGCATCCCCAGATCGGCGTCCTCGGTCACGTTGTGCGCATCCCATCCGCGCACTTTTTCCAATGCTTCGCGGCGGAAAAAGACGGTCGTCCCTCCCAGCGGCACGGCGAAGCCCATGCGCGCCAAGCCGGGCAAAACAATGCGGAACCAGCTTGCATATTCGATGGTAAAACAGCGCGACAGCCAATTTGCGCGCGGGTTGTAGTAGTCGAGAATGCCCTGAACGCAGCCTACGTCGCGCGAGGCCTTTGAAAAATGAGACACCACGTGCTCGATCTGATCCGGCGCAGGCGCGTCCTCGGCATCATAGATCCCCACGATCTCGCCTTGGGTGAAGCGCAAGGCATAATTGAGCGCGCGCGGTTTGGTCTGAATCTCGCCCGGTGGCACCGTGATGCGCCGCATCCACGGCGGCAAGGTCGTGCGGTTCAGGGTCTGGCATGTGACTGCGTCCTCAGCTTCCAACACCAGTACCACGTCAAGCAGCGCTTTGGGGTAAGTCAGCCGCGACAGCCGTTTGATCAGCGTCGAGGCGATTTCCTGTTCGTGAAACAACGGCACGATGATCGTGACGACGGGCGGGTTGCGTGGCAAATACACCAAGGGCGCAGGCTGTCGTCTTGGCGCGGCTATCAGCGCGGACACCTTCAAGACCTGACTGACGAGCAGCGATCCGAGCGCCATGATCAGAGCGGCGCCAAAGAAAAGGTGGGGGACGGTTGCCAGCAGCCCAAGCGCCACGATGATCGCAACCAGAGCAATCCCGCTGGCCAGCGGACCGGCCTTGTTCAGGTCCCGACAGCTGTCCTCGGACGGCACCCAATTTTCGGCCGCTTTCGCAAGCGCATCCCCGTGGCGACGTCCGATTTCGTCATGGATATCTGCTTCAAGCGCCAGGGCCATTATGACCGGACCCAGATCCGGGGGCAGGTTTGCCAGCATCGCGTCGAACTCGTCAGGGCGGGAGGTGGCCAGGACCAGGGTATCCCCTAGCCTGACCCAAGGCAGTACCCCGTGCTGCAGGCAAAAATCTCCCGGGAGTAGACCCGCCAATGTCACATCGGCTGGCGTCGTTGTCTTGTCCATGATCAGCGCGCCGTAGTGGCGCGCCTGTGCCTCCAGCACCTGTTGTCGTGTGGCCAAGGCCTCTGCCGTCATGACACGCGCGATAGGTTGTCCGATACGCGCGGCCTCTGCCATCGCCCCCAGCATCACACGCGGGGTGCTGGTATGGTTGTCGAGCAATATCCGGCTGACCGGCTGCCCGCGTGGGTCACCAGCTTGAGCCAGTAACGCGTATGGAAGAGGATGAACTGGATGGGTCATGAGAGGTCCCGGTTTGAACCTTCATGGTGGCGACCATCCGCTTAAAAACACCTTAACGTGTTTTGAAACGGAAGGAGAACAACCCAGTATATTTCATTGCGTTAATTGAACGCTAACGAGGCGTCGGGCTTTTAACAAAGCTTAACGGATACAATACAAGAACGCTCGCATCCTTTGATTGTTCTGATGCGGCTTAATCGCCTTTTGGGAGAGTGTTGGCACAGCTTGAATTCCGGAAGAAGCTACCCGCGACTCGGTAAAGACAATCTAAACGCCCCTGCCACATCACAGAATGCGGCAGGGGCGGAATACCTTATGCCATGGAGGCTGCGAAGCGTTCAAACAGGTAGAAGCTGTCCTGCGGGCCGGGGCTTGCCTCCGGGTGGTGCTGGACTGAAAACACGGGCCGATCATTCATGCGGATGCCGCAGTTCGACCCGTCAAAGAGGGACACATGGGTCTCCATCACACCGGCCGGAAGGGACTGGCTGTCCACGGCGAACCCGTGGTTCATGGAGGTGATCTCCACCTTCCCGCTTTCGACATCCTTGACCGGATGGTTGGCGCCGTGGTGGCCGTGGTTCATCTTGATAGTACGACCGCCAAGCGCCAGCGCCAGCATTTGATGTCCAAGGCAGATCCCGAAGATTGGCAGATCGGACTGTTCCAGCAAGCCCTGGATCATTGGCACCGCGTACTTTCCCGTGGCCGCCGGATCGCCGGGGCCATTGGACAGAAAAATGCCATCCGGGCTGTGGGCCATCACATCCTCATAGGTCGCAGAGGCGGGCAGTACGGTCACGTCACAACCGGCGGAGGCGAGGCACCGCAGGATGTTGCGCTTGGCACCGTAGTCGATTGCAACGACCTTGTGCTTGGCATCCTTTTGGCGGACGTGGCCCTCCGGCCATGCCCACCGCATCTCGTCCCAGCGGTAGCTCTGCGCGCAGGTGACGTCCTTGGCCAGATCCAAGCCTTCGAGACCGGAAAAGGCCCGCGCCGCTGCCACCAGCGCTTCGATATCAAAGTTGCCGTCCGGGTCATGTGCCAATGCCACGTGCGGTGCGCCCGACTGGCGGATCGCGCGCGTCAGGCGGCGGGTGTCGATCCCACCGATGGCGATACGTCCCCGTGCCGACAACCAGTCTGAAAGGCCCTGCACAGAGCGCCAGTTGGACGGCGTTGTCGGCATCCACTTCACCACCATGCCCGCCGCGACGGGGTCGCCGGTTTCGTCGTCCTCTGGATTCACGCCCACGTTGCCCACATGCGGGAAGGTGAATGTCACGACCTGACCGGCATAGGACGGGTCAGTCATGATCTCCTGGTAGCCTGTCATCGCGGTGTTGAAGCACAACTCCGCTGTGACCTGACCCGTGGCGCCGAAGCCTTGTCCGTAAAACAAAGTGCCATCGGCAAGGGCGAGGCAGGCGGTTGGCGCGGGTTTGGATGCAGCAGACATGGGCGACTCCGGTGGCAGGGGCAAATCGCGCGGAACCTAAGCCGCGCACAGTGGGCGGTCAAGAGGCGCTGTGCCTTTTGTAAATCCGTTTAATTCCAATGGGTTGTTGTGATCCGCCTTGGCTTGCGCCGACCATTGGCCTCCGGTATGTTACCGGCTTATGAAAGTCATACCGGAGATTAGGGCGCATGGAACTGCGAGATAGGGTCAATGCGGCCGTAAAGCAGGCGATGAGAGACAAGGATTCGGCACGTTTGTCGACTTTGCGTTTGATCAACGCCGCCATCAAGGACCGCGACATTGCTGCACGGGCCGACGGCAATGACAATGGTGTCGGAGAGCCGGAAGTGCTGGCGATCCTCGGCCGTATGGTCAAGCAACGCCGCGAAAGCATGAAGACCTACGAAGAAGGCGGGCGGCTGGATCTGGCTGAACGGGAGGCAAACGAGATCGTTGTGATCGAAGAGTTCCTGCCGCGCGCCTTGAACCAGGACGAAGTGTCCGCCGCTGTGGACTCCGCCGTGGCCGAAGTGGGCGCGAGCTCCATCCGGGACATGGGTCGGGTTATGGGCGTTCTGAAGACCAAATATACTGGTCAGATGGATTTTGGTGCCGTGGGGCCACTGGTGAAGGATCGCCTTTCGGCGTGACGCTGAACCGTACCTAAAAGAAAGGCCCGCAAACCACGGTTTGCGGGCTTTTTCGTGCTGACTTCAGCAGGCTGGAGCGGGCCGACTTTACAGCGCGTACTACCCGGCTTTGATGGCCTCTTTGTCGTCCGGCTCCTCGGGCAGGGGGAAACCAGCGGCGATACGCGCCAGCTCCTCTGGATCCTCGATCTTGAAACGTTCGACGAAGCGCGTCTTGAAGCCAACACGACCACGCCGGGCGCCAAAGTTCTCGCCGTGGTTCAGCACATACAACACCGACGCAAAGGAAATCGGTGACAAGGTACGCTGGGCCAATCGTGCGAGGTAGGGGAACATCCGGTGTTCGTGTTGGGTCATTTCCCTGAGAAACAGCGCGGACTCCGGAATGTCCGGATCATGTGCCAGCGACGCGCAGGAGCCGCAGAGCTTCCAGAATGGTTTTTGGCCCAGCTCTTTCATCGTTGGCTGATCGGCCAGTGCAATGACGCCGGTGGAATCATCCATCACCAAACCTTGCTGAACAAGGTAGCCGCCGGGAGCCTGACGGCGCAGCATCTCTTTGACCAGCCCTTGTCGCATCAGATCATCGGCATCGAAAGACATGACGTAGCACGGACCAGTATCGAGCCGGTCGAGCTGTTCATATAGCGCGCTCAGCTTGCGCCATTTGTCATTGCCGGGCGTCGGGTCCTCGAAGGGGAGAAAGTGTATACGACGATCGTCCGGCAGGTCCGGCTTTTGCTGACAGCAGATGATCGCCTGCCAGTGCGGGTCATTCTGGGCCCGCATGCAGTGAAGCGTCGCCTTCAGCCGGTCACTCACGGCTTTCCAGTCTCCCACCTGATCGGGTCCAACCAAGGGAATGAGGAACACCACCTGCTTGCGAAGGGGAGGCACCCGACCGTCCAACGCCCCGCGCAGGTCCAGCGCGGCGCGCTCGGACGCTACGGGATGCAGCCGCTCGGTCAGATCCGTCAAGCCGAGGCGCGCGGTCATCAGCAGGGCGGCGCGGCGCCATTTCGCGGTGGCAGCAGCCTGAACCATCACTTGTCCTTTACGCGACGCAGGGCGTTGGTGAGATCGGTGTACAGCACCTTGCGCTCATCCTCGGAAAGGAACGAGCCGATCTCGACCTCGCGGCCTGCGCCTTTGAGAGTCACATAATTAGGCACAGGACCGGTGGTCTCGTGCAAGGAGACGGTGACCCAATAGGTGTTCGACTCCCATTCCTGCGTCATGCCATCAGGATTGGTGCGCTGCAATCGTGTCTGTTCGGATGTGATGCTGAGAAGCTCAGTGATCTGGCGGTCGCGATTGTTGCGTCGCAAGGCATAATACAGCCCGGCCGTCGCCGCCAGCAGGAAGGGAAGAAGCCCCCAAAGAAGCAAGGTGCCCAGAACCCCCATCAGCGGAATCAATGCCGCGAGGAAGAAACCCAGAATCATAATGGCGAACCCCTCTGGCGACAGCGCATTATGGGGCCAGAGCTTCAGCTCTTGCCGAGGTGCGCGCGGAGGTGTTGTCCACTGGTAAGGCATGACTTTTTCTACAGCGCCAACACTTTGACGCGCAATGCCGGAGTGCATGAAACCGGGCGCAACATCGCCTCGGGCATGATTGGCAGGCGGAATGAGTCAGCGTGCATGGCTTGCGGGGCCGCGCAGCACGCGCAGGCTCAACTGGATGATCGTCAGAACTGCAAAGCCCAGCAACGCCAAACCGGATATGACGGCAATGGCCTGTTCCACACTCGACGACCAATACACGGTATTTTCGAATTCAGCAGCGCCGCCGAGCAAATGGCGGACTTCGATTTCATGGGCGGCAAAGACGAGGTGCTCGGTCATCACACAAAGCGCCATGTTGCGCCCCAGCCGCAAAGCCCGGATCGTGCGCAGGCCGAAGAATACCGCCGGAAAGATGCAGAAGGTGAGCGCAACGCGGGTCAAAAGCTGTCCGCGGGGGAGTGTGAACATGCTGCTCTGCGCTTCGGGCCCGACCCCTTGTGCAACCGACACCCACAGCGCGTAAAGCGCCCAGGACGTTGGCACGAGCAAAAGAAAAGTCAGTGTCCAACGCACGCCGCGGGCAAAAGCCACGAAGGGCAGCGCCACAACGGCGGCAAATATCAGACTATCCAAGGGCTATGTCCGGGTTAAGGGGCACGGTCCGCCTCTAAAAGTGGAGCGCGCCTTTGGGGAAGTTCCCATAAGCTATATGAAAAGGCCCCGCATCAAGCGGGGCCTTTGGTTTGGCTGTCAGGCCGGGTTTAGTGCGCGTGGCTCTTGTCCCAGTCTTCCTGTTTTGGCAGCTGCTCGAAGGTGTGCTCCGGCGGCGGGGAGGGCAGGGTCCATTCCAGCGTGTCCGCATATTCGTTCCAAGGGTTCGCTACGTTCGAGACTTTGCCCTTCATCAGCGTGTAGATCACGATGCCGAAGAACAGCAGGAACGAGGCGAAGGAGATGAACGCGCCGATCGACGAGACATAGTTCCAGGTGGCGAAGGCCTCCGGATAGTCGATGTAGCGGCGCGGCATACCCTGGCGACCCAGGAAGTGCTGCGGGAAGAAGGTCAGGTTTGCACCGATGAACATGCTCCAGAAGTGGATCTGGCCCAGACGCTCATTGATCATGCGACCGGTCATCTTCGGGAAGTAGAAGTAGATCCCCGCGAAGATGGTAAACACGGCGCCAAGGCTCATCACGTAGTGGAAGTGGGCAACCACATAGTAGGTGTCGTGGTAAGCACGGTCGACGCCCGCCTGGCTCAGCACCACGCCGGTCACGCCGCCAACGGTGAAGAGGAACAGGAAGCCAAACGCCCAGAGCATTGGCACCTTCAGGTCAATCGAGCCGCCCCACATGGTGGCAATCCAGGAGAAGATCTTTACCCCGGTTGGCACCGCAATGACCATCGTGGCCATCATGAAGTAGGACTGCTGTCGCAGCGACATGCCGACGGTGTACATGTGGTGCGCCCACACGACGAAGCCAAGCGCGCCAATGGCGATGATCGCCCAGACCATCGGCAGGTAGCCAAAGATCGGCTTGCGCGAGAAGGTGGAGATCACGTGTGAGATGATACCAAAGCCCGGCACGATCACGATGTAGACCTCGGGGTGTCCGAAGAACCACAGAATGTGCTGGTACAGGATCGGGTCGCCACCGCCTGCGGGATCGAAGAAGGTCGTCCCGAAGTTCCGGTCCGTCAGCAGCATGGTGATTGCGCCGGCCAGAACGGGCAGGGACAGCAGGATCAGCCAGGATGTGACGAAGATCGACCATGCGAACAGCGGCACCTTGAACAGGGTCATGCCGGGGGCACGCATGTTCAGGAATGTGGTGATCATGTTGATCGCACCAAGGATCGAGGACGCGCCAGAGACGTGTACCGCGAAAATGGCGAGGTCCATGGAGTAGCCGCCTTCGTTGACCGAAAGTGGCGGGTACAGAACCCAACCCACGCCGGACCCAAGCTGGCCGTTGCCGCCGGGCGATATAACGGAGGCCACCGCAAGGGTGGTGCCTGCGACATACAGCCAGAACGACAGGTTGTTCATGCGCGGGAACGCCATGTCCGGTGCACCGATCTGCAGCGGCATGAAGTAGTTGCCAAAGCCGCCGAACAGCGCGGGAATCACGACGAAGAACATCATCAGGATGCCGTGGCCGGTGATCAGAACGTTCCAGAGGTGCCCGTTGGGCGTACAGTCTTCGACGGCGGCGGGCAGCAAGCGCGCGCCTTCCATACACATGAATTGCACACCGGGCTCCATGAGCTCCATGCGCATGTAGACGGTGAAGGTAACGGAAATCAGGCCGGCGATCGCCGACACGATCAGATAAAGGAGCCCGATGTCCTTGTGGTTGGTCGACATGAACCAACGGGTAAAGAAGCCCCGGTTGTCTTCATGCTCGTGGCCATGAATGGCGGCGTCTGCCATTGTCTGCCTCCCTAAAGATTTCAAGACGTGGACGCGTGGAAAGAATCTTGCCGGGCGTCCGGCGATCAACTCACGTTTTAGAATGTGTCGAAGCGCGCGTCCATGCGTCGAATTGATCTGGATCAAACATTTTGTCGCACCTTCTTAAGGTGTTCTGAACAGACGGTTTTTATTTATTTTCCGCGCAGTTCGGGGCAGGCCGGTGGTCTCGATGTCACGATGCTTGGACAACAGGCTGGAAATCGGCGGTAGAAACACACTGTGTCGCGGCAGAAACATGCCGTGGCTTACGGGCATCAAAACGCGCGTCAATGGGCGGACGTGTCAGGATCACAGACTGCGTCAGCACAGGTGAAGGCGCCAAAGGGTGTCGTTGATCCGAAAGGGGCTGCCATCAATTCCCATGGAACCACGGTTTTGTTGCGGCGTTTATATCTTGTTAACGTCCTGAGCGCCAACATCTTGCGATGGTGCCGGAGGTCAGGCTTTCCAGACTATCTCGGATTGCCTGACGTGCCGTAAGGTCAGGAGAAGAGCAGAATATCATCCCTAGGGGGGAGGCCGATATGGCATATGTTGAATATGTTGCGGATAACGTCTTTGGAAGCGGCCTAAGGTATCGCTTGGCGCGACTGCTGGAGACGCCATTCGACCGTCGCTACCGCCAGCGCGCGGAAGCCGTCGCGTCTCTGCGCTCCAAGACAGATGCCGACCTCGCGGCCATGGGTCTGACGCGCAGCGATATTCTGAGCCACGTCTTTTCCGGTCGCTCTGCGCGACACTGATGCTCAGTCGGCATGTGGACCTGCGTCGCCAGCAGATTTTCACATTTGGTCGGTCACATCTTCTCTGAACTTGCGAACCTTTCATCGAAGGTCTGACGCAGCGCCACGTCAAGATCATCCATATTCACAGGCAGCCCCATATCCACCAGGCTCGTCACACCGAATTCGGTGATGCCGCATGGCACGATACCGTCGAAGTGGCTAAGATCTGGTTCAACGTTTATGGAAATGCCGTGGAAGCTGACCCACTTCCGCAGCCGGATGCCGATGGCCGCGATTTTGTCCTCCGCCGTTTTTCCAGTGACCGTCCTTGGGCGATCAGGGCGTTCGATCCAGACGCCGACGCGCCCCTCGCGAATGTGTCCGGTCAGTCCAAATTGGCCTAGGGTGTCGATCACCCAACCTTCCAACTCCTGAACGAAGCGTCGGACATCCTTGCCATGCCGATTGAGGTCGAGCATCACATAGACGACGCGCTGACCCGGCCCATGGTAGGTGTACTGCCCGCCGCGCCGTGTGGCGTAGACGGGAAACCGATCCGGTTCCCGCAGATCCTCGACCTTTGCAGACGTGCCCGCAGTATACAACGGAGGATGCTCCAGCAGCCATATGCACTCGTCGGCCTCTCCGCGCGCGATGGCATCGGCCCGCGCTTCCATAAAGGCCAACGCCTCAGGATAGGGGGTAAGCCCGTCGGAAATCTTCCATTCCATGGGATAGCAGCCTCTCGTAGACGATGTACCGATGCGTGTTGTCGTCTGATCTACTGAGGCCCCGGCGCAAGCGCAACCGGCCCCTGAAATGACGCTAACAGTAAGCCGATACGCGATTTGGAGAAATCTTCTCCGCGGGGCGATTTTTTCTCTTCACATCACCGAATTGCTGTTCTATACGCCGCCTACCCAAGCTGGGACAGAGTGCGGTCGTGGCGGAATTGGTAGACGCGCAGCGTTGAGGTCGCTGTGGGGTAACTCCCGTGGAAGTTCGAGTCTTCTCGACCGCACCATTCAAAAATCGCCCCTTCGGGGGCGTTTTTTTGTTTTAGATCTTGTGCTTGCTACTGCCGTGCGGATCGGTCAGCTTGACCTCATGATCCTGCAAGACACCATCCCCTATGATGTTTCGACCTTGGCTCGACTTCCGGGCGTTGCGCCTTTTGACATGGCAAACTGGTTGCATGTGGATGAGGCATATGCGGCGCAGATGGCCGAGCGTTTGCGCCTGCTGCGCACCTCACGCGACCGTGTCCTGCGACTGGATGATACCGCGCGGCCAGCGGCCATAGAAGCGTTGCGCATGGTCCTGGCGCATCTTCCCATGGAATTTGCTCAAAACGTGGGGTGGGTGCGCTGTCCAGACGGGCGCGACGTCGCGCTGAACTGGGAGGACCCGCTTGGCACCCTGTGCCAGATCATTCAGGAAGACATCTGCATTCTGGAAAAGCGTGGCGGGGCAGAGCACGTGCTCACTGGCGCGGTCCTGTGCTTTCCGGCGAGCTGGACACTTGCCGAGAAATACTTGCGGCCGCTGACCCGTATTCACGCGCCTGTTGCGTCATATGACTCTGCGTTGGCCAAACGGGTGCAACGCCTATTTGACGGTGTGCAGCCGGGCAAACCCCTTTGGCGACATAATGTATTGCGCTATGCTGATCCAACCTTGCATCAACCGCGACTTGAGGCGGACCCGCGCGACGGAGATCATCCCGAAGCGGCGCCGTTCATACGCAGTGAACGTCAGTGTCTTCTGCGATTGCCCGACACGGACGCGGTGATATTTTCAATCCACACCTATGTGACACGCAGCCAAGTTAATGAATGATCTGGTTCAGCACACCACCCAGCCGATCAGCGTTGTAAAGGGCGGTGAAAAGTGCCGTGATTGCAAGAGCCTGACTGACGAGGCGCAGATCCATGTCGCGCCCAAATGAAACAATGTAGATGAACGCGGCCAACGTGAAATAGATCACCCCGATAATCCCGGTGACCAAGTGGCCCGTCACACTCCGGCGCCGGTCTAATGGTTCCCGCGCCAATAGATTGATCCGGTAATGCGCCAAGCGGTCAGTCATTTTTGGCCGCTCATCGACAGAGAGCGGCTTGGGCGCACCGTAAAGCGACTCAAGCATCTTAGCGGCCATTTGTTCGCTATCGAACAGGTCGTCTGCCATGTCCTCGTCCAACTCTTGCAAGCGGCGGGGGGACACATACGACCGCAGGCGGATGAAATCATCGCGGTCCAGCAGAACGTCAGGTGAGTACCATTCTATGATGTCGGCGTCGCAATGAGCGAGGCAGGCCAGCACCACGTCCGATAGGATATTGGCGGCGCGCTCGTCTTCGGGAATGGCGCCGTTCCTGGTAATGATCTCGATCAGAACACGGGGGCCGTAATCGCTGTCTTCTTCGGGAGTGACAATGATACCAAAGCGACGGCCAAACGCTCTGTTTCCATGGGCTAAGCGATGAACGGCTGCACCCGGCACAGCATCCAGTTGATCAAGCACCTTTGCGGCGGTGTCCAGATACGGAACAGGGTCGAGATCTGTGGCGTCTGGCAAAATCAAACCGGCATAAGGGTACTCGATGGGCTGCATGGGAACTCCTCACGGCGGTTGAAGCCCGCGTTAACCAAAGAGTGCCTCACAAAAATGGTTCGATTTAGACAAAACTGTGCAAATTTGCGCGCATTCTCTACACAGATGAAACCGAAAAATGGCCGCCCAAGGGGGATGACCGGAGGCTAGGCTCCGGTCAAAACCTGTCAGCCGCCGACTTGTTGCGCCGCGTAGGAAATCGCGCGCTGGTAGTTGCCGCTGTCGTTCCATGCAGACAGCGCACGGAAATTAGCTGTGCCCTCACCAAAGGGCTGGCCCGCTTGCCACCCGTTTTGCCGCAAAAGATTTGCGGCAGAGGCAAGTGCATCTGCGGCGTTGTACGGATCGGCACGACCATCGCCGTTGGCATCCACGCCGTAACGCATCCAGTTGCCTGCCAGAAACTGCATATGGCCCAACTCGCCGGATGGGCCACCTTGCGTGTTGGCTGTGATCAGGCCTTTGTCGACCAGCATCAGCGCGGCTTCTGCGTGTGGCTCAAAACGCGGATGACGGCGGCAGTAGGAGGACAGCGTCATGGCCCCATCGACGATGCTGGTTTTGCCGAGGTAGCCGCCCCAAGACGTTTCCAGACCCCAGATCACGGCCAATACCGATCCCGGAACGCCGTAGCGTTGCTCAATGGAATTAAAGAGCTGCGCGTTGCGATCCCGCCGTGACCGCGCAGAGTTCACAAAGGCCTGGGCGGAGCCTCCAGTGCGTTTTGCCAAAAACGTGGAGGCGTCGCTGTAGGACACACCTGTCTGCGAGGAGGGCTGCGATTCAAAACGCCAGGTGATAGATGAAAGGCTTGCGTTTTGCAGTGCCTGAAGACCGCGTTGGCCGACGCCTGCGCGCTGCGCCTGTTGAGCGAAGTTGCTTTTGTAGGAGCCGAAGGCGTCCTTGCTTGTGATGCAATTGGCGGCCAGCACGGGGGTGGCCAGCAGTAGGCTGGTGCAGATGGATAAGGCGAAACGGCGCATCAAGGACTCCGGCTGTGAAAGCTTCATTTACCGAAGAGTAGCGCCCGACCATCACGCCGCCAAGGGGTGTGCGTGCTTTCCGCAAGGGCAGGAGTCAGGTGATCTGGAGCGCGCCGCTGCCTATCACCAGGGCGGTAATCGTCGTCACCAGTGACGCCGCACGCAATTCCGCGCTGTTCGGCCCAGCGGAGCCCGCCTTGAGCCGGGGACGCTTTGGCTGCATGTCCTCCCGCATCTGAGCGATTTCTGCTTTATTGGGTGCGCGGCGAAGTTCCATCTTCATGAAGGTCTCAAAAGTCTGAACATGAGCGTCGAAATATCGATCCGTGGCGCGCGGCCGTCCGGTCGGTGCCTCCTGCTGAAACGGACGGCGCGGGGTCAGCGAGGGTGTGCTGGGGGTGACGCGGCGCGGTGAGATGGCGGTCCCGGAGCGCGCGGCTTTCGAAGCCGCTCCGAATTGCGCCGCAAGACCGGTAAGAAAGGCCTCCCGCGGAATGCGCGCCTTCGTGCCGTTCCAGATAACGAATTGCGCTTCGGTGTCCCTCAGCATGGCAAAGGCCACTGGGGCAAGCCGCAAGGCCTCGGCGGCGGTGTCCGAAACGTCAGGCAGTGACAGAGACAATGTTACGACGATCTCGTCGCCAGGGCGCGACAGCGAGAAATCGAGTTGGAGACCCGGTGCCTCAAACCTCAGGGAGGACGGGGACGCACCTTTGATCTGACCTGCTTCCACATCCGGGCTGCGCAGACTGTGCCGTACCATGTCCAACAGCCGCGGCAGGGCGACTGCCTGCTGGTCCTCGAAAACGAACTGTACGGATGCTGTCATGGTCTGAACTTCCCTGGCAAGCGATGCATGTTTGCTGAGGCCCACAGTGCCATCTGACTTGGGAAGAAAATTGGCCAAATATGTACTGACTTCGACACCTGCGGCGAAATTGGCCGCAATCGGTGCGATACGGCCTTAGTTGTCAGTGAATGTGTCGAGAATGTCTGGAACGCGCAGTCTGAGGCAGGATTTAGACATCCTTGTCCCAAGTCGTGAACAGACTGTTCCGGGCCAAGCCGGCGCACAGGCATAAATATCGCTTGGCAGTGACGTGGTGGCAGGTCCTGTAGCCCACAGGGCGGGCGGGATTAGCACCATTGCATCCGGTGGCTGGCCAACTTCTGCCCCAAACTTCAAGACATCAGAACGAGTTTCGGATCTGGGCCGCTGAGTGCAGCTGATTTGGAAGCTCTGAGGCGTGGCCTGGGCTTCTTCGCCATGCTGCTGAGGGATGCGGTTTTATGTCTTGGATATTCTGCAAACGGCAGCGGGGCCAAAATGTCGACATTTTGCGGGGACGTCTGGCACTTAGACCATCAAAACGAAAGCCGCTCCGCCGCATGAGAAAAGGGGCACCTCGAAAGGCGCCCCTCGTAATTGTCGAAAACTCGTCGCGATCAGCAGGAGTAGTACATGCCGAACTCGACCGGGTGCGGCGTGTGCTCGTACAGTTCGATTTCTTCCATCTTCAGAGCGATGTAGCCGTCGATCTGGTCCTTGGTGAACACGTCGCCTGCCAGCAGGTACTCGTGGTCTGCCTCCAGTTCGCTCATGGCCTCACGCAGCGATCCGCAAACGGTCGGGATGCCTTCCAGCTCTTCCGGCGGCAGATCGTAGAGGTTCTTGTCCATGGCTTCGCCGGGGTGGATCTTGTTCTTGATCCCGTCGAGGCCGGCCATCAGCAGGGCCGAGAAGCACAGGTAGGGGTTCGCCGACGGGTCGGGGAAGCGTGCTTCGACGCGCTTTGCTTTCGGGGACTGGGTCCACGGAATACGCACACAGCCAGAGCGGTTGGATGCGGAGTAGGCGCGCAGAACAGGTGCTTCGAACCCTGGGATCAAACGCTTGTAGGAGTTCGTCGACGGGTTGGTGAAGGCGTTCAGCGATTTCGCGTGCTTCAGGATACCACCGATGAAGAACAGGGCTTCGTCGGAGAGATCCGCGTATTTGTCGCCTGCGAAGAGCGGCTTGCCGTCCTTCCAGATGGACATGTTGCAGTGCATGCCTGTGCCGTTGTCGCCGTAAATCGGCTTGGGCATGAAGGTTGCGGTCTTGCCATACGCCTGTGCGACGTTGTGGATGACGTACTTGTACTTTTGCAGTTCGTCAGCCTGCTTGGTCAGCGTGCCGAAGATCAGGCCCAGCTCGTGCTGGCAGGACGCCACCTCGTGGTGGTGCTTGTCGACCTTCATGCCGAGGCGCTTCATGGTGGACAGCATCTCGGAGCGGATGTCCTGACCATCGTCGATCGGGTTGACCGGGAAGTAGCCGCCCTTGATCCCCGGACGGTGGCCGGTGTTGCCCATCTCGTATTCGGTGTCGGTGTTCCACGACGCGTCGAGCGCGTCGACTTCATAGGAAACCTTGTTGATCGAGTTCGAGAAGCGCACATCGTCGAACAGGAAGAATTCAGCTTCCGGACCCCAGTAGGACACATCGCCCACGCCGGAGGACTTCAGATAAGCTTCGGCCTTCTCGGCGGTGCCACGCGGGTCACGCTCGTAGGATTCGCCGGTATCGGGTTCGACCACGGAGCAGTGAATGCAGATGGTCTTTTCCGCGTAGAAGGGATCGACGTAGACGGAAGACGGATCGGGCATCAGCTTCATGTCGGAGGCTTCAATGGACTTCCAGCCCGCGATGGAGGAGCCGTCGAACATAAAGCCTTCTTCGAGGAAGTCTTCGTCAACAAGATCGGACACCACGGTCACGTGCTGCAGCTTGCCGCGGGGGTCCGTGAAACGGATGTCGACGTAGGCTGCGTCCTCGTCCTTGATCAGCTTCAGAACGTCTGCGTTGGTTGTCATTCTATACAGTCCTTCTCTATCAGAAATTCAGTATTCTTGGCACGAGGGGCGGCCCCCGTGCTGGTCGGCTTACAGCGCGTCCGAGCCGGATTCACCGGTGCGGATGCGGATAGCCTGTTCGATGGTCGAGACAAAGATCTTGCCGTCGCCGATCTTGTCGGTCTTTGCGGCACCAACGATCGACTCGATGGCCGCATCGACCTGATCGTCGTCAAGCACGATCTCGATTTTCACTTTGGGCAGGAAATCCACCACATATTCTGCGCCACGGTAGAGTTCCGTGTGGCCTTTCTGACGACCGAAGCCTTTGACTTCGACAACAGACAAGCCTTGAATGCCGGCATCTTGCAAAGCTTCTTTAACTTCATCCAGCTTGAATGGCTTGATGATCGCTTCGATCTTTTTCATGAGGTGGCCCCCTTCGCTTCCCGTGTCGGTCATCGGCAGATCACTTCTGTTCCGCCGTCACAATCAGGTAGGGTCAGCGCGACGGGAGTCGCAATGATGAATTAGCAGGCGGGTTCTATTTTTTCATCTGTTTGCGTAAAAAATGGGCGAAATTGAATCGCGGTTCTGTCTAAAGGGGGGCGACAATGTCTGAGACGGTGACAGCAGCGCAGATGAAAGCAGTCGAGCAGGCTGCGATGCAATCGGGGCGGGTATCCGGGCGCGCACTGATGGAGCGGGCAGGCGCGGGCGTGGTGCGGGCGATTTCTGACCGTTGGCCGGATCTGCAGGGCGCGGCGGCGCGTGTGCCAGCGGCAGGCGCTCCTCTTAATGCCGAAAGCACCCCGACAGATGCCATCGTTCTCTGCGGTCCCGGCAACAACGGCGGCGACGGCTATGTCATTGCGCGGTTGCTAGCGGAGAAACGGTGGCGGGTTTTTGTGTCCAATTTCGGGGACATCAACGCATTGCCGCCCGATGCGAAAGCAAATTACGACTTGTGGGCGAGGCACGCGCCGGTGGTTCCCATGACGACCAAAGCGCTCTGCGATGCGGTCGATGACGCGGCGGAGCGCGTGGTGATTGTGGATGCGCTCTTTGGCATCGGTCAGCGTGCCCCGATGGATGAGCCGCTCGCGCCGTTCAACGCGATGATGCAGTATATTTCCAATCAGGTCTCCGGGCGTGCGCCGTCTTTTGTCGCTGTCGATGTGCCCACCGGCTATGACGCGGATACGGGCGATGCTTTGGCTGACCGGCCTGCACCAGCGGATCTGATCGTTACGTTCCACGCCCGTAAGCCCTGTCACGACAGCCCGAACCTCGCGGATGCGACGTTGACGATCGTCGATATCGGTTTGTAAGGCTTTCCCGCTACATCTTTTCCAGACTGCCATGATCCAAGGAGGCGCTGTTTACATGTCCACACCCGAGACCCGACCAGAGGGCTTGTCGGCGCTCCTCGGCAAGCGCCCAGAGCAGCACAAATATGACCATGGCCACGCAGTGATTGTCGGTGGCCCACCGGGGCAGGGCGGGGCAGCGCGGCTGGCGGCGCGCGGGGCTTTGCGTGTGGGGGCCGGGTTGGTGACGCTGGGGTGTCCTTTGCGTGCCGTCACGGAAAACGCGGTTCAGCTGAACGCAATCATGGTGCGCGGTCTCGACGGTACTGCCGGCTTGGCGGAGATGCTGGAAGACGGGCGTATCACTGCCGTGTGCCTGGGGCCCGGACTGGGGCTTGGGCCTGCCACGGCGGAACTGGTCAAGACCACCCTGCGGGCCAAGCGGGGCACCATTCTGGACGCCGATGCGCTGTCCCGGTTCCAGCGCGCCCCAGAGGCGTTGTTCGATATGTTGCACGATCACGTTGTGCTGACACCACATGCCGGTGAATTCGCGCGGCTTTTTCCCGACATTGCAAAGCGTCACAAGGCTGGAGAGGTCTCTAAACTGGACGCCACGCGAGAAGCCGCAGCGCGCGCCGGCAGCGTCGTCTTGTTCAAGGGGGCAGAAACGGTGATCGCCGCGCCGGATGGGCGTCATGCGATACAGACCGCGGCGGGCGATCGCGCCGCGCCATGGCTGGCGACGGCCGGGGCAGGGGATGTGTTGGCCGGGATGATAGTGGGCCTTCTGGCGCGCGGGTTGGACCCGTTGCGCGCCGCAGAGGTGGGGGCATGGCTGCATGTGGAAGCCGCGCGCAGCTTTGGACCCGGCCTTATCGCAGAAGATTTGCCTGAGGCGCTGCCACAAGTGTTCCGCCAAATCGGCCTGTGACGTGAGGGGGGATCGCCCTCACGCCACCCACTTTATCAGGTGTGCGCAGTAACCTGTGCATTTGCCGCCAGCTCCAGCCCGTCGGCGTAGATGATTTGCGGCACGTCAAACACCAGTTCAAACAGATGCAGATGCTTCAGCCCGAGCGGCTTGATGAATGTGCCGTCGATCATGCGCGCCACCGGCACCAATGCCTGCGAGGCACCGAACAACGCACTGGCCCGCCAGTCGTGAACAAGAATTTCCTGCGCCGCACAAAGCACGGCATCCCGCTCTGGCTTGTGGTTGCCAAGCGTGCTGGCCTTGATGCCGACCGTTGCGACCTGACGCTGAAACGGGCGCAAGGCCACCAAACGAGCAACGCTGGAACCGCGCGTGATCACGCGGTCACCTGCGCTTAGGTATTCGACAGGCAATAGCCCATCGAGCGTAAGGACTGTCGTCCCCAAGGGAAGTGCGTTGAGAGCCTGATCGGGCGTTAGATGGCGCGCGGGCAGGCACCCCGCAGCCTGCGAGCCTTGTTCGTTTTTCATGGATGGCGTCCTGCTCTGGTTGCCTTAGGTTTTTCCATAGGGTGTTTTACGCGCGGGGTGTTGTCACGGATTATTTACGTTTGATGCGAATCAGGCTGCGAACTGATTCATTTGAGTCACGCCCTGACCCATTGCCGAGACTTCGAAAAGAGTGCCTCCCTCAGGCCAGAAATTTCGCTCTATCCGCTGCGATCGGCCGAAATGACACCCTGCACGCCACCGGGTGCGAGGGACGTGCCTTCTGACCTCGCTGGACCGGATCGCGTCCCCGACGTCGGATCGTCACGTCGCTTCGCGGAACAGGTCTGTGCCGTGCGCTGCTGGCCAATGGATCGTTCGCAAACTGCGCTGCTTTAAAGCATCATCTGGGCCCAGCAGTTCGGGGTCTTATACTTTGTCGACGTTCTGCCACATTTTGCAGCAAGTTCTCGAACAAGGCGCTAACTTATTGAGATAAGAAGAAAAGACCGAAGCATAAACCACCGCCGCCGCTTGCAAGACCGCAAATCTGTCGCTTAATCACCGCAACACGATGCGGCGGAGGCTTTCTTGGTTCAGTGACCAGGTGTTCCGGCTCTCTGACGGCGTACGCTTGCTGTCTGGCGCCCATCTTCTGGCCAATACAAAGACAAGGTCCCGTCAATGCAGCATAATTCATTGAGCCACAGAAATGAGGCCGTCGATCCAAACTGCACACCGTCGATGACGCTGGTTCCCAAAGCGGTGTCTCCATATGTGCCCTCGGACTACGGCGCGGTTCTCACAGGCGCGCGGTCGATCCACTCTCGCAATGGGCGCGCCGCGGTCCAGACCAAGCGAGAGGAACCGATCCGCCGCACCGGTGCGGCCTTCAACACAAGCACAGGTGAGGATCGGTTTTTCAAATCCGGCTATCTCTACGAGGCGCGGCCGGATATGCCGTTTGGGGTCAAGCGATATAACGGCACCTTCACGCTCAGCGATGGCCTTATTCTCGAAACACAGGCCTCGAACGAAAAAGCCGAGGTTATGCCGCATAAGTCTAGGCTGGCGGAGGCTCCGTCATGAGCCTCCCGGGACATGGCCGATACGAGTACGTGCCGATCACCCGGCGTCCAAAGCTCCTCTGGCCGGGAGAAAAACGGCTAGCGGTCTACATCGGGCTGAACCTCGAACACTTCTCGTTCGGCGAGGGCCTTGGGGCAGAACTTGCTCCGGGTGGGCCACCACCTGATGTTTTGAACTATGCTTGGCGCGATTACGGCAACCGGGTGGGCGCGTGGCGCATGCTGGATCTCCTGGATGAACTCAATATGCCGGCGACGATCTTGGCCAACAGTGTCATGTACGATTATGCGCCCGACCTCATGGCCGCATTTCGGACCCGTGGAGATGAGATCGCAGCACACGGGCGCACCAACTCCGAACGTCAAAGCACAATGACCGAGGTGCAGGAGCGCGCCATGATCACAGAGGCCACCCAGACGCTGCTCAAAGCCGAGGGGACACCGCCAAAGGGGTGGCTCAGCCCCTGGATTGCAGAATCCCCTGTCACACCCGATCTGCTGGTCGAGGCGGGCTACTCCTATACGCTCAACTGGTGCATGGATGATCAGCCGGTCTGGATGAAGACCCGTGCAGGCCCGCTTCTGAGCGTGCCTTATCCGCAGGAATTGAACGACATTCCCGCCATTGTCGCGAGAAAAGACAGCGCATCCGAATTTGCCGATATGATCATCGACACCTGCGACGAGATGCTGCAGCAGTCCGCAAACCAGAGCCTTGTGATGGGGATCGCACTGCATCCTTACATCGTCGGCCAACCCTTTCGCCTCCGTCATCTGCGGCGTGCTCTTGCCCATGTCGCCAGCAGGCGGGATGAGATCTGGCTGACGCAGGCCGCAGAGATCGCCAGCCACTGGACAAGGACGATGCCGCCAGAGGGCAATCATCTTCTGTGAATGACATCAGATGTTTCGAGGCCCGCCGGTCTTGATTTCGACTTCCGCAATGCTTGGCACCGGCGGTACCACCTCGGCATCATGATCAAGAATGCGTTCACGTTTGCCAACCGATGGACCGGCGTGGCGGCTGCCGTGATCAGTGCGCGCTGACGGAGCGTGCCAATGCGCCCCGCTACCCCTGCCAAACTTGCGCCAAATCGTCTTGCACTGCTGTGTTTCGGGCAATAGAAGGTGCCAAATTCAATTGCGCCCCCATTGTGGGGCGCGTCTTCATTCGAGGGAAGATACGATGCAGGTCACCGAGACGCTGAACGAAGGCCTCAAGCGCGGCTACGCCATCACCGTGACGGCGGCCGAACTGGACGATAAGGTCACCGAGAAACTCAAAGAGGCGCAGCCTGATGTTGAGATGAAGGGTTTCCGCAAGGGCAAGGTGCCCATGGCGCTGCTCAAAAAGCAGTTCGGCCCCCGTGTCATGGGTGAAACCATGCAGGAAACCATCGACGGTGCCATGAATGAGCACTTCGAAAAATCGGGCGATCGCCCCGCCATGCAGCCCGAGGTCAAGATGACCAACGAGGACTG
Organism: Sagittula sp. NFXS13; assembly: GCF_040148795.1. NCBI lineage: Bacteria > Pseudomonadati > Pseudomonadota > Alphaproteobacteria > Rhodobacterales > Roseobacteraceae > Sagittula > Sagittula sp. NFXS13. The sequence continues at coordinate 240,812 of NZ_JAGEMH010000001.1, forward strand.
GAAAGAGGGCGACGACGTTCAGGTCGAAATGTCTTACGAAAAGTTGCCGGAAATTCCGGAGGTCGATCTTTCTGGTGTGAAGCTGGAAAAGCTGGTCGTGAAGGCAGACGACGAATCTGTTGATGAGGCGTTGCAGAACCTTGCGTCCACCGCACAGGATTTCGAAGCCAAGGACGGCGCAGCCGAAGATGGCGACCAGGTTGTGTTCGACTTCCTCGGCAAAGTTGACGGCGAAGCGTTCGACGGCGGCGCCGCAGAAGATTATCCGCTGGTGCTGGGCTCCGGCTCCTTCATCCCCGGCTTCGAAGAGCAACTGGTCGGCGTGACAGCTGGCGAAGAAAAAAACGTCGAAGTTTCCTTCCCTGAGGAATATGGCGCAGAGAACCTGGCAGGCAAAGCCGCCGTGTTCGAATGCAAAATCAAGGAAGTGAAAGCGCCGAAGGCCGCAGAGGTCGACGACGAACTGGCAAAGAAATTTGGCGCGGAAGACCTTGAAGGTCTGAAAGGTCAGATCCGGGAGCGTCTCGAAGCCGAATACGTCGGTGCCGCACGTCAGGTGATGAAGCGCCGCCTGCTGGACGAGCTGGATACATTGGTGTCCTTTGACCTGCCGCCGTCCCTGGTCGAGGCCGAGGCAGGCCAGATCGCGCACCAGCTGTGGCACGAGGAAAACCCGGAAGTGGAAGGTCACGACCATCCGGAAATCACCCCGACCGAAGAGCACAACAAGCTGGCCGAGCGCCGCGTGCGTCTTGGTCTGCTCCTCGCAGAGCTGGGTCAGAAGGCAGAGGTCGAAGTGACCGACGCAGAGATGACACAGGCGATCATGAATCAGGCGCGCCAGTACCCTGGACAGGAACGCGCGTTCTTTGATTTCGTGCGTCAGAACCAGCAGATGCAGCAGCAGCTGCGTGCGCCGATCTTCGAAGACAAAGTGATCGATCACATCGCCGAGCAGGCGCAAGTGACCGAGACGGAAGTCTCCAAAGATGATCTTCAGAAAGCCGTCGAAGAGCTCGACGAAGAGTAATCTTCGAGCGGTTTTTAGGCCGCCGATAAATGGAATCCAGCGAAGGGCCATCCGAAAGGGTGGCCCTTTTGCGTGGCGGCACTTCGCCCGAGACGTTCAATTCTGAGACAGGTCTCAGCCCGCTTTGCTGTACTCGCCGACCGGAAATGCCGGGGCCTCTGCACCGCTGACTGAGCCGGTGACAGAGAAGTGGGAAATTTCGCCAACCAGGGTTTCCGCCTCGCGCGCGAGGAGAATGCCGGAATCATTGACCTCGTTCACCGTGGCCGCGTTCTGCTGTGTCGCCAGGTCCAACTGGCTAACCGCGACGTTGATCTCCTTCAGGACGTCGGACTGCATCTGAAGGTTCGAGGCAATATGCTGTACGCTAGTGGAAATGTTGTTCACACCGGTGAATACGGATTCGAATTCCTTGGCGGCACGGCCAACCAGCGTAGATCCATCCTTCACATTCTGAGAGCTGGATTGGATCAGGGACTTGATCTCGGAGGCGGACTCAGAACTGCGCTGCGCAAGGCCACGCACCTCGGAGGCGACGACGGCAAAGCCCCGTCCCGAATCGCCTGCGCGTGCGGCTTCGACACCGGCGTTGAGCGCCAACAGATTTGTCTGGAAGGCGATTCCCTCGATGACGGAGATGATCTCCCCGATCTGATCGGAGGAGGACTCGATCTTTTCCATGGCCTCCGTCAGGCTTCCTACCAACTCACGCCCTGTTTCGGCGGTCTGACTGGTTTCATCGGCGGTCGCCTTCACAGACTTGGCTTCCTCCGCCGCGCTATTCGCGGTCGAAGAAAGCTCCTCAATGGCGGCGGCGGTTTCCTCCAGGGTGGCGGCTGTCGTTTCGGTCCTTTGGCTCAGGCCAATCGTCGTGGACTGAATGCCCTGCGACGCAGTGTACACCGTATCAGAAACGCGCTTCACGTTTTCGACCAGCGCCGACAAGTTATCCATCGTCGCGTTAAAGGCCTCGCCCAAGACCACGAGCTCTGGCACTGACGAGTGCCCGACACGCAGGCTAAGATCGCCACTACTCAGCGCATTGAGGCCCTTTTCGATCTCGTTGATTGTGTTTTGTCGATCGGTGACATCGGATGCGATCTTGATCACGCGGCGGACGATACCGATCTGGTCGCGCACAGGACAGTAAGTGGCCAGAATGTAGATCGGCTCGCCATCCTTCCGAATTCTCTTATATTGGCTGGTGAATGGCTCACCGGCCTCGAGTTTGTGCCAGAAATCGGCGTATTCCTCGGATTTCGTGTATTCCTCCTCTACAAACATCCTGTGATGCTTGCCCTCGACCTCTTCGGCCTCGTAGCCAAGCGCAGAGAGGAAGTTTTCGTTTGCGAACAAAACCTCTCCGTCCGGCTTGAAGTGGATGACAGCCTGGGTTGCGTCAATCACATCAAGCAGGTCAGGTTTCTCGTAACGCCGCCCAATCCCCTCTACGGGGGGGGTCTTTCGGAAAAAGGCCATGTTGATCGCTCCCTAGGTCCTCGCTTAGGACGATCCTTAACGGCCGAATGTTACCAAAGGATAATTGGACAAAGGTTATATCGCGCGATTTCTAGGTAATTCGTGACACGAAAAGGCCGCCTCCGAAGGGAGACGGCCCAACCATAGTCACAAAAGTCGGACGATCAGTCGTCGTCGCGCTCAGTGGTCGCCTCTTCAGCAGCCGGAGCGTCATCGTCGTCGTCAGACGCGGCGGAGCCGATGTCGTCAAACAGCTGGGACACTTCGAAATCTGCCTGTGCTTCTTCTTCAGCGGCCAGTTCCTGAATGGACTTGCCGGATTCCTGAAGCTCAGCTTCTTCGGGCGAACGGGCCACGTTCAGGGTGATCACGACCATCACTTCGGGGTGCAGGTGCACCTCGACTTCGTGCAGGCCGAGGACCTTGATCGGCTGACGGATGATGACCTGCTTGCGGTCGATCGAGAAGCCGTCAGCGGTCGCCACGTCGGACACGTCACGGGTGGTGACGGAGCCGTACAGGTTGCCGCCGTCAGACGCCTGACGGATCACGACGAACTGCTGGCCGTCGAGACGATCGCCAAGAGCGGTGGCTTCTTTCTTGGTCTCAAGGTTACGCGCTTCGAGCTGAGCTTTCTGCTCTTCGAATTGCGAGATGTTTTCCTTGGACGCTGTCAGCGCCTTGCCCTGCAGCAGCAGGTAGTTGCGTGCGAAGCCGGGTTTGACGTCGACAACGTCGCCCATCTGGCCAAGCTTTGCCACGCGTTCGAGAAGGATAACTTGCATGTCGCTCTCCTTACTTCACTGCGTAGGGCAGAAGGGCGAGGAAGCGGGCGCGTTTGATCGCACGGGCCAGCTCACGCTGCTTCTTTGCCGAAACGGCGGTGATACGGGACGGGACGATCTTGCCGCGCTCAGAGATGTAGCGCTGCAGGAGACGTGTGTCCTTGTAGTCGATTTTTGGTGCGTTGTCGCCCGAGAAGGGGCAGACCTTGCGGCGGCGGAAAAACGGTTTTGCAGCCATTGTCTATACTCCTTGTGTCGGGGTTCAGTCGCGGGGGCGACGTTCGCGGCGGTCGCCACGGTCGTCTTTTTTCTGCATCTGCACGGAAGGACCTTCTTCATGCTCTTCGACCTTGATGGTCAGAATGCGCATGACGTCGTCGTGCAGCCGCATCAAGCGTTCCATTTCCTGAACGGCCGTCGACGGTGCGTCGGTCTTCAGAAAGGCATAGTGGCCCTTGCGGTTCTTGTTGATCTTGTAGGCCATGGTCTTCACGCCCCAGTATTCGGATTCGACGACTTTGCCGCCATTGTCCGAAAGAACTGTGCTGAAGTGTTCTACAAGGCCTTCTGCCTGCGCGTTGGACAAGTCCTGACGCGAGATAAAGACATGCTCATAAAGCGGCATGTTCGCTCCATTTTTGTCAAGGCGCGTTTCAAAGGGCGGGCTTACCTTCCGCGCCCGACCCACGAGAGTCCGCGCGTTTCTACCGATAGTGCGGAAGGAAGCGCCCGTATACACCGATTGCCGCGCGGCGCAACCCCTGTGTGCCAGGCCGTGCAGGTTCGCGTGGGTGAGGTTGGCAGTCAAGCGATGAACAGGGCAGCTTTGGCACGACTTTGCCCGCAGAACGCCCCATTTCCGGCCCATTGTTCGAAGACTTTTGTAACAAGTTTTTCGCAGCAGTTGAGAATGGGAAGCATTCATGATCGCAATCACGCGCCCCAATGGCCGTTCCAGTGCGCGCCGGCGCGACGTCACCCCGTTCGGCAAATTGGTATTGCGGTATGTTTTGATGGCTGTGGGGTTCGCGCTGACAATGTCTGCCTTTGGTATCTGGATCGTTGGCAATGCCGAAGGGTCGAGCGACATGATGCTGATGAAGCTGGGCGTTTCGCTCTTCATGCTGATCATCGGAATGTGTCTGATCGTCGTGGCAAAGGAAACCCGCTGACGTCTGGTCATCAAAGCCGTTGCTTGTAGGGGCGCTCTCTGCATCTCTCGGGACGGTCTCAAGATGAAATCAACCGGCTTTTAAGCCCAGACTTGGCAGATCCATTCCGAATGCGTTGTCGCACTGTGTGTTTCCGGCCAAGCGCAGTGTCATGGGGCGAAGGGGGTGAGCCGCTGTACAGCTGACTTAAAGAACCAATCGGAACCTTTGGTCCTACCTTTCGCATTTATGCACGCTTTCCGTCGCCAGTGTTCGAAACTCCACAGGTCCTGTGGGATTTGGCCGGATTGTCCTTGCCGCGCAGAAGCATACGTTCCCGCTTACAAACCATACAAAAAACGGGATGACACCAAATGAAATCTGTTCTTTTCGCCTCCGCGCTTGCTCTGGCTCCGATGACCGCAATTGCGGGTGAAGCCTACACCCTCGACCCTTCGCACAGCCAGATCGTCTTTACCTACAATCACCTCGGTTTCTCCACCGGTACCGGCATGTTCTCCGGTTTCGAGGGTGAGATTGATTGGGACAAGGAAGAGCCGGCCAATTCCTCCGTCGAAGTGTCTTTCCCCGTTCGGTCCATGCTGACCGGTTGGGAAGCCCGCTTTGAGCACTTCATGTCCGAAGATTTCTTTGGGGCCGACGACGATGAAATGGTGACGTTCACCTCCACCGGTATCGAAGTCACCGGCGAAGACACTGCCATCATCACGGGCGACCTGACCCTGAACGGCGTGACCAAGTCGGTCGACCTGGACGCCAAGCTGAACCAAGCGGGTGATCACCCGATGGAAGGCAAGCCTTGGGCCGGTTTCGATGCCACAACCACTCTGGTACGGTCCGACTACAACGTAGGCGCATTTGCCCCCTACGTGTCGGATGAGGTCGACGTCCGGATCTCCATCGAAGCCATGAAAGCCGACTAAGCTCTTTTGCCGATGCGGTGATACGGTCTGCTATATGCGCCAGCCGTCAAGGTGAAAGCCAAAGTCTGAAGGAGGGTGAGGAACGATGCTTCCTCGCCCTTTTTTATGCGCCGCCTCATGCCAAGGTTTCGGATGTGGCGCGGGTGGGGAACATGTCTTGCCTTGATCAAGGCAACGGTGCCAGAGACGCCAGCGCCTCGTCCATGTGACCGATTGAGCTGCGTGTTCCGGACCGCTGCGTCAAACCTGCGCCCGGATATTATCGAACACCCGACCTTCGTTTTGTGCGATCTGCTTTGCAGGCATCTCGCAGGTTTCTTCGAGGATCCTCCAGTCCCTCGCGTCTAATCAGCGCTCGCAAAATGTTGAAACCGAAAAGGAGAGTGCCTCCAGCCAGAAAGCCAATGTGTTTAACCGCAGCTCCGCTGGCTGCGCTCATCTTTCCATGGAGGACCAATCGACCGCCCAAGGTGGTCTCAGCTTGTGTCAAATGCGCTGGAGAAGCCTTCGTCCTCAAACGCATTTCTGCCCCATTTCCGAGGCCAATTGCGGGAAATGGAGGTAACCTTATGTTCGATACAGTCCCCGAGGGTGGCTGGGGCAACGGCGGTGGGACTGGCTGGTCCGTCGTCGACCCACAGCCCATCAAACAGAACGCCCCCTATACTTTCTTTTTGCCATCCGCGGCAGAACTGGCTGCACTGAGGCCGGGCGACCGCGTGCAGCTGGGGCTGGCCCCGGACGGCTTCTTTGAAGGTGCGGCAGAACGCGTCTGGGTGCGCTTGGCAGAGGTCACCGCTGAAGGGTGCACCGGCACACCTGACGGGGAGATTCCACCGGGATTGTCAGCTGACAATTCTCTGTCATTCATGCCTCGGCACATTTGGGCGGTGTCAGAGATGCGCGTCGATGATCTGGAAGAGGAGATGCGATACCTTGCCGGAGCACATATGGATCCGCTGATCCTGACGGGCGCGGCGGATGTGGGCTGGCTGGAACGGCGCGCGCCGCACGCAGGGAAGGGCGCATATCCGGAAACCGGCTGGTACGCTTTTGCAGAAGGCAGCGATGGGGCCGGCTCATTGTACCACGGCCCGATCGGGCTTTTGCTGAATTTCGAGGACCGCATGATGCCACTGCTGCGCGCCCCCGTGGGGGCACGCCTGGAGCGATGGGACGGGGGCTGGCGCCGGGTCGCTTAATCTGTGGCGCGTGTGGCGGTCAGCGCCACGTCGATCACCACATCAAATCCCAGTTGTTCAGCGTCGTTCATGTTGTCACCAACACCAAAGCTGCGGCGGTCCAGCGTGGTCTGACCTTGCATCGTTGCGGTGTCGCCGTTCAGGTCTAGCGTGAACGGCAGGGTGACCGGAACCTCTGCCCCTTTTAAGGTCAGCGTGCCTTCTGATACGTAGCCGTCTTCGGTCCGGAGGATCGGCGCTGTGAAGGTCGCCGTGGGGTGCGTCTCGGCGGCGAGGAAATCCGCGCCCAAGGCCTGAGTCGTGACGCTGCCCAGGGTCAATGAGGGGATCGAGACGGTGACTGTCACGTCGCCCTTTTCACCGCTGCCGTCGCTGTCATCAAAGTCGATCTGAGCTGTCCAGTCAGCAAAGCTGCCACTGACGGTTTTGCCGAATTGCTGGACGGACAGGCCGAGTGTGCCTTCGGTCACTTGCCAGTCGCTTTCAACGTCTGCGAGAGCTTCGGCTTGTGGTTCTGCGTCTTGGCTGAACATGCCAAGGGTCCAGCCACCGCCGAGCACCGCCGCCCAGATCGCGACAGCCGCCACAGGGGCCATCAAGCTGTGCGAGACCGATGCGCCTCCTGCTTCGGTCTGACCGAACCACATGCGGCGCAGGGTGGCGTCCTTGTCGATGACGTGATGCTTCAACGCGCCGACCACGTGCAAGACGATGGAGCCAACCAAAACCCAAGCCAAGAGATAGTGCACCGTGGCCAGCATGTCTGCCAGCGCCGGGCTTTTGGGGACAAAGAAAAGGTTCTGCCCGAAGGGCCACCAGATCGGTGCAAAGCCATCGGTGGCGGCGTGCTCGCTCCAACCTGACAGCGGCACCATCACCAGTGAGCCGTAGAGCAGCCAGTGCACGACCTCGGCGGCGAACGTCTCTGCCTTGCGGTCGGGGTGCATCGGGGTTGGCTTTGGCTGTGAGATGGCCCAGACGATCCGCGCCAGTGCGATGAAGAAGATCGCCACGCCCAGCGTCTTGTGGATCGAGAACAGCGTTGCCTTGTAGGCGAGCTGGTCGGCGGTGGCGAACGGCGCGTCGTGCGCGATGACGCCCAGTGGGATCATGATCATAATGCCGAGCGCGATCAGCCAATGAAAGGTCTTGGTCACGCTGCCATAACGGGTGGCTGTGTTGGTCAGGGGCATGAAAGGCTCCGTCGGAGATGAGATCGCTCCTGACTTAGCGGAATGCCGCAGTCGCACAAGCCTCGCCGCTGCACAGAGTTTGTGCGGGACACGTTGCTTCACCGGTTCGGGACGGTTAATGGTTTGTTCCCAAGGACAATACATAAAGGAGAGGGCATGAGCCGCGCATTCATCTTTCCGGGGCAGGGCGCCCAGACAATCGGCATGGGCCGTGATCTGGCAGAGGCCTACCCGGCAGCCAAAGCCGTCTTTGACGAGGTGGACGCCGCGCTTGGCGAAAACCTGTCTGGCCTGATCTGGGAAGGCGAGATCGACGCGCTGACCCTGACGGCCAACGCGCAGCCGGCGCTGATGGCCACGTCGATTGCTGCGCTGCGCGCGCTGGAGGCCGAGGGCGTCACCGTCGACGCAGCATCCTTTGTCGCGGGCCATTCGCTGGGCGAGTACACTGCACTGACCGCCGCCGGGTCTTTGACCGTGGCCGATGCCGCTCGTCTGCTGCGCAAGCGCGGCGAGGCGATGCAGGCGGCTGTCCCCGTGGGCCAGGGCGCGATGGCTGCTGTTCTGGGGCTTGATCTGGCGGGCGTGAGAGAAGTGGTGTCAGAGGCCGCCGAGGGCGATGTACTCGCTGCGGCCAACGACAACGACCCGGCGCAGGTTGTGATCTCCGGGTCGAAAGCTGCTGTGGAACGCGCTGTTGAGGTGGCCAAGGCCAAGGGCGCCAAGCGCGCGCTGCTGCTGCCCGTCTCCGCGCCTTTCCATTGTGCGCTGATGCAGCCCGCCGCAGAGGTCATGGCCGAGGCGCTGGAGGGCGTCGACATCGCAGCGCTCAAGGTGCCGTTGGTGGCCAACGTGCGCGCAAGCGCCGTGACCGACGTGACCGAGATCCGCGCACTGCTGGTGGAGCAGGTCTGTGGCTCTGTCCGTTGGCGCGAGTCGGTGGAATACATGGTGGCGCAGGGCGTGAGCGAGTTCTGGGAAATTGGCGCGGGCAAGGCGCTGTCCGGTATGGTCCGTCGCATCCACAAGCCCGCAGGCGTGCGCAACATCGGCTCCGCCGCCGATGTCACCGCTGCGGTCGAAAGCCTGAACGGCTGAACAACCCCTGAACGGGGAGAGGAGACACATATGTTTGATCTGACTGGGAAATGCGCCCTGATCACCGGCGCGTCCGGTGGCATTGGCGGATCCATCGCGAAAGCGCTGCATGCGGCCGGTGCCACGGTGGGCTTGTCCGGTACACGCACCGAGCCGCTCGAATCCCTGGCCGCAGAGCTGGGGGAGCGTGCGCATGTGCTGCCCTGCAACCTGTCCGACGCGGACGCGGTCAACGCGCTGCCGAAGCAGGCGATCGAGGCGATGGGCGCGGTCGATATCCTGGTGAACAACGCCGGGATTACCCGCGACAACCTGTTCATGCGGATGTCCGAGGACGAATGGAACACTGTGCTTGAGGTCAACCTGACCTCGACCTTCCGCCTGTCCAAAGGCGTGCTGCGCGGCATGATGAAATCGCGCTGGGGTCGTATCGTGAACATCTCTTCGGTGGTGGGATCGACCGGCAACCCTGGTCAGGGCAACTATGCTGCGGCCAAGGCGGGCATGATCGGCATGTCCAAATCGCTGGCCTACGAGGTTGCGTCCCGTGGAATCACGGTGAACGCCGTGGCTCCCGGCTTTATCGAAACCGCGATGACCGACAAGCTGACCGATGACCAGAAGTCTGGCATTCTAGGGCAAATCCCGACCGGTCGCATGGGGTCTCCTGACGAAATCGCCGCCGCCGTTCTGTTTCTGTCCAGCGCCGAAGCCGGCTACCTGACGGGGACGACTTTGCACGTCAACGGCGGTATGGCGATGTTGTGAATACTGGGCGGGCCGTTGCCCGGAGCATTGTGGAAAGCATTTGCGATCCCGGATGCCTGTGCTATAGGCCCCCCAGATTTGATGCCGGTTCGCACTGTACGCGAGCCGGTTTATGGGGTTTACCCAGATAGATCGAGCCGCCCCCCACGGGGCAAAAGAACGTCCGCCGTGGGGTCGGGCAAAGCTGGGCGAAAGCCCTTTGACTTGTGAGGATAAAAACATGAGCGACATCGCAGATCGCGTGAAGAAGATTGTTGTCGAGCACCTGAGCGTCGAAGAAGACAAGGTTGTCGAGTCGGCTTCCTTCATCGACGACCTCGGCGCGGATTCGCTGGACACCGTCGAGCTGGTCATGGCGTTCGAAGAAGAGTTCGGCATCGAGATCCCCGACGACGCGGCTGAGACCATTCAGACCTTCGGCGACGCGGTGAAGTTCATCTCCGAAGCGCAGTAAGTTTTCTTCCCTTTCGGGAAAGACGTGAACGGCGGTCCGCGAAGGGCCGCCGTTTCGCGTTTCGGCCTGCGGCATTTGTGGACGGTGCTCTGGCAGCGATAACGGGGGGAGCCGTGGCAGAGGTGGCTGCCTGCGCGCGACTGTTAACGGGATGCTGTCAGGAGGCCTGCGCCGAGGGTGAGAGCCTTGTCCCTGTCCGGACTTACATTAACGGGCCCATGTTCTGAGAAGGGCGCATAGCGCTTATGTGGAGCGCGGAACGCAGGGTGTCTGGGGTGTAGACTGAAACCTGCCAGCCCCATAGTTCTGCGCTGCCGGTGAAGCTATCGACCGCAAACCCACGCGCCCCAGTGGCTGACGGTTAACCGCAAGGGCCGTACGGTCGAAATATGCGGCGGAAGAATCTCATCGAAAATGTCGTGAGGCAGACGGCAACATCATTGCCGTCGCACAACACTTTCCAGGTCTGGCGTGCAACGCGGGCCACGGGTCACCCTCAGGGCAGGGGCGCGCAGCGCAAGCGGTGTGTACTTGTTGATCCGATGCGCTGGATCATCGGTCACACTTGTCTCGGCAGTGTTATGGCTCGAGCGCGTCCGGGAATGGAGGCAGAGCCCTGAGCGATTTACCCTCTGCCAAGGATACCCTTAAAATACGCGCGGCCGCTTGAACAAAGCGGCCGCGGGGAATTCTATTTTGCTGAAGATCAACCGTCGAAGTCGACTTCTTCGATCAGGCGCAGCGCATCGCCGCGCAGGTTCGCAAGGGTCATCAGGTTGACATCGTCAGCTTCAAATTCGCCCCAGTTTTGCACCAGCTCGATCGCCTCCGAGCCGGGCGCGATGGGGTATTCGTAGTTGGCCTCTGCATAGACTTCCTGCGCCTCGGTGGAGGTCAGGAATTCCATCATCTTCAGGGCGTTGTCTTTGTTCGGCGCGGCAGCGGTCATGGCCACGCCAGAAATGTTGACGTGCGTGCCGGCATTTTCAAAGGTGGGGAACAGCACGTTGACGGAATTCGCCCATTCGGTCTGTTCCGGATCTTCCAGCATTTTGCCCATGTAATAGGTGTTGCCCACGGAGATGTCGCATTCACCAGCCCAGATCGCCTTGACCTGCGCGCGGTCGTTGCCCTGCGGCTTGCGCGCGAGGTTGGCCTTCAAGCCTTCAAGCCACTCCTTGGTGTACTCTTCGCCGTGGTGGTGCAGCATCGCAGAGACCAGCGCCACGTTGTAGGCATTGGTGCCGGAGCGGATACAAATGCGGCCCTTCCACTTGGGATCGGCGAGATCCTCGTAGGTGGTCACTTCGGACGGGTCGACGCGGTCCTTGGAGGCGTAAACGATCCGCGCTCGGGTGGTCAGGCCCCACCAATGACCATCGGGATCATGGTACGCAGCGGGCACATTGGCGGACAGCGTTTCGCTTTCGACGGCTTGCGTCAGCCCAGCCGAGACGACGGCGTTCAGGCGCGAGATGTCGACGGTGAACACCAGATCGGCGGGGGAGCGACGGCCTTCGGCCTTCAGACGTTCAACCATGCCTTTGTCAAGGAAGGCGACGTTGACCTTGATGCCGGTCTCCTCGGTAAAGGCATCGGTCAAGGGGGCCAGCAGTTCGGGCTGACGGTAGGAGTAGACGTTAACCTCCTCTTGAGCCAGCGCAGGGGCGGCCAAAGCGGCAAGGGTCAGGGCAGTGGTGGCGCGCAGAAACATTAAAGTTCTCCTCGAAATTGGTCGAAGCCTGTAAACCTGACTGAAATAATCGGGTCAATACCTGATTTATTCCTTCAGGTTCTTTTGCGCCTTCTCATGCACCTTGGCGGCATCCCAGAGGCGGTCCATTTCGGTCAGGTTGCTGTCCTTCGGAGCACGGTTTTCCTTCGCCAGTTTCTGTTCGATAAAGCCAAAGCGGCGGGTGAATTTGGCATTTGCGGCGCGCAGGGCGGCTTCGGGGTCGATGTCGAGATGGCGGGCGAGGTTGGCCACCACAAACAACATGTCGCCAAATTCTTCGAACTGTTCGTCGCGGTTTTCCGCCTGCCGGATCTCGTCGAGTTCCTCGTGAAGCTTGTCCATCACGTCGTCTGAGGAGGGCCAGTCAAAGCCGACGCGGGCGGCCCGCTTTTGAAGCTTCACCGCGCGCATCAGGGCAGGCAGGCCCATGGCGACGCCGTCCAGAACGCCGTCCTGTTGCTTGGCGGCGCGCTCCTGGGCCTTGATCACTTCCCAGTCGACGGTCTGCTGATCGGCGGATTTTTCGCGGCTTTCGTCGCCAAAGACATGCGGGTGTCGCGCGACCATCTTGTCGGACATGGTGTCGGCCACGGCGTTGAAATCGAACAGCCCCTTTTCGTCGGCCATTTGCGCGTGAAAGACGGATTGGAACAACAGATCGCCCAGCTCGCCTTTGAGCTCGTCCCAAGCCTCGCGTTCTATGGCGTCAGCGACCTCGTAGGCCTCTTCGATGGTGTAGGGCGCGATGCTGGCGAAGTCCTGTTCCAGATCCCACGGGCAGCCGGTGTCGGGGTCGCGAAGGCGGCGCATGATTTCCAGCAGGCGCGGCATACCGCCTTTGGGATCGTGGATCAGGTCAGTCATTGGGGCGTCCTCGCGTCTGCTTGTGGCGCTGGTGTGCGTGAGACATGCGGCGAAGTCCAGACATCTGGGGCTTTCTCCTTGATCGCATCGGGGGCAAGGTGCCGGAAACATCGCGGAGACTCAAATGCCCATCGTGAATTCCATCGCAGCCAATGCCGACGAGATGAAGACCTGGCGTCGCTATCTGCATCAACACCCTGAAATGGGATTGGACTGCTTTAAGACAGCGGCGTTTGTGGTTGATAAGTTGAGAGAATTTGGCGTCACGGATATCCACGAAGGTATCGCGCGGTCCGGCGTTGTAGCGATTATCGAAGGGCGTGAGCCGGGCAAGACGATTGGTTTGCGTGCCGACATGGACGCATTGCCGATGCAGGATATGTCCGGGACCGAGCATGCCTCGACGGTGCCGGGAATGGCGCATACCTGCGGCCACGACGGCCATACGACGATGTTGCTGGGGGCGGCGAAATACCTGGCGGAGACGCGAAATTTCGCTGGCCGCGTCGCGCTTTTGTTCCAACCGGCGGAAGAGAACGACGGCGGCGGGCGCATCATGGTCGAAGAGGGTGTGATGGACCGTTTCAACATCGAGGAGGTCTATGGCATCCACAACATGCCCGGTGATGCGCTAGGCGCATTTGGCACCAACCACGGGGCCATGTTGGCAGGCGTGGACGAATTCACCATCGAGATCACCGGCAAGGGTGGTCATGCCGCGCAACCTCAAAATACCGTCGATCCGGTGGTGGCAGCGGCGAGCATCACGATGGCTCTTCAGACAATTTTGGGCCGTAATCTCAGCGCGCTGGACCGTGTTGTCGTGTCCGTGACGCAGATCCATACCGGCACCGCCATGAACATCGTTCCAGAGGTCGCGACGTTGAACGGCACTGTGCGCTATTACGATCCTGCAGCGCAGGCGATCGTAAAGGCGCGTATGTCAGAAATCATTGAAAATCAGTCGCGTAGCTTTGGGTGTTCATCCAGATTTGTGTACGAAGAGGGCTATCCGCCGACAGTGAACCATCCTGCACAAGCCAGTTTTGCCGCCGATGTCGCACGCGACGTGGTTGGTGCAGACAAGGTGAATGAAAACGCCGATCCAATCATGCCGGGCGAGGATTTTTCCTACATGCTGCTGGCCCGTCCCGGCGCATATCTGTTCCTCGGTCAAGGGGATACGCCAGTTTGTCACCACCCGGAATACGATTTCAAAGATGAAATTGCGCCGATTGGGGCGTCGTTCTTTGCGCGGCTGGTGGAGCGGGCCTTGCCTGCCACCTAGCGTGCAGGTCGATCACGAAAGGCAGGTTTTGCAGGTCTCGCGGCCCACCCAAGCTTGACGCATCGGGGTGGTCGTGGGACGGGTTTTGCACAAACAGGAGGGCTGCGGAATGAGTCTCGAAGACGCCAAGCGACAGATTGATCATGCCTTTACGCGCGACGACCTGAAGGGGCCTTCGTTCGAGAATGTCTTTGCCGGGGCCGCGTCATTTCTGCGGCGCAAATACACCAAGGATCTGCGCGGCGTGGACATCGCGGTGACAGGTCTGCCTTTCGATCAGGCGGTGACCAACCGTCCCGGCACGCGACTTGGCCCGCGCGCAATCCGCGAGGCATCGTTGTTGCAGACCATGGACAAACCCTACGGCTGGGATTTCGACGTGTTGAGCGAATTTGCCATCGCGGATTACGGCGATATGGCCTTCGATTACGCGATGCCCTCCGAAGTCCCGGCGCGCATCGAAGAACATATCGGCGGCATTTTGGAGCAGGGCGCGGCCTGTGTCAGTCTTGGCGGCGACCACTCAGTGACGCTCGGGGCCTTGCGTGCCCATGCCAAGGTGCACGGACCGCTGAGCGTGATCCAGTTTGACGCACATACCGACACATGGGCCGATGACGATCCCAAGCGCGTCGATCACGGAACCTTTTTGTATACTGCGGCCAAGGAGGGCATCGTGGTGCCCGAACGCTCTGTCCAGATCGGGATCAGAACGGACAACCCGGATACGATGGGGTTCAACATCATCGACGCACGCGAAGTGCACGAGATCGGCGTCGAGGCGGTGTCGCAGCGCGTGCATGAAATCGTCGGGCGCAACGCCTGTTACCTGACCTTTGACATTGATTGCCTCGATCCGGCGTTTGCGCCCGGAACCGGCACGCCGGTCTGGGGCGGAATGACCAGCCATCAGGCGGCCGTGGCCCTGCGGCGGCTGGCGGGCATCAATCTGAAGGGGGGCGACGTTGTGGAGGTCTCTCCGCCGTTTGATTCGGCCGGGATCACGGCGGTGGCCGGGGCGCATGTGGCCACGGAGATCCTGTGTTTGTGGGGCTGCGCTCAGCGGTCCAGCTTGCCGGGGTAATCTCGGGCTTTGGTCGTCGGCGGGGATACGCCGGAGATCGGAGGCAGGGCTTTTAACCTTTGTCTGGACAGGGCAGAGGCTCACGGGACAGCACTTCAAGGAGCGTGGGCGTGCGCAAGGTCTTTTATCTCATCATTCTGATCGGGCTCGGCGGTTTGGCATGGATCAGGCTTGCGCCGTCTGATCCCGCGGTCTGGCATGTGGACCCCAAGGTCACGGCGGATCAGGATCTGACGTCCGGCGTGCGGCGGCGTGTTCCTGCCGAGGACGGTGACTTTCTGCGCCTGAACGGCCTGATTCTGGCGACACCACGCACCGAGGTGCTGGCAGGCAGTGTCGACGAGGGATTTGTGACCTATGTCACGCGCTCGATGTGGATGGGGTTTCCCGATTACACCACCGTGCGCGAGGAGGACGGCGTTCTGGAGATCTGGGCGCGCTTGCGTTTTGGCAGCGACGATATGGGCGTCAATCGCGCCCGTGTGGATGGCTGGCTGGCGGCACTGCGTCGCGACTGATCGGCCCCGAAAGCTGACGGTGTTCAGGCGGTCAGACGAGAGTTTCAAGCGGTCACTGCCGATTATGGGCTTACCGGATACTTGACCGCCGCGCGGGACTGGGCGATGAGCAGCCATGATCCCGAATGACAGATTGCAACAGATCAAGGCGCGTCTCGAATATGTCGAGGCGCAGATGGCGGCAGGGTCCGGCGATATTGTGGCGCTTGGCCGCGAACATGCGGAGCTGTCGCCGGTGGTGCGGCAGATCCTCGATTACGAACGGCTGGTCGCAGACATCGCGGATGCAGAGGCAATGCTGGCCGATCCGGAGATGAAGGCACTGGCCGAGGATGAGCTGTACGCCCTGCGCGCGCAGCTGCCCGGCTCCGAGAAAGCGATGCAGCTGGCGCTGCTGCCGCGCGATGCCGCGGATGCGCGCCCGGCAATGCTGGAGATCCGGCCCGGCACGGGCGGGGACGAAGCTGGGCTTTTCGCGAGCGATTTGGCGCGGATGTATCAGCGCTACGCCGAGGCACAGGGCTGGCGTTGGGAAGTGATTGAAGAACAGCTGTCCGAGTTGGGCGGTGTAAAGGAACTGGTGGTGAGGATCGCCGGGGACGGCGTCTTTGCCCGCATGAAATTCGAGAGCGGCGTGCACAGGGTGCAACGCGTGCCGGAGACAGAGTCGGGCGGGCGCATCCACACGTCGGCGGCAACGGTGGCTGTGCTGCCCGAGGCCGAGGAGGTGGACATTGCGATCAACGCCCAGGATATTCGCATCGACACCATGCGGTCGTCCGGGGCAGGTGGCCAGCACGTCAACACAACGGATTCGGCAGTGCGGATCACCCACATTCCCACCGGCCTTGTGGTCACCAGCTCTGAGAAGTCGCAACACCGTAACCGCGAAATCGCCATGCAGGTGCTGCGCGCGCGCCTGTTCGATCTGGAACGGTCAAAAGCCGATGCCGAACGCTCGGCTGATCGAAAGGCGCAAGTGGGCTCTGGCGACCGTTCGGAGCGTATTCGGACCTACAATTTCCCACAGGGCCGCCTGACAGATCACCGCATTGGCCTGACGCTGTACCGTCTGGAGGCCATCATGGGCGGTGATCTGGATGAGATCATAGACGCGCTGACCACCGAACATCAGGCGGCGCTGCTGGCGGAGATGCAAGGATGAGAGCGGCGGAGGTCTTGGCGCAAGCCACGCGCCGGTTGAACGAGGCCGGTGTGCCAGATGCCGGACGCGATGCCCGTCGTTTGATGGCGCATGTGTTGAAAGTGCCGCCGGGTCGCCTGACCTTGTTTCTGCCGGAGCCTGTCGATCCGGAACTGTCGGTCATCTACCTCGCCCTGATCGAACGTCGTGCGGACCGGGTGCCGGTGTCACATCTGGTGGGGCGGCGCGCGTTCTACGGGCGCGAGTTCCTTGTGACGCCAGAGGTGCTGGACCCGCGCCCCGAGACGGAGACCTTGATCGAGGTTGCCTTGGCGGCGCCTTACAGCACGGTCCTGGACCTGGGTACGGGATCCGGGTGTATTCTGTTTACCCTGTTGGCGGAACGCGAAGATGCTGTGGGCTTTGGCTGTGACATCAGCCCCGCTGCGTTGAACGTGGCGCATTGGAACCGCAACAGCCTTGGGCTCGAAGGGCGTGCCGAACTGTGCGAGGGCCGCTGGTACGGCGCGCTGGAGGGTGTCGAGGAGACCTTTGATCTGATCGTTTCGAACCCGCCCTATATCGCTGTGAACGAAATGCCCTTCCTCAGCCCGGAGGTGCGCGATCACGAACCCCGATTGGCGCTGACAGATGAGCGCGACGGGCTGACCGCCTATCATGCGATTCTTGAAGACTACCAACAGTGGCTGGCCCCCGGCGGTCGCCTGCTGGTGGAGATCGGCATGAGCCAGGGTGGCGCGGTTTCGCGCTTGTTCGAACGCGCGGGGCTTAGGAGCGTGCGGGTCGTACCGGACCTTGATGGACGGGATCGGGTCGTAACCGGCACGAAATCGCTGTGAGGCAGCGCGTTTCGTGCAATTTTGCGCATATTGCCGCCATTTCCCCTTGTACCAAGACATTCTATGTGGTTATTCAAACCCAGTCTGCTGTTGAGCGGCACCCGCCGCTCCCGCTAGACGATAAGCCCAAATGCAGGTGACCACGAACTAAAATGGTGCATTTCGCGCCGCAGTGTCACCAAGCCGTAAATCACAGGCTGGAATAGATAAACTCATGCGCTCTTCCAAATCCCGCTCGCGGAACAAGAACAACCGCAATCGCAGCAACAACAACAACTCGTTGGGCAATGTCGTCAACAGGGTGTTCGATTCCAGTGGTCCCGAGGGGAAGGTGCGTGGCACCCCCCAACAGATCATCGACAAGTACAATCAGCTTGCCCGTGACGCGAGCCTTTCCAATGACCGCGTGAACATGGAAAATTTCCAGCAGCACGCGGAGCATTACATGCGCATGCTCGGTGAGGCGCAGAAGGAACAGGACCAGCGTCGCGAGCAGCAGGAACGCGAGAACCGTGAACGTCAGGCCCAGCGTGACAAGGAACGGTCGCAGCGTGACGACGGTCAGAACTCTGGCCAAGAGAGCGGCCAAGGCAACCAGACCAACGATGGTCAGAACAGTGGCAATACACAGGGCAATGGCGGTCAGAACAACGGCGGCCAGAACAATGGCAATCAAAATAGCAATAACGATGGCCAGCCCCCTCAGCCCAAGCCGCGCCGCGAACGTCAACGCCGTGAGCCGGTGCAGCCGCAACAGTCTGACGTGATCGAGACACGCGACGAAGAAGATACGGGCCTGGTCGAAACGCCTGAAAGCCGCGCGGAGCAGATGAGCCCGGCGCAACTGGCCCGAGACGCCGAAGCGCGCGCGGATGCCGCGCCGTCGGAAACTACTCCGGCGGAGAAACCAAAGTCTGAAGACGCGCCCAAGGCCGACGAAAAGCCAAAAGCTGACGAAAAGCCAAAGAAGCCACGCGCCCCGCGCAAACCCAGCACCCGTAAAAAGCCGGTGAAGAAGGACGATGCAGCGGCAGACGCGGCAGAGGCTCCGGCGGAAAAAGCCGGTGACACCACACCCGACGCGGCGGAATAATCGCCCGCAGTGTGATCCGACACATGGAGAGGCCCGCCGCGGCGAGCATTTTCCCGTTCAGGTCTTTTACAGAACAGAAACGGCTACCGGAACATGTACCGGTAGCCGTTTGACTTTCTGAATATCCTCTTTGCCGACCTGTCAACGCAGTGAAGCTTTGTCCCGGAGCCACGGTAAGCCGAAAAATTGGTTGAGGATTTCGTCGGGAGCATAGCTGACAGCGCTTTCCGTGCCTGTCAGGGCTCGACGGTTCAATATCGAAAATTGGACTATCGTGTGGTCAGGACGCTCAGATGTTTTGAATCGTCCCTTTCACTGCGCGGGCATATTTCAACATTTATGTCGGCAGCAACCGGGTGGTTGGCTCGTTCAGCACGTTGATCGGGAGTGGGTCCTCAGCCGGACCGGCGATCACGGTGAGAGCGGCGAGCCGTCACGTGGGCTGTCAACGTAGGGTTCAAGCGTCGTCTACGATGATCTTTTCTGAGTGTGAATATCGCCTCAGCCGAGTGCACAGCTTTGCCCGCGCCTAAAAGCTGACGTCTCGCGCGGTCTCTCATTTGCTTGGGGGGTTTCGCAACCCGCATGTTTGCAAACGTTGCCCATGTTCCGCATATCACCCCAAGAAATGATCTGTTCCCATTGGCTTTGGCCCATAATCCGGGGCCCGCGCGTGTGGTGTTCTGCGATGTCGGTGGTCTAAAGCTTCAGGTCTCGAACGTCCGGGCAAGGGCGCAGAACGCTTCCAGCGACACCTGTTCAGCCCGCTCGGTGGGCGGAATCCCGACCGCGTTCAGCCGATCCTCTATGTCAGCCGCCATTCCCTTCAGCGAGGAACGCAACATTTTTCTCCGCTGGTTGAACGCGGTGGCCACCACCCGTTCAAGGATTTTCTGTTGCGCGGGAAAGCGCGGTTCTGGCAGAGCCTTCAGATGCACCACGGCAGAGCTGACCTTGGGCGGCGGTGTGAAAGCCCCCGGGGGCAGCGTCAGTGCGATATGGGCATCACAGCGCCATTGCGACAACAGTGCAAGACGTCCGTAAGCCTTGGAGCCGGGTTGCGCGACGATGCGCTCAGCGACTTCCTTTTGAAACATCAATGTCAGCGTGGTCCAGAACGGCGGCCATTCAGGGGGCGTAAGCCAGCGCGTCAAAAGTTCGGTGCCGACGTTGTAGGGCAAGTTTGCGCAAATCGCGATGGGTGGTTCCAGATATGCGAGCGGGTCAACCTTCAGCGCGTCCCCTTCGATCACCTCAAGACGTCCGGGGCAGGCCGCGCCGATCTCCGCCAGCGCAGGCAGGCACCGCGCGTCTTTCTCGATGGCCAGAACGCGGCGCGCGCCTACGGACAGCAAGCCGCGGGTCAGGCCGCCGGGGCCGGGGCCAACCTCCAGCACGTCCATGCCGGACAGATCACCGGCGACCCGAGCGATCCGGGCTGTCAGGTTCAGGTCCAACAAGAAATTCTGTCCCAGCGCTTTGCGGGCTGAAAGCTGATGGGTTGCGATCACATCGCGAAGAGGGGGCAGGTCGTCGATCTGGCTCATGCTGTCCCTTCGCCCATCGCCTGCGTCGGGTCAAGCAACACAAGCCAGCGCAGGGCAGGTGGACACGCGGCCTGCCCACATGTCCCTGCGAGGCTAGCTTGCTTCAAAAGACCTCCGGGAGGGTGGAGGGCAGAGCCCCCTGTCTTGCGCGTCGCGCAAGATATGGCTGTCACCGCCGTGCGAGGCGCGCGGCCATGCGCAGCGCCGCCAAGGTCGACGATGGGTTTGCCAGTCCTGCTCCCGCAATATCAAAGGCCGTGCCATGGTCAGGTGACGTCCGAATAAAGGGCAGGCCAAGCGTCACATTCACGCCCTCGTCGAAATCCAGCGTCTTGATCGGGATCAGCGCCTGGTCGTGATACATGCAGACCGCCGCATCGTAGCCGGCGCGGGCCCGGTCGTGAAACATGGTGTCGGCGGGCAGCGGGCCATTCAGGTTCAGACCCTCATCGCGCAGCTTTTGCAGAACGGGCGCGATCAATGCACTGTCTTCATGGCCCATGCGCCCCCCTTCGCCTGCGTGCGGATTCAGGCCTGACACTGCAATCACCGGGTGGGTAATGCCAAACTGCTCGACCAAAGCGCGGTGGGTGATGCGGATGCGCTCCTCCAGCAATTCAGCGGTGAGCGCCTTGGGCACGTCGGACAACGGAATGTGTATCGTGGCAGGCACCACACGCAGCCGGTCTGAGGCGAGCATCATCACCACGTCATCGACGCCGGCGAGATGTGCGAGGAATTCCGTGTGGCCGGGGTAGGCGAAGTCGGCACCTTCGGCCAAGGCCTGCTTGTGGATCGGCAGGGTGCAAAGCGCGGCAGCCTGACCGGTGTGCACAAGCTCGACGCCCACTTCGATGGCGCGGATAACCCCCGCGGAGTGATTGGCCTGCGGCGTGCCGGGCACCCGCGGGCCGGGCATGGGCAGGGACAGCACGGGCAACGCACGGCCAGAGACGGCGACAGCTTCGGCCGGCTCAGAGATCAGCTCATGCGGCACACGGCCGGGCAAGTGCGAAGGCTCACCGATCCAGAAAAACGGCAGATCGGCACGCAGGGACTCCCACGCGCTTTCGATCAGTTCCGGGCCGATGCCGGCGGGTTCACCGCAGCTGACGGCCACGGGAACGGTCGGTGCCTTGTCCAGCGTGGCGTTTGCTACATCGGGCAATGCAGAGGCGTCGGGGCTGGTCTTATCCTGATCGGTGACCGTGTTTGCCGTCACTTCGGGATCGTTCAGCACCCCGGCTGAGGTTTTTTCAACGCCACTCATTGGTCAATGATCGCAGCATCGGAGCGCAATTGCGACAGGTATCCCTCGGCGGCGCCGGTGAGACGCTGGTCGCGCAGGCCGCGCATCACCGTGTCCCGGTCCGGTGCCTCATCGCCAATCGCGGCGGTCCGGCCACAGAGCATCAACAGCACCAGAGTTTGACCGTCTGCGCGTGTCAGCGCCGTGGATGTTTCGCCGGGGTCCAATTTCGACAGTTCGTAAGCAATGTCGGTGGGCACGTCCGAAACAGGAAGGCTGCCACGTTCCAAAACCTCGGGAGGCTGGCCCTTTGCCACGCCGTAAAGGTCATCGCAGCGGTCGACGCGGCTTGAAATTTCAGCCGCTTTGGCAAGGGTTTCCGCGCTGCGCCCACCGGGCAGGTAGTAGGCGGCATATTCAACAGCGCCAACGCCCTCACGCTGATAGTCTGTCTCTTCTACGGCGCGCAGCTGAAACAGGGCGACAGCCCCTTGGAGCGGGATCGGTGGAGACACTTCCCCGGGCTCCAGGCCCAGCAGTATGGGTTGCAGTTGCGGGGGCAGTTCGCTGATGTCTCTCCAAGGCAACTGACCGCCATTGTCACGGGACGCGGTGGCAGAATACCGGCGCGCCTGTGCGGAGAATGCACCGACGTCGGTCAGCTCTGCGATGCGGTTTGCGCGGGCCTGAACGGTCGCCTCTTGTCCGGGGGGGGCTGGCATGATGATCTCTGACATCAGCACACGGACGCTTGAGCCGCCGCTTTGTGCGGACAGCGCGCGATCCACCTCTGCTTCGGACACGTTTGCTCGCCCGGCAAAACGTTGCCGCACAAGCGACCGCCAGCTGAGACCCGCACGCACGAAGTCACGGAAGGTTTCTTTGTCCACGCCCTCCTGGGCCAGTGCCGCGGTAAACTGCTCTTGGGTCATGGAGGCACGGCTTGCGAATTCATCCATACCGTCAGAGATCTCTTCGGGCGACAGGGTTATGCCCGCGTCCTTGGCGGCCTGCAGGCGCAGGCGGTCGTCGATCAACTGCTCGCGCGCAAGCTCGTCAAGGTTGCCGGGGGAGCGCATGGCCCGCAGCATTGCCTTGCGTTGTTGCAGCTCATAGCCGGTGATCACCTCGTCGTTGACGATGATCGCCGGAGAAAAAAGCCCCTGGGCGGCAACGGTCTGCGGCATCAGTGATCCAAGGCCGAGGGCGGCGGCGAGGGCCATGGAAGAAAGCGAGATTTTCAGCGACATATGCGGCGGTACTCCTTGGCGCTGCCATCGATGCCGAAGCCTTTCAGCGCGATGGTCAGGTCGAATTCCGTGGATGGCTCCAGGTTGGTGGCGGAGGCGAATTCCCGCGTCGCACCAAAATCCACCTGGATGCATTCGTTTTGGTATTGCAGCCCCAACCCCACACGGTCAAGGCGACGGTCAGCAAGATCATAGCTGACCTCGGTGGCGGTTTCCCAGTTGCGGGTCACTTGATAGCGGCTGTCGAACGTCCATTCCGACACGGTATTGTCGCGCTCCTCAAAGACGTCCTTGGTCAGAAGAACGTAGGACGCCCCGAGGTCCATGCGGGTGTTGGACCACCCTGCGCGGGCCTGCGCCTTGGAGAAGCGGTCATTTTCGTCCAAAAGGCCGCGGGCGCTGAGGGTGATGCCCAAGGGATTGGCAAAGCGCCCGGCGATCAGCCAGTCGCTGGTTTCATTGTCCAGACCTGATGAGCGCGAAAATTCCGGGTCAGTTGTGTCCTGCCAGACGCGGCCAACGGTCAGTGCCGTGGACCAGCCTGCGGGCGCCTCGTGCATCCAACGCAGACCGGCAGCGAGGGTTGTCCCGTGTTCGCGGCGGTCTGCGGCAGGGAAGCGGGACAGCGACAGAAGGTTGGCCTCGTCGAATTCGACGCGGGTGCTTTCCTCGTTGGCGTTCAGGCCGCGTTCGCCGCCGACCCAGCCCACCTGCATGATCGGTTCCAGCAGGGTGCGGGCGCCACGGGGGCTGCGCCGAACCAGCGGGTAGCGCAGTTCGAGCGCCGCGCCGGGCGTCACATTGGTGACCCTGTCCGGTACAGCGGCGTCCTGATCGGTGACGTAATGGTCAAAAAACAGATGGGTCGACAGGCCGGCGCGCAAGCCGCCCGCCAGCGTCCAGCGATTGCGCCAGCTCGCTTCTATGTTCATCCTCGCAGTGTCGCGTCCGTCAACCAGCAGATCGTCATCGGGTCCGTCCACGTCCAGATCTGACTCGCGGTACAGCCCGCTGAGTTCGGCAGACAGGCGAAATTCGCCGGGCACCCGATCAAAGAAGAAACGGCGGTCTGTGTAGGCGCTGGCGGTGATGCCGGGCTGCGTTTCGTTGTCTTCGTAGTCACGCAACGATTGATAATTCGTCAGGCTGAACGACACTCGGCGATCCGTCTGAACGCGCGCGATCGTCAGGTTGCTGGCCAGCCGTTCATCGGAGGAATAATTGTAATCATTCAGGTAGGCTTCGTCAGAGACCGCGCGGATATCAAACCGCAGCTTGTAGTCGCGCGGCAGCTCGAAAAGGCCTTCGGCAAAGAGATAGCCGCGTGCGCCTTCTTTACGGAAGTCATCGCCTGACACCGCGCCAAGCAGCGTCACGTCACCATTGCGAAAGGCGCGCCGATAGCGAAATTCCAGCGTGCGTGATTTGGTGGTCAGATGCGGCGTCAGCGTGATGTCCTGACTGTCACCGATCGGGATGAAATACGGCGTGCGGATGCCGAAACCCAGCAGCGTCGAGCTGGTGAAGGTGGGAAACAGAAACCCGCGTGCACGGTCCAATGTCGGGTCGGGAACGCGCAGACGTGGCAACCAGAAGATCGGCACATCCATCAGACGGAATTGCGCGTTGTCGAAGTATAGTTGTCGCGCCTCCTGATCGTGGATCACTTTGCTGGCGCGGATCTGCCAGAGCGGCGTTTCGTTCGGACCACAGACCTGACAGGAGGTGACGGCGACGCGGCTGAGTTGGGTATAGCGCCCTTCGACACGGGCCGCTTCGACGGCGGCCAGTTGCAGATGCTGGTCTATGACAAGGCGTGCGCCCTTGATGAGGCCGTTGCGAAAACCCTCGTCCAGTTCGGCCTGGTCCGCGAGGATCAGGATGCCCTGTTCGGGGTCGGCAATGCGGATGGGCCCCTCGATGGTGAGCTGGTCGGCCGACCGGTCGTAGATGATCCGCGAAGCGCTGAGGCGGTAGTCGCCCTGGAGCGCCTCCACGTTGCCGGTGGCGATCAGGCGTTCGTCCTGCGCCACCAGTACGTTGTCGGCCACCAGAAGGGCAGGGTCGTCATTGGCCTGTGCACTGGCGGTCACGTCTGTTTGGGCGGAGAGCATGGCCGGGTTCGCCGCTGTGACGGCTGCCGCGAAGAAACAGGCGATCAGGCGGTGAGATCCACGCATCATCCGTCCTCCATATGCAGCACCAAACCCAAGGCCAGAAGGACCGACGCCGTGGGGGGCACCCAAGCGGCAATGATCGGACCAAGCTGGCCGTTTTCACCCATGATCTGCGCGAAGCTTCGCACATAGTAAAGCCCAAAGCCAAGCAGCACCGCCCAAAGCACCGCCGGCCCGGTGCGGCCAAGCCGCGTGGGTTGCATGGTGAAAGCCGCGCCGATCAAGACCATCGCCACCAGAAAGAGTGGGCGGGCAAGCTCCATGTTGTACCAGACGGCGTGCCGGCGGGCGGAGAAGCCGGCATCTTCCAGACCTTCGATGAAGTTGGGCAGAGCCCAGATTGGCACCGCGGACGGGCGGCCAAATCGGTCGCGGATGCTGTCGCGGGTCAGGGTGGAGGGCAAGTCATAGGTGGCGTGGACCTTGGCCCCCAGTTCCGGATTCAGTCCGGGTGACAGCGGCCATGCCTTTGCGTTGGTCAGACGCCATGCGCCGTCTATCAGTTCGGCTTTCTCGGCCTGTATGCGCAGGTCGGGACCGCCGTTGGGCGCATATTGAACGATGCTGACGTCGTAAAGCTCTGTGGCCTCCGGGTTGGCGCTGCTGGCGCGGATCACGGATTGTCCGTCTTCGCCGCCTTGCCTGAGCCAGAGCCCCTCGGCACCCAATGACAATGTGGACGTGTTGCCAGACTGGAAGCTTTCGCGCAGATCGGCGTAGCGTTTGGAGGTCGCGGCCACGATCGGATTTATAACGGCGACGATGAAAACGCCAATGGCAAAGGCGGTCAGCACCGGTGACATCAGAGCGGTCAGTCCCGACCGACCCACGGCTCGGGTCGCGACCAATTCGGAAGAGCGCGCCAGACCAATGAACAGGCCGACAGTGGCGAGGATCATAACGAGCGGGAGGACTTCGTACAGGCCCTCTGGCAGTTTCAGGAAAACGAGCAGAAGGATCTGCCCGAACTCCAGCTCATCCCCAAGGCGGCGCATTTCGTCGATCAGGTCGAGCAGGGCCTGAAACAGACCGAAGACGCCAAGAATGCTGAAGAAAATCGTCATGAACCGGCGCGCGAAGTAGTAGTGCAGCTTCATACCGTGGCCTCTGTGACCTGCGCGCGGCGGCGTGGGCGGAAGGGGCGCGCCGCCTGCCACAAAAGGCCCCATACCATCAGACTGCCGACCAGAGAGGGCGCGTAGATCAGCGGCCAGAGCGCCGCGTTGGCGACAACGACCGGGGCTGCGGCGCTTTCGACAACTTTGACCAGGACCAGAAGGAAGATGGCAAAGACAATCTGCTTGGTCACACCGAAGCGGGAGAAACCGCCGATCATCAGGGCAGCGTAGCCGATCAGGGCGGCCACAACGCAGAGCAATGGACCCTGAATGCGCGAATGCGCTTCTTCGAGCACTTCGCCACGGGTGTCCCCGTTGATTGCTTCGATAGCCGCAGGGTCCGACAGAAGTTGCAGTGTCGGGATTGCATCCGTCTTCTGGCTGCGGGTTCTCCCGGTGCTGATCAAACCGGACAGATCATAGGTGAAATCCGCGAAATTGGTGGTGGACAGACGTTGTTTGTCCAAATCCATGGTCTGCGCCATGCCCGCCAGCATCACCATCTTTGGTCCTTCGTCATCGCGCAGCAGGTATGCACGTTCTGCCGTGTAGGTGGTGGCGCGATCCGCTTGTCGCCGGTCGGACAGGAGGACATCGCGCAATTCGCCCTGGACGGTGATTTCACGGATGTAGAATGTGATGCCGCTTGTTGGGTGCAGGAAGGTGCCTTCGCGGAGGAGTGCCGCCGACAGGGAACCGGACAATTCCTGCTCGCGGTCGCGCAATTGCTGCATGGCTTGCGGCACAAGGATGTTGGTCAGCACCGCCATGAGAAATGCGATGAAGACGCCAAAGATCAGGTAGGGACGGGCCAGCCGCCAAGGGGAATACCCCGTGGCCTGCACCACGGTCAGTTCGGAGTCGCCAGACAGTCGGTTGGTGACATAGACGGCGGCGGCAAAGACCGACAACGGCAGCACGAGCGCGATGACGGCCGGCAGCGAGAGCAGCGTGAATTCAAGCACCACAAGCGCGGAGTGGCCATCGGCAATCAGCCGGTCGAACAGCACTACGGCGCGGTTGACCCAATAGACCGACACCAGGACCAGGGCAAAAAAACCGAACAGAACCATAAGTTGCGACAGCACATATCTGTCGAATCTCTGCACTTTGGATCGTCCCCCCGGGGTCTATTGTTGCCGTTCACATTATGCCAAACGGACCGGGGGGGAAAGCAGGCTCTGGTCATCGGCGGCGGGCGGGGCTAGGTCTTTGGGCAAGGAACTGCTTACCTTTTCACAGGAGACCCGGAATGACTGACCTGCGCGACATTCGCTTTGCCGAGACTGATCTGGACGCCTTGACGGAGGTCCCAGGCAAGGTGGCGGTGCTGGTGCCTGCGGAAGGCACGATGGGCCCAAGCGCGCGGCGCGTAAACAAGCTGTCCAAAGGAGCACTGGCCCGTGCCCTGGAAAGTGAGGCCTGGGGCAAGTTGTCGGCGGGCGATGTCATGGCACTGAACTATCCCGCGGGCATGAAGGCCGAGGCCGTCGTCATGGTAAAGTTGCCGCGCCGCCCCTCGGTCGAGGACGCGCGCAAGGCCGGGGCATCGTTGGCCCGCTCCGCTGGCAAGGGAGAGATCACAGTGCTCACCGACGGGACGCGCCGGGCAGAGCAAGTGGCGCTTGGTCTTGGGCTGAAGGGGTATGCGTTTACCGCGCGCAAGGCAGAGCCGTCGGAGACACCCGCAGCGGCGACGATCATGGTCAAATCGGTTGAAGAAGCGGATGCTGCCTTCGCCGACACACATGCTGTGGCCGAGGGGGTCTTCTTTACCCGCGATCTGGTCAGCGAGCCGGCCAACGTGCTGGGCACGGTGGAGTTCGCCAACCGGTTGGAAGCGCTGCGCGACATCGGGCTGGAGGTCGAGGTCCTTGAAGAGGAGCGTCTTGCGGAGCTGGGCATGCGCGCGCTGCTGGCGGTGGGGCAGGGGTCTATCATGCCGTCGAAGGTGGTCGTCATGCGCTGGAAGGGCGGCGCGGATGAGGCGCCCCTGGCGCTGGTCGGCAAGGGTGTGGTGTTCGACACGGGCGGCATATCGCTGAAGCCGGCCGCCGGTATGGAAGACATGACCATGGACATGGGCGGTGCGGGCGTCGTCTCTGGCGTGATGAAGACGCTGGCGCTGCGCAAGGCCAAGGCCAATGTGGTGGGCCTCGTCGGTCTGGTGGAGAACATGCCGTCGGATCGCGCGACGCGTCCCGGCGATATCGTGAAGTCCATGAAGGGCGACATGATCGAGGTGCTCAACACGGATGCGGAGGGGCGCCTGGTTCTCGCGGATGTGCTTTGGCACACACAGCAAACCGAAAAGCCGGCTGCCATTGTCGACCTTGCCACGCTGACCGGGGCCTGCATCGTCGCCTTGGGCCACGACATGGCAGCGGTCTATGGGACGGATGAAGGCTTTACCAACGACTTCCTCA
This sequence comes from Sagittula sp. NFXS13, assembly GCF_040148795.1. Lineage (NCBI taxonomy): Bacteria > Pseudomonadati > Pseudomonadota > Alphaproteobacteria > Rhodobacterales > Roseobacteraceae > Sagittula > Sagittula sp. NFXS13. The sequence continues at coordinate 269,269 of NZ_JAGEMH010000001.1, forward strand.
AGGCAGCGGCTGCCGAGGGCGAAGGTGCGTGGAGGATGCCACTGGCGAAGTCTTACGATGACCTGATCAAAGGCACCAAAGGCGACGTGAAAAACACGGGGGGTCGCGCCGCCGGGTCGATCACTGCGGCACAGTTCCTGAAACGCTTCGTTCAGGATGACATGCCGTGGATTCACCTCGATATCGCAGGTGTGGCGCAGGTCACCAAGGACACCACGCTGGCACCCAAGGGCGCGACAGGGTGGGGTGTCATGGCACTGGATCGGCTGATCCGTGACCGGTTTGAAGCTCAAGCCAAAGCGGAGTGATCCGGTTTGCGTTTGTTGGCACGCAAATTCGACGGGGGCGCGCTTTGGCGCGCTCTTCCGTATTATTTTAAGGGGCGCACAGGCTGATGGGGACCGCTTTATTCTATCATCTGACGCGGCAGCCTTTGGAAGTAACGCTGCCCATGCTTTTGGAAAAGTCTCTGGAACGCGGATGGCGTGTCGCGGTGCGTGGCACGGATCAGGGTCGCTTGCAGTGGCTGGACCAGCAACTGTGGCTTGGGCGCGAGGATGGGTTTTTGCCACATGGGGTCGAGGGCGGCCCGCATGACGCGGAGCAACCGATCCTTTTGATCAGCGGAACAGCGGCAGCCAATGACCCGGCCTGCCTGATGGCTGTGGACGGGGCCGACGTTGCCGCAGACGAGGTGAACAGATTGGAGCGGGTCTGCATCTTGTTCAACGGCCACGACGCCGACGCGGTGCAGGCCGCGCGTGGACAGTGGAAAGCGCTCAGCGGCGCGGGCTGCAAGGCGCAATACTGGTCCGAAGACGCGGGACGTTGGGAAAAGAAGGCCGAGGCCTGAGCCGGCTTATACCTTGAGGTTTCAGCGCGTATTTGTCGGATGCTGACACAAGTCAGCGTTCGAGGATCATTCGGCCACGCGAGATTTCCAACCGGTCAAACCGGTCGAGGTAGTCCATCCCAAGCAGCGACGTGCTCATTTCGGCACCGTTCACGTACGCTCTGACACGGTGGTCGAGAAATGGCCCGAGACCCACAGTGTCGAGCGTGACGGGGGCGGTTTCCACAACACCGTTTGCGGTCCGGGCAATGTCATAGAATGCCAGAGTTTCGGCACTCAGGCCAGCCGAGGCCGCGGCCTCGCGGCTTAGAACAATGCCGGATGCGCCCGTATCAACGACAAAGCGCACAGGCTGACCGTTAAGCTCCAACGTGACATAGTAGTGCCCATCATAGCCGCGCGGAATTTCCACATGGCCGTCCTCCGTCACAAGCGCCTGTCGCTCATTCAGGCTGCCTTGAACGTCCTGCCAAAGTCCCGCCGCAGCGATGGCGCCGATAAAGAGCAGCGCCCATGCAATAAGATTTTGAGTGAAACGTCCGGGAGACTGGCGGAAGGCCATGTAAACCCAGCCCAACCCACTGGCGGCGAGCAGCCCGAGAAACAAGGCCTGGGCCAATTGGTCGTTGCTCATCTCTTTGCTCCCTCAAAGCCCTGCCTTCTGTATGTAAGCGTTGGGTCAGGATCGGCAAAGGTCAGGGACCGCCGATACCGACACCTGAAAGCCCGTCCAGCACGAATTGCACCGATAGCGCGGCCAGCAACATTCCCAGGAGGCGCGTCGTTACGGTGATCCCGATCGGCCCCAAGGCCCGTTCGATGATGCCTGCCGACAGGAACATTCCCAAAGCCAACAGCAAGACAGTGCTCATCACAGCGAGGATGGCCGCCATGCCAAGAGCGCCGTCGGTTTCCCCCGCCAGCAGAATCATCGTGGCAATGGCTCCGGGGCCGGAAATCAGCGGGATCGCCAGCGGAAACACAGACGGGTCCGGTGGATGGTCACCTTCGGCCTGATCCTCGCGTCGCTTGGTGCGGCGTTCGAACAGCATGTCGAGCGCGGTAATGAACAACAAGATGCCACCCGCGATGCGAAAGGCGGGCATGGTGATTCCGATGAAGCCAAGAACAGCCTCGCCGAAAAAGGTGAAAAGGGTCAGCAAGGCAAAGGCGATCACCGTTGCACGGATGGCAATGGCCCGGCGTGCGGCCGTGGGGGTGCCTTGCGTCAGAGCGATGAAAATCGGTGTCAGGCCGATCGGATCAATGACAACGAAAAGTGTCGCAAAGGCGGAGATGAGGAAAGCGGTTTCCATATCTCTCGCCTAGGTGAGAACGCAGGACAGGTAAAGTCCTGTCGCAAATGCTATTGGGTCAGGCCGCACGTTTGAAGGCCGGCGGTTGGGGGATGTTGAGCGCCGCGCGGGCGGAGGCAAACGCACGGTTGGCTGTGGCCAGCGCCTTGCGCTCCGCCGGGGTAAACGGCTTTGCCGAGCGCGCGGCGTTTTGGCGGGCCTGTTCTGCGCGGGCGGCTCTTTCAGCTGCGGCTTTGCGTGCGTCTTCGTCGAGGCGCGCACGGTCCGCCCGTGCCTTTGCCTCTGCGGCGGCTTTGACGCGGGCCTGCTGTTCACGGAACGCTTGAGCCTGCGCGGCGGCGGCCTGTCGTGCGTCGTTCTCGGCACTGAAATCCGGTTGTTCGCGTTCGGCTTTGCGGTCTGCCCTGCGGAATGGCGTGTGGTGCCGCAGTTTGTCATAGGCCGCGTTCAGCTCGGCCAGCTTAGCATTCAGGTGGGCGGCATCTGCGGGACAGCGATCCGGATGGTTGGTCCGCACGAGACGTTTGTACGCGGCGCGGATGGTCGCCTGATCGTCAGCGGCAGTGACACCAAGGGTCTGGAACGGTGTCTGCGTTCCGGATGTACGGGCCATTTTGAGCGTCCTTCGGGTTGCCTGCGACACCGGCGGCCCCCGCAGCCTGTGCCTTCATTAAATAAGGCATAACCTGGGCAATTGAGTCGAAGAAGCCTCAATTTGGACATAAAGTTAACGCGACTTTGCCTTATCCACGCGCTTTGGGTCGGCGGAATGGCTGTTAACAGTTTGATTTTTAGGAGTTCGGCGATTGGGCGAGTGCGCGGAATTGAGGCGATTTCGTGTCCGGTATATCGCAACCAAATGCAAACCAGGGCCCGAATTTCTCAAGATGGGTAAATGAGCTGGCCCGGGCGAGATGCGCCCGAGCCGCTGCGGGGCGCATTAATCCGCTTGCGCCCGGTCCAGCTTTTCCTGAGCCTTGACCCAGAGTTCCTCGGCGCGGCCAAGGGCTTCCATGATCTCGGCGTATTTCTTGTTCCAGACCTCTAGTTCACCGACCTTTTCGTTGTCGTAAAGGTTCGGGTCTGCCAGTTTTTTGGCCAGTTTTTCCCGCATCTGTTCAAGCTTCGTGACGCGCTCTTCGCATTTACGGACGTCTGCGCGCAGGTCGAGCACCTGATCGCGGGTGGCGCGTTTTTGCTTTTGCTTGGGCTTCGCTGGTTTGGCCGGCGATTCCTTGGTCAGCAGCAGGGAGCGATAGGCGTCAAGGTCGTCGTCGTAGGGTTTGACAGTGCCGCCGGACACAAGCCAGAGGCGATCGGCGACCATGGACAGAAGGTGCATGTCGTGGCTGACAAGAATAACCGCGCCGTTGTAGGCGGTGAGCGCCTCCATCAGGGCTTCGCGGCTTTCGATATCAAGGTGGTTCGTCGGTTCGTCGAGGATCAGCAGGTGCGGCGCATCGAGCGTGGCGAGCAGCAAGGACAAGCGGGCCTTTTGCCCGCCAGACAGCCGTCCGACCTCAGTTTCTGCCTGCGCCGCATGCAGACCGAAACCTGCCAGACGCGCGCGGAGCTGAGCCGGTTGGGTGCCGGGTCGCGCGCTTTGCAAATGTTGCAGTGGGGTTTCGTTCAGGTGCAGTTCATCCACCTGATGCTGAGCAAAATAGCCAATCCGCAGTTTCGACGAGCGGACCATCTCTCCGTCAAGCAGCGCAAGCCGGTCGGCAAGCAATTTGGAGAGCGTGGATTTGCCCTGACCGTTTTTGCCAAGCAATGCGATGCGGTCATCTTGGTCGATGCGCAGGTTCAGGCGGTGCAGCACGGACGTGCCGTCATAGCCGGTGGAGCCGCCTTCGATGTTGATGATCGGCGGGCTGAGTTCGTCGGGCTGCGGGAAGGTGAAGACATGCTTCGCGGCCTCCTCGGGCGCGGTGACCATGTCCATCTTCTCAATCATCTTGAGACGTGCCTGCGCCTGTTTCGCCTTGGAGGCCTTGGCACGGAAACGGTCCACGAAGCCCTGCAGGTGGGCGCGTCGGTCCTGCTGCTTTTTGGCGGTGGCGGTCAGCTGGGCGCGCTTCTCTGCGCGCAGTTTGACAAAACCATCGTAGGGGGTGCCGTAGTACGTGAGTTTGCGGTCCTCAAGGTGAAGGATCGTGTTCACCGCGCGGTTCAACAGTCCCCGGTCGTGAGAAATCACGATGACGGTGTGCGGATATTTCGCCAGATAGGATTCGAGCCAGAGCGCCCCTTCGAGGTCGAGGTAGTTGGTCGGTTCGTCCAGCAACAGCAGTTCCGGTTGGGCAAACAGCACGCCGGCCAAAGCCACGCGCATGCGCCAACCGCCGGAGTAAGCGGAACAGGGGTTGCTGTGTTCGGGCGTGTCAAAACCCAAACCTTTGAGGATTGTGGATGCGCGGGCCTCTGCGCTCCAGGCGTCGATGTCGGCGAGACGGGTCTGTACCTCTGCCATGCGATGGCCGTCAGCGGTCTCGGCTTCTTTCATCAGGCTGGCGCGTTCTGTGTCGGCCTCCAGCACGGTGTCGAGGATTGTCGTTTCCGACGAGGGTACCTCTTGGCTGACACCGCCGATGCGCGACCGCGCCGGAATGTCGATTTGTCCGCCGTCCAGCGTGAGTTCACCGCGGATCAGGCGGAACAGCGTGGTCTTTCCCGCGCCGTTCGGTCCGACGAGGCCTACCTTGTGACCGTCAGGAATGGAGGCGGAGGCTTCCTCGAAGAGGGGGCGGCCGTCGATGGAGAAGTTGATTTTTTCGATGCGCAACATGAGCGCGCTTTAGCAGAGGGTTTCGCCCGGGGGAAGGTGCGTTGGGCTCTGCACTGTTTGCTAACGCAAAAGCGCCCGCCCACCGACCCATTCCCCCGCCGCATAGGCGGCCGGGGCTTTTCAACGGGGATAGCCCGTGGTACGCGCCTGCCCAGAATTAGGCCGGATCCTCCGGCCAGTATCAACGGAGAAAACCCATGGCTCTGGAACGCACCTTTTCCATTATCAAGCCCGACGCCACGCGCCGCAACCTGACAGGCAAGATCAACGCAAAGTTCGAAGATGCCGGCCTGCGCATCGTCGCACAAAAGCGCATCCACTTGACCAAAGCACAAGCGGGTGAGTTCTACAAAGTGCACGCCGAGCGCCCGTTCTACGACGAACTGTGTGAATTCATGGCCTCCGAGCCGATCGTCGCGCAGGTTCTGGAAGGTGAAGGCGCCATTGCGAAGAACCGTGAAGTGATGGGTGCAACCAACCCGGCTGATGCGGCTGCGGGCACTATCCGCGCAGAATTCGCAGAGTCAGTTGGTGAGAACTCTGTTCATGGGTCCGACGCTCCTGAGACCGCAGCGGAAGAAATCGCTTATTTCTTCTCCGGCCTTGAGCTGGTCGGCTGATCCAGTTTCGGGTCTAGACGAAATGCGAAGGGGAGCTAGACGGCTCCCCTTTTGCTTTATGACTTCAAGGATTTGCTGTGGCCGACCGACTGTCGGCACCAACGGGGGTTTGCGGTGTCAGGCCGTGCAGTGACTCGACATGCTCGCGAAGCATTGCTGCGTTGCGAAGGTTGGCTTTCCAACCCACATCAAAGATATCACCAACCAATGGTACGAGACCTATGAGCCAGTCTATGCCAAGGTTAACTCCCATACGGCCAAGCAAGGCGTGAGACGCGCCACATTCGTGCGCAAGTTTGACGATATAAGCAGATGGCGCCAGAGCGAGCGTGTCGCCTATGCCGGGAACCAAGCCGACTATGCTGTCGTAACCGATGCGGATTCGGGTGCCGGGGAGATGAAATGCGGCATCCATGCGACGGGCGATTTTTTCAGCCCGGTCGACGTTTCTCATATGTTGGTCAAGGGTCATTTCTTTTCCCCTTCAGGCTGCAACTGGGCGACGGGAGATGATCCATATGGCGTGCACGACGCCCGGCAGCCAACCCAGCAGCGTAAGCAGAATATTGATCCAGAAATGCTTGGTCAGACCCACTTCGAGGGCGACGCCGAGCGGTGGCAGGAACAGACTGAGCAGTATTCGAACAATATCCATCGTTCTTCTCCCTTTTTCGTGAGCTAAGGAGAGAACGCGTGATTGACCTTGGGGGTTCCCGTTTGACTTGGAAGGCAATGTCAGGCGGCGTTAGAGGTCTGAGCTTTCTCGCGATTGATCTGAAAGTCTGCGACGAACTGCGAGATGAGATTGGCCGTGTGGGTTATGTCAGTCGCTGTTGCGCGGCTGTCTCTGACCATTTTGGTATTGGCATTGGTCAAATCCTGAAGAATACGCATGGCGTGGTCGATGTCGGACAAATCCTCTGCATGAGACTTAGCCGAGGTTGAGACATCGGTCAGCGTGCTGTCCATGGATTGGATACTGGCAATCATGCTTTGCAGGGATTTTCCCGCTAAATTCACAAGCTCTACCCCGTTATGCACCTCCTTGTGGCTCTCCGATATGAGCTTCTTGATGTCCATTGCCGATTTCGAGGATCTGCCAGCGAGGTCGCGGACCTCTTCGGCGACAACTGCAAAGCCCCGTCCTGACTCACCTGCGCGCGCGGCTTCTACGCGGGCGTTCAGCGCCAGAAGGTTGGTCTGGAAGGAGATTTCTTCTATCACTGTTACGATCTTGGAGATTTCATCAGAACGGACGGCAATCCGATCCATGGCGGAAATAGCGGTGGCGACGGTCTGGTCGGATTGCGCAGCGTTATCTGAGGCGGTTCGTGCCTCGGATCTGGCTTCGTCCAGTTTGCTAAGATCACTGCGCATCTCATCGGCCACCCGATTGACTCCGCTGGCGCTGCTGGTGACGGTTTCGCTTTGCTGGCGGGTGCGTTGATCGAGGCTTTCGGTGTCCCTATCCATGTCGGTGGCGCTGTTGTTTAGGTTCGATACCGCTCCCGCAAGAGCAGAGATGACATCGTGCAAACGATCCCCAGTCGTGTTGAAATGCTGTCGAATATGGTCGTATTTCGGGTCAAGCGGTTCGTCGAAGCGGCGGGTCAGATCCGCTGCAGCCAAAGATTCCAATCCGTCCGCCATCATGTTGACGACCTTTTGGTGGATGGCGTTCAGACGGTCTTCGTCTTCGGCTTTGGAACGTGCAGAGGCATTGCGTTGGTCGAGCATTGCATTTTTGAAGTCATCAAGAACGCTTGCCATTCGACCGAGCTCAGACCGGCGAGAATAACGCGGCACGTCTTGCTCCAGATTGCCATCGCGGTAGATGCTCATCAAATTGATCAGGTTTTTGATCCGTCGTATCATATTTTCAAAAAAGAAAATTGAAAGTATTGCAGCAAGAATGGATATTCCTCCGATCATGGCAAAGGTGGTCCGGAGGCTTTGGCTTGCATCGGCGCGAATTGCCTCTGCAAGAGCCATGATTTCTGCCGATAACGCCACTTCCCTGTCTCGAAGAAGGTCGATCCAAGCGGTAGAGGCGGCGAACCACTCCGGCGCTGTGAAATTACCCATGTCGCCGGTATAAACCGATTGCGTGAGTATGTCGCGCATCTGCGAGACAGTTCGTGCAGAAGGTGAATTTTGAATTTCGGTCATGAACTCCGGACGCATCAGCTCATCGGCAGCAAGTTGAAGATTACTGCGTTGCGCCGCACCGAGACTGACAAATCGGATGTGTATGGGAGGGGCGAATGCTCCAGCGCCGAGGCCGGTTGCACCCATGGCACGTTCCAGTCCTGCGCTTTCCTTCGCTTGAGAAATTAGCATCTTAGCATCGAGACGAAAGCTGAGATCAGAGTTTGTGTCGACATGGAGGCTTTGGTTCGTGACATCGAGAAGAGCGTTGATCAGGCCAGTGTAGAAGCCGGCCAAATCCGGAACCGTGCGTTCTGTTGCTGTGATGGCGCGCCGCCATTCCTTTAGATCAGCGAGGGTGAGCTCGATCGCTGAAAAAGCCTCCGGGAAGTGCGTGCGCGCCGTGGCCGTCTGCATGGCAAAAGCCTTGATAGCGATGTCGGTAGCGTTGCGTTGCTCGGGCAGCGCATCGGCAAAGTTCTTGCCGCCCGAGGATGTGTATCCCGCTGAAAAACCGCGTTCCTTTTGAAGCTCGTGGATCAAATTTCCGATGTTATCGGTTTCGGTGATCGAAACGATGCTGGCGTCGAGCTCCGCAATATGGCCTGACATCTCTCGCCATTCTTGATGACTGAAATATGCCACCACAGCAAAAAGCGGAACGAGGATGAGTAACATGGATTCGCGCAGAGTCATGACAAGCCTTTCCCGACGTCGCCGGGAATCTGCGCTGTTTCGGTTAAGACATTCCTGACGCCTGACATGGCTTTCCGTAGAATTTGTCATTTCCGCAGTGCAGCCTTCATCCCTCAGGCGAGAGGATGGCGCGTCAGCCCTGTGTCGCGCGTTAAGGCGTGGTTTGGAAGTGTGAACAAATTCAACGCCTTGCGTTCGCTGTCTGGATTGACTGAGCGCACTGTCCTGAGTAGCTTTTCAGACATGCTGGACAAGGTGCGGCAGGGGCCAAAAGGGTAAGACCCATGGTGGCCGTTTCCGTGCCTGCCCGAGGAGGGGCAACCTTACAGGCAAAAAAGGTGTCGAGCATATGAGCAGCAAACAACAACAAGGCTGTGTTCTGGTGGTTCCGGTGTGTGAGGCCGGACGTCTTGAAGCGCAACGCGAAGAGATTGCGCAGACGTTGGACGAACTGGCTGCGGATATCCGCGACCTGCAGGGAAAAATCCGAAACGGCGAGGCGAAGAAAACCGAGGTCGGCGGTGTGATGTCTGACCTGCGATATTGGCTGAAAGCCCTGAGAGAAACGGAGGCTGAACTTGATACGATCAGAAAACGAGACAGTGGCATTGTCGGTGCCTGGGGGCTCGACCTTGATGCGGCAGAGCTTGAAATCGGGTGCCGTCTGGCTCGCATCCGAACCTGCTGCGAAGAGGGCTGAGTTCCTCGATGGGCTATCGGAAGGGGGGCGCATGGCGCTCCCTTTTCTTTTTGAATTCTGGGCGCATGGGCATCAGTTGCCACCAGATGGCGACTGGCGGGCTTGGGTGATCCTTGGCGGCCGTGGCGCAGGTAAAACGCGCGCGGGCGCAGAGTGGGTGCGCCGTCAGGTCGAAGGCGCATTGCCGCTGTCGCCGGGGAAAAGTCGGCGCCTGGCGATCATCGGCGAAACCTTCGACCAAGCACGCGAGGTCATGGTTTTTGGCGACAGCGGCATCATGGCCTGTTCGCCGCCGGATCGGCGCCCGACATGGCAGGCGACGCGGCGCTGTCTGGTCTGGCCCAATGGCGCCGAAGCGATGCTGTTTTCCGCCAGCGAACCTGAGGCGCTGCGCGGGCCACAGTTCGACTGCGCATGGGTCGATGAATTGGCGAAATGCAAGAAAGCTTGCGACACGTGGGACATGCTGCAATTCGGCTTGCGCCTGGGCGCGCATCCGCAGGTGTGTGTGACGACGACCCCACGCAACGTCGGTGTGTTGAAGGAACTCATGGCGGTGCCGTCCACTGTGGTCACGCAAGCGCCGACTGAGGCGAACCGCGCCAATCTGGCGAGTAGTTTTCTACAGGAGGTGAGGGCGCGCTATGCCGACACCTCGCTTGGGCGGCAGGAGTTGGACGGGATGTTGCTGGATGAGGTGGATGGCGCGCTTTGGACGCGAGAGATGATGGATGCCGCGAAAGGGGGACTGGTTCCCGGTCTGGAGCGCATCGTGGTTGCCGTCGATCCGCCTGCGGGAGACACGAAAAGATCAGACGCCTGTGGGATCGTGGTGGCCGGTGCGTGGCGTGCGGAGGACGGACGTTTGCATGTACATGTGCTGGAGGATGCCAGTGTACGGGGTATGCGGCCGCAGGGATGGGCGGGCGCGGTGGCGGCCGCAGCGAAACGCTGGGGCGCTGATCGGGTTGTGGCTGAGGTAAACCAAGGCGGAGCTATGGTCGAGGAGGTGCTTCATCAGGTGGACCCGGATCTTCCGGTGCGCCGTGTTCATGCGACGGACGGCAAGAGTGCGCGGGCGGAGCCTGTGGCTGCCTTGTATGAACAGGGGCGGGTACGCCACGCTGGCGGGCTGTCTGAGCTGGAATCGCAATTGTGCCTGATGACACCGATGGGCTTCGAGGGGCAGGGCAGCCCGGATCGTGTCGATGCGTTGGTTTGGGCGGTGACTGAGTTGGTCTTTGGCCGTGGACCACAGGCGCCGCGCGTCCGGTCTGCGTAACAGGCAGGTCGGGGGCAGCCCCGACCTTCGAAGTGTATATTTAAGTATCTGATATTTATTGTGAAAAACATGGGTCTGGGCACCGTACGGTGGTCCTACCCAGCCTTAACTTCCCAATCATAGTCTGTATCTCGAAGCGCGATTGACCGTGGGTCTTCGCCAGTTTGACGAGAAGCCAAGTCCAAGGGCCGTGAGACAGGATGTCGGCGCGCTCGGAGGTTTGTCACGGGTCCTTACGGCTTGGTGGCGACCGGAGGGAAAAGGAGCATGACCATGGTATTCGATTTTCTGCGGCGGTCCGGAACGCGCGATGTGGCGTCGGCTGTGCCTGAGGTGAAGGCCTCTGCCACCGGGCGCGTCGTCGCTCATATGTCCGGCGGACGCGTGGCCTGGAGCCCTCGGGATACGGTGTCGCTGACGCGGCAGGCGTTTGCGGGCAATCCGGTAGGGTTTCGCGCGGTGAAGCTCATCGCGGAGTCAGCGGCGGCACTGCCCCTAGTACTTCAGGATCAGACGGCCCGGTATGCCGAGCATCCGATCCTGAAACTTGTCACGGCACCGAACCCCGGCCAGGGCCGGGCGGAATTGTTCGAGGCGCTCTATGGCCAGCTGTTGCTGTCGGGGGATGGCTACGTCGAAGCGGTCGCCGGTGAACAGGGGCTGCCCTATGAGCTGCATGTGCTGCGCTCTGACCGGATGAGCGTTGTGCCGGGGCCGGATGGCTGGCCCGTGGCCTATGTCTACGAGGTGGCGGGGCGCAAGCATCGTTTCAATGTGACGGGCCCGGTGTCGCCTGTTCTTCATGTAAAGACGTTTCATCCGCAGGATGATCACTACGGCCTATCGCCTTTGCAGGCAGCGGCGCAGGCCGTCGATGTGCACAACAGCGCGTCACGTTGGTCGAAGGGGTTGCTTGATAACGCGGCGCGCCCCTCTGGTGCGATTGTCTGGAAGGGCGCGGATGGCCAGGGGCACCTGACAACGGAGCAATATGACCGCCTGACCGCCGAGATGGAGGCGCATCACCAAGGCGCGCGCAATGCCGGGCGACCGATGTTGCTGGAAGGTGGCCTGGATTGGAAGCCGATGGGCTTCTCGCCCAGCGATATGGAGTTCCAGAAGACCAAGGAAGCAGCGGCGCGGGAGATCGCTGTGGCCTTTGGCGTCCCGCCGATGCTGCTGGGGATTCAGGGTGAGGCGACCTATGCCAACTATGCCGAGGCGCATCGCGCGTTCTATCGTCAAACCGTGCTGCCGTTGGCCTCAAAGGTGGCGCAACAGGTGGGGCGTTGGCTGTCGGATTTTGTCAGCGAGGAGGTCGAGCTGCGGCCGGATCTTGATCAGGTGCCTGCGCTTGCCGTGGAGCGGGATGCGGTTTGGAACCGCGTGGCCTCGGCGGATTTTCTGACGGTGGCTGAGAAGCGCGCGGCGCTGGGCTTGCCGGCGTTGGATGCGGATGCGGAGCTTGGCGGTGACTGAACGACGCAGCCGGATGGAGCCTTTTGCCTGTGCGCCGGGGATGCGGCTGGAGGCACATGAGAGGGTCTCGAAGTTGCAGTTCGAGGCTTTGAACGACCGCTTCACACGGCTTGAGGCCCTGATGGAACGGTTGGAGCGACGGCTGTGGCTGGCGGTCTACGGCGTGGCGGCGGTGATCCTGGCGCAAGCGTTTCAAGGAATTTTGAGCGTCGCACCGTAAGTGCGCCGGGCAGAAGGCACCCGTAGGTGCGCCGGGCAGAAAGCGACCGTAGGTGCGCTGAATTTCAATGCGCTGCGAGGTGAGCACCTCAAAGGAGATACGGAAATGGATCTGGAACACAAGTTCTGCCGCTTCGATCAGGACGCGGTTTTGGTCGAAGGCATGAAGATAGAAGGCTACGCCTCACTCTTTGGCAAGTGCGACCAAGGCGGTGACGTTGTGTCAAAGGGGGCCTATGCCCGCTCGCTGAAGCGGCTGATTTCAGAGGGGCGCGCCGTAAAGATGCTGTGGCAACATGACCCGGCGCAGCCCATCGGCATCTGGGACGAGGTGCGTGAGGATGAGCGCGGCCTGTTCGTAAAGGGGCGGCTGCTCGACAGTGTGGAAAAGGGGCGGGAAGCCGCCGCGCTGATAGAAGCGGGCGCTATTGATGGTCTGTCCATCGGCTATCGCACGCTGAAATCGACAAAGAATGACAGAGGCCAACGGCTTCTGGCGGAACTGGAGCTTTGGGAGGTGTCGCTGGTGACCTTTCCAATGCTGCCCAGTGCGCGGGTGTCGTCCAAGGGGGAAGAGCTTCCTCAGGATATGGACGGCCTGCGCGAGTTGGCGGAGGCCCTGGAGGGTATGCGCCGGAACCTGACGGGCGTCTGACGCACGTCACGCATGGCCGCACCCCATGGGCGCGGTAGGGCACAATACGAGGAACATCAAGATGAGTGACACCGGGACCACGTCTCGGACCGGGGAAGATGTGTCTCCGGTCGCCCGAGTGAGTGCCGCGATGGCGGGACTGATCGGGGACTACAAGGCCATTCAGGCCGATCTGGAAGAAAAGCTTTCAAAACAGGAAGAGCGACTGACCATGCTTGATCATAAATCCGCCTTGGCGAAACGCCCAGCCCTTTCGACCCGCACCGAGGTCGAAGCCCCCCATCAGAAGGCGTTCGATGCCTATCTGCGCTCAGGGGATGATGATGGCCTTCGGGGCATTGAACTTGAAGGCAAGGCGATGTCCACAGCTGTAAATGCGGACGGCGGCTACCTGGTGGATCCTGCTACGTCGCAGATCATCAAGTCGAAGCTGGAAAGCCTTGTGTCGATCCGCGCAATTTCCAACGTCGTGAATGTTGAAGCCTCTGCCTTCGACGTCTTGATTGACCGCAATGACACCGGCGCGGGCTGGGCGGCGGAGACCTCCACGGCCGCGGAGACCGCGACGCCAACCATCGAACGCATTTCGATCCCGCTGTATGAGCTGAATGCCATGCCAAAGGTCTCGCAGCGTCTGCTGGATGACGCGGCGTTCGATGTGGAAAGCTGGCTGGCGGGTCGCATCGCGGACAAGTTCATTCGTGCCGAAGCGGCGGCCTTCATTTCCGGCGACGGTGTGGACAAGCCGACAGGCCTGCTGACCAACACCATCGTTGCAAACGCCACATGGTCCTGGGGGGCGCTCGGCTATGTGGCATCCGGCTCTGCCTCTGCGATCGACGACGCGGATGCGCTGATCGATCTCGTTTACGCGCTGGACAGCCGCTATCGCCCGAATGGCACCTTCGTGATGAATTCGAAGACCGCTGGCGCGCTGCGCAAACTCAAGGACAACGATGGACGTCACCTGTGGGCAGACGGGTTGGCTGCGGCGGAGCCTGCGCGTCTGATGGGCTACAAGGTATTGATCGCAGAAGACATGCCGGACATCGGGAGCAACACCTATCCGATCGCATTTGGTGATTTCGGTGCGGGTTACACCATTGCCGAGCGTCCAGACATTCGCGTTTTGCGCGACCCGTTCTCTGCGAAGCCGCATGTGCTGTTCTATGCCTCCAAGCGTGTGGGCGGCGGTGTCAGCGACTATTCGGCGATCAAGTTGCTGCGCTGCGCAACGTCGTAAACGCGGACCGGACCGGGGGGTGGTGAGAGCCACCTTCCGACGGGCGCGCGTGGTCCTGAGTTGTCCAGCTTCCCCTCCGCCCGTGCGACCTGGGCGGCGCGCGCCCACCTGATGATGGGGTCCCGAGCCGCAGCGGCGGCGGGCCGAGGATTTCGGAGAAGAAACATGATGTTGGTGGAAGAAACACAGGTGGCGGAGGCGGCTCTTCCCGTGGATGCGTTCAAGGCGCATTTGCGATTGGGCAGCGGTTTTTCCGAGACCGACCTGCAGGACGATCTGCTCGTCGCGTTCTTGCGGGCAGCGCTTGCCGCGATCGAAGCTCGCACATCCAAGGCCCTTATTCAGCGCGGTTTTGTGGTGACGTTTGAAGCGTGGCAGAATTTCGGACAGCAAAAGCTGCCGATCGCACCGGTCCAGTCTGTGACGGATGTTGTCGTTGTTGATGCCTTTGGCGGCACCGATGTGATGGACCCGGGCAAGTACCGTCTGATCAAGGACAATTTTGCGCCAAAACTGCGCGCTCTGGGCAGCTTTCCGAGCGTTCCTGAAGACGGGTCGGTGGAGATCCGATTTCAAGCAGGGTTCGGTTTCAGCTTTGCTGACGTCCCGGATGATCTGAAGCAGGCGGTGATGCTTCTGGCTGCACATTATTACGAGTATCGCGACGAGACAGCCCTGGGTCAGGGATGCATGCCCTTCGGCGTGACGAGCCTGATCGCGCGCTATCGTCCTGTGCGCATCGGACTGGGCGCATGAGGGGCGGGGCGGCACAGCGGTCTTTGCGACTGAACCACAAGGTGGTGCTGGAGACCTCGGGCGCGATTCCTGACAATGCGGGTGGCTCGTCTGTGACTTGGCTGCCGGTTGGCACGCTTTGGGCGAAGGTGAAGCCTGGGGCAGGGCGGTTGAGCACTGGCGAAGCTGGCGCGGTTTCCACCACGGATTTTGATGTCTGGGTGCGCGCGGCACCGATTGGTCAGTGGGCACGTCCCGTACCGGGCCAGCGGTTCACAATGGCCGGTCGGCGTCTGCTGATCGAGTCCGTCACGGAACAGGAACCACACGGTCTGTACCTGCGGTGCCTCTGCAAAGAGGAGGTCTACGTATGACCTATGCGCTTTCGGCTTCCTTGCAGACGGCTGTCTTTGGACTGCTTCAGGACAACATGCAGCTCGGATTGATGGTGGATGGGAACATCTTCGACAACCCGCCGTCGGGTCCGCTGCCCGCGATGTATGTTGCGCTTGGCCCGGAGCGGGTGCGGGACGCGAGCGATGGCAGCGACAGCGGTGCCTGGCATGAATTCGTGATTTCCGTGGTGTCAGAAAATTCAGGTTTTCTGGGTGCCAAGCAAGCCGCCGGTCTGGTGAGCGACAGCTTGCAGGATGCGCAGGTCGCACTGACCCGTGGCCGGCTGATCGGCATGTGGTTTCGCAAAGCCACCGCCAAACGAGAAACCGATGGGCGACGTCGGATTGATCTGACGTTTCGCGCTCGGGTCGAGGACACGACTGCGCCTTGAGGGGCCGGTCAGGGACAATCAAACATCTTGGACGGAGTATGAATTATGGCTGCTCAAAACGGTAAAGATCTGTTGATCAAAGTGGACATGACCGGCAATGGGGTCTTTCAAACCATGGCGGGGCTGCGGGCCACGCGGGTCAGTTTCAACGCCGATAGTGTGGATGTGACCACGCTCGAAAGCCAGGACGGCTGGCGGGAACTGCTGGCGGGTGCCGGGGTGAAGTCGGCCAACATCAGCGGGTCTGGCGTCTTCAAGGATGACACCTCGGACGAGCGCGCGCGGCAGATCTTCTTTGATGGTGTCACCCCGGACTTTCAGGTGATCATTCCGGATTTCGGCACAGTCGAAGGCAAGTTTCAGCTGACCTCTATCGAGTACGCGGGATCTCACAACGGCGAGGCGACCTATGAGATGGCGCTTGCCTCTGCGGGGCATCTGGTCTTCACCGCCGCCCCGGTGGCGTGATGGCCAATCCGTGGCGGGGAGATGTGGCGCTGGTCATTGATGATAAGCGCCATGTGATGCGGCTGACGCTTGGTGCGTTGGCGGAGCTTGAAGCGGGTTTGCAGACCGGATCCCTGGTGGAGCTGGCGCAGCGGTTCGAGGCGGGCAACTTCAGCACTCGTGACGTTTTGGCGCTGATCGTGGCGGGTCTGCGCGGCGGTGGCTGGGCTGGACGGGCTTCGGATCTGACGACAGCTGAAATCGAAGGCGGGCCTATGGTGGCTGCTCGGGCTGCGGCTGAGCTGTTGGCCCGTGCCTTCATGGTGCCGGAGCAGGCAGATGGCGCGGCCTGAGCCGGAAGGCTTTGACTGGCCCGCGTTGATGCGGGCCGGCATGCGGGGCCTCGGGTTGAAGCCTTGGGAGTTCTGGGCGCTGACCCCCGCCGAATTGCAGATGCTGCTTGGTGAAGGCTCTGGCGGGCGCCCATTGGGGCGTCAGCGGCTGGACGCGCTGATGGCGGCCTTTCCGGACAGGAGTGAAGAGATATGAATACACTGGATGTGGATGATCTGGGCGAAGAGGCGGCCAAGCTGGAACGATCCCTGTCCGGGGCCACCAGCATGGCAGCGGCCTTTGACGCAGAAATGCACAGGATCAACACGACCTTTTCCGCCACGGGGCGCAGCGCCGTCCGGTTGGAGGCAAGCCTGTCGCGCGGTGTGTCGCGCGCCATCGACGGCGTGGTGCTGGACGGCATGAAACTTTCGGACGCGCTGGGCACCGTAGCGCAGTCGATGATCGACGCGGCATGGAAAGCCGCGGTCCGTCCTGTGGCCAATCATGTCGGTGGCTTTATAGCCTCTGGCGTGTCGTCGGTACTGGGCGACCATTCATCATTTGCGAAGGGGGGCGGTTTTGCCCAAGGCCGGGTGATGCCCTTTGCCAACGGTGGGATCGTGAATGGCCCGACGGTATTTCCGATGCGGGGCGGTGCGGGTCTGATGGGCGAGGCAGGGCCCGAAGCCATCATGCCACTGGCACGTGGGGCCGATGGCAAACTGGGCGTGCGGGCTGCTGGTGGCGGTCAACCGGTCACGGTGATTATGAACATCACGACGCCGGATGCGAGGTCTTTCGAGCGCAGTCAAAGCCAGATCGCGGCACGAATGAGCACGGCGCTGGGCCGTGGTGCGCGCAATCGCTGAAAATCAAGGTAGACGGAGGGACAGATGGGCTTTCACGAGGTGAGATTTCCGACGGACCTGAGCTTTGGCTCGGTCGGCGGGCCAGAGCGGCGGACCGACATCGTCTCGCTGACAAGCGGGTTCGAAGAGCGCAACACGCCGTGGGCACATTCGCGCAGGCGTTACGACGCGGGGCTTGGGATGCGGTCGTTGGATGATGTGTCTTCGGTGATTGATTTCTTCGAGGCACGGCAGGGGCAACTGTTCGGATTCCGATGGAAGGACTGGGTTGATTTCAAATCCTGCTTACCGTCTGACACGATATCTGCGTCGGACCAGGTCATCGCATTGGGGGATGGGGCGGCGGTCAGTTTTCCGCTGATCAAGACCTATCGTTCGGGCGAGGGATCCTATGCGCGGCCGATTACCAAGCCCATGGCAGGTAAAGTGGTGATTGCCGTTGATGGGACCGCTCTGACTGAGGGAGTGGATTTTACCGTCGATGCAAGTACTGGGATCGTCACCCTCGCCACCGCGCCGGCCTCAGAGAAGGAAGTCACAGCGGGTTTCGAGTTTGATGTGCCGGTCCGCTTTGACACGGATCGGATCACGGTCAGCGTGGCGAGCTTTCGCGCGGGCCAGGTGCCGGATGTGCCGGTCGTGGAGGTGCGGGTCTGATGGGACGAGAAGCGTTACATGCGCATCTGGCAGAGGGTGTCAGTACGGTCGCACGCGCCTGGGCAGTCACACGGTCGGACGGCGTCATCCTTGGCTTCACCGATCATGATCGTGACCTTGCCTTTGATGGCGTGACCTTCAAGGCGGAGACAGGCTTGACCGCCCGAGCTTTGGCACAGGCGACGGGTCTGTCGGTGGACAACACTGAAGCCATGGGCGCGCTCACCGATACTGCGATCCGTGAGGAAGACATCGCTGCTGGCCGCTATGATGGGGCGGAGGTGACAGCGTGGTTGGTGAATTGGGCTGATGTCGACGCCCGGCGCGTCATGTTCCGAGGCCATATCGGCGAGCTTCGTCGTGGCGACGGTGCGTTCCACG
The DNA here is from genome assembly GCF_040148795.1 of Sagittula sp. NFXS13. NCBI lineage: Bacteria > Pseudomonadati > Pseudomonadota > Alphaproteobacteria > Rhodobacterales > Roseobacteraceae > Sagittula > Sagittula sp. NFXS13. The sequence continues at coordinate 287,480 of NZ_JAGEMH010000001.1, forward strand.
CCGAATTGTGCGGGCTGACGGAACGACTGAACCGACCTGTAGGGCGCGTATTTCAAAAGCCCTGCACAGCGGTCTTGGGCGACAGTTCCTGTGGCTTTGACCTCGGAACCGGAGGCTACCGTCATGAAACCGCTTTGGACGCTGTCGAAGATGCACGGGTGTTCGATTGCGGGATGTTGTCTGAATTTGCAGATGGCTGGTTTCAACGTGGCAAGCTGACAGTTTTGAGCGGTTCAGCTTCTGGCCTTGTTGCGGCGATAAAGCGTGATCACCGAACATCCGATGGCTCTCGTGTCATCGAGATCTGGGAACCGCTGCGCGCTAAACCGCAGGCAGGCGACTTGGTGCGGCTCGATGCTGGCTGTGACAAGCTGTTCCGCACCTGTCGCGAAAAATTCGCCAACCTGATCAACTTTCAAGGATTCCCTGATGTGCCGGAGGATGACTGGATGACAGTCCAACCTTCCAGTGCAAAGGCAAAGAACGGGGGGAGCCGACGATGACTGCCATTGTGACCGCGGCGCGCGCATGGATCGGGACGCCTTATGTGCACCAGGCTTCTGTCAAAGGCGCTGGATGCGATTGCCTTGGTCTGTTGCGCGGTGTCTGGCGCGACATCATCGGAGCAGAGCCGGAGCCCATCCCGGCCTATACCCGCGATTGGTCTGAACCTCAGGGGGACGAGCGTCTTTTGCGCGCGGGCCTGACCCATCTTCGCCGCAAGACACTGACTGATGCGGTCCCCGGTGATGTTCTGCTCTTCCGCATGCGCGATGGCGCGGTGGCCAAACACCTAGGCGTGCAGGCTGAGGTCGGGCAGTCCCCGAGTTTCGTCCATGCCTACAGCGGTCACGGCGTGATCGAAAGCGCGCTAAGCGCACCATGGGCGCGGCGGGTGGTGGCCCGTTTTACCTTTCCAACGGAGGCTTGAGCGATGGCAACGATCCTTTTATCCGCTGCAGGGGCGGCTATCGGCAGTTCGATCGGTGGCTCCGTGCTGGGGTTGTCTGCCATGGCAGCCGGACGTTTTGTCGGGGCGGCCGTCGGCCGTTCCATTGATGCGCGACTAATGAGCCAGCGCCTTATGGGGCAGGGGTCGGACGTGGTGGAAACGGGTCGCGTTGAGCGGTTTCGCATCACAGGCTCTGGTGAGGGCCATCCGATTGGTCAGGTCTACGGACGTGCCCGCATCGGCGGTCATGTGATCTGGGCGACGGAATTCGTGGAACATCGCAAGAAGAGCGGTGGCTCCGGCGGGGGCAAGGGGACGTCATCGCCGGCGGAGCCGAAGGTTGTGAGCTACAGCTACACAGTGAGCCTTGCGATGGCGCTTTGCGAGGGGGAGATCACCGGCGTCAATCGGATTTGGGCCGATGGCGCAGAAATACCCGTCGATGATCTGAATATGCGCGTCTACTCCGGCAGCCAGAACCAGCAGCCTGATCCCAAGATGGAAGCCGTCGAAGGCACGGGGATGGTGCCAGCATATCGTGGTACGGCCTATGTTGTTATAGAAGACTTGGATTTGACGCGCTTTGGCAATCGTGTGCCTCAGTTCAGCTTTGAGGTCACGCGCCCTGACCTTGGCTCAGACCAACTGCCCGCTTTGTTGAACGCCGTTGCGATGATCCCGGGGACGGGCGAGTACGCCTTGGCCACAGAGCCGGTGTATTGGAACCATCAGGCAGGGTCCGAGAAGATCTTTGGCGTCGGGTCAGGCGGTCAGGCTGTGGCCAATGTCAATTCACCGGCGGAAGAGCCGGATTTCAACACGTCTCTGCGCCAATTGACCGACGAGGCACCGGCCTGCACAGCAAGCTCGCTGATCGTGAGCTGGTTCGGGAGTGACCTGCGCTGTGGCGCCTGTCAGATCATGCCAAAGGTCGAGCAAACCGAATACGACGCCAAGATGCCGTGGACGGTGAGCGGCGTAACGCGGGATGAGGCGCTCGAAGTCCCGAAGGAGGACGGTCGTCCTGTCTATGGGGGAACGCCCACCGACCAATCCGTCATCCAGTCGATCCAGAGAATGAACGCGCAAGGTCTGGACGTGATGTATTATCCGTTCATCTTGATGGAGCAGATGGAGGGTAATGGACTGACTGATCCGTGGACAGGCGAGCCAGATCAGCCAGTTTTACCTTGGCGTGGTCGCATCACCTTGAGCTTGGCAACGGGGCAGAGCGGCTCGCCTGATCAATCAGCCGCCGCTGATACGGAGGTCGCTGCGTTTTTTGGAACAGCCCAAGCGTCGGATTTCTCAATCAATGACGGCTCCGTAAGCTACAGCGGTCCTCCGGAATGGCGTTACAACCGCTTTATTTTGCATCAGGCGGCGCTGTGTGCTGCGGCGGGCGGCGTCGAGGCGTTCTGCATCGGCTCGGAAATGCGTGGACTGACGCAAATCCGTGGAGTTGCGGGCTTTCCCGCTGTCGCGGCGTTGAAAGCTCTTGCCGTGGAGTGCCGTGCCATTCTCGGGCCGGGAGTAAAGATCGGCTATGCCGCCGATTGGACGGAGTATTTCGGCTATCATCCGCAGGACGGCTCCGGTGATCTCTATTTTCACCTCGACCCTCTTTGGAGCGATCCGAACATCGATTTTGTCGGCATCGACAACTACATGCCGCTGTCTGATTGGCGCGATGAGAGCGACCATGCAGATGCGGAATGGGGCGCAATCCACAACATTGAGTATCTGCGCGCCAACATCGAGGGCGGTGAGGGCTACGATTGGTATTATCCCTCGCAGGAGGCGCGCGAAACGCAGACCCGCACGGCCATCACCGATGGCACCTACGGGGAGCCATGGGTTTGGCGGTACAAGGACATCCGTAATTGGTGGGGCAATGCTCACCACGAGCGCATCGTTGGTGTGCGTTTGGCGTCATCCACGGCTTGGGTTCCGCAAAGCAAGCCCATCTGGTTTACGGAGTTGGGCTGTGCCTCGGTGGATAAGGGCACAAACCAGCCAAACAAATTTGTTGATCCGAAGTCCTCTGAATCCAGCTTGCCGCATTATTCGAATGGCTTGCGGGACGAGGCAATCCAACACCAATACCTTCGCGCGATGCTGGGCTACTGGGATGAGGCTGCCAACAATCCGACCTCTGGCGTCTACGGCGGGCCGATGCTGGATATGAACCACGCGTTTGTCTGGGCGTGGGATGCACGACCCTTTCCTTGGTTTCCTGCCAATGAGGATCTTTGGTCAGATGGGCCAAACTACCGCGCTGGGCATTGGTTGAACGGTCGGATTTCCGGGCGGACGCTATCGTCCGTGGTAGATGAAATTTGCCAGCGGGTTGGCCTTGCGCATGTCGACACCAGTGGGCTTGTCGGGTTCGTCCGCGGGTATGTGGGCCCGGGGGTTGCAGACGCGCGGCAAAGCTTGCAGCCGCTGATGCTGGCGTATGGATTTGACGCCATCGAGCGGGATGGTGTGCTGGTCTTTCGGATGCGGAGTGGTCAGTCCCCGGTCGATCTGGAATTGGATTCGCTTGCAGTCAGCGAAGAAACGGACGGCGACCTTGTGGAGGTTCGCGCCGGCGAGGCAGAGATGACAGGCCGTGTGCGCCTGGGCTTTGTGCTCGCCGATGCCGACCACCAGATTGCATCTGAAGAAGCCGTGCTGCCCGATGATGCCACACACGCCGTCGCAGACACGGATATAGCTCTCTCCATGACCCGTGCGGAGGGGCGGCAGACTGCGGAACGCTGGCTGGCTGAGGCCCGCGTGGCGCGCGACACCCTGCGCTTTGCCCTGCCGCCATCGCGGATTGCAATTGGCGCGGGGGATGTGGTGCGGGTGCCTACCAAATCCGGTCCTGTACTGGCTCGCGTCGATCGGGTGGACGTGATGGACCATCAAGTGATCGACGCTGTGCGGATCGAACCGGATGTATTCCAACCGTCGCCGTATCATGATGAAGCCATGTCGCTCCGGCCATTTACAGCCGTCGGTCCGGTGACGCCGTTGTTCATGGACTTGCCGCTCATGAGCGGTGAGGAGGTGCCGCATGCGCCACATCTGGCGGTCACGGCGCAGAATTGGGCCGGATCTGTCGCGGTCTATGACGCGCCGGACGACGCGGATTATACGCTCAACACGCTGATACCCACCCGCGCGGTGGTTGGTGTCACCCAAACCCCGCTCATGGCCGCGCGCCCTGGGTTGATAGACCCCGGAGCGCCATTGCGCGTTCGGCTCGCCCATGGTGTCTTGACCTCCATCGGAGAGGCGGCCTTTCTTGCCGGGGGCAACTTGATGGCCATTGGCGATGGATCGGCGGACAATTGGGAGTTGTTCCAGTCTCGGGATGCGGCTCTGCTGTCTGAAGATCAATGGGCCTTGTCTCATCGTCTGCGCGGCCAGGCGGGCAGCGATTCCGTGATGCCGGAGGTCTGGCCCGCCGGGTCCTACGTTGTGCTGATGAATGGCGCTGCGGAGCAAATCGGTTTGTCGCCTTCGCTCAGACGCGTTTCACGCCATTTTCGGATCGGGCCGGCCAAGCGCGCCTATGACGACCCGTCTTTCGTACATCAGGTAGAAGCGTTCAACGGAAATGGTCTTCGTCCCTATCGTCCGGCGCATCTGACTGTCATGGAAACCGGCGGGGATCTGTCGCTCAGCTGGGTGAGACGCACGCGTATCGACGGAGATGGCTGGGACCTCTACGAGGTGCCGCTCGGCGAGGACAGGGAAACCTATCTGGTCCGCGTGCTGCAAGCGGGAACTATCGTGCGTGAGGTTCAGACAGACACGCCAAGCTGGACCTACACGGCGGCTGAGCAATCCGCGGACAATCTGTCGGGCAGCTACGATCTTGCTGTGGCGCAGATCTCGGGACGCTTCGGTCCCGGACCCTTTGCCAGTATGCGACGAGAGGCATGAGACCGGTCCTCGCAGGCGATGTAACCGCTGTGGCGCGCGCTTTGTTGCGCGTGCCACAGTCCGTGCGCCCCGGACTTGCCCATGATATCATTGCGCAAGCCCATGCCGCGGACCGTCATCGACGCAGGCTTGGCAAATGCCACGCGCATTGGGGTGATGGTACTTTGATGGCCGCCGCCCTAGCGCATCCCGTTGCGAAAGAGCCTAATTTCAGCGACCCGGACTATCTTCACTGTCATGCCACGATCATTGACGCCTTGCGCAGGCATTTTGCACCCAGCAAAGAGCGGATTTGAACATTTCTTTTGACAATCTGCGCCATCACGGAATTGCGTTTCTCATGATAGGGGCTATCTGCTAATCTAATCCTCAAGTTTGAGGCCCAAGGAGGACGCCGTATGGCTGAGACACGCGCAAGACTGGCCGAGGTTGATCCCGTTTGGGGGCGCATCACGCATGAAGCAGAAGAGGCCGTTGCCGCTGAGCCACTTCTGGGTGGCATGGTGCATTACTCTATTCTACACCATCCCAGCCTTGAACGCGCGCTCAGTTTCCGCACCTCCCTGAAGCTCGCGAATGGTGAAATGTCGGAACAGATTCTGCGGGAAATCTGTGATGAGGCATATGCCTCCGACCCTGAACTGGGCCAGGCAGCGCGCGCGGACATCACCGGCACCTTTGAACGTGATCCTGCGTGTCATCGCTACCTTCAACCGCTTTTGTTTTTCAAAGGATTTCAAGCGGTTCAGGCCTATCGGGTCGCAAATTGGCTCTGGCGTCAAGGGCGCAAGGATCTGGCGTATTTCTTTCAGATGCGCTCCTCAGAGGCTTTTGGCATTGATATCCACCCCGCGGCACGCATCGGGCGGGGGATCATGATCGACCACGCACACTCCATCGTCATCGGTGAGACGGCAGTGGTCGGCGACAACGTATCGATGCTGCATTCGGTGACGCTGGGCGGCACCGGTAAGGAAGACAGTGATCGCCATCCCAAGATCGGTGACAACGTTCTGATCGGCGCGGGCGCTAAGGTTCTGGGAAACATCAAAGTGGGCCGCTGCTCCCGCATTGCGGCCGGTTCTGTCGTTCTCAAAGAGGTTCCCCCTTGCACCACCGTTGCGGGCATTCCGGCCAAGATCGTCGGCGAAGCGGGCTGCGACCAGCCCGCCATGCAGATGGATCATGTGTTCAAAGGTGACACCTTCGGAATGTAAAAGCGTCCGACAATTGAAGCAAAGGCCCAGAGGATTTCGAGGCCTTATGCATTCTTAATCAGACAAGCATCGCCACAGGATTTTCTAGGTTTTCCTTGATCGCGCCGAGCAATTCGGCCCCCAGCGCCCCATCAATCACCCTGTGATCCACTGATAGCGTCACCGACATCACGGTGGCGACCCCCAGCGTACCATCTGCGCCTACCACAGGCTTCTTGATCCCTGCGCCCACTGCGAGGATCGCCGCATGAGGCGGGTTAATGACAGCATCGAAATTCTCCACCCCCATCATTCCCAGATTGGAAATGGCAAAGCTCCCGCCTTGATACTCTTGTGGGGCAAGCTTGCGGTCACGGGCCCGTGCGGCAAGGTCTTTCATTTCAGATGACAGCTGCGAGAGCGATTTTCTTTCGGCATCTTTCAGCACCGGGGTGAACAACCCACCTTCAATGGCCACCGCCACGGCCACGTCTGAGGGGGTGAGCTGCAAAATACGGTCACCCGCCCAAACGGCATTGGCTGAGGGCACTTCCTGCAGTGCGAGTGCGCAGGCCTTGATAATGAAGTCGTTCACCGACAGTTTCATGCCACGCTTTGCCAGCTGGGCATTGAGCTGTTCCCGAAACGACAGGAGCGCATCAAGCCGTATTTCCCTGCGCAGATAAAAATGCGGGATGGTCTGCTTTGCCTCGGTCAGACGTGCGGCAATGGTGCGACGCATGCCATCCAGCGGCACCTCGGTATACGCCCGATCCGCATAGAGCGCCAAAACGCTGTCCGGATCGACCGGGGCAGGTGCGGGTACGGCGGAGGGTGCCGTCTTTTTCGACGGCGTTGCAGTCGCAACCGAACCGGCCAGGGCACTTTCCACATCCGCTTTGACGATCCGGCCGCGTGGCCCGGATCCGGTGATCTGTCTGAGGTCCAGGCCGCGTTCCTCAGCAATGCGGCGCGCCAGCGGTGAGGCTAAGATACGCGCATCTTTGTCACCAGGCCCAACGGCAGGAGCCACGGTCGGCGTCGCCGCGACCTCTGGCTCGGGGACTGATACCGACGCGCCCAGTCCAGACCCAAGGTCCGCACCGCTTTCGCCGTCCTCCAGCAGCATGGCAATCACCGTGCCCACCTTCACCTGTGCGGTGCCTTCGGCCACGTCGATCCGGGCAATCACCCCTTCGTCCACGGCTTCGAACTCCATCGTTGCCTTGTCCGTCTCTATCTCTGCGATCACATCGCCAGAGGTGACCGTGTCGCCCTCCTTCACCAGCCATTTGGCCAATGTCCCTTCCTCCATCGTCGGAGACAGGGCAGGCATCTGGATCTCGATAGGCATTGCTCAGGCCTCCGCTTCCAACACCATGCCGTCAAAGGGGGCGGGGGGCACCTCGCCCTTCACCAGCTTGCCAATGGCTTGTGCCAGTTCAAACCTTTGCGCGGCGGCCCATTCCTCCGCGCCATCTTTTGTGACTTCCATCATCTCGCGTTCCAGCAAAGGCATGGGAACCAAAGCGGTGTGTGGCCCCATGCCAACGGCAAGCCCGTTCGGGCCAAGGCCCAGGATCTCGATCTCTTCAGCCATGACGCTCCCTTCAGCGATAGGTGACTTTGTGGACGGCTGCGATCACCTCGTCGGTGGTCACCAGCGCATGTTTTTCCAGATTGGCGGCGTAGGGCATCGGCACGTCCTTACCTGTCAGGTTGATCACCGGGGCGTCGAGATAATCGAACGCCTCCTGCATCAATTTGGCCGAGATATGGTTGCCGATGCTGGCCACCGGAAAGCCCTCTTCGATCGTGACGCAACGGTTGGTCTTTTGCACGCTGGCAATCACCGTGGCAGTGTCGAGTGGCCGCAGCGTCCGCAGGTCTATGACCTCGGCGCTGATCCCCTCGGCTGCCAGCTTTTCAGCGGCTTCCAGCGCGTAGGTCATCCCGATCCCAAAGCTCACCAGCGTGACGTCTGTGCCCTCTCGCCAGATGCGGGCTTTGCCGAAAGGCACGGTAAAATCCTTCATGATTGGCACGTCGAAGGACCGCCCATACAGGATCTCGTTTTCGAGAAAAATCACCGGATTCGGATCGCGGATCGCACTTTTCAGCAGGCCTTTCGCGTCAGAGGCCGAGTATGGCATGCACACCTTCAGCCCGGGTATATGGGCGTACCATGCGGCGTAATCCTGACTGTGTTGCGCGCCGACCCGGGCCGCTGCGCCATTGGGGCCACGGAACACGATCGGGCACCCCATTTGCCCGCCGGACATGTACAGGGTCTTGGCCGCGGAATTGACGATCTGGTCTACCGCCTGCATGGCGAAGTTGAACGTCATGAATTCGACAATCGGGCGCAGACCGCCAAAGGCCGCACCGACACCGATCCCGGCAAAGCCGTGTTCCGTAATCGGCGTGTCCATCACGCGCTTCGATCCGAATTCGTCCAGCAATCCCTGGCTGATCTTGTAGGCACCCTGATACTCGCCCACTTCCTCGCCCATGAGGAACACGTCTCCGTCCCGGCGCATCTCTTCGGCCATCGCGTCGCGCAGGGCCTCTCGGACTGTCTGACTTCGCGTTTCTGTGCCTTCAGGCCAATCGGGTTCCGGCGCGGTCCACTCGGGCGCATCCTGTGTTGACGAACCGGGGGAGGGGTGCTGCTTGGCAGATGCAGGTGCGCTTTCCGAGGTCAGCGTCTTGTCGGCCGGAACCGGCTGTTGCGCAGGGCGGTTGGGCGGAGCCTCGACCGTCTCGCCATCTTCCACCAGCACGGCGATGGGGGTGTTCACCGCGACATTGGCCGTGCCGTCAGCCACCAGCAGGCGGCCAATGACGCCCTCATCCACGGCCTCGAATTCCATCGTTGCCTTGTCGGTCTCGATTTCTGCGATCACATCGCCGGAGTGTACGGTATCGCCCTCTTTCACCAGCCATTTGGCCAATGTGCCTTCTTCCATCGTGGGGGAAAGCGCGGGCATGAGGATCTCGGTCGCCATCAGCTGACCTCCCCGGCGTCTGCGTAGACATCCGTCCAAAGTTCGTCCAGCTTCGGCTCGGGGCACTTGCGTGCGAAATCAGCTGCGTCTGTCACCACCGCCTTGATCTCCTTGTCGATGGCTTTCAGGTCGTCCTCGGTGGCGTGCTTGCCCTGCAGCAATAGCTCACGGACATGTTCGATCGGGTCTCGTTCAGAGCGCATCTTCTGCACCTCTTCCCGCGTGCGATACTTCGCCGGATCGGACATGGAGTGACCGCGATAACGGTATGTCTTGATTTCGAGGATATACGGCCCCTTGCCGGATCGGCAGTGTTTCACCGCTTTCTCGCCTGCGTCCCGCACCGCCAGCACGTCCATCCCATCGACGATTTCGCCGGGAATGCCAAAGGCTTCTCCGCGTGTGTGCAGATCCGGCGTGGAGGTGGAGCGCACCTGCGCCGTGCCCATGGCGTATTGGTTGTTTTCAATCACAAAGATCACCGGCAGTTTCCACAAAGCGGCCATGTTGAAGGTCTCGTAGACCTGACCCTGATTTGCGGCGCCATCGCCGAAATAGGTGAATGTCACGTTCTGGTTGCCGCGATACTTGTCCGAAAACGCCAACCCGGCCCCAATCGGCACTTGCGCGCCAACAATCCCGTGACCTCCGTAAAAGTGCTTTTCTCGGCTGAACATATGCATCGAGCCGCCTTTGCCTTTGGAATAGCCGCCCTCTCGTCCCGTCAGCTCTGCCATGACGCCTTTTGGGTCCATGCCGCAGGCCAGCATATGCCCGTGGTCGCGGTACGAGGTGATGCGTTTGTCACCTTCTTCTGCAGTGGATTCCAGCCCAACGACGACGGCTTCCTGACCGATGTAGAGGTGACAGAACCCTCCGATCAGACCCATGCCATAAAGCTGTCCGGCTTTTTCCTCGAACCGGCGGATCAGCAGCATGTCGCGATACCAAGTCTTCAGCGCATCGGCTGAGACGTTCGGCTTTGCAGCCGGCTTTCGCGTGACCATCGCCTCTCCTCCCCAGGACATGTTTAATGTTAAACGGTTGTCACTGAGGGTAGACTGGCCGGCCCATGGCGTCCAGACAACGCAAGATTATTTCGCGCTCAATACGTCAGATTAATTGGCAAGGGTCTGGGATCTACGCATAAAGCCAGGATGGGTCTCTAGTTCACGACGATCTCGTCGCCGCGCACCAGCCCCAGCACATCGCGAGCCTGCTGGTCGAGCAGGTCGATGTCCAGATAGTCATCCGACAGACGCATGGTGAGATTTTCCATGCGCGTCACCTCGTCCTGCAATTCGTCCAGCTCTGCTTGCAGCTTTGAGGATTCCACTGAAATCTCGGCACGGCGAAACACGCCAAAATCCCCCTGCACGGCGGCAAAGGTAAAATAGGCCGAAAGGCTCATGGTCCCTGCAAAGAACACAAGGCTGCCGAGCGACGGACGAGATTGGCGGTGCGTCATGAATGTGTCTGCCTGCGGTGCATCGTCTCTGGATGCTATTGTCGCCAATTTGTCATAGGCAGCGAATCAGTGAAACCAACAGTGTTGTGAGGCCGCGAATCGGCTTCGGACCGTTGCATTCCTGCCATGACCAAAGCTTCTCTGGCGTCAGCCGCATGTCAGGGTATCTTGCGCCCATGACGCGATTCCCTTTTTCTATCCTGCTTGGTCTGGTTCTCTTGGCTTGCGCGCCGCGCGGAGTGGTGACGTTGATGCCAACTCTCGCCGGGGCAGAGCCTCAGGTTCAGCAGGTTTTTGTCGCCTCGAATCGCCTGCCGCGTAAAGTCGAACAGTCGATCTTCTTCGGCCAGCAGTTGGGCGATGTGCGCGATCCGACCTTGCGTTTTGGTAGGGTGGACCTGTCGGTGCCGCCGGCGCACACCACCGGCCAGATCGAATGGCCTGGAAGTGCTGTGCCGGACCCACAAAAGCACTTCATCGTCAGCGCCAGTGTCGGGTACCAAAACGCGGAGGCCTTCGTCGCCGCGCTCGACCAGCATGGCGCACCTGGCGAGGAGGTGGTGCTGTTCGTCCACGGCTTCAACATCAACAACGCCGAAGCGATTTATCGGTTGGGGCAGGTCGCGGTCGACTATGACGCCCGCGTCCCGGTGATCGCATTTTCATGGCCGTCAGCGGGCAGTCCGCGTGGCTACGCCTACGACCGTGACAGCGTGATGTTTTCCCGCGATGGGTTGGAGACTTTGCTGACAGCGCTCGACAAAGGCGGCCACGGTGTGCTGGTGGTGGCGCATTCCATGGGCAGCCAATTGGTGATGGAGACGCTGCGGCAAATGTCGATCTCCGGCAACCGCGCGGCTCTTGCCAATGTGACCGGCGTCGCGCTCATCAGTCCGGACATCGACGAGGATGTCTTTGTCCGTCAGGCCAGCCGCATAAAACCCTTCCCGCGCCCCTTTACCTTGCTGGTGTCAGAGCGGGACAGGGTGCTGGAACTCTCGGCCTTTCTGACCGGCAAACCCACAAGGCTCGGCTCTATCGACGACCCTGCGAGGCTGGGCCGCCTTCCGGTGCAGGTCATCGACCTGACGGATATGAAAGGGGGCGCACGCGGCGGCCATTTGACCGCCTTTACCGCGCCAGAGGCCATTCGCCTGCTGAAAGACATGAGCGGCAGTCCGGGTGGCTGACTACGCAAAACGGCTCGGAACCAGTCCGAGCCGCCTGTTCTTGTCTCACGGTGGGTCAGCCTTCGGCAGTGGCTTTCTCACCTTGATCGAGCGCCGCGACGCCGGGCAGAACCTTGCCCTCCATCCATTCGAGGAACGCGCCGCCCGCGGTTGAAATGTAAGAGAAATCTTCCGCTGCCCCGGCTTTGTTCAAAGCTGCAACCGTGTCACCGCCGCCTGCGACGGACACAAGCTGACCGTGTTCGGACCGGGCCGCCGCGTGTTTGGCCGCCGCATTGGTCGCCGCATCGAACGGCTCGATCTCGAAGGCGCCCAGTGGACCGTTCCAGATCAGGGTTTTCGCGTCGTCGATGGCCTGCTTGATATGGGCCACACTGTCGGGCCCGGCATCGAGGATCATCGCATCAGACGGGCAGTTCTCTGTCAGCACGATCTCGTTCTCTGCACCGGCCTTGAACTCGCGCGCGACGACGACGTCACGCGGCAGAAGCAGGGCGCAACCCGTGGTCACGGCCTTCTCCGCGATTGCCTTCGCGGTGTCGGTCATGTCGTGCTCGCACAGCGATTTGCCCACATTGATGCCCTGAGACGCGAGGAAGGTGTTCGCCATCCCGCCACCGATGACCAGCATGTCGACCTTTTCAACAAGGTTGGACAGAAGATCCAGCTTGGTGGACACTTTGGCGCCGCCGACCACCGCCAGCACAGGGCGCTCCGGTGAGCCAAGCGCCGATTCCAACGCCTGCAATTCGCCCTGCATCAGGCGACCGGCACAGGACGGCAGCAACCGCGCCAGTGCCTCGGTCGAGGCATGGGCGCGGTGCGCGGCAGAGAACGCATCGTTGCAATAGATGTCGCCCAGTTCGGCCATTTGTGCCGCGAGCGCCTCGTCATTTTTCTCTTCGCCGGCATGGAAACGGGTGTTCTCCAGCAGCGCCACCTGGTTTTCTTCCAGCGTGTCGACAACGGCTTGCGCCACCGGTCCAATACAGTCGTCTGCAAAGACCACGTCGGCCCCCAGAACATCCTGCAGTGCGGGCACCAGCATCTTCAGGCTCATGTCATCGCGGCGTTCCCCCTTGGGGCGGCCGAAATGGGCCAGCAGCACCGGCTTGCCGCCGCGGGCGAGGATGTCCTGAACTGTCGCGGCGATCCGCTCCATCCGGGTGGTGTCCGTGACTTTCCCATTTTCGACCGGCACGTTGATATCGACGCGCGTCAGCACCCGTTGGCCATCAAGATCCATGTCATCAAGGGTTTTCCAGGTCATGTCTTTGCTCCCATATCCCTGAATACGCGAGGGTCCGCGCACTTTTGCACCGTGTTGCCCTCTGCGCGGCCCAAGGTCAACGTCTGCTTGGCTTTGCGCGCGCAGCACGATACACATCCCGGCAATGTGGACAAGGAGTGGACCCCATGGCTGAGATCAAGGATCCCGAGAACACCATCGTGATGGAACTCAAAGGTGGCACTGTCACCATCGCACTTATGCCCGACGTTGCGCCCAAGCACGTTGAACGCATGAAAGAGCTGGCCCGCGCAGGTGCCTATGACAACGTGGCCTTCCACCGCGTCATCGACGGCTTCATGGCGCAGACCGGCGATGTCGAGCATGCCAACATGGAAAAAGACTACAACCCGCGTCGCGCTGGCACAGGCAGCTCCGAGCTTCCCGATCTGCCCGCGGAGTTTTCCCGCGTGCCGCATGCCCGTGGCACTCTGGGCGCGGCGCGGTCGCAGAACCCGAACTCTGCCAACTCGCAGTTTTTCATCAACTTCAAGGACAACGATTTCCTGAACGGCCAGTACACGGTCTACGGTCAGGTGATCGAAGGCATGGAGCATGTCGACGCCCTCACGCGTGGCGAGCCGCCCGCGAACCCGGATCGCATGATCTCTGTAAAGGTGGCCGCAGATGTTGCGTAAGCTGACTCTGGCTCTGGCGGTTTTGGCAGGCCCTGCGCTGGCCACGGGCCTGCAGATCGAGGTCGCCGGCGAAGGCGGCCCCAAGGGCACCATCGCCATCGACCTGTTTGAGAACGTCGCGCCGAACCATGTGGCACAGGTCACCAAGCTGGCTGAACAGGGTGCCTATGACGGTGTCGTGTTTCACCGGGTGATCGACGGCTTCATGGCGCAGACTGGCGACGTGCAGTTCGGGGATGCAACCGATGACGGGTTCGACATGCGGCGCGCGGGCACCGGCGGGTCTGATCTTGGCATGATCGGTGCGGAATTCTCCGACCGGACGTTCGAGCGTGGCATCGTGGGCATGGCCCGGTCGCAATCGCCGGACAGCGCCAATTCTCAGTTCTTCATCATGTTCGAGCCTGGCCCGTTTCTGAACGGTCAGTATACGGTCATCGGTGAAGTCACGAGCGGTATGGACGTGGTCGACGGGATCAAGCGTGGCGCGGGCCGCTCTGGCGCAGTGTCGGGCGAGCCGGACCGTATGACCAAAGTCACTGTCACCAACTGACGGCTCTGACGGTTTTTATAGATCAGCCCTCTCCGCCCGCGCGGGGAGGGCTTTTTAGTAACATAGGCAATGACATGACGCAGGGTATAGAGGCAGAGTGGACGGTGGACGGGCTGACCTATGCCGGCCGCATCTGGGGACCGGACGACGGCACACCGATTTTGGCGCTGCATGGTTGGATGGATCACGCCGACAGCTTTTCTGTGTTGGCGCCACGTCTGACCGGATACCGCGTGGTGGCGCTGGACTTGAGCGGGCAGGGCCTGAGCGCCCACCGCGCGGCTCACGCGACCTACAACATCTGGGATGATCTGCCTCAGATTGCCGGGTTGCTGGATCTCCTCGGCTGGGAGCAGGCTGGCTTCATGGGGCATTCACGCGGGGCCAACATCGCGGCGCTCTTTGCCGCTGCGCAGCCGGATCGGGTGCGTGTCTTGGTGTCTTTGGATGCCTTGGCACCGGAGCCGACGCAGGTTGGCTTTGCAGAGACGCTCGGCAAGTTCGTGACCGACGTGCGTGCCCAATCCACGCGTTCGCCGCGCACGTTTGAAACCGTTGACGCCTATGCGGCCCGTCGCGCCGCCCAAGGCAATAGCGCCGCCACATCTCGGGCGTTGGCGTCGCGCGCCTTGCAGCCTGTTGAGGGCGGCTATCAGTTGCGTGGCGACCGCAGGCTCTTTGCCAGCTCTGCCGTCAAGCTGACCCAAGCCGATGTGGAGGATGTGTTGCGCAACCTGCGCTGTCCTGTCCTGAACATCATGGCCCGAGACGGCATCTGCACACGTCCTGCACTGGCCGCCCTCCTGACGCAGGCCGCTGATCTGATCGGTGATTACACACGGTTGGACCTTGACGGCGACCACCACTTTCATCTCGACCCGACCGTTGCGCCGCATCTGGCGGAAGCGATCCTGACCTTCCTTAATCAACGCGATCTGTACACCGCCTAGGCAAAAGCGTCGTTTCTTGACAGGGTGGTTCTGACCATTGGGGGAGGGCGGCGATGCGACGACTTTTGGGACTGGTCTTGGGCGGCACGCTTGCCCTGACAGGGCACGCCACCGCGGCAGACCCGTCTTTTTGGAAAAACGAATGGCCAGCGACGGACTTCTCTCAGACGTCATTGGGCAATTGGGCCGAGGTCATTTCCGGCGGGCCGGGAAAGGACGGTATCCCCGCGCTGTCTGATCCGTCGTTCCTGCCTGTCGCGGAGGCGCAGGGGATCGATGCTCGCGAACCGGTCATTACCGTGGACCTCGACGGCGAAGCACCGCGGGCTTATCCGATCCGATATCTGACGTGGCACGAAATCGTCAATGACCGCATCGGTGACGTGCCCGTTGCGGTGACTTTCTGTCCTCTGTGCAACTCCGCCCTGACCTTTGACCGGCGCGTGGCGGGGCAGGAGCTGACCTTCGGCGTCTCCGGCAAACTGCGCAATTCCGACATGATCATGTACGACCGTGAAACTCAAAGCTGGTGGCAGCAGGCGATCGGCACCGGGATCGTGGGCGAGATGACGGGCAAAACGCTCACGAGCCTGCCGTCATGGATGGAAAGCTACGGGGATTTTGCCGCGCGAGCGCGAGGCGGGCTGGTGATGGCGGAACCGGCGTGGAACCGACCGTATGGGCGTAACCCTTATCGTGGCTATGATTCGTCGCATCGTCCGTTCCTTTATTCCGGGGAGATGCCGCCCCATGGCATCGCGCCCCTTGTGCGCGTGGTGCGCGTCGGGGACCGCGCATGGCCCCTCTCGAGGCTGGCGGAGGCCAAAGAACTGCGCGAAGGCGGTTTGCTGCTGAGCTGGCGCGCGGGTCAGGCTTCGGCTCTGGACAGTGATTTCATCCGCGACGGGCGGGATGTCGGCTCTGTCCGAGTGCGGGATGCCGACGGCAAGGATCTGCCGCATGACGTCATGTTTGCTTTTGCCTTCCATGCGTTCTGGCCCGACGGCATATGGATGCTCGACTGATCAGGCACACATGCGATCCGGTAGCCATCGCGCCATTGGGGCGAGGCATCCCAGATGCAGCCAGGTGCCGCCCAAGCGATGCGCCCGGGCCCCTGTGCCCAGCTTGAAGCGTGTCAGACCGGCGGCGTCTTGTTCGTTCAGGATCCCAAGGTCGATTTGATCGTGTCCCGCGCGTGCCAGATCCTGCATAGCCTCCCACAGAACAAGGTTCATGGCGTTCAAGGCGCGGCCCGCCTCGGTGCTCTGCCCGATTTGCCAGGTGGCCATCCGCCCGTGCCGCAACATCAAAGCGGCGGCGACGGGCTGCCCCATGTGACGCGCCTCGTAGACGCAGGCGAGGCCCGGGTTGGCTTGCGCGAAGGCCACGGAAAAAGCGGGGGGCAAGCCGCGATAGCCCTTTGTCTTTGCGTGCTCGGCTTCCGCTTGCAGCAGCCAGTCCTCAGTTTTCAACGCCCGTTTCACCACCGTCACATCGGTCCGCTGAACGCGATTGAGCCGATTTCGCCACTTCTGTTGAAGGGTCGCGCGCATCTTTGCCGTATCGCCCAACGGCAACACGCCCAAGGTTGCAGGCGTCAGCAAGGGCCAGAACCCGGCGGCCCGCAGGGTTTTGGCGGCTATCCCGTCGGCGTTTAGAATCATGGGCCGGCCATCATGCCAGTGACGCCAAACCTGCGCCCAGTCGTTCAAATCATCCGAATTCTCTGCCACGGGGCCGCGCGACACCAGATCCACACGTCCCAATGGGCCAAGCCGCCGCGATTGTACCTGCCATACCATGCTGACATGTCGTCGCCGCTCCCGTTTGCACAGACGCAACGGCACACCCAGAACCTCACAGGTCCGTGCAAATTGCGGACTTTGGGGAAGGGGGAGGGCAAGTGAGTCGGTCATGCCGGTCATTAACGCTATGAAAACTTGTGAATGGCTTAATGGCCGTCATGATGACACGAACTCTGCGCCGCAGCGCGCCCCGCTCTGAGCTGACCAACAACCGCGCCGCGCAGGCAATCGCCCGGCCGCGACCCACCTTCGCTGCGGCGCTGCTGATGACGGCGGCGCTTTCGGTTCCTGTTATGCTGATGGCTGCGATCCAGGCTTTGCTCTGACGCAGCGCGGAGGCGAACGAAAAACAGGGCTGCCCGACGGACCACCCTGCCAGATTTCGCGCGTGGTGCGCTGATCAGTCCGTGAGCTTTACCAGAGCGTGGCGCTTCTTGCCGGCTGAAAGCTTGATCGGCGACGCCAGCGCGCCCGCATCCACCATCAGGCCAGCGTCGGAGAGGGGCGCATCGTCCATGCGCGCACCGTCCTCGGCGATCAGACGCTTGGCTTCCTTGCCGGATTTCGCCAGACCTGCCCGCACAATCAGTTGCACGATGGAAATGCCGTCGCCCAATTCCTCTGCCGAGAGCTCCAAGGTCGGAAGGTCATCCCCGACACCGCCTTTTTCAAACACTTCGCGCGCCGTGGCCTCAGCCGCTGCCGCCGCCTCGGCGCCGTGGCACAAGGTCGTCACCTCATTTGCAAGGATGATCTTGGCGTCGTTGATCTCACGCCCATCCAGCGCACCAAGGCGCTCGCATTCCTCGACAGGCAGCTCGGTATAGAGCTTCAGGAACCGGCCAACGTCCGCATCTGTGGTGTTGCGCCAGAATTGCCAGAACTCGTAGGGCGCGCGCATGTCGGCGTTCAGCCACACCGCGCCATCCGCTGACTTGCCCATCTTCTTGCCATCGGAGGTCGACAGAAGCGGAGAGGTCAGGCCAAAGATCTGCTGGTCGATGACCCGGCGTGTCAGGTCGATCCCGTTGACGATGTTGCCCCACTGATCCGAGCCGCCCATTTGCAGCTGACAGCCGTACCGTCTGTTGAGCTCAAGGAAATCATACGCCTGCAGAATCATGTAGTTGAATTCGAGGAAGGAGAGCGACTGCTCCCGGTCCAGGCGCGACTTCACGGATTCAAAGGACAGCATCCGGTTGACGGAAAAGTGCCGACCGATGTCGCGCAGGAACTCCAGGTAGTTGAGCCCGTCCAGCCACTCGGCATTGTTCAGCATCAGCGCGTCGGTTTTGCCGTCGCCATAGCTCAGGTATTTGGCAAAGACCTGGTTCATACCCTCGATGTTGGCGTCGATCTGCTCCGGTCCCAGAAGCGGGCGTTCGTCGGATCGGAACGAAGGGTCGCCCACTTTCGTGGTGCCACCGCCCATCAGGGTGATCGGCTTGTGCCCGGTCTTTTGCAGCCAGCGCAGCATCATGATGTTGAGCAGGTGCCCGACGTGGAGCGACTGCGCCGTGGCGTCATACCCGATATAGGCCGTGACTACCCCGTTCGACAGCTTTTCGTCCAATGCCTGGTAATCGGTGCAGTCGGCCAGATAGCCGCGCTCCATCATGACGCGCATGAAATCCGATTTGGGATGGTAGGTCATGGTGGCCCTCTCGTATATAACGTGTCAGCCGTATAAGGGCCGAGGCGCGCGAGGAAAAGGGCATGAATAAGCAAGGGCCAATCTGGGCATTGGGGGCGATGTCGGGCACGTCGCTGGACGGGGTCGATGCGGCCTGTGTTTTGACCGATGGGGTGACGATCTCCCGGTTCGGGGAAAGCGGCTATCGGCCGTATACCGAGCCAGAGCAATCAGTACTGCGCGCGGCCTTGGGCAAATGGCCCGGTGCGGATCTGGAGGCCGCCAGTCAGGTCATCCAGCGCGCCCACATGGACGCGCTGTCTCCCTTTGACGGCGCAGATCTGGTCGGTTTTCATGGCCAAACCCTGGCGCATGACCCGCAGGGGCGCGGCACGCATCAGCTGGGCGATGGGGCGGCGCTAGCCGAGGGTTTGAGATGCGATGTGGTCTGGGATTTCCGATCCGCGGATGTGGCTTTGGGAGGGGAGGGCGCGCCGCTTGCACCTTTCTTTCACTGGGCGTGCGCCAGATGGATCGGGGCGACGGAGCCAGTGTGCTTTCTCAACCTTGGCGGCGTCGGCAACTTGACCTGGGTTGATCCGCGCCTGTCCAAACCCGAGGAGGACGGCGCGCTGTTGGCCTTTGACACCGGCCCGGCAAATGCCCCGCTCAACGATCTGATGATGCAGCGACGGGGCGTCAGCTTTGACCGCGATGGCGGTTTGGCGCGACAGGGGGCGGTCGAGGATGGTGCACTTGAGCTGTTTCTGGACGAGCCGTTCTTTCGCCGAATGCCGCCCAAGTCCCTGGACCGTGACGATTTTTCCCTGATGCTGGATCTCGTGCGCGAGCTTGGCGACGCTGATGCCGCGGCGACGATGACCGGAATGGCGGCGACGGCTGTGATGGTCGGGATGGAGCATTGTCCTGTTCAGCCTTCGCGCGTTCTGGTGACCGGCGGCGGGCGCAAGAATCCGGTGATGATGCAGATGCTGTCCGTCGGGCTCGACTGTCCCGTGCAGCCGGTGGAGGACGTGGGGCTGGACGGTGATATGCTGGAGGCGCAGGCCTTTGCCTATCTTGCGGTGCGCGTGGCGCGTGGTTTGCCGACCTCCGCACCGGGCACAACAGGGGTGGCGACGCCCATTGGCGGTGGTCAGATCAGTCGCACTGGCTTGGCAAAAGGCGCGCGCAGGTCGCGTGGTGGTGGTGCGTGAAGGCGTGCGCGGAACGACACGCAAAGCGATCAGGCAGCCGCATTTCGATGCGGGCATCACGGCCACCCGCTTGCGGGTGTTAACCAGACTTTAATTCTTCGTGCAGTACGCGTGGTTGTGAACCGACCGGTCTCCCTCAGTCTCCGGTCGGGTGTTCCGCGTGGCCGAGAAACCTGAACGAACGGTAGAAATTCGGGCGCTTGTGGAAAAGCTTCAGCAAGGGGAGGCCGTCAGCGCGTTTTGTCCATTGTGTTTTGTCGCGTCAGGGCCTTATGCTAACCGATAGGCTGAATCCGGGTGTCATGTCGTCTCAACAGATGCGTGACGAGGTCCGGAGAGCTTCAGAGATTCGCCGTGACGGTGTCATATGACGCACCGCACGGACCGATTGGGCCCTAGAGGTGCGGGCGGGCAGGACCCGCCGCAACGCGAAGGCCAGTGAACCGAACCCGATCCGCCAAAGGCGACGGGTTTCATGAACGGGCGTCGCGTGCGGAGTATGCGCAAGAGCGACGTCGGAGAAGAACCGCGATGACGCGCGCGACGCATTTGAGGCAAAAGGGCAGGAGCGGAAACGCCCGCCTGAACCTATGCGCGCCGCCGTCACTTTTCGCTCAGACAAGACACGCCCCGCGACTCCTTGCGCCACCCGGTTCAAGGGGGCTCCCGGCGTGCAATAAGGTTACATGGCAAAGAAGATGCTCATTGACGCCACACACGCGGAAGAGACCCGTGTTGTGGTTGTGGACGGAAACAAGGTTGAGGAATTCGACTTTGAATCGGAGAACAAACGGCAGCTCGCCGGAAACATTTACCTCGCAAAGGTAACGCGCGTTGAGCCGTCCTTGCAGGCGGCATTTGTGGATTACGGTGGCAATCGCCACGGGTTCCTTGCGTTCTCGGAAATCCATCCGGATTATTATCAGATCCCCGTCGCCGACCGTAAGGCGCTGATGGAGGAGGAGGCCGCACTGGCAGCCGCCGCCGAGGAAGAAGAGGACAAGCCGAAGCGGTCGACGCGGTCACGCTCACGCAAAAAGCCTGCGTCGAAGACCCAGTCCTCCGACACGTCGGACCAAAACCAGCCAGACGCATCGCCGCAAGACACTGCGCGCGAGCCCTCTGGCATGGAAACCATCGATCTCAGCGATGACGCAGAGACAGGAACCGACGCCGGAGCGCCGGGTGAGGGTCTCTCCCCGATGGAGCGCGTGGCCGAAACGCCTGTGGGAGAGCCGGTCGACTCGATCGAATCGGATGGCAATCCTGAGCCGTCCACTGCCGAAGGCGCTTCAGCCGTGTCTGGCACGGAGGCTGCGCCGGTTCAGGCTGATGAAGCGTCGCTGCAATCAGCGCCTGTTTCCGAACCGGCCGTAACAGTTGCAACGCCCGAGCCGACACAGGCCGAGGCTTTGCCGTCCATCGGTGTTTCCGCAGAAGATACGCCTCCGTCCGCGGAAGCGGTGCCTGCCGATGCCGCTCCGGTTCAGCCAGTGGACGGACCCGCGGCCGAGGCGTCCGAGCATCAGGAAACCGCCTCCGACGAAGATGACGACGACAGTTCGCCGTCTCGTCCCATGGCAGCGAACTCCGACGACGATGCACATGTCGTGACCAGCGAGCCGGGGGAGACCCAATCGGACGACGACGGTGACGACGATGAGACAGTCAATGCCGACGCCTCCTCGCGCGACGAGAACATCGAGAACGTCGCCGACGACGACACGCATGAGGATATCCGTCCCGTGCGCAAGCCGCGTCCGCGTCGCTACAAAATCCAGGAAGTGATCAAGGTTCGCCAGATCATGCTGGTGCAGGTCGTCAAGGAAGAGCGCGGCAACAAAGGCGCGGCGCTCACCACGTACCTGTCTTTGGCAGGTCGCTATTGTGTGCTGATGCCGAACACCGCGCGTGGCGGCGGCATATCCCGCAAGATCACCAATGCCGCTGACCGGTCCAAGCTGAAGGCGATCGCGAACGAGATCGACGTGCCCAAGGGCGCGGGCCTGATCATTCGTACGGCAGGGGCCAAGCGCACCAAGACCGAGATCAAGCGCGACTATGAATACCTGCAGCGGCTGTGGGAACAGATCCGCGAGCTGACGCTGAAATCCATCGCACCGGCAAAAATCTACGAAGAAGGCGACCTGATCAAACGGTCGATCCGCGACCTTTATTCGCGTGAGATCGACGAAGTCCTGGTCGAAGGGGAGCGTGGCTATCGCGTGGCCAAGGACTTCATGAAGATGATCATGCCGTCCCACGCCAAGAACGTGAAACACTATGTCGAACCGATGCCGCTTTTCGCGCGCCATCAGGTCGAAAGCTACCTGGGCGGGATGTTCAACCCGACCGTGCAGCTGAAGTCCGGTGGCTACATTGTGATCGGCGTCACCGAAGCTCTCGTCGCCATCGACGTGAACTCCGGCCGCGCGACGAAAGAGGGGTCCATCGAGGACACCGCCACCAAGACCAACCTGGAAGCCGCCGAGGAGGTGGCGCGCCAATTGCGTCTGCGTGACTTGGCCGGTCTGATCGTCATCGACTTCATCGACATGGACGAGCGCAAGAACAATGCCGCCGTCGAGAAGAAGCTCAAGGACAAGCTGAAGACCGACCGCGCCCGCATTCAGGTGGGCCGGATCTCGGGCTTTGGTTTGTTGGAAATGTCGCGTCAGCGCCTGCGCCCCGGCATGATTGAGGCCACCACGCAGCCTTGCTCTGCCTGCCACGGCACCGGCCTGATCCGCTCGGACGATAACATGGCGCTGCAAATCCTGCGCCAGATCGAAGAAGAGGGCGTGCGCCGCCGCTCCCGCGAGGTTCTGGTGAAATGCCCGGTCGGCATCGCCAACTACCTGATGAACGCCAAGCGTGAACACATTGCCGTCATCGAAGCACGCTACGGCATGGCTGTTCGCATCGAAGGTGATCCTCATCTCATCGCGCCGGATTTCTCTATGGAGAAGTTCAAGACCGCGACACGGGCCGTGCCAGAGGCAAGCGCGCCTGTCGTCTCCGCTGATACCTCCATCATGGACGCCATCGACGAGGCGGCCGAGGCCGAGGACGTGGTGGACGATGTTCAGGAGGTCGAAGAGGCCGAAGAAGCGCCGGCGGCACAGACCAAAGCTGATACCAATCGTCCTGAACAGCACGACGAGTCTGACGATAAACCGAAAAAGAAGCGCCGCCGTCGGCGTCGTCGGTCGAAGTCCAAGGACAACGAGCAGAACGGCGATAGCAGTGACGCTGGCGATCAGTCCTCTGACGACAAGAGCAATGACGACGATTGGGATGTGTCCAATCATAAGCCGACGCCCAAAGGCGAGGCTCAGGACACGAGTGATGAGTCGTCAGCCGCGTCAGACGGTGCCGCCGATGCCGAGACGCCGAAGAAACCGACGCGCTCCCGGTCCCGGTCGCGCTCGCGCAGCAAACCCAAATCGCCGGACAGCAGCGATCAGGCGCTCACTGAAAGCGCCCAGTCAGCCGCCGACGTCAAGGCTGAGGCCCAGCCTGAAAAGGCGCAAGCCGCGCCCGTTGCGGCGCCGGAACCGGTTGCTGCTCCGGCCGAACCTGCTGTGGCATCTCCGGAGAAACCTGCTGTTGCTGCAGAGCCAGAACCTGCTCCGACACCAGCACCAGCTCCGGTGGTAGAGCCAGAGCCTGCCGTTGCGGAAGCGTCTGCACAGGAGACCGCTTCTGACGACAGTGGCGAAAAAGCACGCCCCGCCCGGACCCGCGTGAAGGCATCTGATGTCATTGCGCAATACGCGGCGACGGATCCTGCGCCAGAGGCCGTGGCAGAGGCACCTGAAACGCCGGCCGATGTGACGGACACGCCGAAGGTCGACGCGCCGTCCGATGCGGCGCCGGCGCCGACAGCCGACGCCGCGCCGGAGGACGACACGGAAGCCGCTCCAGAGAAGAAGCGCCGCGGCTGGTGGTCGCTGGGACGCTGATCCAAACCAACACCAAATGACAAAGGCCCGCGTATGACGCGGGCCTTTTTTCGTTTTGCCTAAACGGCCTAGCTTTTGCGTATGGTCCAGACCATGCTGGCACCGTCTTCGCGGGTCTCGATCAGGTCATGCCCCGCCTCTGCACAAAAATGTGGAATGTCGATGACGGCAGCAGGGTCGTCGGTGGTGACGGTCAGCGTTTCGCCCGACTCCAGCGCCTTCAGGCGTTTGCGCGCCTTCAGCACGGGAAGCGGGCAGAGCAGACCGGTTGCGTCGAGAATATGTGTCATGCCCGCCATGTAGACCGCTTGTGACAACACGTCCACGGGGATGTGAGCGGTCGGTGGGTGACGCCACCCATGCTTTGCCCTAAGCCTGTGCATATGTTTGGAATCGAGATCATTGACGCGTCGCTCGCGCCCGCCATGTTGGTTGCCCTTGGCGCCGGCATTGTGTCCTTCCTCAGCCCATGTGTGCTGCCGATCGTGCCGCCTTATCTGGCGTTCATGTCCGGGGTCAGCATGGGCGAAATGCAGGAGGGGCGCGCTCGTGGGCGCGTGATTCTTGCCGCGCTGTTTTTCGTGCTGGGTCTGTCGACCGTCTTCGTGCTGCTGGGGTTCACAGCCTCATGGCTGGGGTCGTTTTTCTTGCAAAACCAAGTGCTTCTGGGCCGAATTTCAGGCGTTGTCGTCATCATCTTCGGGCTTCACTTCCTTGGAGTCTACCGCATCGGTTTTCTTGACCGCGAAGCGCGCATTGACGCAGGCGATACGGGCGGGTCGGCCTTTGGGGCCTACGTCCTTGGGCTTGCCTTCGCCTTTGGCTGGACCCCCTGCATTGGCCCGCAGCTTGGCGCGATCCTGAGCCTTGCCATGACCGAAGCATCCTTGGCGCGCGGCACGCTTCTGCTCGGCGTCTATGCCGCTGGTCTGGGTATTCCTTTTCTGTTGGCTGCGATTTTCCTGAGCCGCGCCATGGGCCTGATGAACCGCCTCAAGCGCCACATGAAAACGATCGAGCGGGTCATGGGCGCGCTCCTGATCGCGGTCGGGCTGGCACTTCTGACCGGGGCGTTCTCGGCGTTCTCCTTCTGGCTGTTGGAGACGTTCCCAGCGCTGGCCACCTTGGGGTGATGGGCCGCCTTACTCTCGCCTGAAAGCTGCGTTAACCTTGATGAAAAGAGGCAAGGCATGACAGCGCAGGTAGCCCAGAGCGACAGACAGGTCACACGCCGCCGGGTGTTTTACATCCCCGGTTATGACCCGATTCATCCCCGCAGGTATCGCGAGCTTTATCGCAAGGAGGGGGCCGCGCAGGCCGAAATCTCTGGCTATGCACTCAGCCTGTCGCCAAAAAAGACCGGCGGCGCCTACGGCTGGCACGTCGAAAGCACGCAGGAAGGGCAGGCTGTGCGCGCCGATATCGACGTGCTGGTGTGGTCCGACATCGTGCGCGACAGCATGTCCAACACCATTGTCGCGACCTACGGCCAGATGCTGCGCACGGCCTGGGAATACATCGCCACCGGCGCGCTGTTTCGTCTGATGCGACTGCGCAAGGGGCCGGTGATTGCAGCGCTCTATCCCGTTGGGGCGCTTCTGCTGCAACTGCTTTTGGCGGTTTTGGCGGGATGGATCCTGTACGGGATCGGCAGCTTTGGCGGGATCGCCGGGCGGATCATTGGCACATGTGCGGGACTGGCCGTTGCCGTGCTGCTGCTCCGCTGGTTCAAGGCGAAGGACGGCAAGACCTTTGTCTATTATCTTATGCACGACTACGCCTATTCGGCTCAGTATCGGGGGGCCAATCCCCCGGAGCTGGAAACCCGCATGGCGCAATTTGCCGACACCGTTGCCGAGGCGCTGACCGAGGACTGGGACGAAGTCCTGGTGGTCGGACATTCCTCAGGCGCGCATCTGGCGGTCTCGATCCTTGCTGATCTGCTACGCGCAAACCGTGTGCCTGCCGATGGTCCCGCGCTTTCTTTCCTGAGCCTGGGCCAGGTTGTTCCCATGGTGTCATTCCTGCGCGATGCTTATCGGTTGCGGGGCGATCTGCATTACCTCAGCGCCAGATCCGAACTCGCTTGGATCGATGTCACAGCGCCGGGCGACGGTTGCGCCTTTGCGCTGTGTGACCCGGTCAGCGTGTCGGGTGTCGCACCGAAGGACAAGCGCTGGCCGCTGGTGTTTTCGGCGCAATTCACGAAATCACTGTCGCCCGAGCGCTGGAAGGCGCTGCGGTGGAAGTTCTTCCGACTGCATTTTCAGTATCTCTGCGCTTTCGACCGCCCTTTGGATTACGACTACTTCCGCATCACCGCCGGGCCGCAGACGCTGGCCGCGCGTTATGCCCACAGGCCGCCCTCGGCCAGCCGTATCGACACGGCGGTGTCGAAATACACTTCCAAGACGCCATGAGACAGCCGCCAAAGCCTGTACCGCGTGCCGACCGCGTGTCGCTCTGGCGCTATGTCAAACTGTTCCGGCAAGACATCCTGTCGGCCCAGCCCGCGCGGCTGTATCGGGCATGGATGGCGGAGTTCAAAACGCCCTTCTTTCGCTCCTATCTGCTGAACCAGCCCGATCTGGTTGCGGAGGTCTTGAAGAAGCGGCCAATGGACTTCCCGAAATCCGATCGCATCGGCGCAGGGTTGCGGCCCTTGCTGGGCGAGTCGGTCTTTTTGACCAACGGCGCACAGTGGCAGCGGCAGCGCCGCATCATCGATCCCGCATTTGAGGGCGGCCGACTGAAGGAGACCTTTCCCGCAATGTACGCGGCTGCCGAGGCCGCGCGCGTCCGCCTGGCCGCGCAGGCAGGGCAGGTGGTGGAGGTTGAGCAAGAGGCCAGCCATGCCGCCGCCGACGTGATCTTTCGCACCTTGTTCAGCCTGCCCATCGACGATGACATGGCGAGCGCCGTCTTTCATGAGTTCCGCCGCTACCAGCGCACGCAGCCGATTCTGAACCTTGCGGCTTTTATCAAGGGGCCGGACTGGATGCCGCGTCTGTTTCGCCGTGATACCAAGCAGACAGCCAAGCGCATTCGCGGCCTGATTGCTCAGCTGACGGAAACCCGTGCCGCCCAGATCGCGGCGGGCACCGCGCCCGACGATCTGGCGACCAAGATCATGACCACCGCCGACCCGCAGTCGGGAGAGACCTTCACCTCTTCGGAGATGGTGGACCAAGTGGCGATCTTTTTCCTCGCGGGGCACGAGACATCGGCCAGCGCGCTCGGCTGGGCGTTGTACCTCATGGCGCTGTATCCGGAGTGGCAGGACCGCTTGGCCGAGGAGGCCCGCGCCGAGTTGGTCGACGGCACATTCTCAGAGGTCGGTCGCCTGCGGATCAGCCGTGACGTCTTCCGCGAAACGCTGCGATTGTATCCGCCGGTGCCGATGATGGTCCGCGAAACGACTTGCCCGGAACGGTTCCGCGACCGCGATATTCCAAAAGGGGCGCAGATGGTGCTCAGCCCGTGGCACCTGCATCGCCATGAGCGTTTGTGGGAGCGTCCGGACGATTTCGACCCCGCGCGCTGGCAGACGGAGAACGGCAGGACCTGCGCACGCGAGGCCTACATCCCGTTTTCGGCGGGGCCACGGGGCTGCACTGGCGCCGGTTTTGCCATGGTCGAAGGCGTACTTATGCTCTCGCTTCTGCTGCGCGATCTTCGTGTGACCTTGGTTGACGGGAAGGAGCCTGTCCCGGAAGCGCATTTGACCGTGCGGGCACGGGACGGCATCTGGCTGCGCGTCGACTCGCGATAGGGTGTCGCACCAGACACCAAACACAGGTTTGCCCGGTCTCTGGCAGTCCAAACCACAAGGTCACAAAACCTTTGTCAGGTTTAGCGTTAACAGTCTGATATTGCTCTAGGTTTGTGAAAGAATACCGGGTAACCGATTGGTAACCAATTTGACCGGGAGAAGCCTCATGACAAGCGACGCATTCAACGCGATGAAACACCAAATGACCGAGGGCGCGGGCTTTATCGCGGCGCTGGACCAGTCGGGCGGCTCGACGCCCAAGGCGCTGGGTCAATATGGCGTGACAGAGGACATGTACAACGGCGACGCAGAGATGTTCGGCGAAATTCATGCCATGCGCACGCGCATCATCACAGCGCCGGATTTCACCAAGAAAAAGGTGCTTGGCGCGATCTTGTTCGAGCGCACCATGCGCGGTGACATTGATGGCAAACCCGTGCCGACCGTCCTGTGGGAAGACCGCGGCATCGTTCCGTTTCTCAAGATCGACAAGGGCTTGGAAGACGAGGCCAACGGCGTTCAGATGATGAAGCCGATTCCGGGTCTCGAAGACACGCTGAAAGACGCGGCAGGGCTTGGCATCTTTGGCACCAAGGAACGGTCGGTGATCCACGAGGCAAACTCCGACGGCATCGCCGCTGTCGTGGCGCAGCAGTTCGATGTGGGCCGCACGGTGCTGTCCTGTGGTCTGGTCCCGATCCTCGAACCCGAGGTAAACATCCATTCCGGCACCAAGGCCGAGGCCGAAGCAATGCTCAAGGATGAGATCGCCAAGCACCTCGATACACTCGATGCGGGTCAGGAGGTGATGCTGAAACTGTCGATCCCGACCGAAGTCGGCCTTTACGACAGCCTCGCAGAACACCCGCGCGTGATCCGGGTCGTGGCTCTGTCCGGTGGCTATTCCACCGACGAGGCCTGCGAACGCCTGTCCAAACAGCCGACCATGATCGCCTCGTTCAGCCGTGCGCTGGCCGAAGGTCTGTCAAAACAGCAGTCCGATGAAGCGTTCAACGCGGCGCTGGGGTCGAACATCGACAAGATCTATCAAGCCTCGATCTGACCTCCACAGGGCAGGGGCGATCCTGCCGTCTCGCCGTTGCTCGACGCCTCCGTCCATCCGGGTGGGGGCGTTTTGAGTTCAGCGCGCGCGCCAGTCCGCCAGCGTCCGCCCCGGCTCATCAACGAACAGAGAGGGCAGCGGGCGCAGCGTGTCGATCCGGTCGATGCGAAAGCTCAGAAAATCCGCCGTCATCTCCGACCACGCCACACAGGTCCAGACGCGCCCAAAGTAGTCCAACGTCAGGGGCCGCAGATCGTGTTCCACGCCATCCAGAGACACGCGCAGCTTTTGCCGCGCCCGAATGGCAGACCGGATCGCCGGCATATGCACAAACCCATGCGCCGCTTCGGCAAAGGCATCGGTGGCATAGCCAAAGGGGGCCGGCGTTTGCCCAGCTTCCTCAGGCAAGACCGCGTCGATCTTGGCCGACAACTGACGCGCCGCTTCCGCGTGCTCGTCCATGTCGGACCCGCCGAGGATCGCCAGCGCCAGATGTAAAGCTTCCAGCTCAGCTTCGGTCAGGTTCAGGGGTGGCAAGGTGATCGCAGCCTGCACCGTGTAGCCATAGCCGCGCGTGCCGGCGACAGGCACACCTGACGCGGCCAAGACTTCCATATCCCGGTAAATCGTTCGCACGGAAACATCGAGGTCCTGCGCCATCGCCTCCGCCGTATGCAACGCTCCGTCGCGCAGGCGCTGGGTGATGGCGTAGAGACGATCCTTGCGATTCATGGCGCGGCGATTCCCGGATTTGGCGTGATCCGCCGCGTCACTGCGGCGGGCAGAGCGCGGATTCGGCTGAATAATCCGGCGTGCTGCGCGACCATACTGACATAAACCTGACAACTGACAACCTCATGACACACAAGCCCGCCCGCGCTGGCGCATTGCGTCTTTTCCCTGCGGCAAAGCTGCCGTATCCAACGGTGTGAATTTTCCAGCGGGCGTTCGCAGCCACAGGCGGCCCGCGTTCAGACAAACGGAGACTTGAACCATGGGTATCGGGAACATCGGCCTGCCAGGCCTTCTGCTGATTGCCGTCGTCGTGCTGGTGCTGTTCGGCCGCGGCAAGATTTCGTCGCTGATGGGCGAAGTGGGCAAAGGCATCACGGCATTCAAACAGGGCGTGAGCGACGGCAGCAAGGAAATCGAAGACGACAAGTCCGAAGACGCCAAAGACGTCACGCCCGCTTCCGAAGACAAGGACAAGGTGTAAATCACCATGCCGATGGTTTTCGATTTCGGCTTTGGCGAGCTTCTTGTCATCGGCATCGTGGCGTTGATCGTCGTCGGGCCGAAGGAGCTGCCGATGCTGTTCCGCAACGTGGGGCACTTCATGGGCAAGGCCCGCGGCATGGCGCGCGAGTTTTCCCGCGCCATGAATGACGCCGCCGACGATGCCGGGGTCAAGGACATTCAGAAGACCTTCAAGTCGGCGAGCAACCCGATGAGCAGCGCCATGGATGGGGTCCGCGACGCGGCGAAATCCATGACCGACATCGGCGGGTCAGGCGGCACTGGACAAAGCGCGGACAAGCCGAAGCTGTCCGAGGAACGCGAAGCTGCCCGCCGCAAGATCGAGGCGAACGCCGCCCGCGCGGCCGCTGACCGCAAATCCCGCGAAGCCGAAGCCGCTTCGCAAAAAGCGGCAGAGATGGAGCGCGCGCTGGCCGAAGACGCCGCAAAGGACGAGGCTGACAAGGCATGAGCCAAACCCAAGACGACCTCGAAGACAGCGCAGCGCCGCTGATCGAACATCTGGCAGAGCTGCGCACGCGGCTGATCCGGTCGATCCTTGCCCTGTTCGTAGGCATCTGCATCATGTTCATTCCGATCCAGGGAGATTTCCTGGCGGAACATGTGCTGCGCTTCCTGCTTGGCCCGATCGAGGCGACCCTGCGTGCCATGGGCGACCCGTCGCCTACGCTGCAGTACACCAGCCCGCAGGAATACCTGTTTGTTCTGTTCCGGATTTCGATGGTCTTTGGCTTCGCGCTGGCCTTTCCGGTGATCGCGACGCAGCTTTGGCGTTTTGTCGCGCCCGGACTCTATAAATCCGAAAAGGGCGCTTTCCTGCCGTTCCTCATCGCCTCGCCGGTGATGTTCCTGCTCGGTGCGGCATTCGCGCATTTTGTCGTGACACCACTGGCGATGACCTTTTTCCTGGGCTTCACCGACGCGCCGTCGATCTTTGTCAACATGATGAGCGGCGCCGTGGATACGCCTGCCACGACCGTGGTGGTGCCGGAAACGACGAGCGGGTTGCAGATCACCTTCTTTGGTAAGGTGAACGAATCCCTGCAAACCTCGCTGATTTTCATCATGGCCTTTGGCCTGTGCTTCCAGTTGCCGGTTCTGCTGACGCTGATGGGCAAGTCCGGGCTGGTCTCTGCGGATGGTCTGGGCTCGGTGCGCAAATACGCCATGGTGGCCATTCTGGTTTTGGCCGCTGTGGTCACGCCGCCGGATGTGGTCACGCAGATGATCCTGTTCTGCGTGGTCTACGGGCTTTACGAGGTTTCCATCCTTCTGGTGCGCCGCGTCGAGAAGAAGCGGGAAAAGGATCTGCGGGCCCAGGGTCTGTGGTTCGAGGATGATCCGGCAGAGGCGTCGAAAGACGATCCGATGTTCAAGGAATTCGACGAGGACAAATGACCAATACGGACCCGATGGAACGCATTGCGGCGGCTTTGGAGCGGATGTCTCCACCGCCGCTCGGCGCCCCTGATTTCACCGCCGAAGCGTTCGTCTGGGAGACACGCCCAGACCGTCTTGTGGCCATCGACCGCGTGTCCCGCGTGCCGCTTGATCTGCTGATCGGCGTGGAACGGTCACGCGACACGCTGCTCGCCAACACCCGCCAGTTTGCGCGCGGTCTGCCCGCCAACAACGCCCTGCTCTGGGGCGCGCGGGGCATGGGCAAGTCGTCCATCGTCAAGGCGATTCACGCCGCCGTGCGCGCCGAGGGGCATGACCTGAAACTGGTGGAGCTGCAGCGCGAAGACCTGCCGACCGTCGGTCGATTGCTGGATGTGCTGCGCCATGCGCCATATCGTTTCGTGCTGTTCTGCGACGACCTTTCCTTCAGCCATGACGACGAGCATTACAAAAGCCTGAAGGCCGTGCTGGACGGTGGCGTTGCGGGACGGCCCGAGAATGTGGTGCTTTATGCCACATCGAACCGGCGCCATCTGATGCCGCGCGACATGATCGAAAACGAGCGCGGCTCGGCCATCAATCCGTCAGAGGCGGTCGAGGAAAAGGTTTCCTTGTCAGATCGCTTTGGGCTGTGGTTGGGTTTTCATCCCTGTTCGCAGGACGAATACCTCGACATGATCAGAGGCTACTGCGACAGCCATGGCCTCGAGGTCGATGCCGACACCCTGCGTGCGGAAGCCATCGAATGGCAGGCGACGCGCGGCTCTCGATCGGGTCGTGTGGCCTGGCAGTTCTTTGTCGATCTGGCAGGGCGGCAGGGGATCTCTCTGACCTGAGGTTCAAAGCCACGGAAACGAAAACGGGCGCGTCCGGGAAACCTCGGACGCGCCCGTTTTGTATTTTATGGAATGACCTCAGTTGAGGTAGGCCATCGGGTCAGTGGCATCCAGTCCCTTGCGCACCTCGAAGTGCAGGAAGGACGGCGAGCCGGGGCCGACCCGCGCAATGGTTTGACCACGGCTTACCGAATCGCCGTTCTTCACCGTCGCGTCGGCGATGTTCATGTAGACAGAGCTCACCTCGTTGGGGTGGCGCACGATCATGAACAGCGTTCCATCGGTCTTTTCACTGATGTGTACAACCTTCCCGGAGGCCGCCGCACCCACCGGCTGACCCGGAGACGCTGCAATATCCACGCCGGGGTTCACGCCGGCCTTGTACTCGCGGATGATCGCACCGGAAACGGGCATCGCCATTTCTCCGCTGGCTTTCGCTTGCGACTGGCCAATGTCGGCAACCGGTTCTGCGGGTTTCGCAGGCTTGGGCTTGGGCTTGTCTGCGGCGGCTGTGCTTGAGGCCGCCGGCGCAGCGGGCGCTGCGCGTTCCAATGGTTCTGCGTCGACCTCTGGCAAAGGTGTGGCGGAGGACGGCGGGATGGGCGTGCTGGACGTGGCCCCCGGCTGCGACACAGTGGTCGTGCTGGATGCGCTCGCAGAGGCCGTGCTGGTCGGGATCAGCAGGAACTGACCTTCGCGGACGGTGAACTCTTTATCCAGACCATTCCATTCCGCAAGGCTGCGTGGGGTGACATTGTAAAGGCGCGCAATGGTAAAGGCGGTCTCGCCGCGTGCCACTTGATGGCGGACCGGTTCAACCCCGGTGCCGCTGCTGGTGCGGGTCGGCGTGGTCGGCTGGGCACGCTCGATGGCGTTGCCTGCCAGTGTCGCCACATCCACGGCGGGGGCGCGGCTCAGCCCTGTGGAGGTCGACGGCTCGGCCACCCGGCGGGGCAGGGCGACGATCTCGCCCCGACGCAACGTGTCACCGGTTTGCAGCCCATTGTAACGTGCCAGCTCCTGCGCAGGCAGGCCCACGCGATCCGCAAGCCGCGCGACGGTATCGTCCCGCTTCGCCACGGCCACCTGATAGCTGGGATAAGACAGGACACCGCGATCATCCGGGGCCGGACGGTCGGCAACCGCAGTGGCCGCCGCAGCGGAGGTATCCATAGGACCACCCATGCGCCCCCGCATGTCAAGATCCAGGCCATCGCCCGCACAGGCCCCAAGGGCGGTCAGCAGCGCGAGTGCGGAAATGGGGCGGGCCCAGAAAGGCGTATGGGTCGTCATCTCGATGTCCTCATCTCATGCGCACCTTGTGGTCGGAGCGTCACTCAAAAATTGCCAGCCGGGCGTCAATCCTTGCCCAGCCCCTCTACCAATGGGACGAAGCGCACGGGGCGCAATTCGTCGTAGTCAAACCCTGTTTCCGTCCGGGTGACCCGGATCAGATGTTGTACCGCGTCGGACTGGCCGACGGGCACCACCATGATACCGCCAATCTTCAACTGCGCCAAGAGCGGGCCGGGCGGGTCCTCGGCGGCGGCGGTCACGAGAATGCGATCAAACGGCGCCTGATCTGGCAATCCAAACGATCCATCTGCGGTGAACGCCGTGATGTTGGCCAGTTCCAGCGTGTCGAACACCTTGCGCGCGGCGGCCACCAAACGCTTGTGCCGGTCAACAGTGTAGACACGTCGCGCCAGCTGGCTGAGGATCGCGGCCTGATAGCCAGAACCGGTGCCGACCTCCAGCACCTTGTCGCGCGAGCCGAGCTGCAAGGACTGCGTCATCAGACCGACAACCGACGGCTGCGAAATCGTCTGTCCGCAGGCGATCGGAAGGGGCATGTCTTCGTAGGCACGCTCCGAGAAATAACCTTGAATGAACAAGCCGCGGTCGATGCGTTCCATGGCGTTGAGCACGTCCTTGTCCGTCACCCCTTTGGAGCGCAGAGCAAAGAGGAACTGCATCTTGGCGTCGGCGTCGAAGGTCATTTCAAGGCATCCTCCAGCGCCGTCAGACTGTCGCGGCAGGTGAAATCCGCGCGCATCGGCGTCACGGAGATCCAGCCGTCCATATTCACAGCCGCGTCGGACCCGGCGGCCACGGGCGCGCGCTGGTCGCCGCCCTTGGCCCAGAGGAATCGACGGCCGGAGGGTGACATGTGCGGCTCGACGCTGAACCCTGTGTGGTCGCGCTTGCCTTGTGGCGCGGCACAGATACCTTTGACAGCCGCCGCAGGAACGGGCGGGAAATTCACGTTGTAAAACAGCCGGTATCCATCCTGCTCATCGGCATCGAACGCGATGATCTTGCGGACGACCTCTGCGCCATATTGCGCGGCGGCCTCGAACGGGTTGTCGATGTTGACGTTTTCCGGCCCGAGGTACTGCGACATGGCGATGGAGCGAAGACCTTTCAGCGCGCCTTCGAGAGCGCCGCCCAAAGTGCCTGAATACATCGCATTTTCAGCGGAATTATTGCCCCGGTTCACGCCGGACAGGATCAGGTCGATCGGATGGCCCTTCAGCACATCGCCGACACCCGCCAGCACGCAATCGGCGGGGCTGCCCTCGGCTGCGTAACGACGCTCTCCCATCTTGGAGATCAGCGTCGGATGGGCGTAGGAGATGCAATGCGCGACGCCCGATTGCTCGAAGGCCGGCGCGACGGTCCAGACTTCACCGTCAGGTCCGGCCAGCTCCTGTGCGATCTGTTCCAGCACGGCCAGGCCGGGCGCGTTGATACCGTCGTCGTTGGTGATGAGAATACGCATGGGACCGCCCGGAAAAGTGTTTTGTGTTCTCTACGGGATGGGCGCGTCGAGAACAAGCGGCGCAGCCCTATTGCAAGGGCGACGCGTTATGGCAGCGGGCCCTGCGGCGCGGGCCATTGGTCTTTTCAGATCAGTGGGCGCAAGCGGGCTGCTTCAGCCTCGGGCGTCGCCAGCGTATCGCGGCTCTCGCCGGGGAAAAAGCGCGCGCGGTGGCCCGTGCACATCGGCTGCGGCTCAAGAAACTGCACCTGGGGGCCGGTTTTCTCCGTCTCGGCGGCCCAGCTTTTCGCCAATGCGATCTGAGCACCTTTGGTGGTGCCGTAATGGCCGTAGAACTTTTCGCCGCCGTGCTGGTCATCGAAGAAGACGGCTTTGCCCTGCTCACCCAGCAAGGGTGCGACGAAAGGGATCATGTAGCCCGTGGCCGTGACGTTGGTGTCGACGGACTTCTGCCAGTCCTTCTGATCCAATTGCCAGGCGGGGGCCAATGGCGCGGTATGGATCGCCGTATGAACCCAAAGCGACAGCCCACCCCAACGGTCAAAAACCGAGCGGCACAAATGCGCCATGGCATCGCGGTCCGTCAGATCCATCGGCGCAAGAGTGGCTTCGCCGCCCTTGGCCTTGATCTCGTCGTCCAGGTCTTCCAGCCCGCCCACGGTGCGTGCGACGGCGAGGATGTGATACTCGGGCGCGAGTTTCAGAGCGAGGGCATAGCCCAGCCCACGTGAGGCGCCGGTGATAAGAGCAAGCTTGGTCATGGCGGGGGTTTGGACCTGAAATGCTGGCCCGTCAAGCGGGCGCGTGGCCCCTGTTTGTGGTCAAGTGGCCGCAGGTCTGCAGGAGTTTTATATCCGGGGCTGCGAGCAGCGTGTAGCGGGGGCAGGTCCGTCGGTCGGCGGCGTGGCCTTGGTCACAATATCAACCATCTCCGCGGTATCCGGGACCGGGTTATTTTCTGCACCGCGCCACCTACGCCGGTCGCCCGGCAGGGGGAAACACTGGCGCGTTCACGGCTTGGCCGGCTGTTTCAGCCATTTGGTGTTGCCATGCGCCGCGTAGGCCAGCCGACCGTCCTGGATTGCGATCACCGGCGCCGTGCCGATGCGGTCGCCAACCTTGAGCGTCACCGTCTGTCCCTTGGATGTGCGCACCAATGCGCGCGGCGTCTCGTCGTTGCCGAATGTGCCAAGCAGGATGAGCCCGTCGAGCGCGCCAACGGAGCGTTGCGTTGCCGCCTGATTGACGGCGTCAGAGGTGGTGGTGTCCTGTGCCATGGGTCGTCTCGCTGCTCCCTATGTATTTGAGAAAGCCGCGTTTACGAGCCTTGGGTCAGAAAGCAAAGACGGGGGATTTCCGCCGTGCGGAGCCTCGCCCATCGGCAGAGACGACTGTGCGGAAACTTGCTTTGTCGGCGGGACGTACTGTTCGGGCTGCGCCCGAAGGCGCCCGCCCGCCGACCCGTAAACAGCGCCTAGCCCTTCAGGTGAGGCCGGATATCGTTGCCCGAAGCCGCATAAAGATCCAGCAGATCGTCCAACGACAGACCCTCCGCCTGTGTTTCGGCCATCGGCCCGTCCAGCGCTTTGGCCACGGGGCGCTGGCTGGCATTGGCGGCTTCCAGCGCCAGGGGAGTGGCGTCATTGTCGAGGCCGGGAACGGTGTTGGCGCTCAGCCCCTCACCGGTGAAGGCCGCGCCACTGTCGAAGGTGTCGAGGTAAGCATCGAAGGTGTCGCGCGCGACCTCTGCCCAAAGGCTGACATTCATGGCCTCGGATGCGCCCCGAATGGGCAAGGGCAGGGTGACGCGCAGGAAATATCGGCCCATCAGACGGCACAGGTCCGGCGTCAGCCGATCCTCGCCCACGGTCATGTCCTCGCCCTGCAACGGGCCGTGTGGCCAATCCTCGGGTTCCTCGAACCCGATGTCGATCACCCCGCCAAAGCTGCGACCGCAGCAGGGGCAGACATAGTCCGGGTCATTGAGACGCTTCCAGCGGGCGTCGAGGTCGAGAAGGTTCATGGCCAGAGTCCTGTTGTCAAAAGGAAGAAACGCAAATGGGCGGCCCGAGGACCACCCATCTGAAAACATATTTTACAGAGGATTACTCCGCCGCCTTCATCTCGAAACCCTGTTCGATCATGTCGGATGGTTTCACGGGATATTCACCGGAAAAACATGCGTCGCAATACTGCGGGCACTTGCTGTTGCGGCCTTCGGCCTGGCCCACGGCCCGATACAGGCCATCGAGAGACACAAATTTCAGCGAGTCGACGCCCAGGTGCCGGGTCATCTCCTCTTCGGACATGGTCGCGGCCAGCAGCTTTTCGCGTTGAGGCGTGTCCACACCGTAAAAGCACGGCCATGAGGTCGGCGGCGACGCAATGCGGAAGTGAACTTCTGCCGCGCCGGCATCCAGAACCATCTCCTTGATCTTGCGCGAGGTGGTGCCGCGCACGACGGAGTCGTCGACAAGGATGACGCGCTTGCCCTCGATCAGGGCACGGTTCACGTTCAGCTTCAGCCGCACACCCATGTTCCGGATCTGCTCTGTCGGCTCGATGAACGTCCGGCCCATATATTGATTGCGGATGATTCCCATCCCGAACGGAATGCCGCTTTCGTGGGCAAACCCGATGGCCGCAGGCGTGCCGCTGTCGGGCACGGCGCAGACCAGATCCGCGTCCACCGGTGCTTCGCGGGCCAGTTCCACACCGATCTGGCGGCGAGTCTCGTAAACACTGCGGTTGCCGATGATCGAATCAGGGCGCGAGAAATAAACATGCTCGAAGATGCAGAAGCGTGAGCTTGCCTTGCGGAAGGGGTGAGAGGATTCGATGCCACCGTTCTCGGTGATAACGACCATCTCGCCGGGCTCGATCTCGCGGACGTAGGTCGCACCGATGATGTCCAGCCCACAGGTTTCCGACGACAAGGCCCAGCCTGAGTCACCCACTTTGCCCAGAACCAGCGGACGGACGCCCAAGGGGTCGCGCACGCCAATCAGCTTGGTGCGGGTCATGGCAACGATCGAGAATGCGCCTTCGACACGGCGCAATGCGTCTTCCATCCGGCTTGGGATGTCGCGTTGCAGCGATCGGGCCATCAGGTGAATGATGCATTCCGAATCAGACGACGATTGAAAGATCGAACCGCGTTCGATCAACTCGCGCCGCAGAGCATTGGCGTTGGTGATGTTGCCGTTGTGGGCAATCGCCGCACCCCCCATGGAGAATTCTCCAAAGAAGGGCTGAACATCGCGAATCGCCGCGGCTTTGGATCCGGCGGTGGAATAACGCACGTGTCCGATGGCAAGCGGGCCAGGCAGCGTTTCCATCAGCGAGGCACGGGTGAAGTTATCCCGGACATAGCCAAAACGACGGACAGAGCTGAAGCCCACATCCGACGAATGTGACACGATACCACCGGCTTCCTGGCCACGGTGCTGCAACGCATGCAGGCCGAGGGCGACGAAGTTGGCAGCATCCGTGACACCGACGACACCGAAAACGCCACACTCTTCATGGAGAGTGTCGCCGTCAGCATCGAAGGGATTTGTTGTCAGGGTACGGGGGGCGGATTGGGGGTCGGACAAGAGGCGCGTCTCCGATTCCGGGTAAGGTCGCGCTCCACATACGGTGTTAAATGCGCAGTGTCACGGAAGGATCACAAAACTATCCGTGAGAGGGCTGTTTCGCCACAAACACCACAGGCCCATCGGCACGGCAGCCGGTGCTCAACCCGCCTACGGTCGCCGCACAATCGCCGGCTCGACGCCATGCGCGTCTGAGGGAGAGGTCGGTCAATGTGCGAGGGGAAAACCTGACGCGGCGCCGTAAATTGCCGTGCTCAGGACCGTCAGCGCGTCGCCATGCGCTTCTGACGGCCTTGCGACCATGGTTCTTGGTGCATCGCCAAGGTCATGGCATGTGATCCGTAGTCCACCAAGCTGCTCGGAGAGCTGTCGCCAAAAGTGAGGGGCGCGTCGGGTCTGTTCCGCCAACACGTGGCAGGCGGATATCAGCTAGTGTCGCAGGAAACAGCGTATGCGCCTGACGAATGGGCGTATCTTGATCGTAATGGTTGGGGCTCTGCGTCATCCGCTTGGCCAGACCTGCACCCTTGGGCAGACAGAATTGGCAAGGTTGCGGCATCTCAGGCGACAAAACCCTAAATGCATGCCGGTGTTTTCGATGATTTGGGGTGTGCGGAGGCGTTTTCAATCTGCGGCGCGGCGGCCGGCAATTCATGCCAGCCGCGTTGCCATTGATAATGCACGCCCCGACAGGCGGGTCTTAGACCGGCGCGTCGCAGGTGCCGACAAGCTGTTCGTATTGCGCCGTGATCCAGCCAAGCGCCTGCTCCGGGTTCTGCTCTTCGATCTTGCCGGTGAACTGGCTGAACACCGCAGCCGAACGCGAATCGTCAATCATGGCGATGTCCTGCGCGGTGATGACCGTCTGGTAGACAAAGAACCCGATCGCCACGAGCAACACGCCCCGCGCCACGCCGAACAAGAAGCCAAGCGCCTGATCGAACGCTCCCAACGCCGAGCGTTGCACCAGCGAGGAAAACAAAGGCGTGAACAACGACACGATTAACAGCGCGATGGTAAAGACCACCGCAAAGGCTGCGATGATCGACAACTCGCAACTGTCGGCAAGAAACTCGCCAACCATCGGCGCTTCCTTCACCAGCGGTTGAACTTGCGCGGCGAACATGAACGCCAGAACCGCGGCGGCGATCCAGCCGAGGATGGCCATGGCCTCCCGGACGATGCCGCGCGAATACGCCAGCAAAGCCGACATGACGATGATCAGCCCGACGACCCCGTCGACGATAGTGAAACCTTCCATAGTCGCTGCCTTTTTTGCCTGCGTTTTTGTATTTCAATCACTGGTCAGACGCCGTTATCCGGCGCCAAAGACCTCACCCACGAAACCGGCCAGATCGCTCATCTGGATCAGCTTCATCGACTTGCTGCCCCGCGCCTTGCCGCCCGTCGGCAGAATCGCGGTGGAAAAACCAAGTTTCGCGGCTTCCTTCAAGCGATTTTCGGTCTGCCCCACCGGTCTCAGCGCACCTGATAGGCTGATTTCCCCGAAAACGACAGTCTCCGCCGGCAGCGCCGCGTCCTCTCGGGCGGAAAGTAGCGCAGCCGCCACAGCCAGATCCGCGGCAGGCTCGCCAACGCGCATCCCACCCGCCACGTTCAGGTAAACATCGAGCCCGGCAAAGGGGATGCCGCAGCGTGATTCGAGCACTGCGAGAATCATCGCCAGTCGCGAGCCATCCCAGCCCACCACGCTGCGCCGAGGCTGCGAGTGGGGCGAGGGGGCGACCAGCGCCTGAAACTCCACCAGCACCGGGCGGGTACCCTCAATCCCCGAAAACACCACCGATCCGGGCGCAGGCTCGCCGCGCTCTGCCAAAAACAGTGCCGAGGGGTTCTTTACTTCGGCCAGGCCGCCGCCGGTCATCTCGAAAACGCCAATTTCGTCTGCGGGGCCAAAGCGGTTCTTGACCGAGCGCAGGATGCGGAACTGGTGGCCACGCTCGCCTTCAAAATACAGCACGGTGTCCACCATGTGTTCCACCACGCGCGGCCCGGCGAGGTTGCCCTCCTTGGTCACGTGCCCCACGAGGAACACCGCGCAGCCGCGCCGCTTGGCAAAGCTGGTCAGCTCATGGGCCGCCGCGCGCACCTGACTGACAGAGCCGGGGGCGGATTCCACATTGTCGGCCCACATGGTCTGGATCGAATCGATGATCGCGAGGTCCGGCTTGATTTCGTCCAGCGTGGTCAGAATATCGCGCAGGTTGGTTTCTGTCGCCAGCTTCACCGGCGCGTCCGTGAGGTTCAGCCGCTGCGCGCGCAACCGCACCTGGGCAGAGGCTTCCTCGCCCGAGATATAAACCACCTTCAGCCCCGCCCGCGCAAAGGCGGCGGCGGCCTGCAACAGCAGCGTCGATTTGCCGATGCCGGGATCACCCCCGACGAGTACGGCAGACGCGGGCACCAGCCCGCCGCCCAAAACGCGGTCCAGCTCGTCGATCTTGCAGGCGGTGCGCGGCGGCGGCGCTTCCTTGGACGACAGATCGGACAGCGGCACCTTGCGGCCCCGGCTGGTGCCGATGGTCTTGCCAGAAGGGCCTTGCGCCAGCGGCGTCTCCTCGACGATGGCGTTCCATTCGCCACAGGTATCACAGCGCCCCGCCCACTTGTTCGTGACGTTGCCGCATTTTTGACAGACGAACCGGCTGGTGGCCTTGGCCATGACACGCTCCCCTTGCGTTGAGCGCCGGGTTTAGACCGTCCCGCCAGAAAAGGAAACGCCGGGAATGCGGGTTCGCATCGGCTTCTGCGCTACGAAAATACTCCGGGGGCATGGGGGGCTGGCCCCGTTCCGCACGCCCCGGCACTCTAGCTGCTCCGCGCCTCGATTGCTCCGATCACCATCGACCCCAGGATCAACGCTGTGAACAGGTACAGCCCCCAGGCAGTTTCCACGCGGCCAATCCCCAGCCCCTTCGCCAGCGTCACATAGAGCGCGATCAAAAACACATCCGCCATGGCAAATTTGCCAAGAATGTTGATCGCTGTCAGCGTCCGGCGATTCCATACCCCGAACTGCACCAGCGCCAGCCCCACGGTCTTTGCCATCGGCGCCCCCAAGGCGAAAACCGCCACCACCAGCCCAAGGAACAGGTCAGAGGCCCACAACGATTGCAGCCCGGAGACCACGGAAATCTCTGACATCCCGAACAGCGGCAGCAACCCGGCCCGCATCAAGGGGGCAAACCACGACATCGGGTAGAGGAATATGAATGCCAGGTTCAGCCAGCGCATGCGTGTCCATCCTTTTGTGGATCACCCGTCCTCAGGGCAGGGCGCCTCGTGTTGCCCGCTCAGGAGGTCCACCACCACAGGCCGACCAGCGCCGCCATCATCAGGATGTGGATCCAGTCGATCACCCGCCACCGTGCGCGCGGCGTGATCGAGGAGATGAGAAACACCACCGATGGCACCAGCAGTGCGGACATGCCGCCGCCGCCCGCCATGAATTGCGCAAGGCTGGTGTAGATCGGCCCCTGGGCCAGGTTCAACGCGGGTGCAAAGGTGGTAAAGACGCCCGCAGCGGCCATCAAGAGCGTCACCAACGCCGGCCAACGTGCTATGCCGCGACCGACAATCACCCGGATCAGTGCCAGACAGGCCAGCAGTTCAAGGTAGACGAATTTCTTGATGAACAAGAAGGCAACCACCTCGGGCGGCGGCTGAAAGAAGCTTTCCATGGAACCCCCGGATACGACAGTGCGGCTGTCATGCCACCAGTGCCGCGGCTTGGCAACGGATCACCTTACGGCTTCGATCGGTCCTTCGGCGCGGCCATGAATGAACTGGTCCACATGCGCATCGCCCGAACGGTCCAACTGCGACACCGGGCCTGTCCATCGGATCTTGCCGCCGTGCAACATGGCCACGTTGTCCGCGATGGCGCGGACAGAGCTCATGTCGTGGGTGATGGTCATGGCCGTGGCGCCCATCTCGGTCACGATCTCGCGGATCAGATCGTTGATGACGCCCGCCATGATCGGATCCAAACCCGTGGTCGGCTCATCGAAAAAGATGATTTCCGGTTCGGCGGCGATGGCGCGCGCAAGGCCCACACGCTTTTGCATACCGCCCGACAGCTCTGCGGGAAAGCGATCCGCAACATCCGGCGTCAGACCCACGCGGCGCAGCTTTTCGATGGCGATCTCGCGGGCCTCGGCCTTGGGTCTTTTCAGCGATCCCCGCAGCAGGCGAAAAGCGACGTTCTGCCAGACGGGCAGGCTGTCGAACAATGCGCCGCCCTGAAACAACATGCCAAACCGGGCAAGAAAGGCATCGCGATCCTGTTGCGTCACGTCACGTCCGTCGAGCGTGATCGTCCCGGTGTCCGGAGACACCAGCCCCAGAATGCACTTCAGCAGCACCGATTTCCCGGTGCCAGAGCCGCCGATGATTACCATCGACGTGCCTTTTGTGATCTCCAGATCGACACTGCGCAGAACGTGATTGGCCCCGAAGGCTTTGGAAACGTTGGAAAGTTCTATCATGTCTCCCACCCGGATGCGCAAGGCATCGCCAAGTGGTCCGCAGGAATACGGGGGCGCGCTGCGACACTCATAGCGAAAAGAAAACTCCCGTCAGAACGAAATTCGCGGCAAGGATCAGGATGGCAGCGGCCTCGACCGACCCTTTGGTTGCACGGCCCACACCTTGCGCGCCGCGGCCAGAGTTCATGCCAAAATAACAGCCCATGGTCGCGGCGATCCCGCCAAAGGCGCAGCCCTTGGCAAGGCTCGACACCACATCCAGCGGTTCAAGGAAATCCACGGTGTTCTTTAGATACGAGGCGGGATTGAACCCCAGCGATCCGGTCGCCACCGCAAAGCCGCCGAAAACCCCGATCACATCCCCCACCGCGACCAGCAGGGGCACCACGATCAGCGCCGCCAGAACGCGTGGCGCGACAAGGTATTTCATCGGGTTGGTGGACAGGGTGGTCAGCGCGTCGATCTGTTCGGTGACCTTCATTGTGGCGATCTCTGCCGCGATGCTGGAGGTCACGCGCGCCGCGATCATCAGACCCACCAGAACCGGGCCAAGTTCGCGCACCATTCCGATGGCAACGATCTGCGGCACCACCGCCTCGGCGCTGAAACGGGCGCCGCCTGAATAGATCTGCAACGCCAGCGCGGCCCCGGTGAACACAGCCGTCAGCCCGACCACGGGCAGCGAGAGCCAGCCGATGTTCAGCAGCGCCACAGCCAGTTCTCGCCCATAAAACGGGGGCCGGACCATGTGGCTGACGGCGCGGAGGGCAAAAAGCGTCACACGTCCAAGGGCCGCCAGCAGCGCCAATGTGGCACGGCCCAACGCACCCAAAGGCTGCAGGAGAGCCATGGCCGCGCTCACCCGCCGAGGTAGCTGCGGTCGTAGCGCGCGCCGAGCGCGGTAAGGATTTCGTACCCGATGGTCCCACCCCAATCGGCCAGCAGGTCGATGCCCTGGTGTTGGCCAAGCAGCTCCACCGTTTCAGGCACGCGATCCACGGCGCTGACGTCAACCCCGATCAGGTCCATGGAAATGCGGCCAAGCACCTTGCACTTGTGCTCTCCGGCCCAAACGCTGGCCCGTGGTCCCATGGCGCGGAAGATACCATCGGCGTATCCACCGGCGATGGTGGCGACGCGGGTCGGCCGCTCCGCCACCCAGGTGTTGCCATATCCGACGCTTTCCCCGGCCAGGACGTC
This sequence comes from Sagittula sp. NFXS13, assembly GCF_040148795.1. Taxonomy (NCBI): domain Bacteria; kingdom Pseudomonadati; phylum Pseudomonadota; class Alphaproteobacteria; order Rhodobacterales; family Roseobacteraceae; genus Sagittula; species Sagittula sp. NFXS13. The sequence continues at coordinate 331,700 of NZ_JAGEMH010000001.1, forward strand.
GCGCGACTGAATGACGGGAATATCAAGTGACACCACGGGCTTGGCATCGCTGAACGGCAGGCCGCCATAGACGCCGATCCCTGGGCGGGTCATGTCGAAATGGTAGTCCTCGCCCAGCAGAACACCCCCGGTGGCCGCCAACGAACGCGGCGCGTCAATGCCCTCGGTCATGGCGACGAAGGCCTGCAATTGACGGCGATTCATGGCGTGATCCGGCTCATCGGCGCAGGCAAGGTGGCTCATCACCAGACGCGGCTTTTGTGCCAGGGCAATGTCGCGCAGCGCCGACCATTCGGCGGGCTCCATCCCCAGACGGTTCATGCCGCTGTCGAGCTGGATGCCAAAAGGATGGCCGGGCAGCCCCTCCACATGCATCAGCATCTGGTCGATGGAGTTGATCATCGGCACCAGCCGCGCATCGCGGATCAGGGGCAGATCGCCGGGCATGTGGCCGGAGAACACGCAGATGTCCACGTCCGGTCCAAGGATGCGGCGCAGCTTTGCCCCTTCTTCGGCGATCGCGACAAAGAAGGTGCGCGCGCCTGCCCTGGCCAGCGCCGGGGCGACCCGGTCGACACCCAAACCATAGGCGTCGGCCTTCACCACCGCGCCGGTCTCGGTTTGGGAAAGGGCGTTGAGGCTCTGCCAGTTGTCACAGAGCGCGTCGAGGTCGATTGTCAGTCTTGCCTGGGCCATGGCGCCTGTCTTGGCAAGATTTGATGCCGGGTCAAGAGGGAAACGCGGCCGCATTAGGTGGTTATTGGCACTCTGACTGCCATATTGAAGTATGACGTTCGAGAGACCACTGCGCATGAAACGGGCCACCACGCAAAGACTGTCGCTTCAAGCGGACTTGTTCCGCCGCGCGTTGGCCTCGACGACAGGCTTGCCCGTGACGCGCGGGTTGCTGCCGTCCGATGATCTCGACATCCGGTCTCGCCAATTCTGGCCCGTGACGCAGGCGTTGTGCGGGCTGATGGCTGCGCTGGTGCTGTGGGGGGCAGGGCTGTTCCTGGCGCAAAGCGTTGCTGCGGTTCTTGCCTTGATCGCCTTGATATTGATGGGCGACGGCGGCAATTGGCAGGGGTTGGCGGCCACAATGGACGGGCTGACGTCAGGCCGCCGGACACAGGACGTGTTGCGGCGCATGCGCTTGCCGGGGCTGGATGCCTGTGGCGGCATGACACTGGCCTTGGGTCTGGGATTGTCAGCCGCAATTGTGGCAACGTTGCCGTCCAGCGCCGCGGGTGGGGCGCTGATAGCGGGCGCCGCACTGGGCGGCATGGCGCGCGTGCATGTCAAGGCGACAACGTGGAAAGTCGGCACCGAAGGGATGCAGGCGCGGCTGTTCACCATCACCGAAGAAGGCTACCGCGTGGCGCTGTTGTCTACCCTGCTCGTGCTGCTGGGGCTTTGGCTGACCATCGGATTCGGCGCGGCCGCCATGGCGTTTCTGGGGGCGGTGACGTCGGGCCAGACCCTGCGCTGGCGGCTTGTGTCCCGGCTGGGGGGCTTCACGCGCGAGGGGCTGGGCGCAATTCAGATCGCGGCCCAGCTTGGCGCTTATCTCGGACTGGCCCTGGCGGTGTAGCGCAGGATCAGCCTTCGTTCTGCCAAGGTTTCACAAGGTTGCCAAAGCGCGTGAACTGGCTTTCGAACGACAGCTCGACCGTGCCAATGGGGCCGTGACGCTGCTTGCCGATGATGACCTCGGCCTTGGCGTGCAGGCGCGACATGCGTTCCTGCCAGTCCACCATCTTGTCCAGCTCGTGCTCGCCGGGTTTTTCCCGTTCCACATAATATTCCTCGCGGAACACGAACATCACCACGTCGGCATCCTGCTCGATCGAGCCCGATTCCCGAAGGTCGGACAGCTGCGGGCGTTTGTCCTCGCGGCTTTCCACCTGACGCGACAGCTGGGACAGGGCTATCACGGGAATGTTCAGCTCCTTGGCGATGGCCTTCAACCCCATGGAGATTTCGGCGATTTCCTGCACGCGGTTGTCGGCGGTGCCGCGCAAGAGCTGCAGGTAGTCGACGATGATCAGGTCAAGCCCATGCGTCCGCTTCAGGCGACGCGACCGTGCGGCCACCTGCGAAATCGGCAGGGCGGGGGTGTCGTCAATATAAAGCGGGCAGGCTTCGAGATCCTTGGCAGCCTGGACGAAGCGGCGGAACTCTTCCTCCTCCATATCACCCTGACGGATTTTGTGGGACGAAATCTCTGAGGCTTCGGCGAGGATACGACCCGCCAACTGTTCCGCGCTCATTTCGAGGCTGAAGAAGCCGACCACGCCGCCCTCCAAAGCGCCGTGCGATCCATCGGGCTTTGCGCCCTTGCGATACGCCTTGGCCACGTTGAAGGCGATGTTGGTTGCCAGCGAGGTCTTACCCATCGACGGGCGTCCCGCGAGGATCAGAAGGTCGGACGGGTGCAACCCCCCGAGCTTCTTGTCCATGTCGAGCAGCCCGGTCGAAATGCCGGCCATGCCGCCATCGCGCTGATAGGCGGCGTTTGCCACGTTCACGGCTTCGGTCACGGCGCGCAGGAACGATTGGAAACCCGATTCAGACTGACCCTGTTCCGCCAGCTTGTAAAGTTTCTGTTCAGCGTTGACGATCTGCTCGCTCGGCTCGGAGGCCACGTCGACCTTCGCCGCCTGATCGGCAATGTCGCGCCCCAGACGGATCAGGTCGCGGCGAATCGACAGATCGTAGATCATCTGCGCGTAATCGCGCACCGCAAAGGTGGACACCGCGGATGCCGCCAGTCGCGCCAGATAGGCCGCGCCGCCCAGCTCTGCCAGGCCCTCGTCGTCGGCCATGAAGGCCTTCAGCGTGACCGGCGAGGCGAGGTTGTTCTTGGCGATTCGTGCTGCGGCAATCTCGAATATGCGCTGGTGAACCGGGTCATAGAAATGCTCTGCACGGATCAGCGTGGCGATCCGGTCAAAGATCTCGTTGTCGGTAAGGATGGCACCCAGAAGCTGCTGCTCAGCCTCGATGGAGTGGGGCATGGTCTCCGCCGCGTCGACTTGGACTCCGGTCGGATTGATCGCTGCGATCTCGTTCATGGTTTCCCCATTATTCTGCTGCTGTTTGGCCTGTCGCCCAGGCGGCCCACCTAGCAGATGCCAAGGCCGTCAGGCAAAATGTATATCTCTGGGGATATCTCTGTGGACCGTCGGAAACACCTTATCTTGCCCGGAAAATGCATCTCCGCGCAAGATTTGGTTTCGCTGTCTACCGGCTTTTCGGCGAGGTTACGCCGTTGCAAAAATAGACGCGCGTAAATGTAAGGCTTTCGCTACGTCAACAATCAGGCGCGGGCAGCGCGCCAGGCGTGCGGATCCTTGAGGAACGACTCGACCTCGGACAGAACGCCGGAATGCTTCGCCGGCGCCTCTGCGAGCACCTCCCACCAGGTGCACAGGTGGTGCAGTTGCACGCCGTGATCGCCCAGCGTTTTGATCGTCTCCGGGAAGATGCCGTAGTAGAAAATAACCGCTGTATGGCCACATGTCGCCCCCGTGTCGCGGATGGCGTCCACGAAAGACAGCTTTGATCCGCCATCGGTGGTCAGATCCTCGACCAGCAGAACGCGCTCGCCCTCGGACATGGCGCCTTCGATTCGGGCGTTGCGACCGTAGCCCTTGGGCTTCTTGCGGACGTAGGTCATGGGCAGCGCCATACGTTCCGCCACCAATGCGGCAAAGGGAATGCCGGCTGTCTCGCCACCGGCGATGTTGTCAAACGCCTCGAACCCGGCGTTGCGCATGACCGTGATGGTCAGGAAATCCATCAGGGTGGAGCGGATGCGCGGAAAAGAGATCAGCTTGCGGCAGTCGATATAGACCGGCGACAACTGACCGGAGGCGAGCTTGAACGGCTCGTCTTCCATGAAATTCACCGCCTCGATCTCCCACAACATGCGCGCGGTCAGGCGGGCCATTTCTTCGGCGGTGGGGTAGGTCGAGGGGATCATGGGCGGCACTCCTTTGGGCTGCCCGCCGATTAGCGGGTTTTGCCCGGCGGGGGAAGCCCGCAGGCGCGTCTCCGCTGCGTGTTTCGACCTTTTGCCGCGTGTGCCGCGCGCCGTGCTGCGATAGTGTCTCCCGGAAGGAGACTGCTCATGCGGCCCAAAACACGATTGCCCCATTCGTACCGCGCCGATCCGGCGGTGCCTGACTTTGATGATCGCTATACAGTCGTGGTCATGGATGGCGATTGCGCGATCTGTTCGGCCACGGCGCGGCGCATCGCGCGGCTTGACCGGGCAGACCGGATCCGCATTAGTACGGCGCAGTCGCCCTTGGGGCGCGGGCTGCTTGGTCACTTCGGTTTGAATCCCGATGATCCGGACAGTTGGCTTTTGCTGGAAAACGGGGAAGCGCGTGGCTCGCTCGATGCGATGATTGCGCTTTTCCCTCGGCTGCATCGAGGGTTTGCTCCGCTGAAGCTGCTGCGGGTTTTGCCGGTTGGCGTTCAGGATTGGCTGTATGCCCGGATCGCGCGCAACCGCTATCACTTTGGCAAAACCGACCTCTGCGCCATGCCCGACCCGGAACTGCAACGGCGCCTGCTGCCATGAATTTGGGCGTCAGCAGCTCTCGTACAGGTCTTTCCAGATGTTGCGGTTGGACATGGGGTCAGGCAGGCCAAGCGTTTCCAGGTAGACGCCGCCGATCTCATAGGCCTCAGCTTCTCCCCTGGACACGCAGGTCCAGGTTTCGCCGCCTTGTTCTTTTTGGGCGTGGTGCACAAGCTCGTGCAGCAAAATCTCACGCCAGAGCGGATTGCCATACGGGTTGTCAAAGTGGCTCGCGCCAGCGACGTTTTCCGCAGGAACGATGAAGATCACGTCTGGCCCGTCACGTCCCGCGACATACAATGCGTTCAGCCGTTCCTCTACCCCGTCGGCGGGCATCATATGGGCGCGACCGCGGAAAAACTGCTTCGTCAGATCCTCTCGGCTGACCTCGACCACCACCGGATGTTCCATGCCCGCAATGTCATAGGCGCTGTGATCTTCCACGAAGCTGAGAAGCAAATCAATCAAGCCTTCCATGGATGGCTCCTTTTTCTGTCCCTCGGTCTTGACCGACTTCCAGAATAGGCTAACTATACATGCCTTAAAATCAAATGAAGCTTGCGGTCGGAGATCCCGTCGTCGCAACATTTGGTGAATTGCTGTGCAATCTTTACCATATTCGGAGCGGACCGTTGGCGGAAACGCCCGGTCCAGGCGGATCTGGCGGTGACGGATCAGTCAGCTTCGCAGACGTTTGGCGTGACAACGATCAATCTTGTCGGTCACGAAATGCGCGGTGATGTGGGAGAGTTTTTTCAATCGACCAAAGGCCGGTCGGGGCACCGTCGGGCGGAGCCCCAGAGGTCTCAGAGGACCCGCCAATGCAGAGGCATCATGGGATCGAACACGGTGACCAGGCCATCCTCTGTTTCGATCTTGTCCGGATAGACAACGGGCGCGCCCTTTTCCAAGGTCACGGTCTGGTCGCTGACCGGTAGCCTGTAGAACCGAGGGCCATTCTGAGAGGCAAATGCCGACAGCTGATCCAGCGCGCCCTCCTGTTCGAACACTTCGGCCAGGATCGACAGCGTGTTCGTCGCGGTGAAGCATCCCGCGCAGCCACAGGCGTTTTCCTTCAGCGGATCGGTGTGCGGCGCCGAGTCGGTCCCAAGGAAAAACGACGGATCGCCCGATGTCGCAGCCTTGCGCAAGGCCAACCGGTGCTCTTCGCGCTTGGCCACGGGCAGGCAGTAATAATGCGGCTTGATCCCGCCCACCAGCAGCGCGTTGCGGTTGATGACAAGGTGATGCGTGGTGATCGTCGCGCCCAGATCGTCACCCCCCTCGCGCGCGTAATCCGCGCCTTGAGAGGTGGTGATGTGTTCCATCACGACGCGCAGGCCGGGCGTCGCGCGACGGATCGGGTCCAGCACACGGTCGATGAACACAGCCTCGCGGTCAAAGATGTCGATGTCCGAGTCCACGACCTCGCCATGCACGCACAGCGGCACACCGTTTTCCGCCATCGCCTCCAGCACCGGGCGCACCTTGTCAAAGTCGCGCACGCCAGACGCAGAATTCGTCGTCGCACCTGCCGGATACAGCTTCACCGAGGTGATGATGCCATCCTTATGCGCCTGCACGAGGTCGGCGGCGTCGGTTTCCTGCGTCAGATACAGCGTCATCAGCGGCGTGAAATCGCTGCCCTCGGGCAGGGCGGCGCGAATGCGGTCACGGTAGGCGCTGGCCTGCGCGCCGGTCACAACCGGCGGCACGAGGTTGGGCATGATGATCGCGCGTCCAAAGTGGCGTGCGGTCTCTGGGGTCACGGCACGCAGCATTGCGCCATCGCGCAGATGCAGGTGCCAGTCATCGGGGCGGGGCAAAGTGATCTGGGTCATGCGATTGAGCTAGCATGAGGTCGGGTTCTTCACCAGAGCCACGATGCGGGTTAAAACGTCTGAAACCGAAAGAGGGAATGTGGCGATGATCCTTACAGTCATCCTTGGCGCGCTGGCGGGATGGGGCGCCCGGCAGATCGAAACGCAGGTGACCGACCAGCTGTATCGCTGGCTGGGCGATGACCACATGATCGCCGATCAGGATCGTGGCGTGGCGTCGTTGCTGCTGTGCCTGATGGCGGCAGCGGCCACCCTCAGCCTGCTGGGCGAAAGCGGTCGGGTCTTCCTGTTCACCTTGGTTGCCAGCCTTGGCTATTTCCAGCAGGAGCTGCGCGAAAGCGTCCTGTCCCGCAAGCGCTAGCGGTCACCCGACCTGTTGAGTGGCGCCGTCTTCGGTGTCCGACGCGGCGGCATCAAGCCCGGCCAGTCGGCGCCGGAATCTCGGTGCGTTCAGGCGTGATGACACATTGTGACACAGCATACGGGTCAACGCGTCGCGTTTTTCACCGTCCGTATGGGCAAGCAGCCGGCGTAGATAGGGCAGATAGCTGCGGCGTGCGCGCATGTAGCCCGCAAAACGCTCCCGCGTCAGATTGCCCTCTGCCGTGTCTTCCAGCAGTCTTGGCATCACGTCCATCATGCGAACATCGGTCTGCAAGGCGTTGCCAAACAAAGACATTCTATGCTTGGTCACATTCGAGCGCGTGAACAAAGCCGCGTGCATGGCGTCCAATCTCTCACGCGGATCGTACAGGACGTAGGCTGCATCGGCGGCGTCCAGCATGTCAGGCGCATAGCCATAGCGCGAGGTGAAATCCAGGCGCCGCATGTCTGTGAACCGGTCATCCCATTCGGTCACGCGCGGATCGAGCGTGGCCTGCGGTTGCAGCAACAGCACGCGGGCACCGGGAGCGGCCACGGAAAAGGCCGCCGCCGCGTAGCCACACGGGCCGGCACCGTAAAACACCACCTGTTCGAATTCGTCGAAAAAGTCGTCATCAAGCAGTTGGTCAAAGAACTCATAGACGCGCGGATCGCGGAACCAAGTGTCGCCGTGGCTCAGCAGCGAGAGCGAGGACCAGCCTTTTGTGCGCACCATGTCAAAGCCCAGCGGCGTGCGGGTTTGCGACAATGCCTCGATGCCCGACATGGTTTCAAACGACACCAGCAGCGTGTCGCCATCCTCGATGAAGATACCGGCATGTCGTTTGCCCAGCGGTTCCGCAAAGCCGTGTTCCTGCCCCAACGTGCGCAGGGCTGACAACCATTCGCCGCGGCCAAGCGCGCTGAAATCGGGGGAAAAGCCGTTCTGTGCTGACATGCCAAATCCTTTGGCTCAATGCTGTGGCCAAACCTGTGGCCGAAATGGAAATTTCCGACGCTTCTCACGCCTACAGGGAAACAATGTCGTCGCTCAATGGCAAGAGTGTGGCGAAGAGGGGGAGTTTCTGTGTGCTCACTGGCCGGGACGCGGTTCGGCCTTCCAATCGCGCGCGCCCCGGGACACGGCGTCATAGACGGCCCGGCCGACGGCTTCTCCCAACGCGGTGTGCAGCCCGGCAAAGCAGGTCGGCCCCTCCGGCGCGGCGACGGCGACGCAATCGGTTCCGGTGCCGGTGGCGGGCAGCCTGTCCGGACCAATGCGGATCTCGGCATCCATGATGGCGGCGGTGCGGGCCTGAACGGCAAGGCTCATGGCCTCCAGCATCGCGGCCTGCGTCAGCCCGGTGGATATCTGCACCGCCACGTTGATCGTCCCGGCGGGCGGCGCGTGATAGGGCAGGCGCTGGCCGATCCGCTCTGCATTCGACAGTCCTACGGTGGCGAGGCAAAAAACATGTGTGTCGCCAACCTGCGCCTCGGCGGTGCAAAAGCGGCGAATGTCGCGCGAGGTCAGAAACGCCACGCTGTCGGCCACGCCGCGTGCCTGCAAGGCGTCGTCGAACCAGACCGCCACATCCAGATCCTCGGGCAGGTCGGCATTGCGCACTTCGCGCCAGACGATGCGATCCGCGGTGACAAAGCCCGGACGGTTCAGCGCCCAGCTCAGCACCTGCATGGGCTGGCCAAGGTCCAGCGTCAGCCAGGGACGATCCAGCGCCACCCGGTCCGTCATCAGATCACCGAGAGCGGCTGAAACACCGGACCTTGGTCAGTGTCGCGGAAATAGGCGGTGATGCCGAACACATCGCGCAGGCTGTCCAGCGTCAGCACATCTGCCGGAGCGCCATCAGCAGCAATGCGCCCTTCGGACAGGATAATCAGGCGCGTGCAATGACGCGCCGCCAGGCCAAGATCGTGCAACGAGACGATGACGCTGCGTCCGTCGCGGGCGAGCTTGGCGAAGGTCTCCATCGTCGAAATCTGATGCGCCGGGTCCAGTCCGGCCACCGGTTCGTCCGCCACGATCAGCGGCGTGTCCTGCGCCAGGGCGCGGGCGATCAGAACGCGCGCCTGTTCGCCACCCGACAGCCGGGTCGCAGTGCGCTGGCGAAATGCTTCCAGCCCCGTCGCAGCAATGGCCGCATCCACGCGGGCATGGTCCTCGGCGCTGGGTTTCTGGCCGCCCGCCATATGCGGGATACGGCCCAGCATCACCAGCGTGTCCACTGTCACGGGCCAGGCGATCTCGCGCATCTGCGGCATCCACGCGGCGGCACGGGCGCGATCGGCATCGCGCATCCGGGCGATGGAGCTCTGCCCCTCATGAGCGACCAGCCCAAGCGCCGCGCGCATGAGGGTGCTTTTGCCTGCGCCATTTGGGCCGATCAGCCCGACGCATTCGCCTTCGGCCACGTCAAAGCTGACATCGCGCAAAACGGGCCGATTGCGCAGGGTGACGCTCAGGTGCTCGACACGCAAAAGGCTCATCCCAACTGGCTCCGTGTCTTGTAGATCAGGTGCAAAAACAGCGGTGCACCCACCAGTGCGGTGACAACGCCGAGCTTCAGGTCGCGTTCCGGCAAGATCAGCCGAACGGCGATATCAGCGGCCAGAACCATCACAGCCCCACCCAGCGCCGAGGCCCACAGCAGCCGCGAGGGCCGCGCGCCGACCAGCGGGCGCAGGATATGCGGCACGACCAGCCCGACAAAGCCGATGGCCCCCGCCACGGCGGTGGTCGCTCCGATCACGCATGCCGTGCCCAACACCAGCACCAGCCGCAGGCGGGTCAGACGGATGCCCATGGCGCTGGCCGCGTCTTCGCCCAGTGTCAGCGCGTCGAGGCCACGACCCAGCGACAGCAGCACGCCGCCCCCGACCAGCACGAATGGCAGGGCGATCCAAACGTGGGTCATCGACCGGTCCGCAAGCGAGCCCATCATCCAGAACATGATCTCTGACGCGGCAAAGGGGTTGGGCGACAGGTTCAGCACCAGCGAGGTCAGCGCCCCGCTGAGCGCCGAAATCGCAATCCCGGCAAGGATCAGCGTCAGGGATGACCCGCGCGGCCCGGCCAGTGCGAGGATCAGCAGCACCCCGATCAGTGCCCCGGCCAGCGCCATCAGCGGCAGGCCCAAGGTGACCGTCGCCGCCACACCCGTCTGGATCGCCAGCACGGCCCCGAGTGCCGCAGCGCCGGACACGCCGATCAGCCCCGGCTCTGCCAGCGGGTTGCGCAGGTAGCCTTGCATCGCGGCGCCCGACAGCCCAAGGCTCGCGCCCACCAGCACCGCAAGGATCGCGCGCGGCAGGCGAATTTCGCGCATGACCATGGTCAGCGGGCTGGAATCGTCGACGACCAGCGCACGCAGGCTTTCAAACGGCCCGATCTGCGCCGGGCCGAGGGTCAGCGCGATCACAAACAGGCCGACCGTCAGAAGGGACAGCCAAAGCGCGGGACGTGCCATCAGGGCTCCTTGGTCAGGGCGTTGCGCAGGGGGCGCAGGCCTTCGATCGCGCGCAGCACATAGGGCGTGCCGCAGACCCAATCCTTGTCGGAGAAGCTCGCATCAGCGCGCCCCTTGCGCAAGGCTTCGACCACGGGATGATCGAGGATCGCCTCTGACCGCGACGCGCCGGGGTAGGGGCGGGACGTGACCAGCGCGTCCGGCTGTGCCAGCGCCAGAACCTCCAGCGGGATGCGCCCGAAGGAGGGAAAGCCCAGCTTGCCTGCGATGTTCTCGAACCCGGCGGCGGCGAGGATTTCGCCCGACAGGGTCTTGTCGCCGGAGGTGTAGCCGTTGGCATAATACAGTGCGGCGGTGGGACGTTCATCGACCTCTGCGCGAAGGGCGGCCAGCCGCGCGTCGAAATCGGCGATCATGGCGTCCGCGGCCTCTTGGCGTCCCAGAAGGTCGCCCATCTGTGCCATGCGATCGCGCACCTCCGCCAGCGAATAGGCCGGGGCGAAGCGCGCCACGGTAATGCCCAGCCGTTCCAGCATATCCAGGGTCGCCTGCGCCGAATAGCTGCCCGCGATCACCAGATCGGGCTGCATGAGATAGATGTCTTCGGCCAGCGCGTAGTTGATGCGATAGTTCTGCGCCTCTTCGGTCATGGCGGACACCTGCGGGTCCAGCGCCACGTCAGAGACGGAAATCAATTGCCCTTCCGCCGCCAGCATCATGGCAAGCTGATCGGTGCACAGGTTGACGGAGACGACCCTTTCGGGGCGCTCCGGCATGTCCTGCGACACGGCAGGCAAAGCCACCGCGACCGTGGCCGCGATGACAGAAGGACCGGCGCAGGCCCGGAGCATCCCCCGGACCCGCGACGAAAAATGCTCAGAAGGAGGTCTTGATACCGACATAGACAGCCCGACCGGAGGTGTTGTAGCCGCCAGCGGTTTCATAATCCTCGTCCAGCGCGTTTTCGACCCGCATGTACAGTTCGCTGTCGTCCATCACGTCGTAGCTGAGCCCAAGATTGACCAGCGTGTAATCACCGACCTTGTGATCCGTCGGGGCAAATTCCGACGCCTCGATGTCGGCCAGGCGCTGCACCTCGGCACTGCCACGCAGGCGCGGGGACAGATCTGCTTCCACACCCAGAACCAGATCATAGCGCGGCACACGCTGTGCCGCGACGCCATCTGTTTCGGCGTTGGTATAGGTGTAGGCCCCGGCAAAGGTCACAGCATCATTGAGCGCATAGGCCCCCGACAGTTCCAGCCCCTCGGATACGGTGGTGCCGGAAACCTGATTGTAGGTCGAGGTCCCGAAGTCATAGTCAATGCGGTCGTCGATCTCGGTGTAGAACAGGGTCGCCTTCACAAAGGTGTCCTGACCGTAGCGCTTTTCGATGCCGATCTCGGCGGTGCGGCTGTTCTCGGGGTCGAGATCGGGGTTGCCGTAAGAGCTGTAGCGCTCGAACAGGGAGGGCGCGCGATAGCCTGTGCCCGCGACGGCGCGCAGGATCAGGTCGGGGGCAATGCCGTAGGTCATGGCCAGACGTCCGGTGGTCTGCCCGCCAAAGTCGGAATTGTCATCGTGACGCAAGGCGAACGACAGCGTTGCCGCATCGTTCATCTGCCAGCGCACTTCGCCGAACGCCGCGCTGTTCACCTCGTCTTCCTCATCGAAGCCTGACGTCTCCGCAGTTTCCACGGTGCCGGTCAGGCCAAAGTCCGCGGTGATCGCGCCACCGGCGTCGTAGCCCAGCTTGAACTCCGCCTCATCGCGCATACCGTCGAAAAAGGTGGTGAAGCCGGTCGGGTCATCGCGCTCGATGGAATAGCGGCTGAAGGCCAGCAGCGCCGTCAGCGGGCCGCCGTTGTTGCCTTCGGCGAACACGCGCGCGCCGCGCTCGATGGTGAAATTCTGTCCATCGGGGTTGGTGTTGCTGCGGTCGATGTCCAGCTCGCTGTCGCGCCAGAAGGCGGTGAAGCCCACTTCGACGGCCTCTGTCACGTCGTAGCGGGCCGAGGCCACGACCTCATCCTGCCAGAACCCATCGTCCTCATCGTTGCCCGGACGGGTGGAGAACCCCTCCGTCGCGGTGCGGCCAAAGGTCAGGCCGATCTCGCCACGTGCGGATTTATACCCGGTGGAAGCAGACCCGATGAAGGTCTCGTAGCTGCCGGCCTCAAGCGCGACCTCGGCGGAGGCACCGTCACGCGTGGGCTTCCAGCTTTCAAGGTTGATCACGCCGCCAATCGCTTCGGAGCCATAAAGCGCCGATTGCGCGCCCTTGAGCACCTCGACCCGCGACACGGCCGTGCCGGACAGGCGCCCAAAGTTGAAGGACGTCTGCGCACTGGACGGGTCGGACATGTCGATGCCGTCAAAGCGCACGGCGGTATAACGCACGTCCAGCCCCCGCACGCGCAGGTTGGTCGTGGTGCCAAGCCCGCCGTTGGACGAATAGGACAGGCCGGGCTGGCGCGACAGGGTCTGCAAAAGCGGGGTGTCAGCAGCCACGGACAGCGCGTCTTCTTCGATGATCTCCACCGTGGAGGCGGTCTGTTCTGCCGGAACCGGCGACAGGCTGCCCGACAGAACCAGCGTGCCAAGGTCATAGGCTTGCGCGTGTGCGGTCGAGGCCAGCGCACAAAGCGCGGTGGTGCAAAGGATGCGTGCGTGGGTCATACACGGACACTCCGTCTTGGTGATCCGGTCAGGGACCACGGGTCAGATCTGGTGCCCGACAGACAGATCCGACGGGCCCGACGAAACGTCACCTCAACGGAATGGGACCGTAGCTCCTGACGCGCCCCGCGTCTGGCTGGGTGATCTCTTCGGCAGGTCTCCTGACTTGTGGGTCGCAGCTTGGCCGGTCCTTCCCGCGCAGGCAACGCCTGACGCAGTGGTTTCATCCGGCTTCACTCGCCACTTACAGTTGCGGGGGCAGTCACGGCATTGGGCCAGATCGCCCGCACCGCATTCCCTATTATCCGGAAAGTGTCCGGACCGAAGCAGCGCCTGACTAGCCGGGCCGCGCACACGGGGAAAGCTGTCGCTTGGTCGTAGAGCGCGCGGACGCAAGGAGTGCGGCGCGAATGCAACACCGCGCGGCCGATATTTGGTGCACGTGATCTGCGCAGGACGATACGGCGGTCGCCCTCAGTCCGTGTCGTCGCTTTGCCGGGCCATCGTGGCGTGCCGGGCCAGAAACCGCGCGGCGTCCAGGGGAACCGGGCGCGCCGGGGGCGTCATCAGGAGCCGGGCAAAAAGCGCGCGCATGGGCTCCTGCGCCAAAAGCGCCTCGAACCGCGCCTTGCGCCATGCGACGGCCTGCGTGTGCAACAGGTCTAGCACCGGATCAGCGGCAAACCCTGCTCGATGCTCCGCCACCCCCGGCAGATCAAGCACGGAACGGTCTTCGGCGACACACCAGTTCCTCTCCACCCAGTAATCCATTCCAAGCGATTGATCCGCATGCACCGCGCGGCCCCGGTCGGCCTTGAGCACGTAGCTTTCCATCGCGCCGAGCGGGTAGTGGTTCAGTTGCGCCATGGCGTACATGGGTCGCCCATAGTTGGAAAAGATCCGGCGGGTGCGGAACTGTGCATCCAGCGCGTTGCCGCATCCATCCACCCACCGCCCCTGATCTACCCGGTCGGGATCGGGGTTGCGCGGCCGATGCACGCCGAGCTTTCGGTAGGTGCCATCGTTGCGGTAGAGCGTCTTGAACATCGCCGCGCGCCACGGCCAATGCATGATCTCGGGCGCGGCGCGGGTGAATTGTTCAGGGATCGGAGTGTCCTCGAACCGCACCACGCCCGCATTGCCGAACAGCCGCCACGTGAGCGTAATGGCGTCCGCGTCGGGCAGGGCAGCGATCAGGCCGGGCAGGGTACGGTCGCCCACGTGGACGTTCACGAATTCGTCGATGTCCAGCGACAACAACCAGTCAGCCTCCCGCACCGCGCTGCATGTGTCTGCCAGTTTCAGCCCGGTGAACTGGATGCCGCCCTTGTCATAGGGGCCATCGTTGCGGATGTGGGTCACATGCCCCAGCTCGGCCAGCCGATCCAGCATCGCATCTGTGCCATCGTCACAGGCGTTGGACAGGGCCACCACATGTGTCACGCCACAGGCCAGATGATGCGCCATCCAATCCAGCAAGAAGGCCGCTTCGTTGCGGACGAAAAGCACGGCTGTGATGTTCATGTATCGCAATCCTGTGGCGTGTTTCGGGCCTGAACCTGACAGACCCTGCGCGGCGTCACCAGCCCTTGCGGAAGGTCACGACCTTCTGTTCCGAGGCTTTCGGGAAATAGCTCAGGCCGGCCTTGTGCATGGCGTCAAACACCGCTTGCACGCCGCTTTGACCGATCCATTGCGGGTGCAGCTCGATCACCGCCACACGCAGGCCGGTCCAATCCCCGGCGGGCAGCACATCGGCCTCCGCGCCTTCGATGTCGCACACCAGAACATCCGGTTTCACCTCATCCAGAACCGGGCCAATGGCGTGCTGATCGATCTGGGCGGTCCCGGTGATCAGATCCGTGTCAATGGTGCCGTCCATCGAGGACGCAAGGAAATTTTGGCGAATGTAAAACGGCACGGGGTCGCCGCCCTCCGGCGTCAGCAGCGCGTTGCGGACCTCCGCGACCTGCACCCCGTTGGCGGCATGAACCGAGCGGATGTAGTCGATCAAAGACGGGTTCGCCTCGTAGGACACGACCCGCTTGACCTTCTTCTTCACCGACAAAAGCGTCGACATGTAGCCCATCCCCGCCCCCAGTTCGAGCACGGTATCCCCTTCGCGCACCACGCGCATCACGGCGTCGCACTCCTTGCGCTCGTAAGTGCCCTGCTTCAGCGCAGCCCGCACGCGACCGGTGGTCAGCTCCGGATGCTTCGGTATCTTCAACCCGCGGGAGCGGATGAAGGGGCTGGGCGTGATGACTTCTTCGTCCTCCATGTCAGTTCTCCAGATCAAGGGACAGCGCGTAGGCCACCCGTTCCGTTTCCGTCAATTTCAACGACAGCGCCTGCTGGTACAGCTCTTCGAATTCCGGGATTCGGTGAAGCTCATCTGCCTTGGCGCGATGCCAGTCAAAGGCCCGGCGGTGCCAGTCCTTCAACACCGGGTCCGCCATCAGCCGATCCAGTTCTGCGCGCAGCCGGGGCAGGTTGCGCTTGATCGTCACGTCGCGGTGCACCGACCAATCCATGCGAATCCAGTAGTTTATGCCGATGCTGCGGTCCACGTGCAGGGCGCGGCCGCGCTGGCGTTTCACCAGATAGCTTTCGGCGGAGCGCAGCGCATAATGGTTCAACTGGATCAGGTCATACCCTATGGATTTCTTCGACGAGCGCCAGCCGTTCCGGATCGCCTCGGAGGTCATGTCCTTGCCCGAACCGTTCACCCATTTCACCTGCGCCTCCATCCCGTCAGTCAGCTTGTTGGGACGATGGCAGGACATTTTGGCGTAGGCGCCCATGTTACGGAACATGGTTTTGAAACCCCAGACGGTGTGCGGCTTGGGGCAGAATTTCGGGGCACAGGTGTCGAACTGGTCGATCACCGGGCGATCCTCCAGCGTCACCACATCATTGTGGCCAAACAGCCGCCAGGTCATCGCCACGTTGGTCGCATCCGGCACGGCGGCAAAGAAATCGTCCAGCGTGCCGTTGCCGGTCCGGATGTTGACGAACTCATCCACGTCGATATGGGCGATCCATTCAGCGGTCTTGATCACCGGCTCAGTCAACGCATTGTCCAGCGCGAACTGTTGCGGACTGTTGCCGGACCAATTGTCGTTATTGCGGTGCTGCACAAGGCCAAGCTCTTGCAACCGATCCAGAATTTCGCGCGTCCCGTCAGTGCAGTCATTGGTGTAGATCAGGAAAGTGTCAAAGCCGATGGCGCGGTGATAGGCCACCCATTCCAGGATGTAGGGACCTTCGTTCTTCATGCAGCCGACGATCACGCGGCCAGAGCTGCCCGAGGGAAAGTCGCGCTTCAAAGAGGGCGTGTAATCAACGCCTTGCACGTCTTCCTTCACCTTGCCCATTCGGTTGTGCGGGGCATAGGGGGAGGTCTGTAGCTTGACGAAGTTCTGTTTGGCCAGATCCGGCATCAGACGCCGCGCGCTGGGGGTCAGCAGCGCATCAACATCGTTGGGGACCATGGGGCGCTCGGCTGTGGCTGCGGCGTGCAAAGCAGGTGAAACATCGGCGGCCGCACCAGCCATTTCCGAGCCCGATCCCTTCGTGGCGTTGCCCATCGGGGACAGTGGCGCTGCGCCAACGCGCGCAAGGTCGGCGGCCTTGTTTGCCAGTTCTTCCTTCGTCGCCTGATTGATCCGCCGGCGAAACGCCATGAGGTACTGCGTCGCGCGAAAGCCGCGTGTGGGGTCCGCCTCAGCCCAATCGGCAACGGGCGCGTCCGGTGCCATCAGCCCATCCGGCAGATCATGTTCGGCGCAGAGCATTTTGATATCGTTGGAAAATCGGTTCGACAGCGCCTGTAGGCTGCCGGGCGCGATGGGTGGACCATGCACCTTTATCTCCCCCAAAAGCTTGCGCCACAATTGTCGGGGCAGAATGACGTTCTCGCGCGCCAGCAACCGCAGGGCCGCGTCGTTGAACAGGCGACAGCGGGTCATCCACGCCGCCGGGGGCTGCTCTGGCGGCGTCCAGGGGTCGGCCTTGCCGATGGTCTCCACGATGTCAAAGGCCGCGCGGCATTCCTCCGGCGCGGTCTCCGACGACAGCACATCCAGATCGGTGGCGCGCAACCGCATGGCACCGGGGCCGAAAACCGCCTCCCATTCGGACGTCATCCGCCTGAAATCGAGCCAGAACTGCGCGCCTTGCACCTCTGCGAACACGCCCGCCTGCGGGTCCGGCGCGGGACGTGTGCGCAGCGCGTCATCCCAGAACGACGGCGCATCACAGCAGGCCAACTCCGCCTCCAGCGATGTGGCGCGCCCCTCCAGCAGTTGCGCGGTGTAGCGCCGCACAGCCATGCGCGCCGGATCATCCAGATGTGCCACGATGCGAATATCGTCGGACATCGGCGACAGCAGGGCCTTGAGCCGCGCCAGCTCCGACCGGGTGACCAACGACGTTCCCAGTTGATGCGCCGACAGGATCACCGTGTGACAGCCAGAGCGCGCCACTTCCTCGGCCAGTTTGCTGGCCACATCATCATGCAAAACCTGCTGTTTCTCCGGGGTGATGTACCCACGATTGAAGCGCAAAGAATCCACGTTGGCAGGGTCGCTGACAGCCATGAAAAGCCGCGTGTGGTTTCTTGCACCGGGAGATCGGGCATACAGCACGCCCTTGGACCTCAACTGGTCGCGCTTGGCATCAAGGATCCGCTGCACCCGGTCAGAGGTCGCGGCATCCGGGCCGATATGAACAAAGATCCGTGTCACGTTACCGGGTCTCCGCCGGGGGCTGCGTAACGTTCTCACGTCCCCACCAGGGCAACGGCAAACCGATAAACGCCGACAACTTTTCGGCTGCATCCGGCGCGCCGACATCCAGTTGCAGATAGTTATCGCGGCCCGCGAACACGTCGCGGTGCATGTCGAGCATGGTCTCGATCCACGTCACACGCTCGGTCCAATCCTTGCCAAAACCGTGCGGCAGGCCGGGGATATTGGCCTGCGCGACGCGTTTCCCCATGTTGCGGAAATTGTCCATGCTGGCGCAAATCGCCTCCGGCGGGCGGGTCGTGGTCACGAACTTCACGTCCGGGTTCTTGTCCCGCATGGCTTTCAACAAGGCGTAATCGCACTGCGGAAACAGCGCGAGCGGCGGCTTCAGCCCGCTGATTTCCGTCAAGGCATCGTAGAAGTCCAACAGCTCCAGCGGATTTCCCGTCGCATACCAACTGGTGTAGATGCCGGCCCCGACAAAATCGCGCCGAATTCTGGTGTCGTCTGTGTGCTCTCCGCGCACGCGGTGATCCGCAACGAATAGGCCCGCTTCTTGCAGCGCGCGGGCAAAGGTGGTCGTGCCGGTCTTTGGCAGGCCAAGGTTGACGATCTTGAGGCGGCCAGTCTGGGTCATGTCACGGCCTTCATACGCAAGATTGGAGCGCAGCAGCGCTTGCCAAATTTGTCCCGCCCCGATCCGCGCATCACCAGTGGTATCATGCCAACCCCAGCTCCGTCATCAACGCGTACTCACCGGGAGGATAGGGGGGCAGCCCCTTCAAATGTGCAAACATCTCTCGATAGTGCGGTTGCGCCATCAATTCGTCCCGCTTCGCCTTGTGCGCGGCCACGGCCCGGGCGTGCAGCGCGCCGATCCGGGCGTCTGCCTTCAACGCCTCGAGGGCCGCTTCCAGCTTCGGCAGATAGCGTTGTATGCTGGTGTCCTGCCACGCCGGATCGTTGCGTTCCCGCCAATAGGTGTCGTCAAAGGCGCGATTTTCGCGGTTCACATCCCCGCGGTCGTTCTTCACCAGATAGCTGTCGAGAGAGCGCAACGCATAGTGGTTCAACGTCGCGAAGGCCCGCGCCCCGGCGGCGGGAAACTTGCGGATCCGGCGAGGGTTGTCGGCCACAAGGAACTTGTGCGGCACATCCCGGCCCGCCCCATCAGTCCATGCTGGATACGTCCCTTCGGCGATGCCCTTCTTGAAAAACGGGCGATGCGCGCCGAAGTACTGCAACGGGAAATCCTTGCGCACCAAAGACTTCACCTCGATTGCCGTCTCGCCACACCACAGGTCGGGGTTGTGCGAACGATCGAACTGCACGATCACCGGCCGGTCTTCGAACGCATCAACGCCGCCATTGGCGAAAAACTGGAAGGACACGGAAATCGCCTGCGGATGGCCGCAGGCCGCGATCAACGACGGGATCGTGTGATCGCCCACATGGATGTTGAGGAACTCGTCCACATCGGCCACCCAGACCCAGTCGGCCTGTTTCACAACCGCCTGATGCGCCGCGTTCTTCAGCGCCTCCATCTGGTAGTTGCGGCCCTTCGCGGGGTTGGGCAAATGAACGACGTTGCCAGCCAATTCAGCCAGATCATCCCGTTCCGCCAAGGCATCCAGCAGGGTATCGGTCCCGTCGCTGCAGTCGTTGGAATAAAACAGGTGATCTGTCACGCCCAGCAGGCGGTTGAAGGCGATCCATTCCAGCAGGAAGGGGCCTTCGTTCTTTACGCATGTGACGGCGGTGATGCGCATCGGCGCTCCGCTTCCTTCGTGTTCGTGAGGCGGTTCGGCCTGCTGTCCCATCCCGGGTTGGCCCCGATGCATTATATGCACGAATCATTACATTCCGGTGGTCCCGCGTCAACGTCCACCCGAACCGCAGGGTGCAGTGTGCGACCTTCGCGCTATTGACCCCATGCCTGCGGGCTGGGACACCTCTCCCCCAAGGAGAGAGACATGACCATTCCCAAAACGATTGACGAGGTACAGGCCCGCCTGTCCGAGACCGGCTACGTGTGTGGCCGCGCGCTGGCGACCGTGGTGTTCTTGTCGCTGAAACTGGGCCGCCCGCTGTTCCTCGAAGGCGAGGCAGGCGTCGGCAAGACAGAGATCGCCAAGGCCCTGGCCAAATGTCTGAACCGCCGCCTGATCCGCCTGCAATGCTACGAGGGCCTCGATGCGTCGAGCGCCGTCTACGAGTGGAACTTTCCGGCGCAGATGATCGCCATCCGCACCGCAGAGGCGGCAGGCACACAGGACCGGACCGCTCTGCAGACAGAGCTGTTCGGCAAGGACTACCTCATCGAACGCCCGCTGCTGCAAGCGATGCGCCCCGATGAAAACGGCGCACCGGTCCTGCTGATCGACGAACTCGACCGCACGGATGAACCGTTCGAGGCATTCCTGCTGGAGGCGCTCTCCGACTTTCAGGTCACCATTCCCGAAATCGGAACCATCGCGGCGCCCGAACCGCCCATCGTCATTCTGACCTCCAACCGCACGCGCGAGGTGCACGACGCTCTCAAACGTCGGTGTCTCTACCATTGGGTCGATTACCCCAACTTTGACCGCGAGGTAGAGATTCTGAACGCCCGGGCTCCGGAGGTCTCAGAGCAGCTCTCAAAGGAAATCATCGCCTTCGTGCAAGCGCTGCGCACCGAGGACATCTTCAAGAAGCCGGGCGTCGCGGAAACCATCGACTGGGCCAAATGCCTGCTCGCGCTTGATGTGGTCGATCTCAGCCCGCAGGTGATCTCCGACACCCTTGGCGCGATCCTCAAATACCAGGACGACATCGCCAAGATCGGCGGGACGGAGACGGCCCGCCTCCTCAAGGACGCCAGAAAAACCCTCGAAGAGGCATAAGCCGCCAATCAGGGCACCAGGCCCGGGCTACTTTTTGCTTTCGAAATACATCCGGGTCCGGGGCAACGCCCCGGTCCCCAAGGCCGCACCAAGGACCGCACCCATGGCAGAATACATCCCGCTGTCCGTGCCGGACAATCCAAGACTGGCGCAGAACATCATTCATTTCGCGCGCGCCCTGCGTCGTGCGGGCTTGCCCATCGGGCCGGGCCGCGTGATCGAGGCCATCAAGGCCGTGCAGGCTGCCGGTTTCACCGACCGCATGGACTTCTACTGGACATTGCATGCCTGCTTTGTGAACCGTCCGGAACATCGCATCGTCTACGCCCAGATCTTTCGCCTGTATTGGCGTGACCCCCGGTTCCTTGAACATATGATGTCCATGCTGCTGCCCGCCGTGCGCGGCGTCCAGGAGGAAAAGCTGGCCCAGGCCGCCGAGAAGCGCGCGGCTCAGGCGCTGTTGGGCGACGAGATGCCGGAGATGCCCGAACCGGAGCAGGAACAAGAGGCCGAGCAGATCGAAGTCGACGCCTCCTTCACCATCTCCACCGAGGAAAAGCTCAAGACGCTGGATTTCGAGCAAATGTCGCTCGACGAGATCGCGCAGGCCAAAAAGATGATCGCGCAGCTGACCTTGCCGGTGAAGCCGATCAAAAGCCGTCGCTCCATGGCGGCCTCTCACGGCAAGCGCACCGATCACCGCAAGACGATCCGCGACGCCCTGCGCAAGGGCGGGGAAATCCGTGCCGTCGCCCATGCCAAGCCGCGCTTGCGGTGGCCCAACCTTGTGGTGCTTTGCGACATCTCCGGGTCGATGAGCCAGTACAGCCGCATGGTGCTGCACTTCCTGCACGCGGTCGCCAACGAAAAGGGGCAGGGCTGGGCGAAGGTGCACGCCTTCACCTTTGGCACGCGGCTCACCAACATCACCCGCCACCTTGCCACCCGCGACGTGGATGCCGCGCTCAAGGCCGCCGGGGCCGAAGCGCAGGATTGGGAGGGGGGCACACGCATCGGCGACTGCCTGCATGATTTCAACAAGCACTGGACCCGCCGCGTCATGGGGCAGGGCGCTGTCGTGCTGCTGATCACGGACGGGCTCGACCGGGATGCCGCCTCCGACCTTGAGAAGGAAATGCAGCGCTTGCAGCTGTCCTCCAAGCGGCTGATCTGGCTGAACCCCTTGTTGCGCTGGGACGGGTTTGCGCCCAAGGCCAGCGGCATCCGTGCCATGCTGCCGTATGTGGACAGCTTTCGCGCCGGCCATTCCATCCAGTCGCTAGAGCAACTGGCCGAAGCGATCTCCAAACCCGACGACGCAGGCGAAAAGGCCCGTCTCATGGCGATGCTGTGACGCACAACGGCCTGCCATGAGGGCGTTCTGACGCTGCCCAGCGTTAAACCGCCTGTTTCAAATGCGCCACGCAACCGAATGCCTTACCGCGCGTTATAAGCTCAAGCCCCGTCGGGGCATTGAGAGGAGACATAATGAAAACTCGCAAGTTTCTTACGGCGTCGACCGCCGCTCTGGCGCTCAGCGTCAGCAGCGTCGCACAGGCCCAGAACGCTGCCGCCAACCTGCCGAACGGCCAGGTGAACCAGATTGTCGACGCGCTCACCGACCTCTGCGCCACGGGCGAGGCGCTCCCCGAGGCATTGGATTGTGCCCTTGTGGCCGAAGCACAAGCGGACCCGTCCAAGCAGCCTCAGCTTATGGACATGGCCGCGGACCTTGCAGCTGACGGCGTTGACCTCCCTGCATCGGGAAAGTTGATGCAACTGGCGCAGGCTGACACGCAGGCGACCGTCGCAGCTGATGCAAATGCCGAGGCTGCCGCGCCCACCGAGGACGACCTTGCCGCCGCGTTGAAAGCACAGGCTCAAGCCGCTGCCGACGACCTTCAGGCGCAGGCAGACAGCGCTCAGGCCGAAGCCGAAGCGACAGTTGCCGAAGCAGAGGCCGCCGCGCAGGCCGAAGCTGAGCAAGCAGCACAAGCCGCAGCCGAAGCACAGCAGGCCGCCGAGGCAGACGCCGAACAGGCAGCCCAGGCCCAGGCAGAGGCTGAACAAGCAGCTCAAGCCGAGCAAGAGCAGGCCGCTCAGGCCGAAGCAGAGCAGGCAGATGCTGAGGCTGCCGCACAAGCACAAGCAGACGCCGAGGCGCAGGCACAGGCAGAAGCCGACGCACAGGCTCAAGCCGACGCAGCCGCGCAAGCGGATGCAGAGGCTGCGCAGCAGGCCGACACGACCACAGATCCGCTTCCGCAGGTTGAAGCCGAAGAAAACGCAGACGCCGCCGCTGGTGCTAATGTTGCCTCCGAAGGCAATGCCGCATCAGAGCCAGACGTTGCATCCGGCACCCAAGACGGGGAGGCAACCGCTCAGACCGAGGTGCCAGCACTCGACGAAGACGAAGTCGCTGCGCCCCTGACCGATAATCCTGAGGCGCCGGTGGCCGACACCGGTATTTCCTCAAGCGATCTTGCACAGGCCCTTGAACAGGCCGGCCTAGATGAATCCGCCGAAACGGTGGCCGAGGCCGAAGCCGCTGCCGAAGCGCAGGCACAAACCAACGCCGAGGGCGAAATGGATGCCGAAGCTCAGGCGCAGGCAGATGCCAATGCGCAGGCGCAGGCCGATGCCGTCTCTCAGGCCGACCAATCGACCGCTGCCGCTGCAGCCGGTGAAGGTGCTTCTGGCAACGAGCCGGAAGTGGTCGAAGAAACCGTGACCGCAGACGACGTGCGCAGCTCCACCGAGGACTTCGCCAACTCCGTCACCGCCGCCCCGACCGACACTTCCGCGCAGGAGCTGGAGGACGCCAAGGACCGTGCCCGTGACAATGGCAGGGACGCGGAACGCGCGCGCACTGTCGCAGGTGCCGCACTTCTGGGGCTCGGCGCAGTCGCGCTCAACGAAATCCTCAAAGGCGACGAAAAGGTTGTGTCCAACAGCGGTGACCGCGTGGTGATCGAGGACAACGGCAACTTCCGCGTGCTGCGCAACGACGACGTCCTGCTGCGCCGTCCCGGTGCTGATGTGACCACCTACCGCTACGACGATGGCTCCACCCGCAACGTGGTGACCTACGAAGACGGCACCGTGGTCGAAACCATCAAAGCCGCCGATGGCCGCGTTCTGCGCCGCTCGCGTACCTTGGCCAATGGCAACGAGGTCGTTCTGTTCGATGACACGCAAGCCACGCAAGAGGTGGTCATCAATGACCTGCCGCAGGTGAACGCAACCCGCCCGCGTGAGCGTGTGGTCTACCGTGACACCAACGACAACGATGCCCTTGCCCGTGCGCTGTCCGCTCAGGAGATCCAGGGCGTCAACCGAACGTTCTCGCTCAACCAGGTGCGTAACATCGAGAAAGTGCGCCAACTGGTGCCCGAAGTGACCGTTGACACGATCAACTTTGAAACCAACAGCGCCGCCATTCGTGCCGTCGAGGCCGAAGAACTGTCGGCTCTGGGCAACGCCATGCGCGATGCCATTGATCGTAACCCCGGCGAAGTCTTCCTGATCGAGGGCCACACCGACGCCGTTGGCAACTATGCCTATAACCTTGCCCTGTCCGACCGTCGTGCAGAATCCGTGGCGCTTGCCCTGACCGAGTACTTTCAGGTGCCGCCGGAGAACATGATCCTGCAAGGCTACGGTGAAAGCGACCTTGTCGTGCCGACCACACAAGCCGAGCGGGCCAACCGCCGGGCCGCCGTGCGTCGCATCACGTCGCTGCTGCAAGCTCAGAATTGATCTGACACTGGTTCCGCGATGTAAAAAGCGCCCCCGCAGGACACTGCGGGGGCGCTTTCATATCCGGGCCTCATATCGGCAATTGCGAGCGGCTCACTGAGCCACTTGGGCATCCGTCAAGAAGACCGCGCGATAGGTCTCGGTGCTTTCATCGAAATTCAATGTGCCGCGCACCTTCACTTCCGTCGCTTCCGGGATATCCTCCATCGGCTCGGACAGGTGGACTTCCAATGTGGGACCATAGCCGTTCGACCCGCAAAACGGGCAGTCCTCAGGATCTGGTACGATCAGGAACTGGCTGACGTAAGGCTGCGCTTCGACCGGCACGTAAAATCCGGTGATCTCGAAAGCCTCCGCCTGCGCGCGCAGCGCCTCGGGGATGGTTTTTTCGACCTTCCACTCGGTCTCCGTCTCGGTTTCGGCGTATTCGATGCCGGTGATCAGCTCCCATGGATTGGCAAAGGCGGGAGCCGCGACCAAACAAAAGGCCGCGAAAAGAGAGGGGACGCGCATGAGAACCTCCTTTGGTTTGATTGAGACATAAAACGAAGGGCGCCACTCTGCCAGAGGGCGCCCGTCACGATGGCGATTTGGCGCTTGTTCGGCGCGGCGTGTCTCAGACCATCATTTCCTTGGTCGCGGACAGCGTGACATCCGGATAATCGCGCTCGATCCGGTCGATGTCCCACTGAAGCCGCGTCAGGTAGACCACATCGCCGTCATTGTCGTAGCTGATGTGCTGCTTGTTGGCGTTCACGAACTTTTCGACGGCGTCCTTCTCCCCGTGCACCCAGCGGGCGGAGGTGAATTGCGACGGGTCAAAGCGGACCGGCAGGCCGTATTCCATCTCGATCCGGCTGCCCAGAACCTCGAATTGCAACGCGCCAACGACGCCCACGATAAAGCCCGAGCCGATCATCGGTTTGAACACCTTGGCCGCGCCTTCCTCTGCGAATTGCATCAGCGCCTTTTCCAGGTGCTTGGATTTCATCGGATCGCCCGCCCGAACGCCCTGCAGCAATTCCGGCGCAAAGGACGGGATGCCCGTGACCTTGATCGGCTCGCCCTCGGTCAGCGTATCGCCGATGCGCAACTGCCCGTGGTTCGGGATGCCGATGATGTCACCGGCCCAGGCTTCTTCCGCCAATTCGCGGTCGGAGGCGAGGAACAGCACCGGGTTGGAAATCGCCATGGGCTTCTTGGTGCGCACATGGGTCAGCTTCATCCCGCGATGAAAGTGCCCGGAAGCCAGACGGACAAAGGCCACGCGGTCACGGTGCTTGGGGTCCATATTGGCCTGCACCTTGAACACAAAGCCGGTGACCTTCTTTTCCTCAGGCGCGATTTCCCGCGGTGTTGCCTTCTGGATCTGCGGCTCCGGCCCGTAGGTGCCGATGCCGTTCATCAGTTCCTGCACGCCAAAGGAGTTGATGGCAGAACCAAACCAGATCGGGGTCATATGGCCCTCGAGGACCGACTGCGGGTCAAGCGTTGGCAGCAGTTCGCGCGCCATCTCGACCTCTTCGCGCAGCTTTTCCAGCAGGCCAGCGGGGATGTGCTGTTCCATGCGCGGATCGTCGAGACCTTCCAGACGGATGGACTCCGCGACCTTGTTGCGGTCGGCGCGGTCCATCAGCTCCAGCCGGTCGTTGAGCATGTCGTAACAGCCCAGGAAATCGCGGCCCATGCCAATCGGCCAAGAGGCCGGCGTCACGTCGATCGCAAGGTTTTCCTGAATCTCGTCAATGATATCAAAGGTGTCCCGCGCTTCACGGTCCATCTTGTTGCAGAAGGTCAGGATCGGCAGATCGCGCAGGCGGCAGACCTCGAACAGCTTCTGCGTCTGGCTCTCCACCCCCTTCGCCCCGTCGATCACCATCACGGCGGCATCCACGGCTGTCAGCGTGCGATAGGTGTCCTCAGAGAAGTCCGAGTGACCGGGCGTGTCCACAAGGTTGAAGCGGAAATTCTTGTCGCCGCTGGCAAAATCGAACGACATGGCGGAGGCCGAGACAGAGATGCCCCGGTCCTTTTCCATCTGCATGAAGTCCGAGCGCGTGCGCCGTGCCTCGCCCTTGGCCCGCACCTGACCGGCCATCTGAATGGCGCCCCCATAGAGAAGGAATTTTTCAGTCAGCGTCGTCTTGCCGGCGTCCGGGTGCGAAATGATCGCAAAAGTCCGGCGGCGGGCGATTTCAGGCGGAAGGGTGGGGCGATTGTCAAGCATGGCGCGCAGATAGCGTGAATTCGAGGTCTCGTCCATTGGCGAAGTTGCGCCGCTTGGCGCCGAAGCGTTTTGAGTATTTCTAAAAGCAAGGAAGCCTGGGGTGGCTTCGTCGCGCCGGACATATGATCGGGAACTCTGTGCCATGGCTTTGGGTTTGATGTGCAGATCAGACAGGGAGTGACTGACATGGCCGAAGACCACGGATCATCTATCAAGAATGACAAGCTTTACGGGGATTTGCGTGACAAGGGCATGTCCAAGGAAAAGGCCGCGCGGATCGCCAATGCGCAGGCCAATGACAACATGCACCCGTCGGAAAAGGGCGGCAAGCAGCCCCCGTACGAGGACTGGACCAAGGACGAGCTCTACGCGCGCGCGCAGGAGATCGGGATTGATGGGCGGTCAGACATGAACAAGGACGCGTTGATCGAGGCTTTGCGCAACCATTGAGGCTGGTTGGAGCGGCGCGGCGGACACCTCAGGGCGGCGCAGGGTTCTGCGCGCCGTGACACTCCCCGCGAGGTTGGGCAGCGGCGCGTTATTGCGCGGCCATAATGCGTCCCACACCTGGGACCACCAGCCAGGTGCAAACTTTCTGCCCTAAGCTCGGGCGCGGAGAAGAGAGGCTCTAACCCGTGGATGAACTGCGCAACAGCGCTGCCGCATCCGGGTGCGACAGCAGCGACTCTCCAATCTCCAGATCGGAAATATCGCTTCGCTTGTGTCCGGGCACCAGATTGGACAGCGAGTCCAAAAGCTCTTCTGGCAGGGCAGCTTGGGTGCGCGTGTTGACCAGCATTGATTCTGCGGCGATCCCTTCGGCGTAGATGATCTGATGAGCGTCAAACAGCATCTGGTAATAGTCGACAAAGCCACCCGGCGCGACGGTGACCGTGCTGCCGTTCACCAGATGGCGTGCGCGCACCAGAATCTCCGAACGACCGGCTCCGATTTTGTCGAGGCGCTGATAGATGAACAGCCGATGATCCGGAGAGACATAGAGGTCGCGCGCGTTGTTCAGCGTGCCCTCGGCGATGCGGATCGGTGCAAAACGCCCCGTTGCGCGCGCCGTGTGGTGGCCGATCCATTGGATAGGCTGCGGGCCGTCGTCGCGGGTCAGAACCCGGTCGCCGATCGCCAGATCCTCGACCGCTTTTTGTGCGCCGCTCGCCAGGGTGATCATGGTCCCGGCCGTAAAGGATGTGCAGGCGGTCTGGGCATAGCGGGCCAGCGCAGCCTCCTCTGAGACGCCGACCAGCACGTAGTCGGTGTTCGGCGTCATTTCGGCCAGCGGCATCACATGGACCTGTGCCGCGTCGCCCGCGTCGTCGGTTTCCACCAGAACAAGGCATTCCGTCGTCTCGCCCGACCCAGACATGAACGTCACACAGCAATCAAGGTGCAGGGCATGGCCGGGCACACCCTGTTCCGACAGCTCCGCCACGCGGAACGGCGGGGTTGCCGCGCTTGTGACGCTGAGCGGTTTGAGCATCGACATCGGTGACAGGCGGTACACATCGTCCGGCACCAGATCATCCGCCCAGGACAAGGCATCGCCAAGGTTCGCCCCGTTGATCACGCGCAGCGCGGTGGCGGGGAAAACATTCAAATCGGTGGTGGGCATTATACCGTCCCTGACGTACTGAAAAGTGATGCAGCGCACATCCATTGTATGCCACCACATTGTGGCATCAAATAGGTGTGAGGTCGGCGATTTGCTGACGTCGCGTAAACAAAGCAAGGAGGGTGCCATGGATCTGGGCATTCGAGGGAAACGCGCACTGGTTTGTGCGTCGAGTAAGGGTTTGGGACGCGGTTGCGCCGAGGCATTGGCCGAAGCAGGCGTGGATCTGGTCATGAACGCGCGCGGTTCGGAGGCATTGGAAGGGACGGCCCAGTCTATCCGCGACCGCTTTGGCGTGACGGTCACCACTGTCGCGGCGGATATCGTATCTGAGGACGGCCGCGCCAAGGTGCTGGAGGCCGCCGGTGATGTGGACATCCTGGTGACCAACGCGGGCGGACCGCCTCCGGGCATGTGGTCCGACTGGGGCCGCGAGGATTTCCTCAGCGCGCTCGATTCGAACATGCTGACGCCCATCGCGCTGATGACGGAGCTGATGCCGAAGATGATCGACAAGGGGTGGGGCCGGGTGGTCAACATCACCTCGCAATCGGTCAAGGCGCCCATCGCGGTGCTGGGACTGTCCAACGCGGCACGCACCGGACTGACAGGTTATGTGGCAGGCACAGCGCGGCAAGTGGCCGAGCACGGGGTGATCGTGAACAACCTGCTGCCGGGCATCCACGCCACCGACCGCGCCATCGCCTTGGACACCGGCGTGTCGCAGCAGCAGAACATCTCCCTCGACGCGGCCAAGGCACAGCGTCAGGCGACGATCCCCGCAAAGCGCTACGGCACGCGCGAGGAGTTCGGGGCCATGTGCGCTTTCATGTGTTCGCAACACGCGGGCTTCATGGTGGGGCAGAACGTGCTGCTCGACGGCGGCGCGACCCTGGCCACGATCTGAATGGCCCGTGGACCGGATGGTGTGGGGGGCGGCAAAGGCGTCTCCCTCGCCGATCAACTGTTCAACGCGCAGTCCGTCGCGGATCTGGGGGCGCAATTCACGGTGCTGCCGGGCTTTGACGCGGACCGTTTCGTGGCACAGGTTGTGCCGGGACTGGCGTCGCGCGGCCTGCTGGAGCGGCTTGACTGGATCGCGGACGGGCTGGAGGCGCAACTGCCCTCCAACTTCTTCGCCATGGCCGACGCGCTGGAGGCCGCGATGCCGCCTGCGCTGGACAACAGCCTGACGGACAACGATTTTGGCCGCTTTATCCATGCAGTGCCGGGTATCCTCGCGGTGCGGCACGGGCTGGAGGATCACCGGGAGCGGGCGCTGGATCTGCTTTACGCCGCGACAAAACGCTTCTCGATGGAGTTCTACATCCGTCCCTTCCTCAACCGCTGGCCGGAGGAAACGCTCGCACGGCTGGACAGGTGGGTTGAGGACGACAACTACCACGTGCGCAGGCTGGTGAGCGAAGGCACGCGGCCCCGCCTGCCGTGGGCGCGCAACCTGACCTTGGACCCAAGCGTGCCGCTGCGCTTCCTCGATGCGTTGCACAGCGATCCCACCCGCTACGTGACGCGGTCTGTGGCCAACCACATGAACGATTTGTCGAAGGTGATGCCAGAGACCGTGGTGACACATCTGTCAGATTGGCAAGCGTCCGGGCGACAAGCAGCGAAAGAGATCGACTGGATCACCCGCCACGCGCTGCGCACGGCGGCAAAGCGCGGCGAGCCCGGCGCCTTGGCGTTGCTTGGCTATCGCGCGGGCGGTGTCACCGCGCATCTGACGGTCCAGACGCCGACCTTGCGGATTGGTGAGGCGTTGCACTTTGCCGTCGACCTGCTTGGCGCAGACGACCGCAATGTCATGGTCGACTACCGTCTGGGATTTGCCCGACCGGGGCGCGCGGTGGAAAAGGTGTTCAAGCTGAAGACCGGCCGCTTGCAAAAGGGTCAGCCGACCACGTTTGAAAAACGCCATCCCCTGCGCGGCGATGCAACGACCTACAAGCTGCATCCGGGCTGGCACCGGCTGGTGGTGCAGGTCAATGGCGAGGACGTGGCCGAAGGCGGCTTCGAGCTGTTGTCCCACGCAGAAGGATGACAGGCCTAGGTGTTCTGCCAGCGGGTCTCCATCGCCTCGATGGCCTTGATCCGCTCGTCGGTTTTCGGATGTGACATAAGCCAAGCAGGGGCGCCACCGCGCGACTGGGTGAGCGCTTCGAGCTTTTGGAACAGGCTCTTTTGCGCGGCAAGACCAATGCCGGATTTGTGCAAGAGCGCGCTGGCGTAGGCGTCGGCCTCGTATTCATCGCTGCGAGACAGTCGCGCCGCCAGCAAGGACGCCGCGAAATGCGCCAGTTGCGCGCCGATCCCAAAAGGCAGAAAGCGTCCGAGGATCATCATCAACGCCGTGCGAATTGCGTTTTGCCCGGAAAAGTCGATCATCCGCCGCCGCGAATGCCCTAGCGCCACATGACCCAATTCATGCGCGATGACCGAGGCCAGCTCTTCTGCCGTGACCTCGCCATTGCGATACTTGCGGTAGAACCCACGCGTGATGAAAATCCGCCCGTCCGGCGCGGCAAGCCCGTTCACGGGATCGATCTCGTAGATATGCACCTTGATCCGCGGCAGATCCAGCGCCTTGGCCATGCGATCGGTCAGGCGTTTCAACCCCGGATCAGCCAGTTCGGTGGATTTCGCATCAAGCTCCCGCCGGGTGCGCCAGGACGAGACCTGATACATGACCAGCGCATAGAGAATGGCGAGCAGGAGGGGCGTGAACTTCAGCATGATGTGAATATGGGGCACGACGTGCCAGCGGGGAAGGGCGCAATGCGTGAAAAGAATTGATTTGCCGGGGAGCGGGAGGGAAGGAAGGAGGCTCTGGCTCACCAAAGCAAATGCATCAAAGCCGCCGTCGCCTGATCCTGTGCTGACGCACGCCACCCCGTCCCGCAAGCGGTTTAGCCGTCTCCCCGCGCGGCGGGGCCCCTCGGCGAAACAGCTTGCGTGCCGTGATACCGTCCGTCGCCCCGTTCTCAGGCGACGGCGGCTCCGAAGCAAAAGCTTCTGACGAGGTTAGCCGAAGGTGGCGGCGAAGGCGCCGTCGTGGACGTTGACCAACTCGGACAAGGGGGCCTCGGAGCTGCCCATCTTCATCGTGGTGCCAACGAATTTCCCCACTGTGGTCAGCGTGACGCCAGCCTGCGCGGCCGCCAGCATCAGTGCCTCCGCCTGGTCGAAGTTGCAGGCGATCAAGTAGCGGCCCTGATCCTCGCCAAACAGCTCCTGCGTGTCAGCGCTGTCGAGCACCACACCCACATCACCGGCTGCGGCCATTTCGAACGCGGCCATGGCAAGGCCGCCATCCGACAGGTCGGTGCAGGATTTGATCCAGTCCCGGTTGGCCCGGATGAAGTCACCGTTGGCCTTTTCCACCGCGAGGTCCACATGCGGCGCATCGCCGTCTTCGCGGTTGAAGACCTCTGCCAGCAAGGCAGACTGGCCCAGATGTGTGCCGGTGTCCCCCAGCAGCAGCGCCACATGGCCTTCGCGCGGGGTGTCGAGGATCGGGGCTTCGTCGGCGGCAATCAGGCCCACCGCGCCAATGGTTGGGGTCGGCAGGATGCCGGTGCCGTCGGTCTCGTTATACAGCGAGACGTTGCCCGACACGATGGGCATGTCCAGCGCAATGCAGGCCTGACCGATGCCATCCAGCGCGCCGACGAATTGGCCCATGATCTCTGGCTTCTCGGGGTTGCCGAAGTTCAGGTTGTCGGTGGTGGCCAGCGGCAGCGCGCCCACGGCGCTCAGGTTGCGATAGGCTTCGGCCACCGCCTGCTTGCCGCCCTCGACGGGGTTGGCCTTGACGTAGCGCGGCGTCACGTCGGAGGTGAAGGCGAGCTTCTTCTCGGTGCCATGCACGCGGATCACGCCCGCGCCAAAGCCCGGCGTCCGCATAGTGTCGGCCATCACCTGGCTGTCGTATTGGTTGTAGACCCAGGCCTTGGACGCGTAGTTCGGGCTGGCAAGCAGCGCCTTCAGCCCGTCGATCGGGTCGATCTGCGGCACATCCGCCAGCGGCGCGGCCTCCGGGGTGGGCACATGCGGGCGATCGTATTCAGGAGCGGAGGACGACAGCTTGGACAGCGGCATGTCCGCCATGACCTCGCCGTTGTGCACGATGAGGAAGCGGTCCTCGGCAATCGTCTCGCCCACGATGGCAAAGTCGAGATCCCATTTGACAAAGACCGCCTTGGCCTCGGCTTCCTTCGCCGGGTCCAGCACCATCAACATGCGTTCCTGGGATTCTGACAGCATCATTTCATAGGCTGTCATGTTGGTTTCGCGTTGCGGCACCTTTTCCAGATCCAGCCGCACGCCAAGGCCACCCTTGTCGCCCATCTCAACAGCAGAGCAGGTCAGACCCGCCGCGCCCATATCCTGAATGGAGATCACCGCACCGGTCTGCATCAGCTCCAGCGTCGCTTCCATCAGGCGCTTTTCGGTGAAGGGGTCGCCGACCTGAACGGTGGGGCGCTTCTCCTCGATGGTCTCGTCAAACTCGGCCGAGGCCATGGTCGCCCCGCCAACCCCGTCACGGCCCGTCTTGGCCCCAAGATACACCACCGGACGGCCCACGCCCGACGCGGCGGAATAAAAGATCTTGTCCGTGTCTGCCAGACCGGCGGCAAAGGCGTTCACCAGACAGTTGCCATTGTAGGCGGGATGAAAGCGGACTTCACCACCCACAGTGGGCACGCCGAACGCGTTGCCATAGCCGCCGACGCCTTCGACCACGCCATGCACCAATTGCCGTGTCTTGGGATGGTCAGGCTCACCGAACGACAGCGAGTTCATCGCCGCAATCGGACGCGCGCCCATGGTGAACACGTCGCGCAGGATGCCGCCCACGCCGGTCGCAGCACCTTGATAGGGTTCGATGTAGGAGGGGTGGTTGTGGCTCTCCATCTTGAACACCACGGCCTGACCGTCGCCGATATCCACCACACCGGCATTTTCACCGGGGCCGCAGATCACCTGCGGGCCGGTGGTCGGCAGTTTCTTCAGATGCAGCTTGGAGGACTTGTAGGAACAGTGCTCGTTCCACATGGCAGAGAAGATGCCAAGCTCGGTAAAGGTCGGCTCCCGGTCCAGGATGCGCAGGATCTCGGCGTATTCATCGGGCTTGATGCCGTGAGATGCGATGAGCTCTTCGGTGATGGCCGGTTCCTGCATGGGATTCCCCCTCGATTGGCATTTGCCGCGCTCTTTAAGCCAAGGCGGGCGCGGGGGGAAGGGGCAAGGCGGTCCTCAGGCTGTCGCGTCCCGTGCTGCTGTGCGTTCTGCCACGGTCAAAACCTGCGGATCGCGCACCGGCCGGCCCGCCTCGTCAAAGAAGCTGCCGCGCGTCTTTTGCCGCAACAGGGCACCGACGGCGCGCAGCAGGATCGTGCCGCCTGCCGCGTGAAGCCCCCGTTCCTTGACCGCGCCGCGCGTGATGGCGGTGTTCACATGACCTTTCACCGGGCCGAACCCGTCGCCCGGCGCCGGCAGGATGGCACCGACAAAGGGCACCGTCGGCTTGGCCAGCGTGTTGGCGATGGGCGTCCCGCAACAGCCCGCGTACCAGCGCACCAACCCCTTGGGCGACAGGCGCAGAGCGCGCAGATGCTCCAGCCCGCCGGTGATCTGCAACGCCTCCGGAACGGTCTGCCAGATGTGCGTGCCGTTGTGGGGCGCGAAGATCTCCGTATGTCCCAGATGGCGCGCAAAGGACTGGCAGTCGGTACAATAACAGACCACGTGGCGACCGGGCGCGCTGTCAGACAGGCTCCAGGTCATGGCATGACAAGAGCAGGAGATATGTTGCGTGCTTTGCATCGAAAGGCCCCCGGAACGTTCTGTAGCGATGCGATCAGGTTAGGCTGTTTCCCCGGCGATGCAACTGAGGGTTTTCGCGATCACGCGTCGGGGCGGGTCCAGACATAGCTGCCCGCACACAGAAAGCAGATCATCTGGATGCCCAGCACATGCGCGGGCAGGCCAAAGGCAAGGCCGATGGCAAAGGTCCCCGCCATCATGCCAAGCGCCAGTTTCTTGTGCCGTCTGGCAATTGCACCTGTCTGCTCCCAGGCGACAACCGGCGGGCCAAGGCGTGGATGCGTTTCCAGCCAATGGCGCAGCCGCGGCGACCCCTTGCCGAAGCACACCCCCGCCAGCAGCAGAAACGGTGTCGTGGGCAAGACGGGCAGCACGATGCCGATCACTCCGAGGGCCACGGCCAATATCCCCGCAGCCGTCCACAACGGACGGGCAAAGCGATGCGCCGAACGATACGGCACACGGGGCGGCGGCATTTGCACTTTGTACACCTTTCGGGCTGGCTGACTGAGGGGAATGCTAGCGCGCGCCGCAGGTTGGGGAAGAGGGCAAGCCAAGTATCGCGCAGACTTCGTTAAAACACGGTGTCGCGTCCTGGCGATTGGCCAAAAAAAAGGCCGAGCACAAAGCTCGGCCGAAGTCCAACAGGGAGGTTGAAGATGCATCGCAGATACTACGCTGCATCAACATGTGCCGATTAAATCATCAGATATGAGTCGAGCAAGCAAAACCATGTCGCAGATGCAGCATTGCTGTTATGCGTTGTGCGCATACCACACTGAGAATTTCTCCCCTGAGTTGACTTAGTCGGCGCCCATGGCGCGTCTTTGGCGTCTGTGTGCTATAATTTCGTCCTGAACGAAGTCGCGGAAGGCCGAAACGCGCTTCGACTGACGCAGTTCTTCTGGATATGCCAGAAAAACAGGCACTTCGATGCTTTCTATATCAGGTAGCACGCGGATCATCGTGGGGAAGTCCTCGATGATGTAATCCGGCAGCACGCCGATCCCGAGGTTTGCAACCACGGCTTGCAAGACACCAAAGTAGTTGTTCACCGTCAGCGACGTCTGAACGTCATGCGCC
The DNA here is from genome assembly GCF_040148795.1 of Sagittula sp. NFXS13. Classification (NCBI taxonomy): domain Bacteria; kingdom Pseudomonadati; phylum Pseudomonadota; class Alphaproteobacteria; order Rhodobacterales; family Roseobacteraceae; genus Sagittula; species Sagittula sp. NFXS13. The sequence goes on from NZ_JAGEMH010000001.1 coordinate 366,832, forward strand.
AGCAGCGATTCAACCAGCTGTTCACCCGCCATAACCTGCGGTGCGCCGGGCGCCTGGCAGATCAGACGGTGGTTCTGAATGTCCGAGATTTCCGTCGGCACACCGTGCGCCTCAAGGTATTCGGGTGATGCATACATCCGCATCCGGATCGACATCAGCCGCTTGCGGATCAGATCGGCCTGGCTCGGCTCCTTCATGCGGATGGCAACGTCGGCCTCCCGCATCGGCAGGTCGAGCACGCGCTCCTCCAGCATCAGGTCGATCTTCAGATCCGGATATTTGTCGTACAGTTTCGCCAGCCGCGGCGCGAGCCACAGCGCGCCAAAGCCATGCGTGGTCGTCACCTTGAGCTGGCCGAACACCTCTTCTTCGGAGTCGCGGATGCGCGCGGTGGCGCTGTCGATCCGCTTGATCATCGAAGAGGTCGCCTCGAACAGCAGTTCCCCCTGTTCGGTGAGAATCAGCCCCCGCGCGTGGCGGTGGAACAGGGTGGTGTTGAGCGCCTCTTCGAGGGCGCGCACCTGTCGGGACACGGCAGATTGCGACAAATGCAGCGCATCGCCCGCATGGGTCAAACTGCCCGCATCCGCGACCGCGTGAAATATCCTTAGCTTGTCCCAGTCCATATCTTACACTTTCAGCTGCTGGCGCACACATAGACGCAGAAAACGATTAAATGAATACCAACTTGATTTAAGCGTCGGTCTTTAAGAAAAAAATCACGCATAGGTCAGTTTCATTGACCTTGTTTGTCTGTATAATGCCTCTAAACTCAGCGTTGGGAGGCGTATCATGAGCAAGCATCGGATTACCCTGAATGACAGGTTCGACCTGACAAAGGACACGGTCCTGTTGAACGGCACGCAAGCACTTGTTCGGCTGATGTTGACTCAAAAGGCGCGCGACCGCGCTGCGGGTCTGAACACCGCCGGATATTGCACTGGCTACAGGGGCTCGCCACTCGGCGCCGTCGATATGCAAATGCACCGCGCCCAAAAACAGTTGCATGAAAACGATATTCTTTTTCAGGAGGGGCTGAACGAGGACCTCGCCGCCACGGCCCTTTGGGGCGCCCAGCAGGCGGAGCTGCGCGGCGAGGGCAAGTTCGACGGCGTCTTTGGTCTTTGGTACGGCAAGGGGCCGGGAGTGGACCGCTCCGGCGACGCCATGCGCCACGCCAACATGGCCGGAACGTCGCAGCATGGCGGCGTGCTCATGGCCATGGGCGACGACCATACCGGCGAATCCTCCACCGTTCTGCACCAGTCCGAATGGGCGCTGGTGGACGCCTACATGCCCGTTGTCAGCCCCGCAGGCGTGCAGGAAATCCTCGATTACGGCATTTATGGCTACGCGCTCAGCCGCTTCGCCGGGGTCTGGGTCGGCCTCAAGACCATGAAAGACACGGTCGAGGCCACGGCCGTCGTGGATGGCCGCCCGGATCGCGTGCAGCTGGTCACACCGGATTTCCCCATGCCGGAGGGCGGTCTGAACATCCGTCTGGGCGACACGCCCCATGCGCAGGAAACGCGCATGATCGACCACAAACGCTTTGCCGCCGAAGCCTTCAGCCGCGCCAACGGCATGGACAAACGCGTCTGGGGCAAACCCGGCGCCAAGATCGGCTTCGTCTCGGCGGGCAAGAACTGGCTCGACCTGCAACACGCCATGGCGCTGCTCGGCATCGACGAGGCGGAGGCAGAGCGCCTCGGCATCACCACCTACAAGGTGGGGCAGGTCTTTCCGCTCGACATGCAGGGCTTTCACGACTGGGCCGAAGGGCTGGACCTGATCGTCATCGTCGAGGAAAAGCGCAAGCTGATCGAAGTGCAGGTCAAGGAGGCGATCTTTGACGACCGTCGCGGGCGCCGCGTCTACGGCTGGTATAAAGGCGGCTCCGGCGCGATGCACCGAGAGGAGCTGTTCCCGACGCGGGGCGCGCTCGACCCGGTCTGGATCGCGCAGAAACTCGGCGATATCCTCATCGAAGAGGGCAGGGGCACCGATGGCGTCAAGGCCGGCCTCATCCGCATCGAAGAGGCCAATCGCGCCGACAATGCCGAGGAAATCGCCGCCCGCACGCCGTGGTTCTGTGCCGGCTGTCCGCACAACTCGTCAACCAAGGTGCCTGACGGCAGCCGCGCCTACGCGGGCATCGGCTGTCACTACATGGTGCAGTGGATGGACCGCGAGACCTCCGGCTTTACCCACATGGGAGCCGAGGGCGCGAACTGGATCGGGGAGGCGCCGTTTTCCACCACCCCGCATGTGTTCCAGAACCTCGGGGATGGCACCTACAACCACTCCGGCGTTCAGGCGATCCGCGCGGCGCTCGCGGCAAACACCAACATCACCTACAAGATCCTCTACAACGACGCCGTCGCCATGACCGGCGGGCAGGCGAACGAGGGCGGCCTCTCGCCCCAGCGTATTGCCGCCGAGGTCCGCGCCATGGGCGTCAGCCGCGTGGCTGTGGTGTACGACCAGAAGGAAGACGTCTCCCATGGCTACCCTGACGGCGTAACCCTGCACGAACGCGAAGACCTCGACGAGGTGCAGCGCAGCATGGCCAAGCAGGAGGGCGTGTCTGTCCTGCTGTACGTCCAGACCTGCGCCGCCGAAAAGCGACGCCGCCGCAAGCGGGGCCTGTTCCCCGACCCGGACAAGCGGGTTTTCATCAACACCGACGTCTGCGAAGGCTGCGGCGATTGTGGCGTCCAGTCCAACTGCGTCGCCATCGTGCCGGAAGAAACCGAACTGGGCCGCAAACGGGCCATCGACCAATCCGCCTGCAACAAGGACTTCTCCTGCCTCAAGGGGTTCTGCCCCTCCTTCGTCACCCTCGAAGGGGCGACGGTGCGCAAGGCGCAGACCAAAACGCTTGAGCTGCCCGACCTTCCCGACGCCGTCCTGCCCAGGATCGACGGCACATGGAACGTTGTCATCACCGGGGTCGGCGGCACCGGCGTCGTCACCATCGGTGCGGTGCTGGCGCAGGCCGCGCAGATCGACGGCAAGGGCGCGGGCATGATGGAAATGGCCGGTCTGGCGCAAAAGGGCGGTGCGGTGCACATCCACCTGCGTCTGGCAGAGCGGCCCGATGACATCAGCGCCGTGCGTGTCGCCACGGGCGAGGCGGACGCGCTGATTGGCGGCGATCTGGTCGTCTCTGCGGGGGCGAAAACGCTTGGCCTGACCCGCACGGGCCGCACCGGCGCCGTGGTCAACAGCCACGAGATCATCACCGGCGAATTCACCCGCAACACCGAATTCCAGCTGCCCGCCGACCGGTTGACCCTGGCCCTGCAGGCACGCCTGAAAGAGCGGGCCGCCTTCTTTGACGCGTCAGAGCTGGCGCGCGCCACCATGGGGGATTCGATCTTTTCCAACATCATGATCCTTGGCGCGGCATGGCAGCGCGGGCTGGTGCCCCTGTCGCTCGACGCGATCCAGCAGGCGATCGAGCTGAACGGTGCGGCGGTTGCGGCCAACCTGCGCGCCTTCGACATTGGCCGTTGGGCCGTGCTGTACCCCGAGGACGCCGCCGGGATGCTCAAACCCAACGTCATCAGCAAACCCAAATCGCTCGATGAGAAAATCGCCTTTCGTGCGGAGCATCTGACCGCCTACCAGAACGAGGACCTCGCCGCGCGCTACCGCGACATGCTGCGCCCGATCCAGGATCCAAAGCTGAAGGAAGCCGTCGCAAAAAGCTACCACAAGCTCTTGGCCTACAAGGATGAATACGAAGTGGCCCGCCTGCATCTGGAGACCGAGCAAAAGGCGCGCGACACCTTTGACGGTGATTTCAAGATGACCTTCCACCTCGCGCCGCCCTTGATGAGCGAGGAGGGCAGCGACGGTCGCCCCAAGAAGAAGACCTTCGGCCCCAGGATGCTCACCGGCTTTCGCTGGTTGGCACGGATGAAACGCCTGCGCGGCACCGCGCTCGACCCCTTTGGTCGGACCGAGGAACGCCGCATGGAACGGGCCCTGATCGCGCAATACGAGGCCGACATGCATGCATGGCTTCAAAAGGCCGCGCCCGAGATCATGGAGCCGTTGATTGCCCTGGCCGAACTGCCGCTCAGCATCCGCGGCTTTGGCCCGGTGAAACTCGCCAACGCCGCAACGGCAGAAAAGCGCCGCGAAGAACTGCTCGCCGCCATGCGCGATGGCGGCAAAGGCATGGCCCACGCAGCGGAATAGCCGCCGGGCGGTGTCATTTCACCACAGATCACGGCGCGCGCATCATAGGCGCGCGCCGTGATGGATTTCCCCGCAAAAGCCTCTTATGAGATATCCATGACCGCGCCATCTGTCCAAGGATCGGCGCGGGCGCAATCGAGGCACAGACGCGGCACCGAGACCGCGCGGGTGAAAAGGCGAAAGACATGGCAGTTGGCGTTTTCGATTCAGGTCTGGGCGGCCTGACCGTGCTGGATGCAGCGGTGAGGCGGCTGCCGGATGTGCCCTTCGTCTATTTCGCCGACAGCGCCCACGCGCCCTACGGTGTCCGCGACGCCGATGACATCTACGACCTGACGACCAAGGCCGTGTCGCGCCTGTTCGACGAGGGCTGCGATCTGGTTGTCCTCGCCTGCAATACCGCCAGCGCCGCCGCGCTGCGCCGGATGCAGGAAAACTGGATTCCCCGCGACAAGCGGGTGCTCGGCGTTTTTGTCCCGCTGATCGAGGCCATGACCGAGAGGCAATGGGGCGACAACTCTCCCCCGCGCGAAGTGGCCGTCAACCATGTGGCGCTCTTTGCCACGCCAGCCACGGTCAGCAGCCGTGCCTTTCAGCGCGAGCTTTCCTTCCGCGCCATCGGCGTCGATGTGGAGGCACAGGCCTGCGGCGGTCTGGTGGACGCCATCGAAGACGGCGACATGATCCTGGCCGAGGCGCTCGTGCGCTCTCACGTCGATGCCCTCAAGCGCAAGATGCCAAGGCCGCAGGCGGCGATCCTTGGCTGCACGCACTACCCGCTGATGTTCGACATCTTCCAGAACGCGCTTGGTGCGGATGTAAAGCTGTTCAGCCAGGCGGATCTGGTGCCCGACAGCCTCGCGGATTATCTCGACCGTCACCCGAACATGTTGGGCAGCGGCACCACCTCGAAGTTCCTCACCACCGGTGACCCGGCCAGGGTCTCGCGCCACGCCACCAGCTTTCTGCGGCACCAGATCATCTTCGAATCTGTCTGATCGCGCAGCATCTCAGGCGTTCAGCCTGGGGTTTACGCGGCAGCGCACCGCGATCTCCTGTTGTGGTGGAAGGGTGAAACGCGCCTCCAGATAGGCGCGCAGGAAATACATGATTTCCTTGGTCGCGCCCCGGGGGAACCTTTCTTCCAACGCGCGCCGCGTCAGGGTGAAATAGCAGGTCTGCCTGGTCTTGCGGCCATCCAGCCTGCGAAACCCCATGGACCAGCCATCAAACCTGCGGCTCGGCGCGCGTTGATACAGCATCACCTTCATCTTGTAGTGACGCGGATCGGCAAAGATCCGGTCCAGCGTCCGGTCGACCGTGTGCTGCGGGCCTTCGATGATTTCAAAAAAGGTGCGCGATTTGTACAGCAGCAGGCCCGAGATGCCGCAGATGGCATGTTGCCGATGCAGATCCGTCATCAACGCATCGAGCTGCTGATCTGTCAGGCGGTTGCGGGTATGGCTGATATAGATCGCGCGATACAACTCCGCAGTCTTGGACGTGGCCTTGTCATCAGCCTTGCCAAGAACGTCGCTGAAATCCGCGACAGCCATGCCGGTGTATCCGCGCCCCGTGGCCACCCGTACGACCGGGCCACTCAATTCGGTATGCATGTGTGTGGACATTTGTCACCTCCTTGGCACGATGGTCAGGCCTCACAGCTCTGCCAGCGCGCGCCTCCAGGGACTTCTGCCGCCTCGTGGGTCATTCCCACGTTTCAGATGATTCCATTCAAATCTTAATCGCCCGTTTGGAGACACGCCAAAAACGACGACCCACAGCTGACTTTCACGCGCCAAAGTATAAACGCGATTGATTTATACTCCGCTCGCCTCGTGGCTTTGCGCGTGTTCCGTTGTTGAAACCGGGGGGGAGACAGGGTATCTCAAAGCCAAGGAGACCTAGCATGTATGACATTATCGCGCCTCTCAGCCGACGATAAAGCCGCCATCCGCCCGATCCTCGGTGCGGTGCCCATGCCTGTGTCCTGCTTTCTGAAAATTCGAGGTGTCTCATGACCCAATCCATCGCCATCATCGGTGCGTCCGGCTACACCGGCGCGGAACTGATCCGGCTTATCGCCACGCATCCTTCGTTCAAGATCACCGCACTGGCCGCGAATTCCAAGGCCGGGCAGCCGCTGGCGTCGGTGTTCCCGCATCTGCGTCACCTCGACCTGCCGGAACTGGTGACATGGGAGCAGATCGACTTTGACCAGATCGACCTGTGTTTCTGCGCGCTGCCGCATAAGACCTCGCAGGAGGTGATCTCCAAGCTGCCGAAGACGGTCAAGATCGTCGACCTGTCGGCGGACTTCCGGCTGCGCGACCCGGAGGCGTACAAGCAATGGTACGGCAACGACCACGCGGCCAAGGAGATGCAGACAGAAGCCGTTTACGGGCTGACCGAATTTTACCGCGACGACATCAAGGGCGCGCGGCTTGTCGCCGGAACCGGCTGCAACGCTGCGACCGGCCAGTACATCCTGCGCCCGCTGATTTCCGGCGGGGTGATCGACCTCGACGAGATCATCCTCGATCTGCAATGCGGCGTGTCCGGCGCGGGCCGGTCGCTGAAGGAAAACCTGCTGCACGCAGAGCTGTCCGAGGGCACCAACGCCTACGCCGTGGGCAGCACGCACCGGCACCTGGGGGAGTTCGATCAGGAGTTTTCCGCGCTGGCAGGGCGCGAGGTGAAGATCCAGTTCACGCCGCATCTTGGCCCCTTCAACCGCGGCATCCTGGCCACGGCTTACGTTCGGGGGGAGGCTGAGGCGATCAACGCCGTGCTGCGGACCGCCTACGCCGATGAACCTTTTGTCGAAGTCCTGCCCATGGGGGAGACGCCTTCAACGCACCACGTGCGCGGCTCGAACTTCGTGCATATTGGCGTGGTGGCCGACCGCCTGCCGGGCCGTGTCATCGTGGTCGCGGCGCTGGACAACCTGTGCAAAGGCTCGTCCGGGCAGGCGATGCAGAACGCCAACCTGATGCTCGGCATCGACGAAACCGCCGGCCTGATGCTGGCGCCCTGTTTCCCGTAAGCTTGTCCTGGCTCTGCGGGCGCCGGGGCGCTGCCCCGGACCCCGGCCTGTTTCGCGACGCTGAAAAGGGGAGGCGCGGCGTGGCCGAGGCCAAATTTGGTCAAATCGACGCGCCTCTCCCCTTGGTCGTTAAAATCGCATATATAGCAGTACGCTCATGTGACGGGAGAACGTGAATGGCCCTGAAATCGCTGAAAAAGCAACGCCGAATCCAAGTGGTCGCTTTGGCGGCGGTGGCTCTGATCGTCTCGACCGGGTTGATCGGCTACGCCATGCGCGACGGGATCAATTTCTTTCGCTCGCCCAGCCAGGTGATGGAGGCGCCGCCCACCGAAACGGAAGTGTTCCGCATCGGTGGCCTGGTCGAAGAGGGGACCCTGGTCCGTGACGATGGCGAAACCATCCGCTTTTCCGTCACCGATGGCGGCGCGACAGTGCCCGTGGTCTTTACCGGCGTGCTGCCCGATCTCTTTGAGGAAAACCAGGGGATGGTTGGCACCGGCCGTTATGTAGAAGGCGTGTTTCAGGCCTCTGAGATCCTCGCCAAGCATGACGAAACCTACATGCCCAAGGAAGTTGTCGACGCGCTCAAGGCGCAAGGCGTCTATCAGGAGCCAGAGACCTGAACTTCCGACCGTTTGGGGGAGCGCCTTGGCGTTGTCATGTCAGGCTTTGGTGACGACGCACGTTTCGCGCGCTCCTGCTGCTTCTTCTGGACGCCGGGACACGGTGCGTTCGACGGGAGCGCGATGCCGACCTGCAAACCTGTCTCAGGCGCGCTTCGGATCATGAGCTGGCCGCCGGATTGCCGCGCGAATCCGGCGACGGCGGACAGGCCAAGCCCCGCGCCCTCGCTGGTGGATTTGGTAGTATAAAACGGCTCCGCCAGTTGGGGCAACGCCTCCGGCGAGACACCGGGCCCGTCGTCCTCGATCCATAGAACAGTCCAGGGCGGCTCAGAGCCAATGGGCTGCTCCTGTGGCGGGAGCTGGGTGCAGGTTTCCGTCCAGATGCGCACACGCCCCGTGCCCACAGAAGCATCCTGTGCGTTCAGACAAATCTGAACCATGCAGGTTTCCAGCATATCCGCATCGACCCAGGCGGTCTGTGTCGACGGTGGTGCCGTGACCGTCACGCGCATCCCCGGGCCCAGCAAGTCGGGCAGCAGGGCCTTGAGGTGGTTGAGAAACGCATCCATCGGCACCTGCGCCGGCGACAGCCGCGTGCGCCCCGATGACGTCAGAAGCTGCTGGACCGTCAGCGCGGCGCGACGGGCGGCAGCACGGCTTTCAGACAACGCCTGCCGTTGTTCCTCCGGGTTGTCCAGCAGCTCATACAGCTCCAGATGCCCAAGGATCGCGGTCAGTTGATTATTGAAATCATGCGCCACGCCGCCGACGAACTGGTTCAGCGCCCGCGCTTTCTGAGAGGACGCGTAGCGCGCTTGCGTATCGCGCAGCAGCCGTTGCTGTCGCAATCCGCTGAACAGCGACGACAGGACGTAGCCGAACAACACAACCGGCGTGACCAGCAACAGCACCCGATCGGACATTTGCGTCGCGTAGGGCAAAAGAATGGCCGTCAACGTGACAAGGATCAGGGCCATGCTGATCACGTCCGTGGCCACGATATGCGGCTCCAACAATCGGCGTTGCTGAATGTAGGTGACTTGCCCGACCAGCGCAAAACTCGCGACGGTCAGCAGGGCGATATTTTGGTTCAACGCGATCAGATACAGCGGGTAAATGGAATAGTTCACGATCATGAAGGCATACAGACCGATGGCAATCGGGAAGGCCAGGCGATCAGGCACGGGAAACCGCCGAAACAGCAACCCGGCAAACGTCGCCTGAGACACCAGATGCACCGTCAACCAGATCAGGCACAACACATTGCCGCCAAACACGCCCACAAGCAGCGCCGTCACGGTCACCGCCGCCAAACGCGCAGCAACCTCCATGGGGGCGCCGTATTCTGCCCGTCTGACATCGTCGAGACGGTCTTCAAAGGGGGCTTTTGTCACCGTCCAAGAGTTCCTGCCAAATTGCCTGCAATTCCACATAGTCGAGTTACCGTAATCGAAGCGTGAAAAAACCGCCACGTTTATGGAATACGTGGCGGCTTGCAGGGTGGGATCAGCCGAATTTTGCCGATTGGTGTATCTGAAACTCAGATTAACGCAGGATGGCGCGGCCTGCGTAGATGGCGGTGTCTTCCAGCATTTCCTCGATGCGGATCAGCTGGTTGTACTTTGCCAACCGGTCCGACCGCGCCAGCGAGCCGGTCTTGATCTGGCCGCAGTTGGTGGCCACTGCGAGGTCAGCGATGGTGGCATCCTCGGTTTCGCCGGAACGGTGCGACATCACGTTGGTCATGCGCGCGCGGTGCGCCATTTCCACCGCCTGAAGCGTCTCGGTCAGGGTGCCGATCTGGTTGACCTTCACCAGCATGGAGTTGGCAGAGCCGCGCTCGATCCCCATCGCCAGACGCGCCGGGTTGGTCACGAACAGATCGTCGCCCACCAACTGGCAACGGTCGCCGATGGCGTCATTGAGCAGCTTCCAGCCGTCCCAGTCATCCTCGGAACAACCGTCCTCGATGGAAATGATCGGGTAGTCGTTGACCAGTGCTTCGAGGTACTTGACGTTTTCCTCGGCGGTCAGCGACAGGCCTTCGCCCTTCATCTCGTATTTACCGTCCTTGTAGTATTCGGTCGCGGCGCAATCGAGCGCGAGGTAGATGTCCTCGCCGGGCGTGTAGCCCGCCTTTTCAATGGACTTCAGGATGAAATCCAGCGCGTCGCGCGTGCCTTTCAGCTCAGGGGCAAAGCCGCCTTCGTCGCCCAGACCCGTGGACATGCCCGCCGCCGAAAGCTCTTTCTTCAGCGTGTGGAACACTTCGGAGCCCATGCGGACCGCTTCGCGGATGCTGGTCGCGGAGACCGGCATGATCATGAATTCCTGAATGTCGATCGGGTTGTCCGCGTGCTCGCCGCCGTTGATGATGTTCATCATCGGAACGGGCAGGGTGCGCGCAGAGGTGCCGCCCACGTAGCGGAACAGCGGCTGACCAGAGAAATCGGCAGCGGCCTTCGCACAGGCCAGCGACACGCCGAGGATGGCGTTGGCGCCCAGGCGGCTCTTGTTGTCGGTGCCGTCGAGTTCGATCATCATCATGTCGATGGCGACCTGCTCGGTGGCGTCGAACCCGATGAGGTTCTCGGCGATCTCGCCGTTCACGGCCGCGACGGCGTCCAGCACGCCTTTGCCCATGTAGCGGGATTTGTCGCCGTCACGTTTTTCCACGGCTTCGTGGACCCCGGTCGAGGCCCCCGATGGCACGGCAGCGCGGCCCATGGTGCCGTCTTCAAGGGTGACGTCGACTTCGACGGTGGGGTTGCCCCGGCTGTCGAGGATCTCGCGGGCGTGGATATCGATAATGGTGCTCATGGTACTCTCCCAAAGCGGCGTTTGGCATGGGTTTAACAGGCACGTGAAGAAAGTAAACGCTTCTGTTATCGCTAACGCCGCTTTGCAACAGGGATTGCGCTAACGGTTGCGCCGGTCCTGACGGGTCAGGATACCTTGCGCGCCGGCGATGGCGCAGCGGTTCCGACTGGGGCGACGGACTGTGCCAGCGCGCGCTCCCTGAAGAACGTGTAGAGCCCCGCCACAAGGATGATCCCCGCGCCAACGTAGGTCAGCGCATCAGGCCGGTCGCCAAAGATCAGGATGCCAAGCGCCGGGGTGAACACCAGACGCGTGTAGCGAAACGGTGCCACGATGGCGGCAGGGGCCAGCCGCATTGCCGTTGTGATCGCAAGGTAGCCCGAGGCGGTCACAATCACTGCGCCCAGCACGGACCACAAGGTCGGCGCAGACCAATCCGACGGGGTGTCCGACAGGAACCACAGCACACATCCGGCCGGGATGGTAAAGGCAAACCCCCAGGTAGAGATCGCCAGCGCCGGGATATGCGACGGCGACAGGCGCGTCACCAGATCGCGCCCGGACAGCCCGACGATGCCCATCACGGCAAAAAGTTCGTATCCGGTAAAGCTCGCCGACCAAGGGCGGATCACGATCAACATGCCAAGGATGCCGACACCCACAGCCGCCCAACGGCGCGGGCCGACTTCTTCCTTGAGAAAGATCGCCGCGCCGATGGTCACGGCCAGCGGCCCTGTCTGCATGATCGCAGCGAACACAGGCAGCGACACATAGGCCAGCCCGGTGACCATGCCGATTGCGCCGATGATCTCGAACCCGTTGCGCAGCAGGATCATCGGGTGCAGCGCGTCCCGCGTCAGGATACGCACCTTCATCACGACACTGAGCAGCACGAACAGCACCGTGCCGCCAAGGGCGACCAGTGTCATGGCCTGCCCGATAGAGCTGCCTTGCGTGGCGAGCTTGTAGAACACATCGGACCACGCCAGCAGGGACATGGACAGGATCATCAGGAGAATGGCGCGTAATGTCATGACGTCTTGTGACCGCTTTGACGCAGAGGGGCAAGACGCATGACGTCAGCACGCAGTTGCGGCTGACAACAAATTTACGATTTCTTCAGGATGGGGCGCTTCAGGTCGCTGCCTGAAGCTCTGCCAGATGGTGCGCACAGCCGCGCAGCGCGGCGTAGTCGTCGGTCACGAGGTGCAGCGGGAATTGCTCCATGAACGCGGCAAAGCGTCCCTTGTCGAGAAAGGCCTCGCCGAAGCCGAGATCCATCAGGTGCGGGCCCAGGTGTCCTGCCACACCGCCCACGAGGTAGATCCCGCCAAAGGGCAGGTTGGTCAGCGCCAGATCCCCGGCATAGCGTCCGAGGTAGCGGGCGAACAGCCTGGCGGCGCGCAGCGCCTGCGGCTCCCCGGCGAGAAACGCATCCTTGATCGCCGCGGCACTCAATGGGCTGCCCGTGCCCTCATCGGCACAGACAAAGGCGTGCAGGTGTTCCAAGCCCCGGCCTGAGAGCACTTCTTCCAGCCCGCAGGAGGGCAGGCGTGCGCCGATGAAGTCCACCAGCCTCAGCTCCTCGGCGGTGCGCGCTTGCAGGCTGATGTGTCCCGCTTCGGCCGCAGGGACCAAAGTCAACGCGCCGGAGGTGTGCACCGGCACGGCGTTCAGCCCGGTGCCCACGTTGACCACCAGTCGCACATCCGATGGCCCGGTCTGTCCCGGCAGCAACGTCATCAGGCTGTCGGAGGCAAGATACGGCACCGCATGACCTTGCGCCTGAAGGTCGTTGAGCACAGCGACCCGCGCGCCGCCGGTGCGCTGCGACAGGCGGCTTGCGTCGATCGTCCAGTCCAGATTGGTCAGCGTGCCAACCCCGTCTTTCACGGGGCCGGCCATGTCGATACAGATCGCGTTCACCATGGGATACGGCGCCAGATAGGCATCGAGGACCGGCTCCAGCGCGGGGAAGTCCGCGTTGCGGAAGCGCTGCACGGTCTCGTCCAGCAAGTCCCCGCCAGAGCAAAGCGCCACGCGCGTGTTGGTGCCGCCGATGTCAACGGTTACGGATACGGGTTTCTGCATGAAAGTCTTTCGTGTCGTCAGGCGGTCAGGGCATGTTTCAGCGCATGGTAGGAGGTTTTCGGCGTACGTGCCAGCGTGTCGAAATCCACATGCACGAGGCCGAAACGTTTCTCATATCCCAGCGACCACTCATAGTTGTCGAGAAGGGACCAGACGAAGTAGCCCTTCACTGGCACGCCCGACGCGTGCGCGCGCTGTACCGCGTCCAGATGGTCATTGATATAAGCGATGCGCGCCTCGTCCCGGACGGTGCCGTCGGTCAGCACATCCGGGGAGGCCATGCCGTTTTCGGTTACATAGAGCGGCAGGTCGCCGGTGTACTCCCGGGCGGTGCGCTCAAGAAAGTCCTGAAGCCCCTGAGGATAAATCTCCCATCCCATCAATGTCTTGGGCAGTGGTCCGTCGACTTCCTTGAGGGAGGGCCAAGGCGTGTCGTCATGGGCGATCAACTTGCGCGTGTAATAGTTAAGGCCGCACCAGTCGAGCTTGGCACCGATGGTGGCGAAGTCGTCTTGCCAGCCTTTGGGCAAGTGTGGCTCCAACCCTTCCAAAGCGGCTTCGGGATATGCGCCTTTGAACAGGCCCGACAAGAACCATCGGTTGTAATAGGCGTCGTAGCGCGTGGCGGCGGCCACAGATTCGGGAGAGCCATCGGCAGCCGTGGCCCATTCCATGTTCACCACCGCGCCAAGGTTGTTCAGCCCCATGTCGCGCATCGTCTCGATCGAGCGGCCATGCGCCAGCAGCACATGGTGCATGGCACGGGCGGTGGCGCGGATGTCGCGTACGCCGGGCGCTTGCAGCCCCATGAAGTGCGACAGCCATGCCACGCACCACGGTTCGTTGATCGGGGCCACGGACCACATGCGGTCGCCTATGCGGTCCATGATGACACGGGTGTAATCGGCGAACCATTCGGCAATGTCGCGGTTGCGCCAGCCGCCCATGTCCTGCAAGGGCGACGGCAGTTCCCAATGATAGAGCGTGGCGGCGGGCTTCAACCCGCGGTCCAGCATGGCGTCGGTGAGGCGGTCGTAGAAGTCCAGACCTTCGGCGTTGGGCGTGCCGCGCCCCTCTGGCATGATCCGCGCCCATGACAGGGAGAAACGGTAGCAGTCAAAGCCCGCGTCGCGCACCAGATCGAGGTCCGCCTCGTAGCGGTTGTAGTGATCGCAGGCGCGTTGCCCGTTCTCTGCCCGGACGACATTGCCGGGCGTGTCGGCGTAATCGTCCCAGATGGTGCGGCCTGCGCCGCCCTGGCCGTGGCCTTCGATCTGGTAGGAGGACGTGGCTGTGCCGAACAGGAAATCCTGTGGAAAATCAGAGCGTTTGTGTCGCATGGAAGGTCCTTATGGAGCGGGGCCGGTGGAGGCGCCGATAATCAGTTCGGCCTCCAGCACCTGCGTTTTCGGGGTGCGCGCGGGATCGCGGATGAGGTCGAGCAACATGGCGGCGGCCTGTTCCCCCGCGAGGCGCACGGAGGAGCGCGTGGCGGTGAAGATCGGCACGGAGTGGCCGTTCTTGAGGTAGCCCAGATCGTCGTCATGGGTGATGACCGAGACGTCGCGGCCCATCTCCAGCCCCGCCTCGTGGATGGCGCGGCGGATGCCGATGGCGGTGATCATGGAGGAGACGAGAAAGGCGGTGGGGGCATCGTCGCGCGCCAGCATCTCGCGGGCGGCGCGGTATCCTGACACCTCTGTCATTTCCTCGGAGCGCATGAGCGCGGGGTCGGGTTTGAGGTCGCGAGCGGCCAGCGCGGCCTCGAAACCGGCGCGGCGGCGGAAGGCGAAGTCCATGAATTCCAGGCCGTTGACCAGCGCAATGCGGCGATGGCCGAGGTGCAGCAGGAATTCCGTGGCCCGTTCAAAGGCGCGCTGGTTGTTGATGTCGAGCCAGGAGTAGGGGCCTGTTTCTTGCGAGGCGCGGCCGTGTACCACGAAGGGCAACCCCAGCTCGCGCAGCAGCGGGATGCGGGGGTCTGACATATGCGGGCCGTGCACGAGGATGCCGTCGACGGAGCCGCGGGCGTGGAGGTTGCGGTAGGCTGCGGCCTCGTCCTGATCCTGCACCAGAGAGATGACGATCTCGTATCCTGCGGCAGAGTAGGTGCGGCCCGCGCCGGCGATGAAGTCACCGAACACCGGGTTGACCATCTCGTGACTGGCGGAGATCGGCAGCACGTGTCCGATCGCCTGTGTGCGCCCGGTGGCCAGGCTTTTGGCGCGGGTGTTCGGGCTGTAGTTCAAAGAGCGCGCGGCGCTTTGAACCCTCTGGCGGGTCTGCTCGCTCACCTCGGGGTAGCCGTTCAGCGCGCGGCTGACGGTGGTTTGAGACAACTTGAGGTGTTTTGCGAGTTCTTTGAGGTTCATGGCGGCATGTCACCCAAAGCGCTTTGAATAGTCAAGCGATCTTGGGGTATTTTCGACGCGGCAGCGCGGCGTGGCATGCTGCGGCGCAGCATTGAAAAAGGAGGGAATCGTTGGACTCTGCGTTGACAGAGTCTAAGCTTTGTCTCAGGTTGAAAGTCTCCAAAGCGCTTTGGGGGAGGGGAATCACCTTGGCGCGGGGAGCACGAGAATTCATCCACAAAGCTGTGGTCGTCCGGGAGGTTGAGAATGAAGAAATCGCTTTATGCTGGTGTTGCATGTGTTGCGCTGGGGGCAGGGGCCGCGCAGGCCGAAGATGTGACGGTGTTTGGGCCCTGGCTGGGGCCGGACCAGGAAATGGTCGAAACCGTGCTGGCGGATTTTGCCGAGAAATCGGGTCACAACGTGTCCTACGTCGGCTCTGACAGCTTTGAGCAGCAGATCATGGTGGATGCCGAAGCGGGCAGCGCGCCGAACGTGTCGGTGTTCCCGCAGCCGGGGCTTGCCTCGGACATGGCGTCGCGCGGGTTCCTGACGCCGCTGAAGGACGGCACCGGCGACTGGATCAAGGAAAACTACGCTGCCGGGCAGTCCTGGGTCGATCTGGGCAGCTACACCGGACCGGATGGCGAAGACGACCTGTACGGCTTTTTCTACAAGGTCGATGTGAAATCTCTGGTCTGGTACGTGCCGGAAAACTTCGAGGACGCGGGCTACGAGGTTCCGGAGACGCTCGAAGATCTCAAGGCGCTGACCGAGCAGATGGTCGAGGACGGCGAGACGCCGTGGTGCATCGGTCTGGGATCGGGTGGCGCGACGGGCTGGCCTGCGACCGACTGGGTCGAGGATATGATGCTGCGCACGCAATCGCCTGAGGATTACGATGCCTGGGTGTCCAACGAGCTGCCGTTCACCGACCCGAAAGTGACCGGCGCGATTGACGAATTCGGCTGGTTCATCGAAGACGCGCGCGTTGCGGGCGGCCGGGGCGCTGTGGCCTCCACCGACTTCCGCGACAGCCCGAAGGGGCTCTTTGCCTCGCCGCCGCAGTGCTACATGCACCATCAGGCGTCGTTTATCCCGGCGTTCTTCCCCGAAGGCACCGAAGTGGGTCTGGATGCGGACTTCTTCTACTTCCCGGCCTACGCGGAGAAGGATCTGGGCAAGCCGGTTCTGGGCGCGGGTACGCTTTGGGCCATCACCAACGAGAACCAGGCGGCGCATGACCTGATCGCCTACCTGCAAACGCCGGACGCGCATGAAATCTGGATGGGGCTGAAGGGTTTCCTGACGCCGCACACCGGGGTCGATCTGGACAAGTTCTCTGATCCGACGCTGCGCGCGATGAACGAAATCCTGCTGGATGCGACGACCTTCCGCTTTGACGGGTCGGACCTGATGCCCGGTGGCGTCGGCGCGGGCACGTTCTGGACCGGGATGGTCGACTACGCGGGCGGCGCATCGTCCGAAGAGGTCGGCAAGGAGATCCAGGACAGCTGGGACGCGCTGAAGTAACGCGCTGAACTTACGGGGCATCCCGCGGTCGCGGGGTGCCTTTGGCTGCCAATTGGGGGAGGAGAGCGGCTGATGCATCCGGCAATACAAGGTCTGATGACCATCGTGATCGGTGTGGGCGCCTGCGTCGCCTATTTCTATTTTTCCAACCAGTTGGTCGACCGTGTGCTGTTTCCCGCCAAGGGGCCGAACGCGGGGCGCAATATCAACCGCGCGAACATGGTGCGACCCTGGCTGTTCCTGTTTCCGGCGCTGTTCGCGCTGACGCTCTACCTGGCCTATCCGGTGGTCGAGACGCTGCGCCTGTCGATGACCGACCGCGATCAGGGTGGGGCATTTGTCGGTCTGGCCAACTACAGCCAGATGTTCTCTGAGCCGAAGTTCTGGGAGGCCATGACCAACAACATGCTGTGGCTGTTCGTTGTTCCAGCGATGTCCACGGCGCTGGGTCTGATCGTGGCCCAGCTGACCGACCGGCTGAGATGGGGCAATATCGCGAAATCGCTGATTTTCATGCCGATGGCGATCTCCTTTGTGGGGGCGTCGGTGATCTGGAAGCTGGTCTATGACGCGCGCCCGCCGGACACCGAGCAGATCGGCGTGTTGAATGCCATGTACGTCTGGTTCAGCGGCAATGATCCGCAGCAATGGCTGACCATGCCGTTCTGGAACAACTTTTTCCTGATGGTGGTTCTGATCTGGATCCAGACCGGCTTTGCCATGGTGATCCTGTCGGCGGCGCTGCGCGGCATTCCCGAAGAAACCATCGAGGCCGCCATCGTGGACGGGGCCGGGCCGTTCCAGATATTTTTCAAGATCAAGGTGCCGCAGATCTACCCGACCATCATGGTGGTCTGGACGACGATCACGCTGGTGGTGCTGAAAATCTTTGACATCGTGTTTGCCATGACCAACGGCCAGTGGGGCACGCAGGTTCTGGCCAACTACATGTTCGACAAGCTGTTCCGTGCCAATGACTGGGGGGTGGGGTCGGCCTCTGCCATCGTCATCATGGTCTTGGTGACACCAATTCTGGTCTGGAACGTGGTGCAGGCGCGCCGCGAGATGCGCTGAGCCGCGAGAGGAAACCTGATGGACAATATCGCTGGATCGAAGTCCTCGCTGAGCTGGGCGGTGAATATCTCTGTGGTGCTGATCGTGGCGCTCTGGCTGTTCCCGACCGTGGGGCTGTTCGTGTCGTCGTTTCGCACGGCGGACCAGATCGCCACGACCGGCTGGTGGAAGGCCCCCTTTGCCGCCGAGCAGAACCTGACGCTGCGCACGGGGTCGCCGGAGACGCAGGTGCAGGACGGCGATGTCTGGGTGATCGAGGGCAACCTGTTCGACGAGGAGGGCGTGGAGCCTGCGCCGATCTCGGTCTGGGGCACGTCCTCGCGCGATGTGGGGGCTTACGCGGCGGGCGAGACCGCCGAGACCCGCGCCGGCGAGCGCGTCACCGTGCAGGAGAACGGCGACTACCGGATGGAAGCGCCCGAGCAGATCGAGGGGCGGCGCGGGCAGCGGGTGTTTGTCACCGCGCTGGTGCCGCCGGAGTTCACGCTGGCCAACTACCAACAGGTGCTGTTCAGCGACAATGCGACGGACAGCATGGCCAAGGCGTTTTTCAACACGCTGACCGTGACGATCCCGGCGACGATCATACCCATCGTGGTGGCGGCGTTCGCGGCTTATGCCCTTGCGTGGATGGACTTTCCGGGGCGCGCGCTGCTGATCGCCTTTGTGGTGGGGCTGTTGGTGGTGCCCTTGCAACTGGCGCTGATCCCGCTCCTGAAGCTGCACTTGCAGATCGGCATCGGCAAGGGCTACCTTGGGGTGTGGCTGGCGCATACGGCTTTTGGCCTGCCCCTGGCGATCTATCTGCTGCGCAACTACATGGCCGGTCTGCCGCGCGATATCATCGAAAACGCGCGGGTGGACGGGGCCACCGAGTTTCAGATTTTCACCAAGATCATCCTGCCGTTGAGCTATCCGGCGCTGGCGTCGTTTGCGATCTTTCAGTTCCTGTGGACGTGGAACGATCTGTTGGTGGCGAAGGTTTTCCTGATTGATGCGACAGGTCAAACCACCGTGATGACCAACCAGATCGTTGAATTGTTGGGCACGCGCGGGGGCAATTGGGAAATCCTTGCCACGGCGGCCTTTGTCAGCATTGCAGTCCCGCTGTTCGTGTTCTTTGCAATGCAAAGGTATCTCGTGCGTGGCTTGCTGGCGGGATCGGTGAAATAGAGGTTAACCATGCCTTGGGCGGCTGTCCGAGGCGAAAGACGGGCCCGTGCGAGCCAGACCTCCCGGCCCGGAACAGGAAAGACATTTTATGAAAGAGCAGACAATCGACCCGAAATCCGTGGACAAGGATTGGTGGCGCGGTGCGGTGATCTATCAGATCTATCCGCGCAGCTATCAAGACAGCAATGGTGACGGCATCGGGGATCTGAACGGCATCACCGGACGCCTGCCGCATATCGCGTCGCTTGGCGTGGATGCGATCTGGATCTCGCCGTTTTTCACCTCGCCGATGAAGGATTTCGGCTACGACGTCAGCGATTACTGCGACGTTGACCCGATGTTCGGCACGCTGTCGGACTTCGACGTGCTGGTGGAGACGGCGCATTTCTACGGCATCAAGGTGATGATCGACCTCGTGCTGTCGCACACCTCGAACGAGCATCCGTGGTTCCTTGAAAGCAAGTCGTCGCGCGACAATCCGAAGGCGGATTGGTACGTCTGGGCCGATCCCAAGCCCGATGGCACGCCGCCGACGAACTGGCTGTCGATCTTTGGCGGGCCGGGCTGGCAGTGGCATCCGGGGCGGGAGCAGTATTTCCAGCACAACTTCCTTGTCGAGCAGCCGGACCTGAACCTGCACAACCCGGAGGTGCAGGATGCCTTGCTGGCGTCGGTGCGGTTCTGGCTGGATCGCGGGGTGGATGGCTTCCGTCTGGACACCATCAACTTTTACTTCCACGACCTCGAGCTGCGCGACAACCCCGGCCTGCCGCCGGAGGAGCGTGACGATTCCATCGCGCCGAAGGTCAACCCGTACAACCACCAGCTGCACCTGTATGACAAGAACCGGCCGGAGAACCTGGCTTTTCTGGAGCGGTTCCGCGCGTTGCTGGATGAATACCCGGCGGCAACGGCCGTGGGCGAGGTTGGCGATGCCCAGAAGGGGCTGGAGATCATGGGCGAATATACTGCCGGTGATAACCGCGTGCACATGTGCTATTCGTTTGAATTCCTCGCCAATCACCGCCCCTCGGCGGAGCGCGTCGTGAACGTCATGGAGATGGTCGACGAGAAGGTGCCGGACGGCTGGGCCTGCTGGGCCTATTCCAACCACGATGTGGTGCGGCACCCGACGCGCTGGGATCTGCCACCTGCGGCCAGCCGGGCGATGAACACGCTGATGATGTGCCTGCGCGGGTCGGTCTGCATCTATCAGGGCGAAGAGCTGGGTCTGGGCGAGGCGGATGTGCCGTTCGAGGATCTGCAAGACCCCTACGGCATCGAGTTCTGGCCGGAGTTCAAGGGCCGCGACGGGTGTCGTACGCCGATGGTCTGGGACAACAGCAGCCAGAACGGCGGCTTCTCGGCAGAGAGACCGTGGCTGCCGGTGTCGCATCAACACCTGCCGTTGGCGGTGTCCGAGCAGGAGAACGATCCCGGCGCGCTGTTGCACCACTATCGCCGGACGATCGGATTCCGCCATGCGCACAAGGCCCTGAAGAAGGGTGCGCATTCCAAGGTCGCGGCAACGGGCAGCGTGGTGCATTTCACCCGGACGCATGAAGACGAGACGATCTTTGTCGCGGTGAACCTGTCCGGAGAACCCGCAACGATCGACGCACCGGCGGGGGAATGGCACCAGATTGGCCAGGAGCTTGGCAGCGCTGCACCGGGGTGGGACGGCAAGCTGCATCTTGGGCCGTGGCAGCCGGCGTTGGCGTTGAAGGCGCAGTAGACTTCAGTCGCGTTCGCCGCAGCATCGAGCCTGTGGCGGACGCGCATCAAAGGGGGAGAGAGATGGCGGGACTGAAACTTACAGATGTCGAGAAGACATACGGCGGCGCGGTCAACGTGTTGCGCAACATCAATCTGGACATCGAACCGGGGGAGCTGATCGTGTTTGTCGGTCCCTCGGGCTGTGGCAAGTCGACGCTGCTGCGCATGATTGCGGGGTTGGAAAAGATCACCGGTGGCACGCTGGAAATTGACGGCCAGGTGGTGAACGATGTGCCGCCGGCGCAGCGCGGCATCGCCATGGTGTTTCAGTCCTACGCGCTTTATCCGCATATGACGGTGCGCGAGAACATGGCCTTTGCGTTGAAACTGGCCAAGCAATCGCCCGAGCAGATCGACGCGGCGGTGAACCGCGCGGCGAAGATGTTGCAGCTTGATCCCTACCTTGATCGCCTGCCCAAGGCGCTGTCCGGTGGGCAGCGCCAGCGGGTGGCCATCGGGCGGTCCATCGTGCGGGACCCGAAGGTGTTCTTGTTCGACGAACCCTTGTCGAACCTGGATGCGGCGCTGCGTGTGGCGACACGGATCGAGATTGCGCAGCTCAAGGAATCCATGCCCGACCGGACGATGGTCTATGTGACGCACGATCAGGTGGAGGCGATGACGTTGGCCACGCGCATCGTGGTTCTGGCAAACAAGGGGATCGCGCAGGTTGGCCCGCCGCTGGAGCTGTATGAGCAGCCGCGCAACGAGTTCGTGGCGCAGTTCATCGGCTCTCCAGCGATGAACCTGCTGCCCGGCGAGGTGACCGCCACCGGGGCACAGACCCGTGTGACACTGGCCGGTGGCGGCGAGGTGCTGACCGATGTGCCCACCGAGGCCTCCGACATGGGGCGCACGGTGAATGTCGGCATACGGCCAGAGGATTTCACCCTGACCGACGCGCCGCCGGTGTTCACCGGAGAGGTGGAGATCACGGAGGCGCTTGGCGAGGTCACGTTGTTGTATTTCAAACCGCAAGGCGGCGCGGCGGTCATCGCCAAGCTGCCGGGCATCCACACGGGGATGCGCGGGCGGGGCGTGACGCTGACCGCCGAGCCGTCCAAGGTGCATCTCTTCGCTGACGGAGAGTCGTTGTTGTATCGGTGAGCGGTATTCCGGCGTGGGGCAGGGCGCTGCGAGGTGCCCTGTGCCTTAGTCGACGGCGCCCCCGGCACGGCGCCAATGCACCAGCCCGCCGATGTTGTGAACCTGTTCGTGACCGAGCCGCTGGAGCATCTGTTTGGCTTCGGCCGAGCGGGCCCCGGAGGCGCAGTAGACCGCGATGGGCTTACCCTGTTTCAGCTCCGGCTGGCATGTCGTGGACCGCGGGTCGGCGTATTTCCACAGGTTGGCGATGGGAATGTTCAGCGCGCCGCGCGCCTTTCTATGACGCAATTCGGATGGATCACGAATGTCGATCAATACGATGTCACCGGCGGCGTGGCGGGTCACAGCCTCCGCAGCGGTCATGGCGGCGACCTCTCGGCTGCGTTGCATGAATGCGAACATTTTCAGCCCCTCCTGTCGGGAACCATGAAATTGATCCATTCTGCAATATGAATGTAAACAGGAATCCTTGATGTTCGGTAAATGTTCCGCGACCCCCATTGGCGCGGTGCAGCATTTGCCCTATGTTTGGTCGGTCATGACTGCCGAGGACGCCAATGCCTGATCTCAAGCAAATCGAAGTGCGCGGCGCGCGCGAGCACAATTTGAAGAACATCGACGTGGATATTCCGCGCGATCAGCTGGTTGTCATCACCGGCCTGTCGGGATCGGGCAAATCCTCGCTGGCCTTTGACACGATCTACGCCGAGGGGCAGCGCCGCTACGTGGAATCGCTGTCCGCCTACGCGCGGCAGTTCCTCGACATGATGCAAAAGCCCGATGTGGATCATATCTCCGGCCTCAGCCCGGCGATTTCCATCGAGCAGAAGACCACGTCCAAGAACCCGCGCTCGACCGTTGGCACCGTGACCGAGATCTACGATTACATGCGTCTTCTGTATGCGCGGGTCGGCACGCCCTACAGCCCCGCAACCGGCCTGCCCATCGAGGCGCAGCAGGTGCAGGACATGGTTGACCGCGTCATGGGTCTGGAGGAAGGCACACGCGCCTACCTACTGGCCCCCATCGTGCGCGACCGCAAGGGCGAGTACCGCAAGGAGTTCCTGGAGCTGCGCAAGCAGGGTTTTCAGCGGGTGAAGGTCAACGGCGACTTCTACGAACTGGACGAGCCGCCGACGCTGGACAAGAAATTCCGCCATGACATCGACGTCGTGGTGGACCGGGTCGTGGTGCGCGACGGGATGCAGACGCGGTTGGCGGACAGCTTTCGCACGGCGCTGGATCTGGCGGATGGGATCGCCATTCTGGAAACCGCGCCCAAGGCGGAGGACGGCGAGGACGCGGCCACCCCGGAACGCATGACGTTTTCTGAGAATTTCGCCTGTCCGGTGTCGGGGTTTACCATCCCCGAGATCGAACCGCGGCTGTTTTCGTTCAACGCGCCGTTTGGGGCCTGCCCGGAGTGTGACGGTCTTGGCGTCGAGCTGTTCTTTGACGAACGGCTGGTGGTGCCGGATCAGACACTGAAGATCAAGGACGGTGCGCTGGCTCCGTGGCGCAAGGGCAAGTCGCCCTATTTCATCCAGACCATCGACAGCCTGGCCAAGCACTATGAGTTCGACAAGAACGCCCGGTGGAAAGATCTGCCCGCCCATGTGCAGCAGGTGTTCCTGCATGGTTCCGGCGATGAGGAGATCATGTTCCGCTACGATGAGGGCGGGCGCATTTACAACGTGGAACGCGTGTTCGAAGGGGTGATCCCCAACATGGAACGCCGCTACCGCGAGACGGATTCCAACTGGATCCGCGAAGAGTTCGAACGCTATCAGAACAACCGCCCATGCGGGACCTGTGACGGCTATCGTCTGCGCGAGGAGGCCCTGGCGGTCAAGATCGGTCCCCAGGACGATCTGCGTCACGTGGGGCAGGTGGTCGAGATGTCGATCAAGCAGGCCTTTGACTGGTGCGAAACCGTGCCCGCAGCGCTGACCAAGCAGAAGAACGAGATCGCCCGCGCCATTCTGAAGGAGATCCGCGAGCGGCTAGGGTTCCTGAACAACGTGGGCCTGGAATATCTGACTTTGTCGCGCAACGCGGGCACGTTGTCGGGCGGTGAAAGCCAGCGTATCCGGTTGGCGAGCCAGATCGGGTCGGGGCTGACCGGGGTGCTGTATGTGCTGGACGAGCCGTCCATCGGCCTGCACCAGCGCGACAACTCGCGGCTGTTGGAAACGCTGAAAAGCCTGCGCGATCAGGGCAATACCGTGATCGTGGTGGAGCACGACGAAGAGGCGATCCGCGAGGCGGATTACCTGTTCGACATTGGACCGGGCGCCGGGGTGCACGGTGGCCAGGTGGTGTCGCATGGCCTGCCGATGGACGTGCAGAACGACCCGAACAGCATCACGGGCCAGTATCTTGCCGGAACGCGCGAAATCGCAGTGCCGTTGAAGCGGCGCAAGGGCAACAAGAAGAAGATCAAGGTCGTCAACGCGACGGGCAACAACCTGCAAAACGTGACGGCGGAGTTCCCGCTGGGCAAGTTTGTCTGTGTGACGGGCGTGTCGGGGGGCGGCAAGTCGACGCTGACCATTGAGACGCTGTTCAAATCGGCCTCGATGGCGCTGAACGGCGCGCGTCAGACACCGGCCCCTTGCGAGACGATCAAGGGGTTGGAGCATCTCGACAAGGTCATCGACATCGACCAGCGGCCCATCGGGCGCACGCCGCGTTCGAACCCTGCGACCTACACCGGGGCGTTCACGCCGATCCGCGACTGGTTCGCCGGTCTGCCGGAGGCAAAGGCGCGCGGGTACAAGCCGGGACGCTTCTCCTTCAACGTCAAGGGTGGGCGGTGCGAGGCCTGTCAGGGCGATGGCGTCATCAAGATCGAGATGCACTTTTTGCCCGACGTCTACGTGACCTGCGAGACCTGCAAAGGGGCGCGCTACAATCGCGAAACTTTGGAAATTCAGTTCAAAGGCAAGAGCATAGCCGACGTTCTTGATATGACGGTTGAAGATGCGCAGGAGTTCTTCAAGGCGGTGCCGAGCATCCGCGACAAGATGGACGCGCTGATGCGGGTGGGCCTTGGCTACATCAAGGTCGGCCAGCAGGCGACGACCTTGTCGGGCGGTGAGGCGCAGCGGGTGAAGCTGTCCAAGGAGCTGGCAAAACGATCCACGGGGCGGACGCTGTATATCCTCGATGAGCCAACCACGGGCCTGCACTTCGAGGATGTGCGCAAGCTGTTGGAGGTGCTGCACGAGCTGGTGGAGCAGGGCAATTCGGTCATCGTGATCGAACACAACCTGGATGTCATCAAGACGGCGGACTGGCTGATCGACATCGGCCCGGAAGGCGGTGATGGCGGTGGTGAAATCGTCGCCGTCGGCACGCCGGAACAGGTGGCCGAGGTGGAACGCTCGCACACCGGTCATTATCTGAAGCCGATGTTGCAGCCCAAGAAAGTCGCGGCTGAGTAGGTTTACCGCTCAGGCATGAAAAAAGGGACGCCGGTTTGGCGTCCCTTTGTCGTTTCGGGGTAACGGGTTAAAGGATCGCGCGTGCTACACGGATCAGCTGGAGTATTTCGTATTCGTCGTCGTTCATCCGCACGAGCTGGCCGTTGACCACGGCGTAGTTTTCTTCCGCGCCGAGTTGCGGCAAGCGGTAGAGGCTGATCAGCTCCTCTTGCGTCAGCGCGGCGGTCGGCGCGATGGGCAGGCTGTCGCTGAGACCGTCGATCTGCGCCATCTGATTGACCAGCAGAAGCGATGTGTAATCTTCCTCGTCCAGCAACACCGGCAGGCCGTCGATCAGGCCGTAGCGCTGCCCTGAGGGCGCGGGGCCGAGATTGAAAAGTTCTGCGATGTCATCGGATTGGAGCAACAGCAGGTCTGGTTCCGGCACCACATCGCGGTCATTCCATGCCTCGCGACTCTCTACCCAGATCTCGTCATAGCGGTCGCGATCGTAAGATGCCCATTCGTCGAAGGTCACGCCTTTCTTGGCGAGGCCCGGGGGCACGCAGGGCGGGTCTTTCTTGGCAAGCCCTGGCGGGCAGTTGGCGTAGGTGATCAGCTCATCCTCGGGTGTGTCAGCCACCACCAGTTGCGACGATGCCAGACCGAGAGCTGTCGCGCCGAGCACGGTCAGCATATCACGGCCACTGGGCGCAGAAGTTGAAAAGAGGCGGGTTGCTGTTTCCTGGCGCTCTTCGGGGGTGAAGGCGCGGCGGAGTTTTGCGCTGGGGTTGTTTTCTGCGGCGTTCGCAGAACCGTTGCCCTTGCCCTTGTCGGCTTTGACCTTTTCAGGCTTGCCGTTAGCCTTGGCTTTCTTGGGCTTGTCTTTGCCCTTCGGGCCCTTGTCCTCATGTTTAGGACCGTGGTTTTTCTTCACCTTTTTGGCGTGGCCCTTGGCTTTGCCGTTGCCCTTGTCATCCTTGCCTTTTGCAAGCCAGATGTCGGCTTGGGCAGCGGCGTCGCTGGGCAACGAGATGCCCCTGTGCATTTGAATAGGCGCGGCGGAGAGCGCGGTGGAGGACATGGCAAAGGCCACGGCTCCACCCATGAGAAGTTTGTACATGCGTTGGACCTTTCTTTGAGAGATCAACGCGATGTGATCGGGAACCGTTCCCTGATCGCAGGTCTCCACCGCCCGTTTTGAGAGCATTCGGCGTCGTCTGCTTATGTCACTTTCGACTGCTGGTGTTGATGCCGAGCAAGCTGTAGGGCGGGCACGTGCCCAAAGCCGCGGTCGCGAGCATGACGGCGCCGACACCTCCGGCGATCCATGCCCAAGCGCCAGCCAGGCTCGTAACGGCGAGCAAAATGAGCACAACGCCCAGGATGCTTCGGATGAGGCGGTCGGCCTGTCCCATGTTCTTTGTCATGTCATCACTCCCAATCTGTTTTCTGAGATCAGAGTAAATCATGTATGAGAATTTGAATATGACATGGATCAAGCGACCTTGCGTCTGTCGGGTCAGTTCGCCAGCGCGGCGACGGCTCCGATGACATCCAGAACCTCTTTGGTGTGGCGATCAACGCGGTAGATCTGATCGTTGACGCGGTAATACGCGCGATGCGGATTGAGACCGTATTGGCTTGGGTCATCAATGCGGCGGTATTCGCCAGAGAGACGGTCACCCGGAGCCAGCACAATGATGTCTGCATGGTCATTTGAGGCCGGCTGCTTTTTCGCCTGACCGGGGGCCATGCATCCATTGTTCTTTTGCGCCAGACCTTGAGGACACCCAGCGGAGCCCGCCTGGGCGGCGATGGGCATCGACAGTGTGGCGACGGCGAGGGTGGCAGCGGTCAGTGTCCGAAACATGGAACGATTCCTTTGACAGGGACGATTTGCAAGAAATGCGCCCGTCCGGGAAACCGTTCCATAAGTGCTTTGCCGCTCAGCGATTTGGCGCTGAGCGGCAGGCAATCATTCGCCGCGTTTGCGTGCGGCGAGCCGGGGCAACATGGCGGAGAAGTCGCGGCCCTTGCCATCCTCGGCCTCGACGAATTGGCGGTAGAGTTCGCAGGCGGCTTCCCCCATGGGGGTATCGGCATCTGCGGCTTCGGCGGCTTGTTGGCTGAGGCGCAAATCCTTCAGCATCAGATCGGCGGCGAAGCCCGGTTTGTAGTCGTTGTCCGCCGGGGATTGCGGACCGACGCCCGGCGCGGGGCAGTAGGCGTTCATCGACCACGAGTACCCCGATGAAGTAGAGACCACGTCGAACATCGCCTCACGCGAGAGACCCAGCTTGTCCGCGAGCGAGAACGCCTCGCAGGTGGCGATCATGGTGACGCCAAGGATCATGTTGTTGCAGATCTTGGCCGCCTGACCGTTGCCGGAGGCGCCGCAGTGCACGGCTTTTTGCCCCATGATGTCGAACAGCGGCTTGCCGATGGCAAAGGCGTCGTCGGAGCCGCCGACCATGAAGGTGAGCGTGCCGCCCGCCGCGCCGCCAATGCCGCCGGAGACAGGCGCGTCCAGCGCGAGCAGCCCCGATTGCGTGCAGAGCTCGGCCACGGCGCGGGCGGAGTCCACGTCCACGGTGGAGCAATCGAGCAGCACCGCGCCCTTGGCCATGTGCGGGATGATGTCGGCGGCGACGTCACGCAGGATCTGACCGTTTGGCAGCATGGTGATGACCACGGCGGCGTCCTTGACGGCCTTGGCCGCTGTGTCGGCCATGGTCACGCCCTCGGCAGTGGTGCCGGCCACGTCAAAGCCTGTGACGGTGTGGCCTGCCTTGGCGAGGTTGGCGGCCATGGGCGCGCCCATGTTGCCCAGTCCGATAAAGGCGATGTTCATGCTGCTCTCCTTGAAATCCAATGTGTCTTTGCCCAGCGGCATCAGCATTTTCGACACCGCCACCGTGGGCAGATTGTCGAGGGTGTGACGCCAGTGCGGGGTCTTGTCCTTGTCGATGATGGCGGCGCGGATGCCTTCGAGAAAATCGCCATGCTCCATGATGCGGTGGCTGACGCGATATTCGAGTTCGAGCGCCTTGCGAATGTCGAGCGAGGGGCCGCGCAGGCGGTGGATCATCTCCAGCGTCATGGCCATCGACAACGGCGAGAGTTTCTCCAGCGTGGCGAGGGTTTCGGCCGCAAAATCCGATGTGCCGTGGCGCAGCAGGTTGATGACATCTGTCAGCGTCTCCCCGGCGAAGAGGGCGTCGATCTGCGATTGCTGGTCGGCGAGGGCGCTGGTGGGCGGGGTCTGCGCGGCTTGGGTGAGCGCGTCGGTCTGGCCGGTCTCGGACAGGGTGGTCTTGAGCGTGGGCCACGCGTCTTCAGGGATGTAGAGATCGGCAAAACCCGCGTGGATCGCATCACCGGCGGTCATGCGGTGGGCGGTGAGGCCGAGGTATTCGCCCAGGCGGCCCGGCGCCTTGGCCAGACGGTAGGTGCCGCCCACGTCCGGGATGAAGCCGATGGAAACCTCCGGCATCGCAATCTTTGAGGTGTCGCCGACAATGCGGTGGCTGACATGGCCGCCAAGCCCTACGCCGCCGCCCATGGTGAACCCCTGCAGGAACGAGACGATCGGCTTGGGGTATTCTGCCAGCTTGGCGTTGAGGCGGTACTCCTCGCGCCAGAACGTGCGGGCAAAGTCCGGGTTGCCCGCGATGCCGCTGCGGTACATCTGCGCGATGTCGCCGCCGGCGCAGAAGGCCTTTTCTCCCTCGGCGTCGAGGATCACCAGCGCGACGGAGTCATCAGTGCGCCAGGCGTCGATGGCCTGTTCGATGGCCAGACACATGTCGTGGGACAGGGCGTTCAGCGCCTTTGGCCGGGTGAGGGTGATGTGGCCAGCCTGGCCGGTGGTACGGATGTGCAGATCGCTCATGTCGGGCCTTTAAGGTGTGGTTGGACCGGGACGCTGCCCCGGACCCCGGAGGTATTTGTAACGCAGAGAAACGGAATGGCTCAGCTGGCCAGCATCTGGCGCGCGACGATCAGGCGCATGATTTCATTGGTGCCTTCGAGGATCTGGTGCACGCGCAGATCGCGGACCAGTTTTTCGATGCCGTAATCCGCGAGGTAGCCGTATCCGCCGTGCAATTGCAGGCATTGATCCACGGTTTTGGAGCCCGCCTCGGTGACGAACTTCTTGGCCATGGCGCAGAACTTGGTGGCGTCAGGCGCGCCGGTATCGAGCTTCCAGGCGGCCTGACGCAGGAAGGTGCGGGCGGCCTGCAGTTCGATTTCCATATCCGCAAGGCGGAATTGCAGCGCCTGAAACTGGTCGATGGATTGGCCGAAGGCACGGCGTTCGGACATGTATTGCAGCGTCATGGTGAGCGCGGTCTGCGCCGCGCCGAGCGAGCAGGCGGAGATGTTCAGGCGGCCGCCGTCCAGCCCGGCCATGGCGTATTTGAAGCCTTTGCCTTCTTCGCCGAGCAGGGCGGTTGCCGGGACGTGGCAGTCGTCGAACTGCACCTGCCGGGTGGGTTGGCTTTTCCAGCCCATTTTTTCCTCCAGCCCCCCGAAGGAAAGGCCCTTGGTGCCGTCCTCCACGTACAGGGTGGAGATGCCTTTGGGGCCGTCCGCGCCGGTGCGGGCCATGACAATATAGGCATCCGAATAGCCGCCGCCGGAGATGAAGGCCTTGGTGCCGTTGAGGGTGTAGCCCTGATCGGTCTTTGCGGCGCGGGTTTTCAGGGCGGCGGCGTCAGAGCCGGACCCGGGTTCGGTCAGGCAGTAGCTGAGCACGGTTTCCATGCTGAGCGCCTTTGGCAGAACGCGGGCTTTGAACGCGTCGTCCGCAAAGCTGTCGATCATGCGGGCGCACATGTTGTGGATCGACAGGAAGGCCGCGACAGACGGGCAGGCCATGGAGAGCGCCTCGAACACGAGCGTGGCGTCGAGACGGCTGAGACCTGCGCCACCGGATTCCTCGGAGACATAGAGCCCGCCGAAGCCCAGGTCCGCCAGCTGGGGCCAGAAATCTTTGGGGATGGTGCCATCGGCTTCCCATTGGCGGGCATGTGGCGCGATGTGTTCCTGCCCGAAGGCATGCGCCATGTCGAAAATTGCCGATTGTTCCTCTGTCAGCGCAAAATCCATTTCTGACCCTCCCATGCCGTGGGGCCGCTGGGGCGGCTCCGTAAATGAACGCTTGTTCAGATTAGGCAGGGAGGGGCGCAGATTGCAAGGTGTGTCAGGCGAGGACTTCGACAGCGACGGCGCTGGCATAGATGCAGATCATCACCACGGATTCGACGCCGATGCGGGCCGGACCGCGCCGTTGGCGCAGCACGAGACCCGCGAGCAGAACGGCCGTCATCAACAGGCCCGTGGCAAGCCAGTACAGATCGGTGAGGCCGACGGCGTTGTAGATCGACCCATCGCGGTAGGCCACGTCGGAGAACACGAGGAACAGCGTGTCGAAGGTGTTGCCGCCGATGATCCCGCCCACGGCCAGCTGCAACGCGCCCTTGCGCACGGCGACAATGGTGGTGACCAGTTCGGGCAGGGAGGTGACGACGGCGGTCAGCAGCGCGCCGACAAGCGAGGACGAAAGCCCGAAGCGGGTGATGAAGCTTCCGCCGATCTGGCTGATGACCCATCCCGCCAGCCCCATCAGCGTCACCAAAGCGATGAAGATCATGGCGGGACGCTTGGCGGATTTGTTTTGTTCGGTATCGTCCTCGGGTTCGTCGTGGCGGGTGTCTCTGGTTTCCACCGGGGTCCACATGGGGTCCTCGGCGACGGTGGAGGACAGCCGCACGCCATAGAGATACGCGAGGAAAATCAGAACGCTCACGGGATGGATGCCGAGGAAGGAGACGTCAGGGCCCGCCATGGCCAACACCGGGAAGGCCAGCAGGATGATGAGCATCACCGCCTGAAACAGGTTGGCAGGTTCGGCGGCGGCATGTTCGAGATTGGCGCCCTTCCACAGCATGTCCGCCAGCGCGAGGAACAGCGTTTGGGCCGCGATGCCGCCGACGGCATTGGAGACGGCGAAACTGGCGTCACCTGAGTTGGCCGCCGTGACAGAGACCACCACGCCCGACAGCGACGTCGCGCCGCCGAGGATCAGGCCACCGGCCATGGCTTCGCCGATGCGGGTGCGGTCGGCGATGGTGTCGGCAAGGTGGGTGGCGCGGATCGAGGCAAAGATCACAACCGCTCCGGCGGCGGCAAAAATCAGCAGGACGATCGGAAGGGAGAGATCAGAGAACATGGGCACTTTCATATGAAAAACGCGCCGGCCGAGGGCCGACGCGCATTGGTCGTTCTATAAAGTATCTACTGAAATATCAGGCTCGGCCACGTACGGCGCGTGCGATAAAGATCAGAGCGCAGGCACCGATGAAGCCGATGATCAGCTGACCGATCCAGCCGCCAAGCGTGGTGCCCACGACGGCCATCAGGATGGCGTTGAGGATCACGGCACCCACGATGCCAAGAATGATGTTCATGATGAGGCCCATGTTGGAATGCATGAACTTTTCTGCAAGCCAACCTGCAATGCCGCCGATGATGATAGCTGCGAACCAACCGAGTCCGGTCATGATGTATCTCCTAGATGTATCTATGCCGAACCAATCCGGCGTCTGGGGATACAACGAGGAACCGTGCAGAATGTTCCCGTTATTTTGCCGTAAATTACAAGGTGCTGTCAGGCGAGGGTTTTG
Organism: Sagittula sp. NFXS13; assembly: GCF_040148795.1. Lineage (NCBI taxonomy): Bacteria > Pseudomonadati > Pseudomonadota > Alphaproteobacteria > Rhodobacterales > Roseobacteraceae > Sagittula > Sagittula sp. NFXS13. The sequence goes on from NZ_JAGEMH010000001.1 coordinate 398,758, forward strand.
CGCAGGATGTCCTCGACCCGTGCGAGCCCCTTGGCGTTGTCGAATTTTTCCTCGGCGGTTCGGCGCGCTGCGGTGGCCATGGCGGAGCGGTCGGGCATGTCGAGGATGTGGGCGATCTGGCGTGCAAATCCGGCTTCGTCCCACTCGTCGACCAGCAGCCCGTTTGTGCCGTCCTCGACCGCTTCGGGGATGCCCGCATGGCGGGTGGACAGGGTGATGCAGCCGGATGCCAGCGCCTCCTGGATGGCGGTGGGGAGGCCTTCGGTGTTGCCGTCCTTGGCCGTAACGGAGTGTTGCAGGAACACTTCGGTATGGTGCAGGTGCTGGCGGACAACGTCATGCGGCTGGGCGCCGGTAAAGGTGATTTTGTCAGCGACGCCAAGGGATTGCGCCAGGTCCTTGCAGCGTTGCAACAGGGGGCCGTCACCGATGAAGGTCAGATGCGCGTCACGCTGCCGGGCGGCCTCGGCAAAGGCGCGCAGGGTGATTTCCGGCGCTTTCTTTTCGACCATGCGGCCCACGGCGAGGAAGCTGCCGGGGCGCTTTTCGCCGGGGGTAAAGCGGCGAATATCGACGCCGGAGGGCACGACGTGGGCATTGTCGTGGCGGATGCCATGGGCGGCAAGGTTGTCGAGCAGGAACTGGCTGACGGAAAACATGCCCGCGAGGCGGGGCATCATCAGCTTGTATGACCGCACGCGCTGTTTGACGCGCAGCATCTTGGACGCGTCGGTGCCGCGCCAATAGGTGAAGATCGGGATGTTCAGGTCATTGGCCAGAGGCGCCAGAACGATCGCCTGTGTGCCGAATTCCGCAAGGATCACATCGACGTCCTGCGCCTTTATGAACCGGGCCAGAGCGCGGCGGTTGTCCCCGAAGGGCACGCGCGAGGTGGCGTGGGTCAGAGCGCCTGCCGCAATGGCGAAGGGTGCGCGGAAGGTGTCGGCGCGTGACAGCTTGGCGCGGCGCTCGAACAGCGGTTTTCCCAGCGGGTCCTGTCCATTGTGGCGGCCACAGATCACGCAGGTGTTGCCGCCGAACATGTGTTCGATGTGGCGATTGATGAAGGTCTCGCCCTGAACGAAGTAATCGGAAGTGGCGATGGCGACTGTCATGGGCGACCTCTGCAAGCTTTGGCGTTGCCTATCGCGCGGCGTTGCGGGCGACAAGGGGCGGGGCGTTCAGAGATCGGCGTGGAATTCGTCGATCAGATGGGTGACGACGGCGCGCATTTGGCTGTCTGCGTCCGCGCCGCTGTCGCGTGCGGCATTGCGCACCGCCAATTGCCGGGTGGCGGAGGTGGCTTTGACCATGTCGCGGGCGCGGTGCAGCTCGGAGGCGCAGCCGAGCACGCCTGCGTCTTCTTCGAGCAGGTCGATCAGTTCCTCGACCAGTTCCGGGAAAGGCACGATCTCGCCGCGACCGTAGTCGATCAGCCCTTCGGTGGTGCCATAGCGTTGCGCGCGCCAGCGGTTTTCCTCGATCAGGAAGCGGTCGTAAACGCGCCAGCGCTGGTTTTTGACCCGCAACCGCCAGAGCATCCGCATCAGGCATTGGTTGATCGCCGCCAGTGTCAGCGCGTGCTCCATGCGCGGCTGCACATCCATGATCCGCGTTTCCAAGGTGGGAAACCGGGACGACGGGCGCAGATCCCACCAGATCTTGGAACTGTCTTCGATCACGCCGAGGTCCACGAGCAATTGCACCGAGCGATCAAATTCCGCCCAGGTGGAAAATTGCGGTGGCAGGCCGGTGCGGGGCAGGTTGTCGAAGACCGAAATGCGGTAGGAGGCCAGCCCGGTGTCTTCGCCCTGCCAGAACGGCGAGGAGGTCGAGAGCGCCAATAGATGCGGCAGGAAGTAGCTTGCCTGTCGCATCAGGTCGGCGCGCAGGGCGTTGTCGTCCAGGCCGACATGCACATGCATCCCGCAGATCAACATGCGGCGGACCACACCGCCGAGGTCGCGGCCAAGCTGATTGTAGCGATCCTTGTCCGTGGGGGTCTGTTTTTTCCAATCCGCGAGCGGATGGCAGGAGGCCGCGATGGGGGCGAGCCCGTGGTCTGCCGCGCGGGTGAGGACAGCGCTCCGCAGACGTTTGAGGTCGTCGCGGGCGTCGTTGATTGTGGCGCAGGGCTTTGTCCCGATTTCGACCTGACATTGCAGGAACTCGGGGCTGACCTGATCCCCCAGGTCCTGCGTGAGGGCCGTCATCAGGGATTTTGGCGCCTCGACCAGAGCGCACGTGGTGGGATCGACCAGCAGGTATTCTTCTTCGATGCCGATGCTGAACGCCGGTGTGATCATTTCTTGGTCCCCCATACCCCCGACGGTGCGCGGAGCAGGATCAGGAAAGCAGGTTCCGGCGCGACGGACAAGCGTTCAGGCGAGGGGAGCGAGAACGCCAAGTTCGCGCGCAAGGTCATCCAGGCTGGTCTGGGGCATGTTGGCGGCGGCGAGCGCGTCCGCCTCTGTCCGAAGTATCTGAAATTCAAACGTGCTGACCGGTTCGATGACTTGCTGCATCATCCGTGCCATGCCAAAGATCAAATCGTTTTTGGCATAGATGATCGAGCGTGCGCTATTCGGAAAGGCACGAAAGCAGGGCAGGAGCCGTTCTACGGCCACGATGATGCCGAGACAGGTGGCATCTATTCCCTCAAGCTGGCGTGTGTCCGAGAGCATGAGGTAGTCCGGCCGAAAATCAGGGTGCGCCACATACGCGCGGAATGTTACGGCACAGTCCTGGACCGTGATCTGGTTGAAAAAGCGAAAATACGTCAGATTTCGGTCCGGATGGACCGTGAATTCAATCGTCATCACGTGGCCCCCTGGGCGTAGGCACGCCGCACACGAAAAGCACCTCACTAAATACCGTATAGCGGTAAAAATTCATGACAAGTTTATAAATATTTCAGAGATATTCGGCATGCGGTGCAAATTGGCCCAACCGGTTAAAAGGTAAGAGGAAAACCGGAGGCCTCTTGATGTCACCATGCTTTCAAGAAAATGCTTGGCCGGGGCAAGCGCCTAAAGAAAAGGCGTGCCGCGGGTCATCGGCACGCCTGAAACGGTTTGGCCGGGGCGGTGCGGGACCGCCCCGAAGCCGCGATCAATCCATCGCTTTGAAGTTGAACTCGCCGCCTTCCTTGATGCCGGAGAACCAGCGCGCGGTGACGGTTTTGGTCTTCGTGTAGAAGCGGAAGGCGTCCGGGCCGTATTGGTTCAGGTCGCCGAATGCGGATTTCTTCCAGCCGCCAAAGGTGTGGTACGACAGCGGCACCGGGATCGGGAAGTTGATGCCGACCATGCCCACATTCACACGGTGCGCAAAATCGCGCGCGGTGTCGCCGTCAGCGGTGTAGATCGCTGTGCCGTTGCCGTAGGGGTTGTCCATCACAAGGTTCAGCGCGTCCTCGTAGGTGTCGGCGCGCACGGTGGTCAGAACCGGGCCAAAGATCTCTTCCTTGTAGATGTCCATGTCGGGCGTGACATTGTCAAACAGCGACGGACCACAGAAGAAGCCGTTCTCGTAGCCCTGCAGCTCGAAACCACGGCCGTCGATCAGCAGGTCCGCGCCCTGGTCAACGCCAGAGGCGATCAGACCTTCGATGCGCTGTTTGGCCTGCGCGGTGATGACGGGGCCGTAGTCCATCTCCTGGTCGGAGTTGTAGGGGCCGACGCGCAGCTTTTCGACGCGGGGTTTCAGCGCATCAATCAGCTTGTCTGCGGTTTCCTGACCCACGGGAACGGCCACGGAGATCGCCATGCAGCGTTCGCCTGCCGCGCCAAAGCCGGCACCGACCAGCGCGTCTGCGGCTTTGTCGATGTCGGCGTCGGGCATGATGATCATGTGGTTCTTGGCACCGCCAAAGCACTGTGCGCGCTTGCCGTTGTTCGCGGCGCGGCCATAGATGTACTGGGCGATGGGCGTGGAGCCGACAAAGCCCACGGCGGCCACGTCTTCGTGATCGAGGATCGCGTCAACCACGGTCTTGTCACCGTTGACGACTTGCAGCACGCCATCGGGCAGACCGGCTTCCTGTAGCAGCTCGGCGAGGCGCAGCGCGGTGGAGGGCACACGCTCGGACGGCTTGAGGATCATGGCGTTGCCGGAGGTCAGCGCCGGGGCCATTTTCCACAGCGGGATCATGGCGGGGAAGTTGAACGGCGTGATGCCAGCAACGACGCCCAGCGGCTGGCGCATGGACCACAGGTCGATGCCGGGGCCGCCGTTGTCGGTGAATTCACCCTTGAGCATGTGCGGCGCGCCCATGCAGACTTCGACCACTTCGAGGCCACGCTGCACGTCGCCCTTGGCGTCGGGAATGGTCTTGCCGTGCTCGCGCGACAGCATCTCGGCCAGCTCATCCATGTGCTCGTTGATGAGCGCACCGAATTTCATCATGACGCGGGCGCGGCGCTGCGGGTTGGTGGCGCCCCATGCCTTTTGTGCTTCGACCGCTTTGGCCACGGCATCGTTCAGCTCGTCCACGGTCGACAGCGGCGTTTTCGCCTGCACTTCGCCGGTGGCGGGGTTGAAGACGTCGGAATGGTTGCCGGACGTCGATTTGACGTGGGCGCCGTTGATCCAGTTCGTGAGTTCCATAGGGGTTCCTCCTGTGAAGTTGCGTGGACCATACTCTTGCAAAATTGCCGTGCACAGGTGCAATCTGGCAAAGAGGCTTTGCAAAAATGCAGGATGAGTGATGTGGACTGGGACGATTTACGGGTTTTTCTGAGCGTCGCACGCGGTGAAAGCCTGTCGGCCGCGGGCAAGCTGTTGCGTATGGACCCGGCCACGGTGGGGCGGCGGATCGCTAGGCTGGAGCAGGTCATGGGGGCGGCGCTGTTTGTCAAAAGCCCGCAAGGCTATGCGCTGACGGAGGCCGGGACCCGTCTGGTGGCCCATGCGGAATCGGCGGAGCAGGCGGCGCTGATGGCGGCGGAGGCGGTGCAGGGTCGGTCGGAAGGGCTGTCCGGGCAGATCCGCATCGGCGCACCGGATGGCTGTGCGAACTTTCTGCTGCCGCAGGTCTGCGCCCGCATCGCACAGGCCAATCCGGATCTGGAGGTGCAGATCGTTGCCCTGCCGCGGCTGGTGAACCTGACGCGGCGCGAGGCGGATATGGCGATCACTGTCTCGCGGCCCACGGCGGGGCGGTTGGTGGTGCAAAAGGTGGCCGACTACAAGCTGCATCTGGCGGCGAGCGGAGACTACCTTGACGCGCATCCGCCGATCCGCTGCCGCGCCGATCTGACCGGGCATCGGATCGTCGGCTACATTCAGGACATGATCTTTGACAAGGAACTGGATTACCTGGCGGAGCTGGGCCTGACGGAAGTGCCGCTGGCGTCCAATTCGGTCGCTGTGCAATTCCACTGGCTTCGGCAGGGCGCGGGCCTTGGCGTGGTGCATGATTTCAGTTTGCCGCTCGCACCGGGATTGCGCCGTGTGCTGCCTGACGAGCTGTCGCTGGTGCGCACGTTTTATCTGGTGCGCCACGAGGACGACCGACGGCTGGAGCGTATGAACCGCTTTGCGGAGGCGCTGGTCACCGGCATGCGCGCAGAACTTTTGCGTCTGGAAAGCGGTACCGAACAAACATGATAACCGCTCCTTAGGGTTTACTTGACAGCATGTCAGACCTGACACACGCTGATCACATACAGTCGTCGAAGAGGAGGAGCGCCATGCAGGTTCAACAGATCCTGAAGAGCAAAGGCGGAGTCGAAGTTTACACGGTCAAACCGGGAACGAAAGTTTCGGAGGCGGCCAAGATCCTTGCGGACAAACGGATCGGCACGGTGGTGATTTCGACCGACGGCAGCCATGCGGAGGGGATTCTGTCAGAACGTGACATCGTGCGTGTGCTGTCGCGCAAAGGTGGCAGTTGCATGGACGATTCGGTCGACGACTACATGACGGTAAAGCTGGTCACCTGCACGCTGGCCGATCGCGCTGATGATGTTCTGTCTACAATGACCGAGGGACGGTTCCGTCACATGCCCGTGGTCGAAGACGGGGTGATGGTCGGGCTCATCACCCTGGGCGACGTGGTCAAGGCGCGCCTGTCGGAGCTGTCGATGGAGCGTGATGCGCTCGAGGGCATGATAATGGGTCACTGAGGCAGGGCAAACGGGGCTGAACGGGCAGGGCTGCGCGGGCCGTTCTGGCTGCCGGTCCCGCTTTCCTGCTTGCATTCAGGTGCGCAATATTGTTGCGTGAGCGCAACTTACTGAAAGGCAAGGGAGCCTTCCATGCGCATCGGCCTCTACCCCGGCACATTCGACCCGATCACATTGGGACATCTTGATATCATCCGCCGAGGGGCGACGCTGGTGGACCGGCTGGTGATCGGCGTCGCGATCAATCGCGACAAGGGCCCTTTGTTCTCGCTCGATGAGCGGGTGGCCATGGTTGAGGCAGAATGTGCCACCATCGCCGCGGAGACCGGGACGGAGATCATTGCCCACCCCTTCGAGAACCTGCTGATTGATTGCGCCCGCGACGTGGGGGCATCGTTGATCGTGCGCGGCCTGCGGGCCGTGGCAGATTTCGAGTATGAATATCAGATGGTTGGCATGAACCGGGCGCTCGACCGATCGGTGGAGACGGTGTTCCTCATGGCCGAAGCCCAGCATCAGGCGATTGCCTCCAAGCTGGTGAAGGAAATCGCCCGGCTGGACGGGGACGTGTCCAAATTCGTAACGCCCGCGGTGCGCGACGCCTTGGTCAACAGGCTGAAATGATGCGGGGCCGCTGCGTTGCGTCGATTGGCGTTGGCGCGGCGGTGCTGGTCTATGCAGCCTATGCCATGTTGCTGGTCAGCGCGCATCGGGCGCTGGTCTATCCGTTTCACTCGCAAAGCACGCTGGATCTGCCGGGCTTTGCCCGTGCGGAGGTGTCTGGCGGGGCGGTCCCCGTGGTGGCCTGGGTACATGATGCCGGGGCGGGGGCACCCGTCGTGGTGTATTTCATGGGCAATGTCGGGGCTTTGCCGGCCTTCGAGGAAATGCTGTCGCATCATGCAGGTGCCGGGCGCAGCGTTGTGGCCATGGGTTATCGGGGCGGCGGCGGCGTGCCCGGCGCGCCGTCAGAAGAGACGCTGAAGGCCGATGCCCTGGTGTTGCTGGACGGCTTGCAGCAAGTGCTGCCGGAGCATGGGCCGATCGTGCTGCACGGGTATTCGATGGGCACGGGGCTGGCGACCTTTGCGGCGTCCGAGCGCGACGTGTCTGGGGTGCTGCTTGAGGCGCCTTATGCGCGGCTGTGCGAGATCATGGCGCGTCAGGCGTATGTGCCGGCCTGTTGGATCCCGGGCGTGGACCATTGGCGCAGCATTGACGCCGCGCGCCGGGTGGAGGAGCCAGCCCTGGTGGTACACGGGAAGTTGGATAGCGTGATCCCCTACGCGCACGGGCAGCGCATGGCGCAGGCTCTTCCGAATGGGGAACTGGTGCCGGTCCCGTCGGGCGGGCATGATATCCTGATGCAGCGGCCAGGGTATCTGGAGGCGATCGACAGCTTTTTCGACAGGGTGGCAAAGCGCTGATCCGCCCTGCACATAATGCAGATCAGAAGTTAACGTCACCCTTGGATGGCCATGCATTTTCTGCATGGCGACACGGACGTTCTGGCAATTGTGCTGCGGCGCAGCATGGCCCATGTTAGCGACAACAGAAACAAACATCCGCTGATATGAGGACCTGAACATGACTATGATTTCTTCCATCCGCTCCCGCATGGCAAAACACGCACAGTACCGTCGTACCCTGAACGAGCTGTACTCCATGACCGAAGCAGACATGCGTGACCTGAACATGGACCGCGCAGATATGTCCCGCATCGCGTACCAGGCGGTTTACGGCGGCTAAGTCGGACCGCCCCACTTTGTCATTCAAAAAGGCGTCGCTTCCCTGAGCGGCGCTTTTTCTTTGTCTGGGGTCGTGGCGCGCTACCTGATCAGCAACGGCACAGGAGGCTTGAGCATGACGCGGAACGAGACGCCAGAGGTGACGGTCTACTATGACGGAGCCTGTCCGCTGTGCTCTGCCGAAATCGGCCACTACCGGAAGCAGCCGGGCGCGGAGCGTTTGTGCTTTGTCGATGTGTCACGAGAGGATGTGGAGGTGGGGCCGGATCTGGACCCGGACGCGGCGCGTGGGCGGTTTCATGTGCGACGGGCCGATGGGACGTTGCAGTCTGGCGCGCGTGGGTTCGTTGCGATCTGGGCTCAGCTGCCGCGTTGGCGTTGGGCCGCAAAGCTGGCGCGTGTGCCGGGCGTGACGCCGGTGCTGGAAGGCGCGTATCGGGTGTTTTTGCCGCTGCGGCCCTGGTTGTCGCGCATGGCGGGGCGGTTTGGCTTCAACCCAGAAAACAACATCTGAAACGCAAAACGGGGCCGCTTGGGCCCCGCTTCGACAGGTCTGGCTGAGCCAGCTTAGATCAGTTTGCCCATGGCGACGGCTGTGTCGGACATACGGTTGGAGAAGCCCCATTCGTTGTCATACCACGTCAGGATGCGGCACATGGTGCCTTCCATGACCTTGGTCTGGTCGCAGTGGAAGATCGACGAATGCGGGTCGTGGTTGAAGTCCACGGAGACCAGCTGCTTGTCCGTGTAGCCCAGCACGCCTTTGAGCGGGCCGTCGGCGGCCTTGCGGATGGCGGCGTTGATTTCCTCCACCGTGGTGTCACGCGCGGCCTCGAACGTCAGATCGACGACGGAGACGTTCGGCGTGGGCACACGGATGGCAACGCCGTCCAGCTTGCCGTTGAGTTCGGGCAGAACGAGGCCCACGGCCTTGGCCGCACCGGTCGACGTCGGGATCATGGACAGAGCTGCCGCGCGGGCGCGGTACAGATCCTTGTGCATGGTGTCCAGCGTCGGCTGGTCGCCGGTGTAGCTGTGGATCGTGGTCATGAAGCCTTTGACGATGCCGATCTCGTCGTTGAGCACTTTGACAACGGGGGAGAGGCAATTGGTGGTGCAGGAGGCGTTGGACACAACCGTGTCCTCGGCGGTCAGCACGGAATCGTTGACGCCGAAGACGATCGTCTTGTCCGCGCCGGATGCCGGGGCGGAGACCAGAACGCGCTTGGAGCCGTTTTCGAGGTGCAGCGCGGCCTTGTCACGGGTGGCGAAGATACCGGTGCATTCCAGCGCCACGTCCACATTGCCCCAGGGCAGATCCTTGGGGTCGCGGATGGCGGTGACCTTGATCGGGCCACGGCCCACGTCAATCGAGTCGTCGGTGTGGGTCACTTCGACCGGGAAACGGCCATGCACGGAGTCGTATTGCAGAAGGTGGGCGTTGGTTTCCACGGGACCGAGGTCGTTGATAGCGACCACCTCGATATCGGTGCGGCCGGATTCGATAATGGCACGCAGCACGTTGCGGCCAATGCGGCCAAAGCCGTTGATGGCGACGGTGACGGTCATGGGAGGCTCCCCTTTCGATGGTCAGAAGGGCCGAAGTCGCGGAGGATGCGATACGGCGTTTTGTTTAGCGCTAACATGCATCTACCGGCGTCAAAGTCAACCCGAGCGACGCGTATCCACATCAGTCTCACCGCCAGAAGGCGAGGTAGTCAATGAGCCAATACAGCTTTCGCGCGAGGAACAGCGTGCCTTCGCCGTCGAACATCAAAAAATCGACACCAAAGAGGAGGGCGATCATCAGCCCCAGCACGATGGCGAGTTGATTGGTCATGAGGCGTGCTCCGTCAGGTCGGTCTGGTCATGACAGAGGTTTGCTGCGCTGTCACGTCCCCGTGGGCGAAACCGGCGTGGGGTGGTGTGGCACGGGATCGGCGGGCTGCGTCATCAGGTCCTCGATGAACAGGGCGAGGAATGCCCCGCGACTGTTGACGCCAGCCTTGCGGTAGATGCCGCCGAGATGGGCCTTCACCGTGCCTTCGGCGCTGCCGCGCAGGGTTGCGATCTCCGGGATGGCGAGGCCCTTCAGCGTGAACAGCGCCACGTCCTGCTCGGAAGGGGTCAGCCCCCAATCGGCAAAGCGCTGGGTGACGATCTCGTGGAACGCGCCAGCGGCAAGGCCAAGCTGTTCTTTCAGATGGGCTTCGCGTCGCAGTAGGGCCATGAGTGTGCGGATCTCAAAGCCGACCCCGGCGATCAGCGCGAGGGCGGCCAGCGCCTCCACACCGAAATGCCAATCCATGAAATGCGGCCAGCCTGCCTCCAGCCCGTCTGCCACCACATCGCCGAGGAAAAACACCGCGCAAAGCACTTGCGCGGTAATCAGGATCATCAGGCCATAGGGAGCATGTCGGGTCATGGTTCGATCTGTAGACCGTCCGGAATGTCCTTGGTACCCGTGACCATGGCACGCGGCAGATTGACGCCGGTGCGGCGGCTTTCCCAGATCACGGCCACCACATGCAGCACGATCGAGATTTCGGTCCATGTCACCAGCGCTTCGTGAATGTCTTCGGGCCATGCGACGCCCCAGAACATATCGGTGGTCATCAGGTAGCCGGTCAACGCGATTCCCGCGAGAGAGAGCAGCAGGTTGAAGATCATCAAGGCCCCAAGCGGCGTATGGCCCAGATGCGCGCGTTTGCGCCCGGTGGCCATATCGGACAGTTGCGCCGTGACGCCGGCGGGGGATGGCGCGAATTGGGCAAAGCGGGCGTAGGTCGGGCCAATCAGACCCCACGCCAGCCGCAGCACCAGCGCCGCCGCAACCGCATAGCCGACATAGTGGTGCAATTTGCTGTCGTCATCGATGACGAAGGCATTTGCGAAGAAGAGCGTGACGACGCTCCAGTGAAAGACCCGGATGAAGGGGTCCCAGACGCGGTGGTGTGTCATGCGCAGGCTCCTGACAGATACGAAAGGGCCGGGGGCACGTCGCCCCCGGCAGGCCGAGGGGATCAGTCGTCCTTGGTGTGGGTGACGTTCAGATCGGCATCGAGGAAGACCTCGTAGCGGTGGCCGTCCTTCTTGGCGTAGGCTTCGTATTCGCCATCTTCGATCTTGATCTTGCCGACTTCGTAGCCGTCGGCGGTCAGCTGTTCGGTGATGCGGGTGCGCATGGCGTCATCCAGAACGAGGTCGCCGTCGGATGCAAAGGCAGGGGCGGCAAGCAAGGCGGCGAGCGCGCTGGACAGGATAATGCGGTTCATGAGAAGCTCCATCTGTTAAGGCGACAGGCGGTGGTGCCTGTGGCTGGGGAACAGATGGCAGGGTCAGGGCGCGGCGCATATTGGGCGCAAGGGCCGTTTGCCGCGCCTTGAACTTTGGTTCAGGGGGCTGAACCGAAGATATACGGCGGAAATTCCGCTGTGTGTTCAGGCCTTTGCGCGGATCGCAGCGACAAAGATCAGCGCGATCACAGCAGAGGCCAGAACATTAAGATTTGCCATCGACAGGCCGAACATGTCCCAAGGGATCTCGTCGCAGCGAATGACCGGGGCAGACATGATCTTGTCGAACAGCTCATCGGTGGACAGGCTGCCCACATCTGCGCCGGTGCAGGAGGTCGGACCCTCCCACCACTTGCGTTCCACCCCTGTGTGATAGGCGCCGATGGCAGAGGAGGCTGCCGCCGACACTGCCGCCAGACCCAGCAGAACGCGGTTCGGAATGACCAGAGCCAGCGCGCCGAAGGTAATCGCGCCCCAGTGGCCATATCGCTGCCAGTAGCAAAGCTTGCAGGGCGGCATCCCGCCGATGTGTTGAAACGCGAGCGCACCGACGATCAGCGAGATCGACATGGCGGTGGCAAGGGCGGTGAGAAAGCGTCGGTTCAGGGTCATTGGGATCTCGTTTGGTCCGCGTCTATTGGGTTGGTTGCCTTGGGGGGAAGCGCGATGCAAATCACAAACCCGTCTGTGCAATGATCGCTTGACGGGTCAGACGCCAAGCCATGTCCGGATAAGGCTGACCAGCGTCGCCCCGGCAAACAGGAGCGTGCCGATCCACGCCGTGCCAAGAACAGTGCCGACAATGACAAGCAGACCATCGCGTTGCAGCAGGCCCATGGCGACCACGACGACGGCAAATCCGGGCACGGTGTTCGTCCCCGGCAGCGGCACGAGAATCGAGGCGCTGAACAGCACCAGCGCCAGGCCGACCAGCCTGTCCGCCGGGGCGCGGGTCAGCGAGCCAAGGCGGGGGCGGCTGATCGCCTCGATCCGGCGCAGCCAGGGGCCGGCGCGCCTGGCCAGGTTGGCAAGCCCCTCGGAGGACACACTGCGCGCCCCAAGTTTGCCCGGCAGCCATGGCGTTTGCCGCCCGGCCAGAATTTGCGCGGAGACAAACATCAGCGGCAGGGCCACAACTTGCGGAATGCCATAAAGAAACGGGATGCAGCAGGGCAGGGCGAGGATCAGCAGGAACAGGCCGAATGCCCGCTCATGCAGCTGCGCCAGCACCCACTCCAAGGTCACCGCAGCGCTCTCGCCTTGTCCGGCCAAGGCTTGTGCGTCCAGGACGAGCATGTCGAGACGGTCGGAAATCGCGGTGCCTTCGCTATGAGGTAGGTCCGTCATGCAGTTCGCCTTTTTTAAGCATTTGGTCAGACGGCGGGGGTCAAGGTCCTGGCGCGATGGCGTCGCATGTCCAGCGTTACCTCAACCGTTCTCCGCAGGGTCATTGGCCGGCAACAACCATGCAGTGGAAGGAGCGTCAAGGATATGCTCAAAACCTCTTTACGCCGCGATGCAACGCGGTTACATGGTGCGCATCAAAGGGCCCAAGTGGCGGAATGGTAGACGCAGGGGATTCAAAATCCCCCGCCGCGAGGCGTGCCGGTTCGAGTCCGGCCTTGGGTACCACTTGATCTTGAACGATAAACCCCGGTTTGGCGATGTGCCTGCCGGGGTTTCTCCGTTTTGTATCTTTTTGTTTCGTTCTGTTTCCGCCGTTTTCGGGCGCGCCTCTCGATGCTTTGTCATGTGTCCGAACTCGTTTTTACGGAGGAGGCGCCGCGGGAAACCATGTCGTTGAGCGGGGCGAACGAGTGAGCCCCCAACTGCCAGCTCCTGCACGACGGTTTGGTCCGGTTATCAGGAAGCGCTTAAAGGTTCGGTTCTGGTCCGATGGCCGGTGGTGGCCCATGCTTGCATGTGTGACAGGCTCGCTGGGCGTGCCTAGGCTCGCGCCGCATGAGGGACGCCAGAAGACATTCTCGAACGCTGCCAATGGCGTAAGGCCCATTTGGCCATGGAACCGGCCCCATTGGGCACTCGCGCCACCTCGATCATTCCGATCCGCAAGAACGCGCTGATCTGAGTCGAAAACAGTCCGGCAGCAATGGTCACAAACGAAACTCTCCGCATCGCGCGCCGCTATGGCCGGGGGGGTCGGAAATGCTGCGCCGAATATCACATCGAACGGCGGATCGAGGCAAAGATGTGGTGCGCCAACGCCTTTCGAAATCGTCTTTTCGAGCCAAGAGACACCGGCCGCCAAAATTACGATCCATGTCTTACTGAGAGACCCTATCACCCCCTCGACACCGAAGAGATCGTACACATCGCCCCAAGTTCAATAGGGGAGTGGACATCACGTCCCGGGCGGGCGGTCTGCAACAACGCGCTTTTCAATCGACGCTTCGCTCGTTTCAGTTTGTATGCGTGATCTGCGCGCTAATTTGGTTGATCGTGCGTAATGTTCCGAAAATCACTCTTCAAATACCATACCTCTGCGCACTTCTCGCGCCATTGGTGCGATAGATTTGCGGCAGATCCTTCCCACACGAAATTGATGAGCACTCAGCATGTACGTCTACCAATCCATTGCCCAATCCCTCGCCGATCACGGCCTCGACACAATGTTCGGGCTGATGGGGGATGCCAACCTCTTCATCGTTGACCATTTCGTGCGCGACGGTGGCGCGACCTTCGTTCCGGTGGCCTATGAGGGCAGCGCGGTCCTGATGGCGCTGGCCCATGGCCGCGTCGCTGGCAAAGTCGGCCTTGCCACGGTCACCCATGGCCCGGCTTTGACAAACTGCGTCACCGCCCTGACCGAGGCAACGCGCGCGCATGTTCCCATGGTTCTGCTGGCGGGAGACACCGCTGTTTCCAACCCGCACAACCTGCAAAACATTGACCAGCGCGAAACGGTCAAGGTCACGGGCGCCGGGTTCGAACAAATGCGTTCGCCCGAAACCGCCTCTTATGATGTGGCCCACGCCATCTACCGGGCACAGGTGGAAAAGCGCCCCATCGTTCTGAACATGCCGGTTGATTTCATGTGGCAGGAGATCGAGCACACCAAACACGTCTTTCAGGCGTTCAATGCGCCGTCCTACGTTCCCGCCGGCGATGACATGGACGAAGCCATCGGCATGATCGCCAGCGCAAAGCGTCCGATCATTCTGGCGGGCATCGGTGCAAAGGACGCGGTCCCACAGATCAAGGCTCTGGCCGACCGTCTGGAGGCCCCGCTGGCCACCACGCTCAAGGCCAAGGGCATGTTCAACGGCCATCCCCACAACATCGACATCTTTGGCACGTTGTCGACGCCCGCCGCCTATGACGCGATCGGCAAGGCCGATTGCATCGTTGCGTTCGGGACATCCCTGCACCAATTCACCACCGACAAGGGCGCGTTGATGAAGGGCAAGCGTGTTGTGCAGATCAACAACACCGTGACAGAGGTCGCCAAGAATTATCACCCCGATGCATCGCTCATCGCCGATGCTGGTCTGACCGCCGACAATATCGTCTGGTGGCTGGACGAAGCGGAGATCCCCGGCAGCGGCTTTTCCACCGAACTCGACATTGACGCGCTGACCGCCCATCCCGAAGGCGACCCGGACAAGACCACGCCGGGGTTCGTGAATTTCGAATACGCGTTGGACAGACTGGAAGCCGCGTTGCCAAAGGACCGCTTTCTCACCACCGATGGCGGGCGCTTCATGACCGAGGTCTGGTGCCGGATTTCCTGCCCCAACGCAGAAAGCTTTATCGCCACCACGAACTTTGGCTCCATTGGCCTGGGTATGCAGGTCGCAATCGGTGCGGGCTACGCGGTGCCGAACCGGCCGGTCGTGCTTTTTACCGGCGACGGTGGTTTCATGATGGGGGGCATCAATGAATTCAACACCGCTGTCCGGATGAAGCAGGATCTGATTGTCATCGTGGCCAATGACTCCGCCTACGGTGCCGAGCATATCCAGTTTCTCGACCGCAAGATGGACCCGGGCCTGTCCATGTTTGATTGGCCCTCCTTCGCTCAGGTGGGGACCGCACTTGGCGGTCACGGCATTGTGGTGGAATCCAACGAAGATCTGGAGGATGCGATCAAGGCGATCGAAACCCGGGACAAGCCACTGCTGATCGAGCTTCGACTGGACCCGAATGACGTGCCACGCATGCGGATGTAACAAGCGACCTGTATTGGGATCAGCGGCTGGCCGGTTGCATACTTCGGCGACTTGCGCTTCGAAAGCGACTGGTTTTGCCGCTGAATCCCGGAAGGGCAGGCACCGTTTGGCGCGCATGCGCGTCGTCCCGTTCCCAACACCGCCTCGTGTACTGCCGCTACATCGCGGCATGTGCCGGTTCCTTTCATCAATCTGCCGAAAGGGCGGCTTTCGGCAGATTGCGTCGTCAATTTATGGCCTTTTGCAGTCAGATCGCCCGAGCAAGGGACATCGGACACGGTCATCTCAAGATCAATTTTTAGGCGGCGCTTTTGCTCGGTCATGTTTTTCATCTATGCGATGAAAGGCGCGAGAGGGCAGCAGGCCGGTCGGGTGTCGCGAGGGCATTATTGTTCAAGGTCTTGAGTCCAGCGGTCAAATCGCTGGCCACGTGAACAGTCAGAAGGGCGTTGGGCCGGGGCATCCGTAGCGGTCATTTTGCGGTGCTGTCACAGGGCCTACAGACCTTGCTATGACATCGCGAGGGTTTTGGGATCGAACGACAGGCCACCTGATGCGACGTCATGCTGAAAGACAATTGCGAAAGGGCAGGATTTTTCCGGTCAGCCCGCTACGTCACAAAGTCACTCAGGCTGGGTCCGGCGACCCCCATATGCAAACCGCCCCCCATATGCAAACCGCAAGGAGAGTCCCATCCGCTTTTCCGTCACCATCTTCCTGATCCTCGTGCTGTCCGCCGTGGGGCTGACATATGAGATCGCCGCAGGCCGCGTGCTGACGCCGTTTTTCGGTACGTCTTTGCTGACCTGGACGACCGTCATCGCGACGGTTCTCGGAGGGTTCTCCTTGGGGAGCGCCGTCGGCGGCGTTATCGCGGAGCAGCCCCGGAAGGAAGCTTTGAGCAATGTCCGCAGCGCGTTGATTGCAACGGCGGTGCTGATGGCCGTATCGCCCACATTGCTCGGCCTGTTTTATGCTTGGGGCGCGCGCGGCACGGATGGCATGATGATCAGCGTGTTTCTTGTCTTCTTCCCCGCGTCGGTCTGCGTGACGCTGCCGTCGCCGCTGCTTGCCAAACTGGCGATGGAGGCGCGTCCGGGGCGGGAGGGATCTTCGCTGGGCTTCGTGATGGCCGCCGGGTCGGTCGGGGCGATCTTTGGCGCTATCCTTGCCGGTTTCGTCACCTTGCCGCTGATTGGATCGACAGCGACTTTTGCCGCTTGCGGGGCGGTTGCGCTGATTTGCTTGGCCTTAGTGCGCGGCGGCAAACGGGGCAGCCCGGGTGTGATGGTCGCGGCGGCGGGCTTCGTCGCCGTTGCCGGTCTTGCGGGAACACCGGCCTGCCAATACGAATCCGGTCTGTCCTGCCTGCGTGTCGCGCAGCGTGGCTCCGAGGTGCGCCTTATTTCGGACGGCACGATACAGGCCGCCGAGAGGATTACGCGTAATGACGCCGAGGTGGAGTTGGCGCTGAGCTACACGGATTGGATTTGGGGGCGGATGGATCGCGATCTGGGGCCGGACCCTTCGGTGCTGTTCATCGGGGGCGGAGGATATTCGTTGCCGACCAAGCTGCTTGCCTCGCGGCCAGACGCGCAGGCAATTGCCGTCGAGATTGATCCGCTGGTGACGGATGTGGTGCGCCAAAACTTGCCGCTTGCATCGAAGATGATCGCTCAGACCGGGTATGATGCGGCGGAGCCGCGCGCCGGTGGACGGCTGGGGATCGTCCACGCCGATGGGCGCGTGTATCTGAACGAGACGCAACAGCGCTTCGACGCCGCGGTGATGGATGCGTTTTCTTCCAGCTCCGTCCCGGCCCATCTTGCCACGCGCGAGACCTTCGCCCGCCTGCAGGAAATCGTTGATGGCCCGGTCTACGTGAACCTGCTGGATGCACCAGACGGCCCCCTTGTGCGCGGGGTTCACGCCATCCTTCGGGAATTGTATCCTCATGTGGACGCCGTTGCAGGGGATTTGAACGCCTTGGGCCGGACCAACGTCCTCCTTGCGGCATCGCACCGACCGTTTGAGCCTCTCGAAACAACGTCGGAAACCTACGGCCCTGTCAGGATCTCTGACGCGCGCGCCTTCAGCGACGATCAAGGCTGGGTCGGACAAAGGTAGACCGGTCGGATTCTTGAGGTCTTTCGGGCATTTGCATCGAAAAAATTTCGCACCTTAGCGCTGAAGAAGAACCCTGAAAATACCGCGCATGATCAGGTATGGCGCGAACGAGGTTTCCGGCGAGCGTATATCAAAGCTGCGTTCTGCTTTTGGGAGCGGATTCAAAGCCGACGAGGTTTCCAAACGTGCCAAGGTCGTGCGGACGCGATGTGTCGTACCACGCACAAATGAGTATCTTCCGCCAAATCCCTCACGACTGCTTTTCAGCGGACCGCGCCTCGGGACCGGTCTGTGCCAGATCTTCAAGGATAGGGCAGTCGGGGCGGTTGTCGCCCGCACAGGCGTGGACCAACGTGTTCAGCGTGGACCGCATCGATTGAAGCTGGGCGATCTTGTCCTCGATCTGCCGCAGATGCTCCATGGCGATGTGTTTGACCTGAGCGCTTTCGCGGCCCTCATCCTCATAGAGCGCCACAAGCGTGCGGCAGTCCTCGATGGTGAACCCCAGAGCACGGGCCCGGCCGAGAAAGGCCAGCTTGTGCAGGTCCTGTTCGCGAAAGCTGCGATACCCGTTCTCACTGCGTTGCGGGCGGATCAATCCGATATCTTCGTAGTAGCGTATGGTCTTGGCAGGCAGGCCCGAACGGCGGGCGACGTCACCGATGTTCATTTTCATCTCCTTATTCCGCCGGGGCGGTTGTGACGCGGGACGGGGTGGCCACGGTGGCCCTGCCTTCATCCATCGCGGGGGCCACGCGGCGCAGGCGCAGTGCATTGGTCAGCACAAAGACAGAGGACAGCGCCATCGCCCCCGCCGCCAGCATCGGCGACAGCAGCACGCCGAAGGCCGGATACAGGGCTCCCGCCGCCACCGGGATCAGCGCCGTGTTGTAACCAAACGCCCAGAACAGGTTCTGTCGAATGTTGCGCATGGTGCGGCGCGAGATTTCGAACGCATTGACCACGCCGCGCAGGTCGCCCGACATCAGCACCACGTCAGCGGATTCAATGGCCACATCGGTGCCGGTGCCAATGGCGATGCCCACATCCGCATGGGCCAGCGCCGGTGCGTCGTTGATGCCGTCACCCACAAAGGCGATGCGACGCCCTTGCCGCAGCTCGTCCAGCGCGGCGACCTTGCCGTCGGGCAGCACGCCTGCGATGACCTGGTCGATGCCGGTTTCCCGGGCGATGGCGTCGGCTGTTTCGCGTTTGTCACCTGTGATCATGACAACGGTCAGGCCTTTTTCATGCAGGGCAGCCACTGCCGCGCGGCTGGCGGGTTTGACAGGATCGGCGACGCCGATCACGGCGGCAAGGTGCCCGTCGATGGCAGCGTAGAGCGCGGTGCGTCCGCGTGTCGCCAGATCGGTCTCGCGCGCCGCCAGCGCTGTTGTGTCAATGCCTTCGCGCGCCATGAAGCGATCAGCTCCAACCAGAACCTGCGCGCCGTCCACCGTGGCGCGCACGCCGTAGCCAGTGAGCGAGGTGAAATCGTTGGCCTCGGCGCGCGGTGCCCCCTCGGCGCGGGCCGCGCGGGTGATGGCCTCGGCGATGGGATGCTCGGAGCGGTCCTCGACTGCGGCGATTTTCGACAACACGTCGGCGCGCTCAAATCCATCCGCCAGCACCAGGTCGGTCAGCTCCGGGCGGCCCTCGGTCACGGTGCCGGTCTTGTCCAGCGCCACGACCTCGACGCTATCGAGCTGCTGCAGCGCATCGCCCTTGCGGAACAACACGCCCATTTCCGCGGCGCGGCCGGTTCCGACCATGATCGAGGTCGGCGTTGCCAGCCCCATGGCGCAAGGACAGGCGATGATCAGCACGGAGACACCCGCAACCAACGCCAGCGTCACTGCGGGAGACGGTCCGAAAACCAGCCAGATCAGCACGGTTAGCGTGGCGGCGGACATGACGGCGGGAACGAACCACAGGGTGATCTTGTCGACCAGACCCTGAATCGGCAGCTTGGCGCCCTGAGCCTCTTCGACCATGTGGATGATCTGGGAGAGCGTCGTCTCTCCGCCGACCCGCGTGGCCCGGAAGTGCAGGCTGCCAGCGCCGTTCACGGTGCCCCCGGTGACGGTGTCGCCGGGCGCTTTCTCTGCCGGAACAGGTTCCCCTGTCAGCATGCTTTCGTCGACATGGCTGGTGCCTTCGACGACCTCTCCGTCAGCGGCGATGCGCTCCCCGGGACGGACGACGATGATGTCACCTTGTGCCAGATCGTCGACCGAGACCTTGACGCTGTCGCCATCGCGCAGCACGCGGGCGGTGCGCCCTTGGAGGCCCAGCAGGCTCTGGATCGCGGCGCCCGTGCGTCCCTTGGCCCGCGCCTCCAGAAAGCGGCCCAGCAATATCAGCACAACGATCACCGCCGCGGCCTCGAAATAGACGGCGCGGACGGCATCGGGCAAAAGCGCGGGCAAGAAGGTCGCGACGACCGAATACAGGTAGGCGGCACCGGTTCCGACAGCGACGAGGCTGTTCATGTCGGGCGCTCCCTTGAGCAGTGCGGGAAGGCCCTTGGCATAAAACACGCGCCCCGGTCCAATCAGCACAAGGGTGGTCAGGATGAATTGCAAGATCCAGCTGGTCTGCTGGCCGATGGTCGCGGTGATCCAGTGATGGAAGGCCGGGACGACATGCCCGCCCATCTCTACGAGGAACACCGGGAGGGTCAGCGCAGCGGCATAGCCCATGCGCCGGGACAGACTGCGCGCCTCTTCGGCCTTGCGGGCGGTGCGGTCCTCTCCCCCGGCGGCCTGCACCAAAGTCGCAGGATAGCCGATTTTTGTGCAGGCGGCGATCAGGTCGGCGGGCGTCACCGCGCCATCGACGTAGCGCACCGTGGCGGTTTCCGACGCAAGGTTGACGTTGACCTCCAGCACCCCGGGTATCGCCGCGAGCGCCTTGTCGACGCGGCCGACGCAGGACGCGCAGGACATGCTTGCGATGCTGAGCGTGACGTCCGTCGCGCGTGCCGGGTATCCCAGCTTGTCCAGCGCCGCGATGGCATCAGTGATACGGTCAGGGCTGTCCACAACCAGCCGGGCAGTTTCAGAGGCAAGGTTGACCGATACGTCATGAACACCCTCCATTGCGGTCAGGCCACGATCGACGCGGCCGACGCAGGACGCGCAAGACATGCCTTCGATGGACAGGGTGACAGGGGTTCGCTTCGGCATGACAGCCTCCGTTAATCTTTGCGGCTGACCTTCATATGGGGCTTCCAGTCACTGGAGGGTCAAGTGCCGAGTGAAATTTCTTTGACGCACCGCTGGTCTTGACCTTCCCCCTGGTGGAAGCCCCATCTCCGCGGTGTTCTCAAACCAATGAGGTTCGACATGGAATTCAAGGTCCCCGACATGAGCTGCGGTCACTGCACCGCCGCCATCGAAAAATCCGTCAAAGCTGCCGACCCCGCGGCCTCGGTCGCCTGCGATCTGACCGACAGGCGGGTCAAGATCGACAGCGCCCTGTCGTCAGAGCAGCTGATGGTGGCGATCAAGGATGCAGGCTACGACGCCACCCCGGTCGCCGCCTGACGTTCAGTCGCAGGGTCCGGTGGATTTGTCGTATGGTGAAACAATCCGGTTCTGACGTGCAATTTTTGCAGCTGTTGTTTCAGGAACTGCGACCGCTGGGGCTCTTTCGCCTGAGGGCGAAATTGTAATCGACAAGGGGCTGTCCCTCGTCAGGGGCGTTGATAGCCAAGACGCTTTGGTCCAAGGCAAGGCTTGGTTCAGCCGTTTCATTCCTTCATGCGGCGCGCGGTCGAGGGTGCAAAGGTCGCGTTTGGAGGGGCTTTTGTTTGAGTCTTTCCTGTCGACTTAGACCGGCTTTGCCGCGTCCGGATCCAACCTGCAGCCTCTTGTTTGGACTTAGGGATCGGCAGGGGTAGGGCCGCATCGAATGCATCCACGCCGACCCCGTCGCCTGGGAGCATGGCCAGTTCACAGGTTTTCATGTGTCTGCTCCGTCAGGGTCAGAAGTCGGACACTTGGCCCCACTGGCTGCGCCCGAAGCGCGCCAAGCGGTACTGTGTCGTCTGGGTAAGGGGGGCGCGTCCAAGGATCAGGTCTGCCACGAGGTGCCCCACGCCTGGCCCGATGCCAAAGCCATGCCCGGACAGACCCGCCGCAAGAACAAGACCCGGGATGCCGACATCGGTGTCGATCACGGGCACACCGTCAGGCGTGCTGTCGATGTAGCCGCCCCAGGCGGCCTGCACGGACAGCTTGCGGAGTTCCGGCAGGAGCTCTTGCGCGCGCGCAAAGGTCTGGGCGATGACTTTGGCGTCGGGTTTCGGATCGAGGATACGCATCCGCTCCATCGGGGTCGGCTGGTCCAGTGCCCAGCGGCGGCGTGTTTCGAAACCCGCCGCCCAGGCCTGTGTGCCGCCGGGGCGCAGCACCCGCCAGCGCCGGGCGAACATCGGCAGGAAATGCCGCATCCCCAGGAGCGCACCGGGGGTCGGATCAAGGTTGGCGCGGCCCGAGGTGGCCAGCGTGTATCCGCCATCGGCGCGGCGGGTGACGGTGACAGGCGCGGTGTGCAGCGCGTCCGGCAGACCTTGCGCGCCGGGGGCCACGGACAGGATAGAACTGCGGGCGGAGGCCTGCGGAAAGAAGATGCCCTGCTGGTGCAGGAAGCTGCCCGCCCATGCCCCGCCCGCCAAGACGACCGACGTCGTGCGTATGGTGCCGCGTTCGGTCACGACGGCAGACACACGGCCCGCGCTGCGTTCAATGCCGCGTGCGGCGCAGGTCTGTATGACGTGACCGCCCAGCCTTTCGATATCTTTCGCGATCAAGGAGGCCGCCCGCGATGGATCGGCGATGCCGTCGGTGGGGGACCAGACGCCACCTTTCCAGCGCTGGCCCGTCGAGGCACCGCGCGCCGCGGCCTCCTGCGCCGTCAGCATGTGCGTCTCGACCCCTTCGCCTCGGGCAAAGCGGCCCCATTTTGCCCAGCGCTCGATCTCGGCCTCGTCATTCGACAGATAGATCAACCCGCACCGGCGAAATCCCAGACTGTCTCCGATCTCTGCGCCCATGTGTTCCCACAAGGCGAGGCTGCGCGTCGCCAGGGGCAGTTCCCGCGCGTCGCGGTTCTGCTGGCGGCACCACCCCCAGTTGCGGCTGGATTGTTCACCGCCGATCACACCTTTTTCCACCAGCACGACCTTCTGGCCTTCCCGCGCCAACCACCAGGCGGCACAGACGCCGACGATGCCGCCACCGATCACGACGCAATCGGCATCTTTGGGAAGGATGGTGGATGTGGCCACCGCGAGGCGTGGTGCGGACATGAGCGATCCTTTCGTTTGGCCAAAGCCTATCTGCAGGAATAGAGCAGGGTGTTCCGCAATGGATGGCGCAAATGGCACCTTCAGTTGAAACCGGAAGAGTAACGAGCATGAGCAGGAAATCCTGCGGAGGCTCTTCTGACCATACCGAGGAGGAAAAGCAAATGCGATGACGCCGGCCTGCACGCTCGACCGGACGGACGTGAAGCGCCTTTCCGTGCTGCAACGCGATGGCCGGATCCCGAACGTCGAGTTGGCCGAAAAGGTTAATCAGTCGCCATCCCCCCGTCTGTTGCGTGTGAAAAAGCTGCTGAATGCGGGCTATTCGCCTTGGATCGACTTGGGGTGCCTTGGCTCGCCCATGACGGTGTTTACCGACTTCACGCTCAAGAACCTCAGGCAGATCGATTTCCCGCGCTTTCAAGAGGCGCTGGAAAAAACCGATGCCAGGGTGAAATGCCATCTGGAGTCCGGTGGAAACGACTTCCTTGTGCCGTTGGTCACTGGCTGGATCGATGATTGCCCGCCCATCGTGGAGGCGCTGGGCGACCAGAACCGGGGCATCGACGAGTATTTCAGTTTCGTCGTGCTCGAGACCCTCTTTGCGCGCCAGCACTTTGATCTGATGCGACTTTACGGCGACCCCGATTGAACCATCGTCAACAGCCGCGTGCGGGGGCAGGGACAGACAGCAGGCCAGCAGGTCGGTCCGGGCAAAGCCGTCGATCAGCTCTTGTCCGTCGGCATCTGTGCGGGTGTGCGATCACCAAGCGTCCCCCGCGCGGCTCCTGATCCCGGAAGGAAGACACCGGAGGGACGAGATGGCGTCGGTCCAGTTCGGCAAGGGACTTGGCGCGGGGCGCTTGGTCGTATTGTCACGACCTTCGGTCAGCCATGGGCTTGGGAGATCATGGCGTGCGTCTTGTAATCGCCGTCGGGTCGGGCCTTGGGGTTGCGGACCATGCTCGTGCCGCCGCCGACCACCGTCAGCCCCAGCTCCTCGACAAAAGGAACGAGGCCCCTTTCTTCGATCAGGTCGATCCGCAGGAACTGGCCCTGCATATGGTTCACCCCGGCTGCGATGAGCGACCGTGCGGCGGTGGCATCCCGCGCGACCACCGGGCCAAGAACATGTCCCCATCCGAACCGGCGCAGGATGGCAAAGCCGCCGGTGGTGGTCAGCGTCTCGCCGCTGTCTGCAATCTGCGACAGGAGCGGCCCGCGCGCCATTCCGCTGGCCTCTGTATCCATTTCTGCCAGCTTGTGGAGGTTTTCTGGCGCAAAGGTCACCGGCAGTTCCGGGGTCGCGGCACAGGCTGTCCCTTGCAACTGCACCACATGCCCGCAGTCCTCAAACCCCAGCTTGCGGTAAAGCGGAAGACCGTCCTGGGTGGCGACCAAGCGCATTTCGCGGTCCCCGGCAAGGGTGATCACGTGCTCCATCAACCTGCGTCCCAGCCCCCGACCGCGCATCACTGCGTCGACGATGATCATGTTCACGGCGGCCACGGGACCGAACAGAGAACACAGCGCAGTGCCCACGACCCGGTCGTCAGCCACGGCGGCAACCCCTTGGGATATTGACAGATTTAGCTTCCAGTCTTCGATCCGGTGTGGCCATTGCACGGCTTTCGACAGGCCCTGCGCCTCGGGGATATGCGCCTCGGCGAAGGGCTCAAGCGCGATCGCGGGAGGGAGCGAGGTGTCTACTTGGGTCATGGCGGAATTCCTTCATATCTGTCCGCAATCTTGTGATCCTACGATAGCATCTGTCGCTTGATCGCAAGGGCGCGCGGCAGGTTTGGCCAAAACGGGTGGCGCTGGGCATCCGAACGGCGTTGACCACCCGGCCGCCGTAGCCGGCCACCACGCTGATGGGCCAGCCCAGAACGGCGGCCATAACCAAGCAGCATCGAAATGCGCCCAGCTGTCAGCAGTCGTGCTGCGATGTCGCGTCCCAACGGATCGGTGCCAAGGTAATGTTGCCCTGTCAGCCGGCGGCGCAAACCGCGCCCGTAGGACTATCTGCTGGGAAACGTACGGCAGCAAATAGGGGCCGAGGACACAGGCGAGCGCGAATTGCGACAGGGGACCTCCCGGCATCAGGTTGAGCACGGTGAAACCGATGATCGAACCTGATCGTCGGCACCTCGGCGGTGAGGTTCGCAACGATATTGCCTTCCCGGGCGTGATGCGGCACAGCGCGTCGAACAGGGAGACTGCAACGTCATCAGCGGTATAGATGCGTGGCATCCAGCGGGTTGAACACCTTCGGTCCCTGCGACAGTCCGCCCCCTATCCGGCCAGTAGGCTCGGACGGCACAGTCTGGGCGAAAGCTGGTTTCCCCAGCAGGTTGGGCGTCATCATGCCCGCTTTGAACAGCCACACATGCCAAAGACCCACCACCGCATGGCCGGATCGGTTGGGCAAAGACAGGGTGAACGCAACTTTTCCCAAAGACAGTGGCCCTCAACAAAAAAGTCGTTCAGGTGCTTGCGAAACACAGGCTATCCCCTGACCGGTTGAACATGCTTACAGGTCTGATCCCGAAATGAATGGTTGGGCCGAACCTTCCGGAAAGAGAGGCAGGTCGCGGACATTCGGACGTCAGCCGGATCAGGCGACCACGCGGGGAACGCGTCAGCCGGCGAACGGGAGCCAGTCGTGCCTGAGCGCTGCCGGGCATTCAAGGTGAGGGAGAAGGCGCATGGAACGCCCGCAAGCCTACCATTACACATGGAGGGCAGGGTTGCAGGGCAAGAGATGGCACAGATAACGGCTTTCCGCGTCTGTTAAATAAGCCGCTAATCACCCCGAATTTACATAAAATGCTGTGGTTTATGTTTGGCCAGAGCCGGAATCCTAACAGTTTTGCAAGCTCCCGCTGATACCGAACAGGAGAATGTCGGAGCAGGGAGAGCGCTCAATCATGACTAATTTCTTCAAGACTGTCACCGGCAAAATGGTCGTCGCGACCGGTATCTCGATAACACTCATCTTGGCCGGCTACATCAGCTACAGCGGATGGAGTGCATCACACCAGGCTGATCGCCAAGTCATGACACTCGCGACTGAAAAAGCCGGGGAAATTGCGCAAACCGTTGCTGTACAAATTACCGAAGCAACCTCTGCCGGCGCCGCGATCAGCGGGACGCTGGCCGGCTACATGTCTACCGGGAATGCCACGACCGCGAACATGATCGAGATGTTGCGCGGTGTTCCGATGCAGTACGAAATCGTTTTTTCTGCGTGGATGGCCGGATTGCCCAACGGAGCAACCGATGCCTATCTCACCGGCTCCGAGGGACGGAATGCTGACGGTCTCTTCACACCTTACTGGACAAAGTCCGAACAAGGCGGCCTGGAATTCTCGACTTTCAGCGTCGACCCCACCTCGCAATGGTTTTCTGTGCCGGTGGATACGGAAGAAGGATTGATTACAGAGCCATACCTGTCAGATGAAGGGCGTCTTCTCACGTCTGCCTCGGTCCCCGTTATCGTCGATGGACAAACGGTTGGCGTCGCAGGTGTGGATATCGTTTTGACAGACCTGACCACGATGCTCGCCACGCTTGAAACATTTGACGGCGGACGCGTCATGCTCGTGGACAGCGAGGGGAAGTGGCTGGCAAATCCAGACGAGGCCAACCTGACGCAACCTTATGCCGACGTTGGATCGGACGTGGTCAACGCTGCACTGACGAATGGCACGCCCCAGGTGATCAAGGGGCTGCCGGACGGCGCAACACGGTTGGTGTACCCCTTCACGGCCCCGGGGATGAATACGACCTGGGCAACGATTTTGGATGTTCCAGAAGCCGTATTTTCCACGCCTGTTCATAATGCTGTCTTTGAAGCTATCTCGGGCGGGCTTTTGATTCTGATCATGTCGCTTTGTACGATCTACTTCACGGCGCGCGCGCTGGTCGGGCGGCCTCTCGGAGTTATGCTGGTTTCGATCAACAAGCTTGCCGCAGGACGGTATGCAGAGGAGGTGCGCGGAACGGACGGCCGTGACGATGTCGGGACCATGGCCGCTTCGGTAGAGGCCTTGCGCGTACGCCTGCTCGAGAAAGAAGGGCTGGAGCAGGAACAGGAGCGCCAGCAAGAAGAGCAGGCGCGGGTGGTCGAGACGCTGGCCAAAGGCTTGCAGGGACTTGCAAAGGGCGACCTGTCGCAGACAATCGAGACCGAGTTTTCAGGATCGTATGACGCACTGCGCGAAGATTTCAACCTGACCGTCACCACACTCAATGACATTATGGCAAATCTATCCGAAAGCATCGTGGCAATACGCTCGCGGTCTGACGAAATCAGCATTGGGTCAGATGAACTGGCACGACGGACAGAAAGCCAGGCAGCCACTCTGGAACAAACGGTGGCTGCTTTGGATCAAATGACAACGTCGGTGAAAGCCGCTGCGAAGACCGCTGCGAATGCCGAACACGACATGTCCGAAGCGCGCAAGACGGCCGAAAACTCGGGCGAGATCGTCCGAGATGCCGTCACTGCCATGTCTGAAATCGAGAAGTCCTCTGAAGCGATCACGCAAATCATCAACGTCATCGAAGACATCGCGTTTCAGACAAATCTCTTGGCGCTGAATGCTGGTGTCGAGGCCGCGCGCGCCGGCGAGGTCGGGCGCGGTTTCGCTGTTGTCGCGTCTGACGTTCTGAGCCTCGCACAGAGATCTTCAGAATCCGCAAATGATATCAGGCGCTTGATCGATTCCAGTTCAGCGCAGGTGGCCAATGGCGTTGAGTTGGTCAACCGGGCGGGGGCGTCCCTCACAGATATCGTCAAGCGCGTCGCCCAGGTTGCGGACGAGATGTCAGACATCGCGTCAGGTGCAGAGGAACAGTCCGTTGGCTTGGGGGAAATCAACGTCGCGGCCACACATCTTGACCAGGTTACGCAACACAATGCGGCTATGGTTGAGGAAACATCTGCCGCAGCCGCAACCCTTCAGCACGAGGCGACCTCTCTCGAAAGCCAAGTTGGCCGTTTCAACTTGCGCGCTGTCGATAGTCCCCGTCAGGCAGTGGTGCCGGGGGCTTCCAAGGTATCAAAGCCCTCGGAGGGTCCGGCAGAGACTGGCCCTTCAGAAACCATGAAGGCCTTTTCTCAAACTCCGCAAAGACACGACGATAGCAGCGCAGTTGCGGAGAAAAAGGTAGCAAATGGCTCTTGGTCCGAATTCTGAACCAAGTCCGAAGCTGGCGCTCAGAAGCGGTGCTGACGTCAGACGGATCAGCATTCGGATCAGGGGGCCGGGATTGATCGAGGGGCGCTCAGTGTCGCTTTAGATAACGCGCATCTCTTCGTGAAAGCCATTCAGGGAGGCTATCAAGGCCCCGGAGAGGATGACCGGCAGGACTGAGCATCGCGAGGTCGCGCTCTTGGAACAACCGATCATGAACCTTCTGCCTTCGAGGCATCGCCAACCTTGCAAGACCCCCATAATCCGACGGAACGAGAAGCCCGTGCTCAACCAAGCAAAGAGATTTTCAACAACATCACCCCATGCGTCGTTGTACGGCAAACGACGAGGGCAGGGGCCAAACGCGGCCACTCCGTCCCCGCCGCGTCATGAATGACGTACAGGTGCTGCCGATGCCAATCGCGGAAACAGAACACCGTGATCACTGTTCCCGTTTGTTCCCCGGCGTTACTGTCGCACGCTCACTCAGCCATCCAGCCTTGATCGAACCAGTCCGATACGGTGCCGGGCCAGACGAGAGGCGCCCCATCGGTCCCGCGCAACACACCGCTATCGTAGAGGAAACGCGCCATCGTCGTCAGTCGCGCCTCGTCGATCCGGCCCACTGAGTTCGAGCCGTCGGTCAGATAATTGCCCTCGTCGATCACCCGCATCGAACCGCGAACGAGATCTGCGTTGGGAAAATCTCCGGCGGCAATCAGGATTTCTGCCGCGGCCTGTGGATGTTCGGCGGCCCAGGTGTAGCCCTTTGCGGTGGCTTTCATGAAGGCATCGACCGTTTCTGGGTCGCTCTCGAGCATTGCAGTCCGGCTCCCGATATAGCCGCCCTGGGGTTCGGGCACGCCGTAATCCGAATAGATGAAATGCGACTGATCGCGCCCGAGAAGATCGCTGTTCACCCCTTCCCAGGTGGCCACCTCCAATGTGAAATCCACAGCGCCTGTGGCCAGCGCTTCGTAGGCGCCCGTGCCCAGCGTCACGGTGTCGTAGTCGGCTGTGCCGCCATCGTTTTCGATCATTGTCGAGATCAGCGCATCCTCCCAGGCGCTCCCGAACCCGGCATAGGTCTTGCCTTCCAGATCGGCGGGGCGGGTGATGTCGGCGTTGTTGCTGTCATAGACCAGCCGCCCGGCCTCGCGCTGCATCGTGACCCAAAGCGCGGTGATGTCCGCGCCGCCGGCCTTGGCGCTCATGAACCCGAGTGCGGTCATGTAGGCGAAATCCACCGCACCGGCGGCAAGCAACGCGGTCGATGCGGTGTCGGAGTAGGGCAGGATATCGACCTGCAGTCCGGCGTCCGCGAAATATCCTTTCTCGCGCGCGACAACCAGACCGATGTGGTTCGTGTTCAGGGTCCAGTCCAGCGCGATGGTGACGTCCTCGGCCTGGGCCATCGAGGCCACGAGACATGGCAAAAGGCTCAGCGTCATGATTTTCATGGGGTTTCCTTCAAGAGCATGGATTTCAGGGTCGAACGGATGTCGGCCAGCGTGGCCTCGCTGCGGTCTGCGCGCGGGGTGGAAATGGCAATGTCGGCGATGATGCGGCCGGGACCGCCGGCCATGACGAGAATGCGGTCGGCCATTTGCGTGGCCTCGTAGAGGTCGTGGGTCACCATCAGGACGGCCCGCGGGCGTTCGGCCAGTCGGTCGATCAGCCAGTCCTGCATCTGTAACCGTGTCACCGCATCCAGCGCCGAAAACGGTTCGTCCAGCAACAGAATGCGGGCGTCCTGAACGATGGTCCGCAGAAAGGCCGCCCTTTGGCGCATCCCGCCGGACAGCTGGTCGGGAAAGCTGTCCTCATGGCCGTCCAGCCCGAACGCCGGAAACAGACGCCGCACCCGGTCACGCGCCGTGCGTTGCGCCATCCCCCTGATTTCCAACCCAAGGCGCGCGTTCTCGCAAATCGTGAGCCACGGGAAAAGCGTGTCCTGCTGCGGCTGATATGCGATGGCGTCATGCGGCATCTCGACGGTCTGGCCGTCCAGATGCAGGTCACCTTTGGTTTGCAATTCCGGCGCCAGAACGCCGGCAAGCCATTTGATCACCGAACTCTTGCCGCAGCCTGATGGGCCGATCAGACACGTCAGGCTGCCCTCGACAAGGTCGAGCGACACATCCTCGACCAGCGGTTCTGACCCGGCACACACCGTAAGACCTTGCAGTTCAAGCATGCGCGTTCCTCCGGTACCGGCGGCCCGTGGCCCGTTCGATCCCGTGGATGATCGCCAGAAGCGCAAGCGTGAGACAGGCCGACACCAACACCGCCGACAGCACAAGATCCGCCCGGAAATTGTTCTTTGCCGACAGGATGTAGATGCCGAGCCCCTGCCGCGCGCCGGCATATTCGGCAAAGATCGTGGCAACGATGGCATAGGTCGCCGAAATCCTGAGCCCGGAAAAGAAATGCCCCCGTGCCGAGGGCAGCGTGGCCCGGCGATAGACTGTCCACGGTGTCGCACCCATGGAGACCAGCTGATCGCGAAACGGACGCGGCAGGCTCGCGTAGCCGGCGACAAGGCTGACCACCATCGGAAAGAAGGTGACAAGGATCACCAGCAGCACCTTGGGCAGCAGGCCGAAGCCGAACCAAAGCACCATCAGCGGGGCAAGGGCGACGATCGGCACGGTCTGGCTGGCGACCAGAAGCGGCAGCAGCCCCCGGCGCAGCCAGCCCGAGAAGTGAAGCACGATGGAGACGGCGAAAGCGAACAGCACCGACAGGGCAAAGCCCACGCCCGCGACACCCAATGTGGCCGCCGCGTGCCGCGCGATCGCGGACCGCTCGACCAACAGCCCATTCACGACGTCGCTCGGGGCGGGCAACACAAGCGACGAGGCATCCGTCAGCGCGACATAGCCTTCCCAGCCGCCAAGAAAGACGCAGATGACCACGAGGGCCGGTAGGATCTGACCAAGATACTTCATGACAAGCCTGTCGCGGGCGCATGATGCCCGCGTGTGGCAGCCCGCTCAGCCGAGGCTGGGGCTGTTGGCCGAGGCTGTCAGGTCGATGGTCACATGGCCTTCCGCCGGGCCGAACCGCAGAAAGGCCTGGCGCAGCGTTTCGAAGACCGCGCCCGCATCACCGCGCAACCGCGTGCAGAAATTCTTGGACCGCAGGAACGTGCCGCTGTCCTTCAGGAAGTCGATGCAGCCATAGATTTCGTCCATATGGCCACCCGCGCCCATGACATAGAGCGAGAATTGCACATCTATCCCGACACCCATATCGGGCGCGTCCTTGACGGCGTGCGCCGCCAGTGTCTGCCGCTCGGCCAAGGACTGGTCCTGCGCGCGCGCAAGCGTGTCGCACCGGCAATTCGGGTCATCCGGCTCACCGGGGCAACCGCGCGACAGGGTCACGTGCATGGTCACATGTTCGGGCCGCTTGGCTGCGGCGGAAAACAGGTCCCGGATCGCGTCGAACAGCGGTCCGGGTGCGCCGACCATGAGCGTCGACATGTCGTCGGTCTCGATCCTCAGGTCGGATTTATAGGGGGACAGGGCGTCCAGCCCGGTGGTGATGACGTCCACGAAATCGGATGTCATCGGATAAAGTGACACTTGCGCGCCTATGAACATGGTAGCACCTCGCTCCGCTGGCATTATCCAGATCAGCTGTGAAGGGTTCACGCATGTCGCGCATCTCAGCTCCGCTCGGAGCACCCCCGGTTATATGCGCGCACCATTGTTCAACCGCCATTTGATGTCAAGCGAGTGTCTTTACATCAGTTTGAAACGCCTGCCTGCTCGCGCGGAACGAAGACAATCTCAGCCATGCTCGCCATGCGTTGGTCTGCAAGCGGCCACACATTGGGTCACTGAAGCGAGCCGCGGTCGGTGCCGTCTCTGAGGTGGGCTTTCTCGCCCGGGTGCGCGAATCTTTCTGGCGGAACGGCGCGCGGATTTCCGGTCGTGTGCTGGCCGCAAGACCGTTCCCATCACCCAAACCAACAGGAGACAATGGCCGGACAGCCTTGAAAGCGGTCTTTGGACCATCCCATGCGATGTGTGGGGGCAGGGCGACCTGAGCAAAGCAATGCAAACGCGCATGACGTGGAAAAGGCAGCCCCTACGATTGACCGCGCCCCGCCGACAGAACGAAACCGGTTTGCCGGGCGTGTGGCACGATCCGGCTTGGCGGTCTTTCTGCAACCCCAGACCAAGCCCGCGCGTTGGAGACACCTTGCGCATGATCCCATGGGCTCTACACTCTGACGGGACGGGAAGAGGGCTCATGCGCGACATCATTCGAAACACCATCGCGGGGGCGTTGGTTCTGACCGGGCTGGGCGTCGGGGCCTGGCCCTATCTTGTGTCCAGCACGTCCGACGTAAGCAGTTCCGACTCCATGTCTCGGCAGGAATTCTCGCAGAACAGCCCGCTGCTGCTGCCGGGCATCCTCGCCGATGTCTACACCGCCTTCGGAGAGACGGAGGAAGCCGCGATCTACGACAAGCTGGCCGAGGTCGCCACGGGGGACGCGCTGGAGCAGCTCTACCTCGAACGGGTGGGCGCAATGGCCGGGGGCGGCCTGAACCCCGATCAGGAAATCCACGAAGTGTCGCTGTTGGGGATGAGCGCGCGACCGTCCGGCGAGACAGTGAACATCTCGGCCCGCTGGCGGGTGCTGGGGGTCGTGGGTCACGCCGAACACATGCACATGCGCGGCAACGCCTACGCAGCGGATCTGCGGTTCGCCGTGGCGGATGGGCGCTGGAAGATCGCGGGCTTCGATCTGACGGACGTGGACCGCACGGATGCTGGCACGCTGGAGCGCAACGCCGATGCGCCGGGCAACACCTCCCCGGTCGACCCACCGGAGCAGGAGAGTTGATCCACGCACGCGACCTGACCTTTGCCTACCCGCGCGCCGGGTTTGCTCTGAACGTGCCTGCGCTCGACGTCGCCAAGGGCGAGCACGTCGGCATCATCGGACCCAGCGGCACGGGCAAGACCACGCTGCTGAACCTTGTTGCCGGGCTCGCACAGCCGGACACCGGCGCCTTGAAGGTGGCGGACCAAGATCTGACCGCGCTGGATGACGGCGGGCGCAGGCGGTTTCGCGCGGCGCAGATCGGCTTCATCTTCCAGACCTTCGCGCTGGTCGATTACCTGAACGCCTTCGAGAATATCCTGTACCCTTATCGCGTCGGCCTTGGCCTGACGCTCGATCGCGATGTCCGCAACCGGGCGCAGGCACTGGCCGAGGCCTGCGGCATCGCGCATCGCCTGAAAAGCCATCCGAACGCGCTGTCAGGTGGTGAACAGCAGCGCGTTGCCATCTGCCGCGCATTGATAACGCAGCCGGGGCTGATCCTCGCCGATGAGGCGACCGGCAACCTCGACCCCGAGACCAAGGAAGTCATCCTCGACGTGCTCTTTGCCCGTGCCGCCGAACAGGGGGCAACCGTGCTGGCCGTGACGCACGACCACGATCTGCTGCCGCGCTTTGATCGGGTGATCGACTTCGCCACCCTGCGCCAACCAGCGGAGCAGACCTCTTGAACGCTCTTTTCCTCGCCTTCGCCCACCTGCGCTGGACCTGGGCGCGCAGTCTTGTGCTGATCCTTGTGGGCGCGCTGATCCTTGCCGTGCCGATGGTGACCCAGACTCTGCTGCGCGGGTCCGAAGAGGCCCTGACGCGCCGGGCCGAGGCGACGCCGCTGGTGCTGGGCGCGCGTGGCAGCCAGCTCGATCTTGTGATGGGGGCGGTCTATTTCTCCGAGGACCGCGCGCAGCCGATCACCCGCGCCGCCGAGGATGCCGTCTGGGACAGTGGTCTTGGCCTGCCAATCCCGCTCAACACGGCCTTCCAGACGAATGGCGCGCGGATTGTCGGCACCTCGCTGGATTACTTCGACTTTCGCGGGCTGACCCTGGCCGAGGGGCGGCAGATGGCCATCCTCGGGGAGGCGGTGCTGGGCGCGGACGTGGCGAAGCGGCTGGCGCTCGGGCCCGGCGATACGGTGGTCTCTGCGCCCGAGAACCTGTTTGATCTCGACGGGGTCTACCCGCTGGAGCTGCAGATCACCGGCGTTCTCGAACCGACCGGCACCCCCGACGACGAGGCGGTGTTCACCGATGTGAAAACGGCCTGGGTGATCGCGGGCATCGGCCACGGCCATGACGACGTGGTCACGGCGGATGCCGACGGCAACGTCACCGCCAACGCCGCCATCACGGAATTCCAGCGCATCACGCCGGAGAACATCGACAGCTTTCATTTCCACGGCGCTGCCCGCGACTACCCGCTGTCCGCCGTGATCGTCGCGCCCTACGACACCCGCTCCGGCACGATCCTGCGGGGCCGCTACCTCGATCCGGAGAACCCGGTGCAGTTGACTGACCCGTCCGAGGTCATCGCAGGGCTGGTGGATCGCATCTTTCGCATCGCGGCGCTGCTCGACGCGGTAACGGTCATCATCGGCATTGCCGCATTGGGCGCCATCGGCCTGTCGCTTTTCCTCGCATGGAGCCTGCGTGCCCCCGAAATGCTGACCGCCCGTCGCCTTGGCGCGGGGCGGTTCACGATCCTGCGACTGGCCACCGCAGAGATCGCAATACTTCTGAGTTGTGCCATGGTGTTGGCGGCAGGTATCGTCCTCGTCGTAAACGCGAATGGCGATCAACTCGTCGCCTGGCTGCTGGCCTTCTAAATTCGCAAACCCCAGAACGGAGCCCTTCATGAAAACCTTCCTGACCGCCGCCGCCCTGCTGGCCTCTGCCACCACCGCCTCGGCGCATTACGGCATGATCATCCCTTCGGACAACATGCCGGGACAGGAGGACGGGCGCACCGTCGATCTGACCCTGTCGTTCTCGCATCCTTTCGAGGGCGTCGGCATGGAACTGGAAAAGCCGGTTGCCTTCTCCGTCACCCACGAGGGCGAAACAACCGATCTGCTCGACACGCTGACCGAGGCGCAGGTGATGGACCACGCCGCCTTCGCCACCGAGTACCGGATGGAACGCCCCGGCACCTACGTCTTTGCCATGGAGCCGCAGCCCTACTGGGAGCCGGAGGAAGACGCCTTCATCACCCATTTCACCAAGACCTACGTGTCGGCCTACGGCGATGACGAGGGCTGGGACACGGAACTGGGCCTGAAGACAGAGATCGTGCCGCTGTCCAAGCCCTTCGCGCTGTGGGACGGCAACGTGTTTCAGGGCATCGTGAAGCTCGACGGCGAGGCTGTGCCTTATGCCGAGGTCGAAGTCGAATATTACAACGAGGATGGCAGCGCCACCGCGCCCTCCGACCTGATGATCACCCAGACGGTGAAGGCCGACGCCGATGGCGTCTTTACCTATGCCGCGCCGACAGACGGATGGTGGGGCTTTGCCGCGCTGAACACCGCCGAGGCACCGATGCAGCACGAGGGCGAGGACAAGGCGCATGAACTCGGCGCCGTGATCTGGATCCACTTCGAGCCGTGGACCACGCAGTGATCCGCCCGCTTGCCATAGCGTTCGCCATGGTCGCAGCCCTCCCGGCTGCGGCACATGACCTGCGGGTCTTTGCATCTGTTGCCGGGGATACCGTGACCGTCGAGTCCACCTTTTCCTCGGGCCGTGTCCCGACCGAGGGAGAGGTGCGCGTGCTGGATGCCGGGAACGTTCTGCTGATGACGCTGGACATCGGGGCCGAGGGGATGACCCGCTTCGACCTGCCAGACGGCGCGGCGGACAGCGGCCTGATGATCGAGGTCGATGTCAGCGAAGGCCATTCCGACTACTGGATGCTGACGCCCGACGATATCGCTTACGGCCAGAATAACGGTGAGACCAACTGATGCTGAAACGCCTCTGCCTTGCTGCCGCGCTGGCGGCCTCCGCTGCCTCCGCACAGGACCGCCACGTCGTGGCAACCGTGAACTATCCGCTGGCCTGGATGGCGGAGCGGCTGGGCGGCGGCGCGGTGGACGTTCTTTTCCCGGTGCCAGAGGGGCAGGATCCGTCGCTTTGGCGACCCGGCCTGTCGGACATCGCCGCGATTCAGCAGGCGGACGTCATCGCGCTGAACGGCGCGGGCTTTGCGCCCTGGACTGCGCGCAGTTCCCTGCCGCGCTCGCGGATCGTCGACACCTCGGCGGGCTTTTCCGATGCCTATATCGCGACGCAATCCGTGACCCACAGCCACGGCGCGGACGGGGAGCATTCCCACGAGGGCACCGCAAGCTACACGTGGCTCGACTTTGCACAGGCCGCACAGCAGTCTGATGCGCTGGCCACCATGATGGAGCGCCGCATCCCCGAGCTTGCCGATACGCTGGCGGACACGCTGCCCGCGTTGCAATCCGACCTCGCGGCGCTGGACGCGCAGGCCCGCAGCGCACTTGCCGGACTGAAAGGCCAGACCATCCTCGCCACCCATCCGCGATACCATTACCTCGCGCGCGCCTACGGGCTGGAGATCGCCGCGCTGGAGTGGGAGGCCGGCGCCATGCCGACCGACGCACAATGGACCGAGCTGTCCGAGTTGAGCGAGGCCAAAGGCGCGACGCTTCTGCTCTGGGAGGCCGCGCCGCCGGCCGGGGCCATGGACCGCGCGCAGGAGATGGGCATTGCCTCCACCGTCTTTGCGCCGTTGGCGAACCGTCCCGCAGAGGGAGATTTCCTGTCCGCAATGCGCGCGGCGATCACGATGCTGGCAGAGGCTGCTCAGCGGTAGGTGGCGATCTTGTCCGCCGAAAGCGCCCTCCGCGTCGGCCAGTTGCGTCCAGTTCGTGGCGGTGCCGCACATGCCCGCCACCGGGGCAGGCGCGGAGAGGTCCTCTTCAGGCGTCCTTGTCGCGGTGACAAAAGGCGCTGATCCGAGAGAAGCCGGAGAACGTGTCCGTTGGCGCCCCCGATGAACGCGGTGGTCCCCGCGCCCTGATAACCCAGCGCAATGAAAATCCCGCCAGACCGCATGGCCTGACGGGACTGGTCACGACCCTTCATGCAGGGCCTATGCGGTCAATGAGGCGCTGTTGCGACCGACGCGGCGTCGGGTTGCGGTTCACGCAAAACAGTCTTTCCCAGCGGTAGCACGGCGTCCGCCGTATTGCGCACCAGTGCCGCGTCGTGGCTCACGAGCAGGATCGCGGTGCCCTCGGTCATGGCGATCTCGCCCAGCATCCCGATCACCCTGGCTTGCGTGATCGGGTCGAGGCGCGAGGTCGGCTCATCGGCAAAGATCAGGGCGGGCCGCCGCAGAAGCGCCCTGAGGATCGACAACCGCTGCAGCTCCCCGCCAGAAACCGCGCCGGGACGCCGCTCCAACAGCGCGGGCGACAGGCCAAGCTGCTCCAATAGTGGCGATATGCGCGCGCTCTCCCCGGTCATGCGTGCCACGTCGTTCAGGGTTTCCCCAAGCCTGCGCTTGCGTGGAAAGGCCGCGACGGGGTCCTGATACAACTTCTGAAAGCCGTGCGGCCCAATGTCGGCGCGCCGCGTGACGGTCCCGGCGGCGGGCGCGACCAGCCCCAGCACCGCATCGCCCAGCGTGGACTTGCCGCAACCAGAGGGCCCGGTGATGCCGAAGACACCGCCCGCCGCCACGTCAAAGCCCACCCCGGAGAACAGCTCTCGCCCGCCGCGCGCGACCGACAGGCCGTGCACGTCCACGACCGGCGGGCCGTCTCGCCGGGTTGGCGCACGACGCGTCCAGCTTTCGGGATCGGCGGCAAGGAGGGCTCGGGTGTATGCCTCGCGAGCGGCGCTCATGACCGTTTCGGTCGCGCCGGTTTCGACCACCTTGCCTTGGCGCAGGACGATCATCTGACCGCCCATGCGCCGCGCCAGCGCCAGATCGTGCGTGATGACCAGCAGGCCGCCGTCCTCGCCCATCTCTGAAAGCAGCAGGTCCGCCACATCGTCGCGACGCGCGGCGTCCAGCCCCTTGGTCGGCTCGTCGGCGATGACGATGCCCGCACCACCGGCGCGCGCAGCCGCGATGGCCACGCGTTGCGCCATGCCGCCCGACAGCTGGTGCGGGTAGTGCCGTGCCGCGGCTGTCAGCCCCAACTGCCAAAGGTCCGCCGACGCCCGCGCGTTTGCATCCGCAGCAGACAGGCCGCGCACCAGCCGATGTGCCTCGGTGACTTGCGCCCCGGCGCGCATCAAGGGATCGAGCGATAGCCACGGCTCCTGCGGAAGCACGCTGATCTCCCGCCCCCAGAGGCCGCGAAAGCGGCGTGGCTCACTGGCGGTCAAGGTGTGCGCGCCGATCCGCACTTCACCCTGCGCCTGCAATCCAGCGGGCAGCGTGCCCATGATCGCCTGCGCCATCAGGCTTTTGCCCGATCCGGTTTCGCCCAGAATGATCAGCGGCTCGCCGGGGGTCACGGTCAGCGACAGCGGCTCCAGCAGGGTTTGCGCACCATCCCGGACGGTGATGTCAGTTGCAGTCAGAAGGCTCATGTTTCACGGCTCCCGGCCAAAAGGGTAAGGCCCAGAAGCAGGGCAAAGGTGGCGATCACCGGCGACAGCAGCGCCAGCGGAGCTTCGCGCCAGTAGGGCAGAAGTTCGACCATCATCAGCCCCAGTTCCGGCGTCGGCGCGCGCATCCCGACATGGACAAATCCGAGCGCCGCGATGGCCATGATGGCGGTGGCGATGCCAAAGGCAGCTGTGGTCAGCATCAGCGGCGCGATCTCCGGCCAGACATGGGTGCGGAAGATATACGGCGCGCGAAACCCCAGCAGGCGCGCCGCCTCGACCGACGGCGACACCAGCACCTCGCGCGTGGCGGCGCGGGTCAGGCGGTAGAATTCGACCCAAAGCACCAGCGACAGGCCGATCCAGAAGCCCGTCGCCGTGCCCGGCACCATGGCCAGCACGATCAGCACCAGCAGCAGGCCGGGCAGCGCCAGCAACGCATCCGCTAGGGTGGTCAGGGCCGTGTCGACCCATCCGCCCATCGCGGCGGACAGCGTGCCGAGGATCAGCCCCGCCGCACCGGCCGTCAGCACCGCTGCGAGCGCGATCAGCGGCGACAGCATCAGCGCCGCGCACAGCCGATGAAAAACCGAGCGGCCCAAGTGGTCATAGCCCAGCGGCGCCGTGGCTTCGGGGCCGGAGAGCGCCTTGAGCAAGGATTGCGCCAGCGGGTCCCCGGGGATCAGAAGCGGCCCGATCAGGGCGACCGCCGCGACGAGGATCACCAGCGCCGCGCCAAGGCTGCGCGCCACGGGCAAGCGGGCGGGTTGTGTATAGAGTTCAGCGGTGCTCATGCCCTTGCCTCCGTTTCTCCGCGCGGGTCGATGCGCCGCACGATCAGGTCGATACAGGTGTTGACGAGCACGAAGCCCAGCCCCAGCACCAGCGCAGTGCCCTGCACCATGGGCACGTCGCGGGAAAAGATCGCATGCACCAGCGCATGACCGATCCCCGGCCAGCCAAAGATCGCTTCGATGACCACGACGCCTTCGACCAGGGTCACGAATTGCAGCCCGAGGTAGGTCAGCAGCGGCACAGAGACGTTGCGCAGCCCGTGCCGCATCAGCACCTCGCGGCGCGACAACCCCTTCCATTCGGCGAACCGCCAGAACGGCATGTCCGCGATCCGCGCCATGGCGTCCCGCGCGATGCGGGCGTTCACGGCGGCCAGACCCAGCGCGAGCGTCAGGCTCGGCAGGATGAAATGGCGCGCCTCGCCATGTCCGGCGGCGGGCAGAAGGCGCAGCTGTACCGCCAGGAGCACGATCAGGATCAGGGCCAGCAGGAACTGCGGCACCGCCTTCAGCCCGGTTGAAACGACCAACAGGCACCGATCCAGCACGCCCCCCGGACGCAGCCCCGCAAGGATCCCCAATGGCGGCCCGATCAGCACCGACAGCAACAGCGCGATCCCGGCCAGCGCGGCAGAGGCGCCCAGCTGATGCGCGATCTCCTGCATCACCGGCTGGCCACTCACCAGCGAGGTGCCGAAGTCCAGCGTCAGCAAATCGCCCAGCCATTGCAGCAGCGCGGGCAGGGCGGGGCCATCAAGGCCCAGCTCGCTGCGCACCGCCTCGGCGGCGGCGGCATCGACATTGTCATAGCCATAGCGACCGGCGGCGATGCGCCAGGCGGCATCCCCCGGCAGGCTGCGCATCATGACAAAGGTCGCGGTCCCGATCAGGACGGCCACCACAATCGCCTGAACCAGACGTGATGTCAGCGCTTTCATTCTGCCCACCGCAGGTCCTGCAGACCAAAGCTGCGTTCAAACGGGTCGATGATCGCGCCTTCGACGGCGGTCGACACCGCCAGCGTCTGGCGATACCAGGCGATGGGGATCACCGGCAGCTCGTCTTGCAGGATCGCCGCGGCCTTGGCCTTGTCGGCCGGCGCACCACCGTCGC
The DNA here is from genome assembly GCF_040148795.1 of Sagittula sp. NFXS13. Taxonomy (NCBI): domain Bacteria; kingdom Pseudomonadati; phylum Pseudomonadota; class Alphaproteobacteria; order Rhodobacterales; family Roseobacteraceae; genus Sagittula; species Sagittula sp. NFXS13. The sequence goes on from NZ_JAGEMH010000001.1 coordinate 439,117, forward strand.
GCGCGATATGGGCGACCAGCGTGGCAAACGCCTCGTTTTTCCAGTTCATCGCACCCCAGTCGCCGTTGCCGACATAGTCCGACCGCACGGTGCCGATGGGATCGGGGATCAACGAGAAATTCCGCGCGATCAGCGCAAGGTCGAGAGAGCCGTCCTGATGCCCCGCGGGAATGGCCGAGGAATTGGTGGAGTTGATCGTCACGTCGACGCCGAGGACGCGGAACTGTTGCTCAAGCACAGAGGCCACCAGCGGCAGCTCGGGGCGGTCGGGATAGGTGGTGAGGGTCAACGCAAACCGTTCGCCGTCGCGGGTCAGAATGCCGTCCGGGCCGGGCGTCCAGCCGAGGTCCGCCAGTGTCGACTTGGCCGCGTCGACGTCATACGTCAGCGGTGCGGCGTCGTCGTCATGCCAGCCCGCCAGCGATGGCGGGAACAGCTGGTCGGCGCCCTCGGGGTAACGCAGCACAGCCTTGGCAATGCCTTCCCGGTCGATGGCCTGGCTCAGCGCCCGTCGCGCCCGCGGATCGGACAAGAAGGGGTGGCCCGCGTTAACCTTGATCAGAAGAGTGCGCGGAATGGCGGTCGACAGGACCTCGACCCCATCGACCATGCCGAGCCGCGCGACCGATGCCGGATCAAGGCCAAAGACGAAATCCGCATCACCGGACTCGGCCATGAGCGCGCGGGTCTCGACCCGGCTGACGCCGGAATAGGCCACGTTCGGGATGTGCGCAGCCGTGCCCCAATAGGCGTCGAACGCCGTGGCATCAAGGCTGAGCGGCGCGTCCATCGAGGTAACCATGTAGGGCCCCGTGCCGATGATCGCGACGCCGCTGCCGTCCTCGGCGTAGGACGCGGGCGCAAGGATCTGCGCGCGGAACTCCGCCAGATAGGCAGGCAGCGCCGCCATCGGCTCGGACAGGGTGATCCCCACCGCGTCATCCGCAGCGGTGATTCCGGTGATCGGCAGACCGCTCAGCGGGCCGGGCTTGGCGCGCGCGATCTCCAGCGCGTTGACCACGGCGGCGGCATCCATGGCGGTGCCATCGTGGAAGGCAACGTCCTCGCGCAGCGTGAAGGTCCAGTTCAGGCCGTCCTCCGAAGACGACCAGTCTGTCGCCAGTCCCGGGGTCAGCCTGCCGTCAGGGTCGGCGTTGACCAGCGTCTCGGCCAGCCCCATGCGGGTGAAGACGAAGCCGGAGGTCGAGGCTTCCGGCCCCTTTATCTCGTATTGTGCGGCGACGTTCAGCGTGTCGTCCTGCGCAAGGGCGGGGAGCGGGGCAAAGGGAGCCGCGCCTAGCAGCGCAGCTGTGAGGGGGAGGTGTTTCATTCAGTCCTCTGGGTCATTGATGTCAGTGTTGGGAGTGCGCGTGGCCGGACAGCCCGCGCGGCAGGGTTTCGCGGGCGAGGCAGGCGGCCTCGGCACGGGTCAGGCGGTCGAGCACGGTGTCCACGGTCTCGCCGCGCTGTCTGGCGCGGGTCCAGATGCGGCGACAGGAAGCCGGTGACCAAGGCAGCGCGGCCTCTGCCATCCAGCGGCGCAGCGGCGCAGGCAGCGCGTCGTAGGCCCGCATCGGGTCACCGTTGCGGCGGCGTCGGCGCTGGCGGACCTCCCCAAGGTTCGAGGCGCGATCCATCAGCACGCCCCCAAATCGTCCACCGGGTCGATCACCAGCAAAAGGCGCGGTGCGCCGTCCGTCGCGGGCGGTGAACGATGCACGATCCCCGCCAGGCCCGCCCCCGGCCAAAGCGCGCCGCGAAAGGCCCCGACGCTGCCGCGGGCCATCTGATGCACCGACTGCGCGCCGCCGTCCGCGTCCATCGGCCCGAACTCCGTGCCCGGCCCGCGCAGGGTACACAGCACGCGGCCCGGAACCGCATCCACGTGCCACTTCGGGCAGGGCTGGCCCGCGCTGACGGACAGGCGCACCTCCAGCATCGGCGCGGCGAGCGCCATGGTCGCCTGCCGGGCGATGGTTGCCACCTCTTCGGCCAGGGCATCCGCACACGCCGTCGCACCCGCCTCGCGGCAGGCCGCGCGCACCGCGTCTGCGACCTTCGCGCTCGGAAGCGTCCGCCGCATCCGTGGCAGCTGTTCCAGTGGCAAACCGTCCAGCCAGGCCGCCAGTCCATCGGGCAACCCGCGCTGCCACAACGCCAGCGATACGCCCTCCGCCCCGAGTGTGAGCAACACCCGCGGGTCGGGGCTGGCGTTCATCGCCGTCGCGATCCTTGGCAGGTCCAGCATCACGCGGCCTCCTCGGCACGGCGCCAGAGCGGGAAGGGGTCGGGCAGGTCCGGCAGATCGTCGGGTCCGGTCGCACCGGGCAGCAGACAGGCGTCCAGCCGCCGCTCCAAATCGGGCCAGTCGATGCCCGCGCCGATAAACACCAGTTCCTGCCGCCGGTCGCCCCACGGCTCCTGCCAGTGCGCGGCCATATAGGCCTGCGCGCTGTCATGTTGCGGACGTCGCGCCTCCGGCACAGAGGCCCACCAGGTCCCAAGCGGCGTCACGCCCGACAGCGCCCCGGCCAACGAGAACTCCGCCACCCAATCGGGGCGCGTGGCGATCCAGAAATGCCCCTTGGCGCGGATCACGCCGGGCAGGTCGCCCTGCAGGACCGCCATGATACGCTCCGGCACGAAAGGCGCGCGGGCGCGATAGACGTGGCTGGTGACGCCGTACTCTTCGGTTTCCGGCGTGTGATCCGCGAAACCGTAGAGCTCCTTGGCCCACATCGGATGCTCATGGGCACGCTCGAAATCGAAAAGCCCGGTGTCCAACACGGCCTCCGCAGGCACGTCCGAATGATCCGCCTCGATGATCCTTGCATCGGCGTTCAGCGCGCGGATGATCTTGCGCGCGGCATCGACGCGGTCAGGCCCGGCATCGGTCACCTTGTTCAGCACCACCACATCGGCGAATTCGATCTGGTCGGTGAGCAGATGCACGAGGGTGCGTTCATCACCGTCCCCCGCCGTCTCTCCGCGATCCGCCAGGAAATCATGGCTGGAGAAATCGCGCAAAAGGTTCACCGCATCGACCACGGTCACCATCGTGTCCAGCCGCGCCACATCGGACAGGCTGTGGCCGGTCTCGTCACGGAACTCAAAGGTCGCCGCCACAGGCAGCGGCTCGGACACGCCGGTGGATTCGATCACCAGGCTGTCAAACCGCCCTTCGGAGGCCAGGCGCGCCACCTCGGCCAGCAGGTCATCACGCAGCGTGCAGCAGATGCAACCGTTCGACATTTCGACCAGCGTCTCGTCGGTGCGGCTGAGCTGCGTGTCGGCGCGCACGAGGTCGGCGTCGATGTTGACCTCGGACATGTCGTTGACGATCACCGCCACCCGGCGACCGTTGCGATTGTTCAGGACACGGTTGAGCAACGTGGTCTTTCCCGCGCCCAGAAAGCCGGACAATACCGTAACCGGAAGCCTGTGATCTTGCATCTCGAACCCTTTCTTTCAGGCGCAAAGAGCCACGCCTCCCGCCACGGCGGGCGGGAGGTCTGCGCCGAGTTTTCGTTTCGTCATTGCTGTCGGCCGCAAGGGGCCATCCCCGTCAAGCCACTGACTTGCGAGGGAAAATTCATGGGCCTATCGGCTGCCCCGTGTGTTATTGTATAACGTTACAAACTCGCAAGCGGTTTTTTTGTCCTCGCGGCAAATCGCGGATCGGCGCCAAGTTTCTTTTCCATCTTTCCCACGGACGGGCAGGGTGGCATAAGCCGCGCCATGTCGACCCGCGTGCCCCTGATCTGCGTCCTTGTGCTTGGCCTGTGCCTTGCGCTCACGAGCGTTGTCTCGGCGATGCTGATGGCGCCGGAGCAGGGCGACCGGGAGCGCGCGATCTTTGTCATGACATTCGGAGAGGGCGACCTCTGTGCCGATCACGACGGACACGGCACGCACGAGCACCGTTGCCCCTTCTGTCACGCCACGCCGCAAGCCCCCGAGCTGACCGCGCCGACCCTGGAGCTGGCCTTCGCGCCGCACGACCTCTGGCGGCAGGGCGAGGCACTGCATCGCGCGGCCCAGGGCCGCAACATCAATCATTCCACGCGGGCACCGCCCCGGATCGTCTGACCCAGACCTGATCCACCGCACCCTGTTTCGCGGGGTGCTGCCTGCTTCATGCCCGTCGCTGACGGGACAGTTGGAATGTTCACATGACTGACACTTCAAACCGCGCGGCCAGTTCCGCGCTCTATCGCGCTGTCTGGCGCTGGCACTTCATCGCGGGGCTCATCGTCCTGCCCTTCGTCCTCATTCTCGCCGTCACCGGCGGCGTCTATCTCTTCAAGGACGAGATCAACAACGTTGCACATGCGGACCTGCGCTTCACCGACGCGCGGACCGAGAGCCTGCCACCCTCCGGCATCGTCGCCGCAGCCCTCGAAGCGCATCCCGGAACGGTCAAGGCCTACACGCCGGCCCCGGCAGCGGACCGCAGCGCCGAGATCGACATCGTTGACGACGCGGGGATGCGCAACACGGTCTACGTCGATCCTGCCGACGGGCGCGTTCTGGGCACCCTGTGGGATGGCGGCGCGGCGGGAAGCCCGGCCATGTACGTGGTGCGCAAGCTGCATTCTCTGGAGTACATCGGCTGGTTCGGCAATCGCCTGATCGAGGCCGCCGCCGGCTGGATGGTCCTGCTGGTTGCCAGCGGCGTCTTCTTGTGGCTGCCGCGCGGGCGCAAGGTCGGCACGGTGCGGATCAAGGCCCGCAAGGGCCGCCCCTGGTGGCGCGACCTGCATGCGGTCACCGGGATCTACACCGGTGGTTTCATCATTTTCCTCGCCATGACGGGCCTGCCATGGTCCGGCGTCTGGGGCGGGAAATTCTACGACACGGCCTATGCTTTGGGCCTCGGCATGCCTGACGGCTACTGGTCGGACAAACCGCTCTCGGGTGTGCCCACCAAGGACGTTGTCGACCGTGCCCCCTGGATCATGGAGCAGCAGCCCATTCCGATGTCCGACAGAGGCAATGCACACGCCGGCCACGGGGCAGGTGCGGCGGCGATCCCCGAGGGTGATGCGGTCTCGCTTCCGGTCCTCGATGACGCGGTCGCAACGGTGGAGCGTCTGGGCATCGTGCCGGGCTATGCCGTCACCTTCCCGAGCGGGCCGACCGGGGTCTTCACCGCGTCGGTCTACCCCGATGACATCACCTACGAACGGGTCATCCATCTTGATCGCTACTCCGGTGAGGTGCTTTACGACGCAGGGCTCGAAGATCTCGGCACGCTCGGTCGCTGGGCCGAGTGGGGGATCAGCGTCCACATGGGCCAGGAATGGGGGCTGCTGAACCAGCTGGTTCTGGTGCTGGCCTGCGCCGCCATGGTCGGGCTCTGCGTCTCGGCCGCCACGATGTGGTGGAAGCGCCGCCCCTCCGGTGCGCTCGGCGTGCCGCAGGTCCCGGCAGACTGGCGCATTCCACGTACCCTGTTGGTCATGGCGATTGCCGCCGGGATCTTCTTTCCGCTGGTGGGGCTGTCTATGCTTCTGCTCGTGCTAGTGGAACTTCTGGCCTATTTCCGTGATCGCCATCTGTCGGCCACGCGGGCGTAAGCGATCAGTTTGCGTATAGCGCCGCTGTCTGCCCTCCGGCCACGGGCCCTCTGAACAGTGCCGCCAGTGTCACGCTGGCGGCACTGTCTTTCGGGGCAAAGGGCTGCAAGCGGCCATCTCGCCAAAGGCGAGGGGCTCACTCTTCATCCAAAGACAGGCTGATACGGCCCTGTCTTTCCCGGATGCCCGACAGACCTATCCCTTGGGTTCAAATGATGCCTGGACGAACGCGCGCCAGCGGCTGTCCTGCCTCGGGATCAGTCGGCAGGCGTGTCGCTGTCCGGGATCGCCCCTCTGGACCGTATGCCATGCAGGGCGGAGGGCTTTAGCGCGGTGGCGAGGATGCTTTCCACGATCTGCGCCCGCAAACGCGCCTGCGCCTTTTCCTCGAACAGGTCGGGGCCAAAGATCGCGGAAAAGGTCGGGCGGTTCGACAGGTTGAAGAAGCTCGCGGCGCTGATCTGCCAGTGCAGCGCAACCGCGTCGAGGTCAGACCGGAAAAGCCCGGCATCCTGCCCGCGTCGGCAGATGTCTTCGAGCTTTTCGATCGCTGTCACGTTCATGTCCCGGATGATCTGCGACGCCGCGAGGTTCTCGGCGTTGTGGATGTTCTCGATCATCACCATTCGGATGAAATCCGCGGACTTGCGGTGGTGGTCAAAGGTGAAGGCCACGAGCCGCGCCAGCGCCTCGTCCGGGGGCAGATCGGCCAGATCCAGCGCGGCCTCTCCCTCGCGCACGGTCATATAGGCTGTTTCAAGCGCCTTGGTGTAGAGGCCGAGCTTGTCACCGAAGTAATAGTAGATCATCCGCTTCGATGTGCGGGTGCGCGAAGCGATGGTTTCGATCCGGGCGCCGGACAGCCCCTTCGCCGCGAATTCCGTCAGGGCCACGGAGAGGATATCTCGTTGCACTGCCTCGGGATTCTGCCTCCAGCTGCGGCGCTCTGCCTCGGTATTCTTTTCCATGCGACCCTCCACTCCGACGCATTAGCACATGCAAAATGGACACGTCAGTCCCTTTTTCCTTGACGAATTGTACCGTGCGGAACAATTTGAGCGCAAGAATTTTGGAAAGGGAGCTCCGCGCGTCCATGAATCTTGAACAACCGCCAGAAACAGGTGTGGACCGCGGCCAGACGGTGCTGAAACTGGGCCTTGTCGGTCGTGGCATCCAGTTGTCGCGCACCCCGGCGATGCACGAGGCCGAGGCAAAGGCCCACGGGCTGACCTGTCGCTACGATCTTCTTGATACCGACGCGGACACCCAAGACGACCTTGCCGCCATCCTGGCCCAGGCCGACGCTGACCGGATGCGCCTGACGTTTCAAAACCTCGCTCCGACCGAGGGAGAACTTGTATGAAAACGGGCATCGCCACAGTGTCGATCTCGGGCAACCTCGAGGAAAAGATCGAGGCCATCGCCGAGGCCGGTTTCACAGGGATCGAGATTTTCGAGCAGGATTTCATTGCCGATATCCGCAGCCCCGCCGCCGTCGGGCGCCGTATCCGGGAAAGCGGGCTGGAGGTCATGCTTTTCCAGCCGTTCCGCGACTTCGAGGGCTTGCCCACGGCGCTGCGGGCCAAGGCCTTCGAGCGCGCGCGGCGCAAGTTTGACGTCATGCAGGAGCTGGGCTGCGAGCTGATGCTGATATGCTCGTCGGTGCATCCCGAGGCGCTTGGCGGCATCGACCGCGCCGCAGGGGATCTGGCCGAACTGGGCGATCTGGCGGCGTCGCGGGGTCTGCGGGTCGGGTACGAGGCGCTGGCCTGGGGCCGTCACGTGAACGACCACCGCGATGCGTGGGAAATCGTGCGGCGGGCGGATCATCCGAACGTGGGGCTGGTCCTGGACAGTTTTCACACCCTGGCCCGCGGGATCGACCCCGAAACCATCCGACGCATTCCCGGCGACAAGATCTTCTTCGTGCAGCTGGCGGACGCGCCCGCGATCGAAATGGACTTGCTCTACTGGTCCCGGCACTTCCGCAACATGCCCGGCGAAGGCGACCTGCGGGTCACCGACTTCATGCGGGCCGTCATGGCGACGGGCTACGCAGGGCCGGTCAGCCTCGAAATCTTCAACGACCAGTTCCGCGGCGGCAGCCCGAAAACCATCGCCCGCGATGGCTACCGCTCGCTGATCGCGCTGATGGACGACGTGCGGCGCCAAGAACCAGAGGCCATGTCGGGCGTGCCGCCATTGCCCGCCCCGGTGAGGGTGCATGACACCGCGTTCATTGAATTTGCAGCACAGGGGGCGGCCCTGACCGCACTTGAAGACTTGCTGGCAAGCCTTGGGTTCCAGCGCAGGGGACGACACGTTTCAAAGGCGGTGACGCTTTGGCAGCAGGGCAACATCCGGTTCCTGCTGAATGCCGAGACGACGGGCCACGCCGCCAATGCCTGGACTGTCCGGGGCACGACGATTTGCGACATCGGGCTTTCGGTGGCCTCCGCCGAAGACACGGTGATCCGCGCAGAGGCCCTTGGGGCGCAGCCGTTTTCGCAGCCCATCGGCCCGGGAGAGATGCCCATCCCGGCGATCCGCGGCCTTGGCGGCAGCGTCATGCATCTGATCAGCGAAGGTGCGCTGTCAGAAGTGTGGGATGTGGATTTCCTGCACGAGGATGCGGCCACGCCAGAGGCCGGTCTCACCCGCGTCGACCATATCGCCCAGACCATGAGCTATGACGAAATGCTGTCGTGGTCGCTGTTCTGGACAACGCTTTTCGACATGCAGAAAGCGCCGATGGTTGACGTGGTCGATCCCGACGGTCTGATCCGCAGCCGGGCCATCGCGGCGCCCGACGGCGCGGCGCGCATCACGCTGAACGGCGCCGAGTCGCACAAGACCCTCGCAGGCTCGTTCCTGGCAGACGGGCTGGGCGCGACGATCCAGCACGTGGCGCTGGCCACGAACGATATCTTCGCCACCGCCGAGGCTCTGAAAGCGCGCGGATTTGAGGCGCTGCCGCTGTCACCGAACTACTTCGACGACCTGTCGGCGCGCTTTGACCTGCAGCCGGAGCAACTCGACCGCATGCGCGCCGCGAGCATCCTGTATGACGCCGATGAGCACGGGGAGTTCTTCCAGTTCTATTCGAAACCCTTTGCCGGCCAGATGTTCTTTGAAGTCGTCGAGCGTCGCGGCGGATATGCTGGCTACGGCGCCCCCAACGCCCCGTTCCGCATCGCGTCCCTCAAGCGTTTGCAGCGCGCCAAGGAGATGCCAACGGTCTAGAAAACACAGGCCTTTTGGGAAGGGGCCTATAAAAATCACGACATGCTATCGCAGAACCGGTGGCATCAACGACAGGTGGGAACGGATGATCGTTTCCGTCCTGCTGGTCGGCATATACGGCGGCGTCACCACCCCGACCGAAGCCACAGCACCGGCCGCGCTCTCTGCCTTTATGGCTGCAACGGGTGAATAACGGAGATCCCGATGACCCTCACAGTCCCGATCATAAACGGCCCCGGCCTCGACATGCTCGGCACGCGCCAGTCCGAAATCTAAGGCCACGACACGCTGGACGACGTCGAGGCGCTGTGCCGCCGGACGGCAGGGGACGAAGGCGTCGGAAATCGTCGTTCGGCAAGGCGACAGCGAAGCCGAGAAAATGAATTTGATCAAGCAAGCCCGCGGCACGCGCGATGGCCTCCTGATCAACCCCGCCGGGTTCACCTCCACGTCTATCGCGATCCTCCACAGCTTGCTGATCTACGACGGGCCGCTCATCGAGGTGCATATCTCGCCGCTGTTCAAGCGCGAAGCGTTTGGCCATTCTCTTACGTGGCCAAGGCAACGACGGCAAAGATCGCGGGCTTCGGCATTCGAAGATACGCGTTTGCCCCGCGGAAGCGGGCGGAAATCGCGCGCACCTGTCGCAGCGCCGAACAGACCGCAAGCCGTAATCTGCTTTGCAACATCCGACCTGCATGCGATCCCGACGGCGCGGCGATGCAGGTGGGACGTCAGCACGCCGTCTCCGCGAAAAATCAACGCCAGTCGGATCGACCCGCGCCTGTGCCGTCCGATCAGCTTCAGCGTGAGCAAATGCACGGCCATACCTCCATATCCACGCAGGCCCCACCCGATGCACCCGGTTTTGTTCGCGCCGGATCGTTGGAAACGAGAAACGCCGCCTTGTCAGACAAGGCGGCGATCCTGACTGTCATCGGTTGCGGTGAACCGTCACTCCATGAAGCGTTTGGCCGAGGGCATGACGCGCATCAGGATGTAGTAGGCCGCGCCCGCAGGCAGAAGGCTCGCGTACCAGCTGATGCCCGAGAACAGCAGCGCCGCGACGACACCAACGGCCATGGCAAAGACAGCGGCCCAGTTCACGCCCTTGTAAGGGCCGTTTTCGTCATAGAGCTTGTCCAGGTCCAGCGTCTGCTTGCGCAGGACATAGTAGTCCACCACGAGGATCGCGAAGATCGGGCCGAGGAAGGCAGAATAGGTCTGGATGAACAGGCTCAGACCGGCGGCGGATTCATCCTTCACCAGTTCCCATGGGAAGGTGGCAAAAGCCAGCAGGCCCACAAGGATCGCCGAGACCTTGAACTTGATCTTGAAGATATCCATCAAGGCGTAGGCCGGGGGCACCACGTTGTTGAGAATGTTCGTCGTGACCTGCGCAAAGGCGATGAACAGCAACGTAACGACCAGAAGCAGCTTGTTGTCGACAGCACTGGAGAAGACCTTGATCGGATCGACCTCGCCGGTTGCGCCCGACACCATCAGGCCGATCAGCCCCATGAACAGTGTCGCGGGCAGGATCGAGTTGGCGTAGATCGCGACCTGCCGCACCGGCCCCACATTGTGGCGCAGCTCGCGCGAGTAATCCGACACGTTCAGCATCATGGTGGAGTAGATGCCAAGGAACAGCATGGTGGCTCCCCAGAACGGCGCGCCCCAGGTGCCGTCGACATTCACCAGGTTGGTGGAAATCTCGTCGCCGTATTTGTTCAGGACGCTGAAGAACATGTAGACCAGCGACCCGATGATAAAGACGGAGCCGATGTTCTCCAGCCACTTGATGCCGTGGAACCCCAGCACCGACAGGCCGATCTGCAGAAACTGAAAGCCCACGAAGAAGACGACCATGTTGCTGAAACCAAAGAGGGTCTCAGAGACGAGGTTCAGCGCCCCGGCGCCGATCCAGCTTTGGAACCCGAACCAGACGATTGCCGGCACCGAACGGACCAGCGCCGGAAGCCGTGAGCCGGAGAACCCGAAGGCAGAGCGCGCCTGCACCATGAACGGGATGCCGTACTTGTGCCCCGCCTGGCCGTTGATCATCAGCGCCGCGCCGATCACGGTGCAGCCGATGCCGATGGCCACGACCACCTGCAACAGGTTCAGCGTCCCGACAAGGCCCGACCCGACGGTGAAGGTGCCGATCGACACGCAGCCCCCCAGCCAGGCAAAGAGATAGGACCAGGGGTCCATGATCCGGGTCTGTTGCGGCGCAAGGCTTTCCTCCCCCAGCCCCTTTTCGTCGTGATCGGCGATCTGGCCACCGGCCATCCCGGTTTCTGCATTCATCGTCATGTCTACTCCTCCCTAGAGCATTCTTATTTCTTGTTCGGCGTCGAATAGCCGGAAATCTTGCTGGTCTTCAGGCCAGCCCCCACCAGCGCTTCGATCATCTTGGCCGCGACTGTGACGCCATCAATGACCGGAATGCCTGTTTCGGTGCTCAGCCACTCGGTCAGGTCGGCCATGCCTGCGCAGCCCAGCACGACCGCCTCGCAGTGATCCTCCTCGATGGCGCGCAGGATCTCGTCCCGGACCTTCTCGCGGGCGCCTGATCCTTCCTCTTCGAGCGCCAGCACCGGGATCGCCGCGGATCGGACTCGGCGGCATTGGTGCGACAGGCCGTAGCCGTGGATCAGGTGTTCGATCACGGGGATCGACCGGGGCAGGGTGGTCACCACCGAAAACGACGTCGACAACATGCTGGCCGCCTTCACTGCCGCCTCGCACAGACCGATCACCGGACCGCTGGCCAGTTCGCGACAGGCACCGATGCCGGGATCGTCGAAACAGGCCACGACGATGCCGTCGGTGCCCGCCGCCTCTGCCTTGGCGATCTCGGCCAGCAGACCGGGCAGGGACATGGCTTCGTCGTAGTGGCCCTCGATGCTGGCCGGGCCGGTGCCGGTGGCCCCGACGATGACCGTGTCCGAATGCACCACGGCCTGCGCGGCCGCGACGGCTTTGTCCGTCATGGCGGCGGTGGAGTTCGGATTGACGACTAAGATTTTCATGGAGCCTCCTCTTGTTATCATAAATTGTTAACAATAGTTGCTAACACGTCAAGCGTCTTGCCGTCGGAGCAGCCTTGCAAACCCGTGCCCCGCTGCCTAACGTACTGCAAAGAAAGTTTTTATTTTCAGAGCGCCATGCAAAGTCTCCCCGAAAACGAAATCGTTGAATCGATCCTGAGCGCAATCGCGGAACAGCGTCTGCCAGCGGGAACAAAGCTGGGCGAACAGACGCTTAGCGACCTGTTCGGCTGCAACCGGGCGAATGTCCGGCGCGCCTTGGCCACGCTGGCCGCACAGCATGTGGTCGAGCTGCGGCCGAATCGCGGCGCCTTTGTCATGACCCCCTCGCCAAAGGAGGCCCGCGACGTATTCCAGGCCCGTCGCGCCATCGAACGCACCATCGCGCGCGCCGCTGCCGGTCAGGCCAGTCCGGAAGACATCCGGTTCCTCCGGCAAAACATCCGCGAAGAGGCCGAGGCCCGCGATGCCCGCGACAAACCCGCCGAGCTGCGTGCCTCGCGCGATTTCCACATGCGCATCGCACAGGTCGCCGACAACGAAGTGCTCGACCGTTTCCTGTCCGAGCTGACCATGCGCAGCACGCTGATCCTTGGCCTGTACGCCCGCCATGGCACATCGTCGTGTGCCGAGGACGAACATGCCCGCATCGTCGATGCGCTGGAACGCGGCGACAGCGACGAGATGGTCGCCCTGACCGACAGCCACCTGCGCCACCTTGAGGCTGATCTGGATTTTGATGCGCAGCCAAGGGCGGCGACGCTGCAGGACCAACTGGCCCCGCGCCGCGCCCCCTCGCAAAACGCCTGACCACGCTGCAAGGGCGAATGCTGGCCCCCCGTTTTGTATCGTGCTAAAGGCGGCAATTGAACGTCAGCATCAAAAAAGACGGAACAATGCAGGTGCCGGACCTCGTCCTGCCTGCCACGCCGTCGCGCCTGCAGCGGGATTCGCCACCATGAGCTATATCGACAACATCCGCACGTTTGTCCGGGTCTACGAACTGGGCAGCATGTCTGCCGCAGGGCGCGACCTGCGCATTTCGTCTGCGGTCACCTCTTCGCGAATTTCCCAGCTGGAGGAACATCTCGGCGTGCGGCTGTTCCAGCGGACCACGCGCAGCCTGTCCCCGACCGAACACGGACAAAGCTTCTACCGTGGCGCGACGGAGATCCTCGAAGCCGTCGACCGGGCAGAAGCCCAGATCATCAACGTGACCGAGAACCTCAAGGGATCGCTGTATATTGCGGCTCCGCTGGGCGTCGGGCGGCGTCTCATCGCGCCGCGCGTGCCGGAATTTCGTGCAGATTATCCCGACGTCAGCATCCGCCTGCGCCTGACCGACCGCAAGGTTGACCTGACCACCGAGGGGCTGGATCTGGCCTTTTTCCTCGGCCAGCCCGAAGACAGCAACCTGCGCATTCGCAAGATCGCCGACGTCGACCGCGTGCTCTGTGCCTCGCCCGACTACGTTGCGCGCCGGGGCATGCCGGTCGATGGTGACGCGCTGATCTCGGACCAGCACGAATGCCTGAACCTACGCTTTCCCGGCGCGCAGGAGCCGCGCTGGCGCCTGCAGACCCCGGACGGCCCGCGCCGTTTTGCCGTCACCAGCCATTACGAAAGCGACGACGGCGATGTGCTGACCGACTGGGCGCTCTCGGGGCAGGGCATCCTCATGAAACCGCGCTTCGAGGTGGCCGATCACCTTGCGTCGGGCGCCCTCGTGCCCGTGGCGGAGGCGACGCCGCCGGAGCCGATCCAGATGGCGTGTCTGTTCACCCATCGCCGCCGCCAGGACCCCAAGACCCGCATCTTCATGGAATTCATGATCGACCGCATCAGCGCCGCCTTTGCCCAGGGCGCGGCATAACCGGTCGCCGCTTGCCGAAGGTTCTTTCGCATTTTTTTTGACAATGCTTGTCGATTTTATCGCCTAGGGTGCGCTCAAAACGGAGGTTCCTGATTTGCAACGCTACCCCAGAGACATGGCCGGACACGGCCCGGACATGCCCGAAGCCCGCTGGCCCAATGGTGCCAGGATCGCCGTCCAGATCGTGCTGAACTACGAGGAAGGCGGCGAAAACAACGTCTTGCACGGCGATGCTGCCTCCGAGGCCTTCCTGTCGGAGATCACCGGGGCGCAGCCATGGCCGGGGCAGCGGCACTGGAACATGGAGACCATCTACGAATACGGCAGCCGCGCGGGCTTCTGGCGCGTCTATGATCTGCTCAAGGACAAGGCCGTGACCGTCTACGGGGTCGCCACCGCTCTGGCGCGGGCACCGCGACAGCTCAAGGCGATGCAGGACGCCGGTTGGGAGATCGCCAGCCACGGCCTGAAATGGGTGGAGCACAAGGACATGCCCGCCGAGGAAGAGCGCGCCCAGATCCGCGAGGCGATCCGCCTGCACACCGAGGTCACAGGCACCCCGCCGCGCGGCTGGTACACCGGGCGCTGTTCCATGAACACGGTCGAACTGGCCGCTGAGGAAGGTGATTTCGCATATATCGCAGACAGTTACGCCGATGATCTACCGTATTGGGTGAAGGTCGGAGGCAAGGACCAGCTGATCGTGCCCTACACGATGGACTGCAACGACATGCGCTTCGCCATTCAGGCGGGCTTTACCGACGGCGCCCAGTTCGAGGGATACCTCAAGGACAGCTTTGACATGCTCTATGCCGAAGGCCAGGCTGGCAAGCCGAAGATGCTGTCGATCGGTCTGCACTGCCGCCTGATCGGGCGTCCCGGTCGGGCCATGGCGCTGAAGCGCGCGCTGGAGCATATGGCCGGGCATGACGGCGTCTGGTTCGCCACCCGCGAAGAGATCGCCGATCACTGGGCCACCATGCACCCGCCCGAGGACCGTCCGCGCCCCTCGCAGATGGATCGGGACAGCTTTGTCGCCGCCTTTGGCGATGCCTTCACCGGAGGGGCCTGGGTGGCAGAGGCGGCGCACGCGCTGGAACTCGGGTCGCATCACGACTGCGCGGTCGGCCTGCATCATGCACTGGCGCGGGCGTTCCGCTCCGGCAGCGAGGCGCAGAAGCGCACGGTCCTGACAGCCTGTGCCGCCGCGATCCCCCCGACACTCGACGATCATCAGCGTGCCGGGTACGATGATCTCTGCGCCCGCTACGCCGATGTCCACGGCATGCCTTTTGTGTGCGCACCGCAGGATCTGACCGCGTCCGGGCTGATCGACACGCTGCAGCGCCGCATTGCCAATGACCCGAGCGCGGAATTCGCCGAAGCTTGCGCGCAGGCGGAACGCATCGCAGAATTAAACTTGGCGGAGAAGATGACCACATGAACACGATCCATATCCACCCCCTGATCGCCGACACCTTTGCCCCCTTCGGCGATGTGATCGACACCGCCGGTGCGCCGGACAAGATGATCAACCAGGGCCTCTGCGGGCGCTTCCATGACCGCGCGGGCCTAGATTTCATCGACGGTGGCAAGGCCGGCATCAGCCTGTTTCAGGCAGAACTGCGCAAGCTGCCGCTGAAGCTCGACATGATGGAACGGCACCCATTGGGCAGCCAGGCGTTCCTGCCGATGTCGATGGATGGGTTTCTCGTGGTGGTCGCCCCGGATGACGGGGGCCGTCCCGGTGCACCGCTGGCCTTCAGGACGGCACCGGGGCAGGGCGTCAACTACCACCGCAACGTCTGGCACGGGGTGCTTGCACCGCTGTCCGGGTCCGGCCTGTTTGCGGTGATCGACCGGATCGGGGCGGGCGACAACCTGCAGGAACACTGGTTCGACCAGCCCTATATGCTGGAAGGCTGACGCCACCGCCGATCATGCCGAAATTCAACGGGCCGGGCGCGTACAGCACCCGGCCCGTTTTTGCACCGACCCTTTGGGCGGCGGGGCGTGGGGATGCGCCGCGCCGGCTGGATCATCCGTAGGTGGCCACCTCTGCCCCGGCCAGCGCCGCGATGTTGAGCAGCCCGCGCGGGGTCACTCCCGGCGTCACGATATGCGCGCGGTTGCCCATGCCCATCAGGATCGGCCCGACCTCAAGACCCCCGGCCGCGCTCTTCAACAGGTTGCGCGCGGCCCCGGCGGCGTCCGTGTTGGCATAGACCAGCACGTTGGCGCGCCCGTCCAGACGGTTGCCGGGCAGCAGTCGATCCCGCAGCTCCGGGTCGAGCGCGGCATCGGTGTGCATCTCCCCCTCGTACTGGAAATCGCGCGCCTCGGCGTCAAGGATCGCCAGCGCGCCGCGCATCACCCGCCCGGAGGCGCTGTCGAGGTTGCCGAACTGCGAGCCGGAACACAGGGCTATGCGCGGCTCCAGCCCGAACCGGCGCACGTGACGCGCAGCCGAGATCACCGTGCGCGCCAGCGTCTCCGGCGTCTGTTCGATGTGGATATGGGTGTCGGCCACGAACAGGGGGCCGTCATCGAGGATCACCATGGACAAGGCGCCTGCCGGGCTGAACGCCGGGGTGGCCAGCATCTGGCTGACGTAGTTCAGATGCCACAGGTACTGCCCGAAGGTGCCGCAGATCATGCTGTCGGCATCGCCGCGATGCACCATCGTGGCGGCAATGGCCGTTGTGTTGGTGCGCATCACGGCCTTGGCCAGGTCGGGCGTCACACCTTGCCGCCTCTGCGCCTGATGGTAGCTTTGCCAGTAGTCGCGATACCGCTCGTCGCTTTCGGGGTTCACGATGTCAAAGCTGTGCCCCGGAACGATCGACAATCCGGCGCGCTCGATCCGCTGGGCGATGACGTCCGGGCGCCCCACGAGGATCGCGCGGTCGGTGCTGTCTTCGCTCATGGATTGCACTGTGCGCAGCACGCGGTCATCCTCGCCCTCGGCAAAGACGATGCGCCGCGACGACTGGCGCGCGGCGGCAAAGACACCGCGCATCACCAGCGAGGATTTGAAAACTTCCGCCTCCAGCGCCTGTTTGTAGGCCTCAAGATCCCGATCCCGGCGGGCCGCGCCGGACTCCATTGCCGCACGCGCCACGGCCACGGCGATGGTCGGCAGCAGGCGCGGATCGAAGGGCTTCGGGATCAGGTATTCGGGGCCAAAGGTCAGCCGTTCGCCCTCATAGGCCTCGCCCACCTCGGCAGAGGTGGTGGCCCGCGCCAGCGATGCGATGGCATCGACGCAGGCCAGCTTCATCGCGTCGTTGATGTCATCGGCCTCGGCGTCGAGCGCGCCGCGAAAGATGAAGGGAAAGCACAGCACGTTGTTGACTTGATTGGGATAATCGCTGCGTCCGGTGGCGATCATAGCCCCGGGTGAAGCGGCGCCGGCCTCTTCTGGCATGATCTCGGGCGTTGGGTTGGCGAGCGCGAAGATAATCGGGTTCTCCGCCATCTCGCGCACCGCGGCGGCGGGCAGGGCGCCGGGACCGGAGAGGCCAAGGAACATGTCCGCGCCCTTCAGCGCCTCGTCCAGCGTCATGCCGTCGGGCGCATTGGCAAAGGCCATTTGCTCCGGCGCCAGATCGGCGCGGGCGGGATGCAACACGCCGGAGCGGTCGAAGACGGTGATGTTGGCCAGCGGCACGCCCATCTTGTGCAGCATGGTCAGGCAGGCAACCCCTGCCGCTCCGGCCCCCAGCCCGACGATGCGGATGTCCTCGGCGCGCTTGCCGGCGATGCGCAGGGCGTTCTGCGCTGCGGCGGCGACCACGATGGCGGTGCCGTGCTGGTCATCGTGAAACACCGGGATGCCCATGCGCTCCCGGCAGATTCGCTCCACGATAAAGCAATCCGGCGCCTTGATGTCCTCCAGGTTCACCGCGCCGAACGTCGGTTCCAGCTTGCAGACAAGCTCCGCCAGCGCCACGGGGTCGCTTTCATCCACCTCGATGTCAAAGCAGTCGATACCGGCGAATTTCTTGAACAGGACGGCCTTGCCCTCCATGACCGGTTTCGATGCCAGCGCCCCGATGTTGCCAAGCCCCAGCACGGCGCTGCCGTTGGAAATCACCGCCACCAGATTGCGTTTGGCGGTGTAGCGTGTGGCAAGGCCCGGATCAGCTGCGATCTCGGTGCAGGCTTCGGCGACACCGGGGGAATAGGCGCGGGACAGGTCGCGCGCTGTCTCCATGGGTTTGGTGGGGCGGATCTCCAGCTTTCCGGGGCGCGGCAATGCGTGGTAGTCGAGCGCCGCGCGCCGTTCGTTGTCTTTCCGTGTCTCGTCAAGAGCCATGGTGTCCTCCTCCTTGTCGTTGATCTGAAATCGACGCCGTCAGCCCAAAGGACCCGAGCGCGCGGCCATACGGCGCGCCATGTCGATCATCCGGGCGGAAAAGCCCCATTCATTGTCGTACCAGCCCAGCAGCCGCAGTTGGCGCGGGCCGGTCGTCATGGTTTCGGGCAGCGCCAGCACCAGCGATTCAGGCCGCGCCCGCAGGTCGGTGGACACGCAAGGATCGCTCGTCAGCCCGATCAGGGGGGATTCCGCCAGTGCCTCTTTCAGGAAGTCCGCCACGGGCTGTTCGATGTCCTCGTGTGTCTGGATTACCGCGTCGATGGCCGACACCGACAGGCATGGCACGCGCACGGCGGCGATGCTCAGGCGGCTGCGGAAGTCGGGCAGCACGCCGACCACCTGCGCGGCGGCACTGGTGGAGGTCGGGATCATCGACACGGCGGCTGCGCGCGAGCGCTCCGGCGAGGGGCCGGGCGCGTCGACGGTCGGCTGGCTGCCGGTATAGCAGTGGATGGTCGTCACATGGGCGGTCTCGATTCCCAGGCCAAGATCCAGAAGGCGCAGCAGCGGCGCGATGGCATTGGTGGTGCAGGACGCATTCGACACGATCCGGGCATCGCCCAGATCCTGATCGTTGGCGCCAAGCACGACGGTCGCATCCGCGGCGGCAGACGGGCCGGAGATCAGGACGTCGCGCGCCCCTGCGTCGAGCCCGGCCTCTGCCACGGTGCGTGTGGTGGCCCGCCCGGTGCATTCCAGCACCACGTCGACCCCGCTCAGATCCAGCGCGCGCAGATCCGCTTGCTGGCTGAAGGCGATGCGGCGGCCCGCGACCTCGATCCAGCCGGGACCGGTGCCGACCTCGGCAGGCAGCGGGCCATATACGCTGTCATAGCGCAGCAGGTAGGCGCAGGTTTCGAGGCTGGCAATGTCATTGATGCCGACGATGTCCAGGCCGGTGTCGCCGGTCAGGATCTGGCGGAACAGCGTCCGCCCGATGCGGCCGAAACCATTGATGAAAACGCGGGTCATGAAGGGCCTCCGTACATGAGAAAGAGCGCAGGCAGCCATGCGGTGAACACGCCGTTGGTCAGCGCTGCCACGGATGTCTGCCTGCGAAATGGTCTCTGCATGGCCAGACGCGTTCTGACCTCAGGGAGACATGAAATTCAGAAATCGACCTCGATGGCTATCCCTTTTTCCACGGCCAGGTCGACGACCGCCGACGCGACCGCGAGATCCTGAAGACCGACACCGGTGCCGTCGAACAGAGTGATCTCGTCGTCCGAGCCGCGGCCCGGGTGGCTGCCGTTGATCACGGCGCCCAGCTGATGCACGTCGGCCTCGGCAATCAGGCCTTCCGCAATGGCGTGCTGTGCCTCCCCGATGCTGATCGACTGGGCCACTTCGTCGGTGAACACGGTGGCGCGGGCCAGCAGGGCGGCCTCGACCTCCTGCTTGCCCTTTGTGTCCGTGCCCATGCAGGCGATGTGGGTGCCGGGGCTGACGTGATCGGCCATCAGCGAGGGCGCAAAGGCCGAGGTGATCGAGATGATGACGTCTGCCTCCTGCATCCCGGGCAGATCGACCGCCTCGAAGGGCACGCCCGCTTCGGTGGCGACCTTTTCGATATTGGACAGCATTTCAGGGTGGTAGTTCCAACCGATGACCTTGTCGAACGGACGCTGCTCCAGCGCGGCGCGCAGCTGGAACGTCGCCTGATGGCCCGCGCCGATCATGCCGATGACCTTGGCATTGTCGCGGGCGAGGTGCTTGATCGAGACCGAGGATGCGGCGGCGGTGCGCAGCGCGGTCAGCAGGTTGCCCCCGACTATGGCGGCGGGCTTGCCCGTGTCCGGGTCGAACAGAAAGACGGTGGACTGGTGATTGATCAGGCCCCGCTTTTCGAGGTTGTTCGGCCAGTAGCCGCCGGCCTTCAGGCCCAGCGTCAGACTAGCGCGGTCAAAGCCGCCCTTGAAGCCGTATAGCGCGTCTTCATGGCCAATTGCCTCGCGCACCACGGGGAAGTTGTAGGCGTCCTGCGCGGCCATGGCGGCAAAGACTTTCTCCACGGCGTCAAAGGCCGCCTTGCGGGTCATCAGGTTGGCAATTTCGCGTTCAGGCACGATCAGCATTTGGGTCTCTCCGAAAGTTGAAAGGGGACCGCCGCACAGGGGGCACGACGGTCCGGTGTCGTGGCTCAGGCCGTGGGCACGCGGCCCTTGGTCAGCGTGTTGTAGATCGCCCCGCCCAGCACGGCGCCGATGACCCAGGCGTAGCCATTGAGGAAGCTCAGCGCAGGCACCCAGACCGTCGCGATGGAAAACACCGCCGCGATGCCAAAGGCCTTCACCGCAGGCGCGTTCCACCCGTTGCCGTAGTGGTATTCACCGCCCTCAAGTGTATAGAGCGCGTCGCGGTTCAGCGTTTCCTTGCGGTGCCAGTAATAGTCCACGATCATGATGCCGAAGATCGGTGCCAGCGTCGCCCCCAGCGTGTTGACGAAGCCACCGATGCCGAATTCGCTGATGAAGCTGGTCCATAGCCCGCCGATCAGCAGCGCAAAGAACGAGGTGATCAGGCCCCCGGCGCGAAAGCTGATGCGGTCCGGCGACAGGTTGGCGATGCCGTTCACCGCTGGGATGAAGTTGGCCACCAGGTTGATGCCCACGGTCGCGGCAAAGAAGGTCACGGCGGCGATCACGCTCAGCAGGATGCTGTCGGTGCGCTCGACGATCTCTGTCGGGTTGATGATGGCCTCTCCGTAGACGACGGCCGCGCCGCCGGTGGTCAGCAGCGCCAGCGCCGAGAACAGGATCATGTTGAACGGCAGGCCGATCAGGTTGCCTTTCACCATCGACGCCTTGCTGCGCGAGTAGCGCGAGAAGTCGCTGAAGTTGATCATCACGGCGGCGAAGTAGGCGACCATGGTGCCGACGATGGCAACGAAGCCGTTGAACTCAGTCAGGAAGGTGCCTTCGGGATTGGCAAAGATCGTCTGGGTGGCGGACAGCAGCTCGCCGTCGGATTTCTGCCAGAGCACGATCACCAGCCCCAGCATCACCACGTAGACGAACGGCCCGGCGATGTTGAGGAAGGTTTCCACCCAGTCCATGCCGCGCCAGAAGATCACGATGTGAAAGGCCCAGACCAGCACGAAGGACAGCCAGTCGATGCTGGTCAGCCCCAGGATCTCGGCCCCGCCGGACAGGCCGGTGAGTGCGCGGATCAGCAGCGCCAGCGCGGTGGAGGCAAAGTAGACCTGCACCCCGTACCAGAAGACGGCGACCGTGGCGCGCAGGATGGCGGGCAGCTTCGCCCCTTGGGTGCCAAGGCTGGCGCGCGCCAGAACCGGGTAGGGGATGCCGTATTTCTCACCCGGCGCGCCGGACAGGTTGACCATCCACATGGTGAACAGCCCGGCTGCGATGAGCCCGGCGAATGCGGTCCAGCCGCTCACCCCGTAGGAGATGAACAGCGAGGCCACCAGCGAGTAGCCGAACAGCGACTGGACGTCATTCGCCCAGATGTTGAAGATGGCGAACCACCCCCATGTCTTTTCTTCCGGCGCCACCGGATCGAGCGCCGCGTGGGCCCCCGTGTCGGCGTGACTGGCGCCTTGATCCATTACTTCGGTCATGTCCCTCTCCCTTTTTTTTGATGTGTGGCAGGCTTCTTTCATGGCCTGCCGTGCCTGCGTGCCGCGGCCTGTCTGCGCCGCGGGATGCGGCATTTACGACAGGAAACCGCCCGACCCCTCCCCGGGCCGGGCGTTCGCGTCACCGGATCAGTAGGCGCGTCCGCGGGCGGACACCGGCCAGACGCATTCGACCTTGCCGCCGCGCACACCGACGTACCAATCATGCACGTTGGCGGTCGGGTCGCAGTGGCCCGGCACAAGGCGCAGCTTGTCGTTGACCTTCAGCACGCCCTGCGGGTCCATGACCACGCCGTGTTCGTCGGAACACTTGATGTATTCCACGTCGTCGCGGCCAAAGATGACGGGCAGGCCGCTGTCGACGGACTGCGCCTTGAGGCCCGCGTCGACGATGGCCTTGTCGGCCTTGGCGTGGCTCATGACCGAGGTCAGGATGAAGAACGCGTTCTCCCACTCGCCCTGGTCGATGCGGTTGCCGTCCTTGTCGAGGATGCGGCCATAGTCCGCGTCCATGAAGGCGTAGGAGCCGCATTGAAGTTCGTTGTACACGCCGGAGTTCGACTCGAAGTAGTACGACCCGGTGCCGCCGCCGGAGACGAGCGTGCAGTCGATGCCCTCTGCCTTCAGACCGTCGACGGCGTCCTTGACCTGCGCGATGGCGATGTCGAGCTTGGCCTTGCGGTCTTCGTAGCTGTCCATGTGCTGCATCGCGCCCTGATAGGCCTGAATGCCGGTGAAGGTGAGGTTATCGGCGGCGACGATGGCCTTGGCGATGTCGATGACCGCTTTGGTGGTGGTCACGCCGCAGCGGCCCGCGCCGCAGTCGATCTCGATCAGGCATTCGATCTCGGTGCCATGGGTCTGCGCGGCGGCCGACAGCTCTGCCACGTTGTCGATGTCATCGACACAGACGATGGTGCGCGCGCCGTGCTTGGGCAGCTGGGCGAGCCGGTCGAGCTTGGCCGGGTCGCGCACCTGGTTGGACACCAGCACATCCTTGATGCCACCACGGGCAAAGACCTCTGCCTCCGACACCTTCTGGCAGCACACGCCAACCGCGCCGCCCAGCTCTTGCTGAAGCTTGGCCACGTCGACGGACTTGTGCATCTTGCCATGCACGCGGTGGCGCATACCGTGCGCCTTGGCATAGTCGCCCATCTTCTTGATGTTGCGTTCCAGCGCATCGAGGTCGAGCACGAGCGCGGGGGTCTGGATGTCGGCCTCGTCCATGCCCGGCTTGGCGGGAATGTCGAAGCCCACGTCGTATGCGTCGAAGTTTGTCAGATCTTTCATCGGGTCCTCCTGAAAATTGTCAGCTGACAATTTTAACGAATTTTTAAGGGTTTAGCTGGCAGCGAGCCACGGCAGGCGGTCGAGGTCGACGTTGCCGCCGGTGATGACGATGCCCACGCGCTTGCCCCGGAAGGCTTCGGGGTTCTTCAGAACGCAGGCCATGGGGACGGCGCTGGAGGGTTCCATGACCACGCGCAGGTGCTTCCAGATGATCTTCATCGCGTCGATGATCTCGGTTTCCGAGGCGGTGTAGATCTCGGTCACATGGCCCGACACGAAGTGCCAGGTCAGATCCTTCAGAGGGACCAGCAGGCCGTCGGCGATGGTCTTGGGCGAGTCATCGGCAATGATGTGCCCGGCCTTGAAGCTGCGGTAGGCGTCGTCGGCCTGTTCCGGTTCCGCCGCGATGACCTGACATTCCGGGGCTAGTGTCGCCAGCGTCAAACAGGTGCCGGAGATCATGCCGCCGCCGCCGATGGGGGCAACGACCATGTCGAGACCGTCGGTCTGCTCCATGAACTCCTTTGAACAGGTGCCCTGGCCCGCGATGACGCGCGGGTCGTTGTAGGGATGCACGAAATCCCCGCCGGTGGCCGCCTGGACTTCGGCAAAGGTCGCCTCACGCGAGGATGTGGAGGGATCACATTCGGTGATGACGCCGCCGTAGCGACGGACCGTGTCCTTCTTGGCCTGCGGTGCGGTGCGCGGCATGACGACGTTGCAAGGGATGCCCCGGCGCATGGCGGCGTAGCTGAGGCAGGAGGCGTGGTTGCCGCTGGAATGGGTCGCCACACCTTTGGCGGCCTGCGCGTCATCAAGCCCGAAGACCGCGTTGCTGGCGCCGCGCACCTTGAAGGCCCCCGGCTCCTGAAAGTTCTCGCATTTGAAGAACAGCTGCGCGCCGCTCAGCTCGTTGAGATAGGCGGAGGTGCGGACCTCCGTGCGGCGAATGTGCGGCTTGATACGCTCATGGGCGGCGAGCATGTCCTCGTAGGTGGGAATATACATCGCGTGGTCCTTCATTCCGCGGCGACCTTCCGTGCCTGCGCGGGATTGGCGCGGTAGTAGTCCTGCGCCGCGCCGGTGCCGATGCCCTGCGGGATGTTCAGGCCAAGGTCGGCCATGCACATTTCAGCGGTCGCGATGCCAGAAAGCGCCATCACGTCCGTGAGCGAGCCGAGGTGCCCGATGCGGAAGACCTTGCCCGCGACCTCGCCCAGACCAGTGCCAAAGGCCACGCCGTAGGTGTTGGCGGCATGTTCGACGATGCTGGTGGCGTTGAAGCCGTCCGGCGTGCGGATCGCGCTGACGCTGTCGGAGTAGACCTCGGGCGAGGCCGCGCAGAGCTCCAGCCCCCAGGCCCGCACGGCGGCGCGCACGCCCTCGGCGATGCGGTGGTGGCGGGCAAAGACGTTCTCAAGCCCTTCGGCCAGCAGCATGGTGCAGGCTTCGTTCAGCCCGTTCAGCAGGCCGACGGCGGGGGTGTAGGGATAGGCGTTGTTGGCATAGCCCTTTTCCATGTCCTTCACGTCGAAGAAGGTCCGGGGCAGGGTCGCCGTCCCGGTCGCGGCCATCGCCTTGTCCGAGAAGCCGGTGATCGCCAGGCCGGGCGGCAGCATGAAGCCCTTTTGCGAGCCTGCCACAGCCACGTCGACGCCCCACTCGTCAAAGCGGAAGTCCATCGAGGCGATGGAGCTGACCCCGTCCACGAACAGCAGCGCCGGGTGGCCGGCCGCATCCAGCGCGCGGCGCACGGCGGCGATGTCGGATTTCACGCCGGTTGCGGTTTCATTGTGGGTGGCCAGCACGGCCTTGATCCGGTGACCGGTGTCGGCGGTGAGGATTTCCTCGTAGCGGTCGGCGGGCAGGCCCTGGCCCCAGGGCGTTTCGACCACCTCGACGTTCAGCCCGTGACGCTGGCACATGTCGATCCAGCGGTGGCTGAACATGCCATTGCGTGCGGCCAGCACGGTGTCCCCGGCGGAGAGGCAGTTGGTCAGCGCGGTTTCCCAGCCACCGGTGCCGGTGGAGGGGAAGATGAAGACATGGGCGCCCTCGCTTTTCAGGACCTTGCGCACGCCCTCGCGGGCGGGGTGCAGGATCTGACCGAACAGCGGCGAGCGGTGGTCGATGGTCGGCATGTCGCATGCCTTGCGCAGGCGTTCGGGGATGTTGGTCGGCCCCGGAATGAAAACGGGATTCTGAAAGCTCATGTCGGTCTCCTTACGGGTCGGTGCAGGGAAGGTACGCGATGGCGGCCTTGCGACATATATTTTCGTATCCCGCGTATTTGGCACGGAAAATTTCAGAAAGATAAATGTTTACAGGGGTTTGTGTTTTTCATATCGTGAAACGAAATTTCATTGAAAGCCAGAAGGCATCTTATGGAAAATCATGACAATCCCGCCGCGGCCAAGCGTCGGGCGCGGGGGCGTCCGCGTGATTGGGACGACAAGACCTCGCAGAACACGATCAAGTCGCTGGATCGTGCCATGCAGGTGCTGGAATTCATCAGCAAACGGCAGGGCATGGCCCTGAGCGCGATTTCGGAGGAGATGGGGCAGTCTGCCTCCACGGTCTACCGGGTTCTGGTGACGCTCGAAGGCCGGGGGCTGGTGGAATTCGATCCCGAAGAGCAGCTGTGGCACATCGGTCCGCGCGCCTTCACGATCGGGTCACGGTTTTTGCGCCGCACCAGTCTGGTGGAGCGGGCCCGCCCGATCATGCGCAAGCTGATGGAGGCGACGGGCGAGACCGCGAACCTTGGGGTCGAGCGGGAGGGCAAGGTGCTGTTTCTCAGCCAAGTCGAAACGCACGCCAATATCCGGGCCTTCTTTCCGCCCGGAACGCTGTCGGACATGCACAGCTCCGGCATCGGAAAGACGTTGCTGGCGCAGATGGAGGGGGAGCGTCTGGCGCGTCATCTGGCGGGCGGTTTGCAGGCCTTTACCCCGCACACCATCGTCACCGCCGAGGCTTTGCAGGCGGACCTTGCCCGGATCCGGGCGCGCGGCTTTGCGTTTGATGACGAGGAGCGCAGCATCGGTATGCGCTGCATCGCGGCACCGGTCTTTGGCATCGCGGGGGAGGTGGTGGCCGGGATTTCTGTCTCCGGCCCGACGAGCCGCGTGACTCCGGATCAGGTGGCGCAGCTCAGCCAGCCGGTGATTGCGGCGGCAGAGGCCCTGACCCAGTCGATCGGCGGCGTGGTTCCCCCGCCGCCGACCGGCGTGTGAGTCAGCGCGTCTGCGGCTGTGCGCCGAGGCGCAGCGGCATGTGGCGGTTCACATCCTTGTAGAGCAGGTAGCGGAAACGCCCCGGCCCCCCGGCATAGCAGGCCTGAGGGCAGAAGGCGCGCAGCCACATGAAATCGCCTGCCTCGACCTCGACCCATTCGTTGTTGAGCCGGTAGGCGGCCTTGCCTTCGAGCACGTAGAGGCCGTGCTCCATGACATGGGTTTCGAGGAAGGGAATGACGCCGCCCGGCTCGAAGGTCACGACGGTGACGTGCATGTCGTGGCGCAGGTCGTTGGGGTCGACGAAGCGGGTCGTGGCCCAGGCGCCGTTGGTGTCAGGCATGGCCGTCGGCGCAATGTCCTGTTCGTTCAGGATCAGGACTTCGGGTTCGTCGATCCCCGGCGCCGGTTGCCAGATCTTGCGCACCCAGTGAAAGCGCAGAACCTCGGTCCCACGGTTGTGCAGCGCCCAGTCCGCCGAGGGCGGCAGGTAGGCATAGCCGCCCGGTGTCAGCACATGCGTCTCGCCGTTCACGTCAAGCGTGGCCTCACCCTCGACAACGAAGAGCACACCCTGCGCGCCGGCCTCTTCTTCGGGCATGTCAGAGCCGCCGCCGGGCTGCACTTCCATGATGTACTGGCTGAAGGTTTCGGCAAATCCGGTCATCGGGCGGGCAAGCACCCACAGACGCGTGTCTGTCCAGCCGGGCAGAAAGCTGGTGACGATGTCGCGCATCGTGCCGCGCGGAATGACGGCATAGGCATCGGTAAAGATCGCGCGGTCGGTCAGCAGCTGGTCCTGGCCAGGCAGCCCGCCGTGCGGGGCGTAGTATGTAGCAGACATCAGAGTCTCCGGTTACGATTTGAGCCGAATATGTCGCTTGGCCATTGCCAAGGAAAGCTACGAGGAGCGGGCATCTCTTTCAAGATTAATTTGACAATCTGGCTGCGTGGGGAGGGCAAGGGGGACCGGTGGGCACAAGGGACGCCGGGCGCCCATTGCCGGTCGCGGTGAGGGTGCGTTCAGGTTCGGGTGGGGCAGATGTCACCCGACGGCTGTTTGGGGCTTTGGGACATCAGATCACAGGCGGCCGCGCGGCGATATTGTTCAAGCCCGGTGCGCCCGGAGGCCTGAGCTTACGCTGGCGCAGGGCCTTGGATTTGACACGGTGAGAGCAATAATCGCCGGCACCCCTCCAGCGAAAGCGGGCTTGCCGGTTGGCACGGTGGACAAAGCCGAGATGCCATCGGGATTGGGTGTGCCTTGTCGGTGGCGTGCTATCAGGGAAGTGCCGCGCCAACATACTGAGCCCTTCGGGCCGTCGGTGTCGCTCGTCACTTGTGAGACCATGCTGGGCTGTCCCTTTGGCAGCCCAGGTGGACAGCAGATTTCCATGGCGCTGGTTGTGGACAGTTTGGACCGTGGACCCCAAGAGGTAACCATGCAGTCAGGCAGCGAAGAGGATGAGTGGCGCGAGGATTGCGCCCCGCGGCGGGTGCTCGAATTATTTTCCACAAAATGGACAAGCATGATCCTGCACACGCTCCACGCCCGTCATGAGGGACAGGCGCGCATCGGGGGTTTGCAACGCAGCCTTCCGGGGATCTGGAAGAAGATGCTGGTTTAGCCCCTGCGCGAAATGGAGCGGAGCGGCCTTATAGAGCGTCACGTCGAGAGCGTGGTGCCTCCTGCCGACTACAGCCTCACACCGCTTGGGCGTCGTTTCGTGGGTCTGGTCGATCTCGTCTACGATTGGGGACGGCAGAATGCGGATGCGCTTGACGAGATGCAGGCGCGGGCGACCTCTCGACGGGTCGATCGGGTAGATCGGCTTTCGGTGAAGCCCCCCCGATCAGAACATCACGGGAGTGGGGGCCCGGCTTTGCCACGCGCCGTGTGGGCTTCGGCGTGGCGAGGGTCGGGTCTGAGGCCAGAGTGTCCGCTGTTCAGTCGGGGTGAGACAGAATGTTCAGCAACTTCCCCGCGGGATCACGAAGGTAAAAGCGGCGCACGCCCCACGGTTCGTCAGTGAGGTCATAGACAATATCGTGACCAAGCCTTTTCGCGCGCGCGAATGCCGCGTCGACGTCATCGACCTCTATCGAAAGATCTGGAACGGGTGTTCCTGAACCACCCTCCGTCGCTATGCTGATCTGGACGGGTGCCGTCTGGCCGGATGCCAATGTTACAATCCATCCGTGATCCATGATGACGTCCAGCCCAAAGAGGTCAGTGTAGAATTTCTGAACGTCAGCGACCGATGCCACGTCAATGTTTGCGACGATGCGTCGAATGGTCATGGCCCGCTATCTCCTGCGCTTGTCGCCGTAGAAAATCACCCACGTGCGAAAATCATCGGAAAAGGTTTCGAAGCGGTGTGGCACGTGGGCGGGAACGAAAAGCAGATCGCCTTGCGCGAAGGGGACCAGTTCGTCGCCGCGCGAGAAGGTGCCTTCACCGCTGGCAATGATGTAGAGCTCGTCCCGGTCGTGAGGCTTTTGCATGTCAGCCCCTACGGGAGCGTAGAGTTCGATGGAGACTTCGGGGCTTTCGAACACGGTTTCGAACGGGGCCTCACGGCTCAGGCGCGCCGCGACGTCCATGAGGGGGTGTCGTATGGCATCGCTTGATCGGGGCGCGTTGGCGGTGGCTTTCGCGGTTTTTGCATCCTGACCTGGTGTGGTGTCGTCCATCCTGCTCTCCATGGTGTTTCGCGGTCGCGGTGAAGCCTTTGGGGATCATTTCCAAAGTGTGGTGCGTTGGATCGAGCTTGAAACGTTCCGGCCCTGGTGTCCAGATTCTGCAAGCATTCGACTGGCGCAAGGCCTTGGCGCGGCTTCCATCGGCCTGCGTGGTCGTCGGCTGCACCGCGTGGTTTTGCAGCTTACCCCGCATCGCGCCGGGCGTCTTGGGAATTGCCATGGCCCGGTGTCCGTGTTTGATACATTGCAAGAAGGAAGGGACGTGGGACTGACGCGCCTTCCGCATGGAACGAATGGAGACTGCCATGGCTTCGCGCGCCTTTTCTGTCCTGACTGCCTTGTCGCTGGCGGCACTGACCGCCTTGCCGGTGATGGCACAAGAGGATGCCTCTGACAGGCTGAGCATCGAGTTGAACTCGGTCGAACCCCAGGAGACAGGGTGCCGGATGAGCTTTGTCGTGCTGAACGGGCATGAGGTGGATCTGTCCTCTGCGGTGTTCGAGGCGGTGCTGTTCGACGCGGAGGGCGCTGTGGAGAGAATGACGCTGTTCGATTTTGGCGCGCTGCCGTCAAAGCGGACCCGCGTGCGCCAATTTGTCGTGCCGCAGCTTGCCTGTGACAACCTTGGTCAAATTCTGATCAACGGCGCGCAAACCTGCGAGGCGGAGGCGGAGGGTGATTTCTGCATCGACGGTCTGGACCTGAAATCCCGCATCGATATTCGCGTCATCGGCTGACGTATGCGCTGAACCTCCGTGGTGCTGGTTTCGGCCCGCGGGGAGGACTGTGCCTGGTCTTTGGCTGCGCGCGGGCGGTTTCGTCCGGCGGCACCGCCCCGCAGCACGGACAGAAAGCCCGCTGCGCCTGACCGTCGAGACTGCATTAGTAAAATTGCGATCTGTCGGCGGGCGCGCGGAGACCACACCACTTACTGCGTTGCGGCCACGGATTGAGGCGCGTGCCCCGCGCCAAGGTTGACGTTCACCTCGACATAGGTTTGCGTCATGTCGCGCACAGCGGCGGCCAGAGACAGCTCGGAGGTTGTCAGCGCATCCTCCGCGTCCAGAACCTCGGAGATCGTGACCTCTTCGCTGGCGTACAGCTGTCGTGTCAGCTCCAGCACTTCGCGGTTCAGGCGCACGGTTTCCTGCGCGCGGGCGCAGGTCTGCGCAGCGGCCCGGTGCCGGGCAAGGGCATTTTCAACTTCGAGAATGGCATCCAGAACGCTGGATTTCCAGTCGAGCCAGGCAATTTCCGCTTCTGCATGGGAGCGCGTGATAGAGGCGCGCGCGGTCGACGGAAGGTCCGGGAACGTGATGTTCGGACCAAGGAAATAGCCAAGACGATCTGCGTTGGAGGCAAACAGCGACCAGTTCAACACGCCGGACAGGGACAGCTTTGGGTAACGTGCGGCGCGGTCCACATCCATCTGCGCCAACGCCGCGCGATACCGCCACTCGGCGGCCTGGACGTCGGGGCGGTTGCGCAGCAGATCCGTGGGCACGCCGATATTGTCGGGCAGGCGGGCTTTGGGCTGGCCTCCGTCGGCCAGCTTGAGCGGCGGCAGGGGCGAGCGGCCGAGCAGCACCGCGATTTCATTGCGGCGCGTCTCGACCGCGGCCTGGGTGCCGGGCATGTCGGTGCGCGCCTGGCTGAGTGCTGCGCGGGCGCGCAGCACGTCGACCCGCGTGGCGCTTTGGACTTCGGCAAGGCGCTGTGCGTTGGACAAGGTCTGGCGTGCGGTGCGTTCCTGACGTTGCAGGATGTCGAGCACCGCCTGCCTGTAGCGATAGTCGATGTAGGCCGTGGACATGCCGAGCAGCATTGCCAATCGGGCGGCATCGCCCTCGGCCCGGCGCACGGCGACAGTGGCCGACGCGTTGCGTTCCCGCGCCGCGCGCTCGCCCCATGGGTCGAACATCCAGTTGAGGCTAAGCTCGGCCGTGCCTGTTTCCGTCGGCCCGGTGTTCTCGCTGCCCCGGTAGCCCGCGTCGATGGAACTGCCAAAGACCGATTGGATGCGCGCGCCATCCAGCACCGCCTGCGCGCTGCGAATGCGCTGGACAGCTTGCAACAGGGACAGGTTTTGCAGTGTCGCGACCTCTATCAGCCGGTCAAGCTGCGGGTCGCGCATCGTCTTCCACCAATTGTCATTGGCCAAGAGGCGTGGGGACGCGCTGTTCCGGGAGAAGGCCGTGCCAGAGGGTGAAAACGCGCCACGTCCGACCGAGGCGTCCATGCATCCGGACAGCACAAGGCCGAAGCACACTGCCCCTGCGGTCTTGCGAACCTTGTGTTTCATGCCTGCCTCGTCATGTTCCGCGTCGGCTCTGATGGCCGTTTCGGAGCATCGTAGACGGGCTGCGATTGTGAATGAAACGCTTTCGTGATCGAGGCCGGAATATATTCCTTCTGTTGCAGGACAACCCCAAGTGGTGAGCGATTCAGGCTAATTCGGGGCTGGTGGCCGAAAGATCAGGCGGTATGGACCTGTTTTTCCGCTTTGGCTGCGCCGGCGGTCCGGGTCACCTGTGGCGGGCATGTGCCGTTACGGCAGAAGGTCAGCGTGACGGTGGTCGCGCCCAGCTGCCGCGTGAGATGGGTCAGTCCGTCGGTGACCTGAAGCTCAACGGCCCCGCGCGCCATCACCTCGGGGCAGGTCCGGCGCAGCGCCAGCAGGTCGCGCAGCAACTGCGTCTTTCGCGTGCCAAAGTCAGAGGGGCTTTGCGACAGGTCCAGCGGCGCGCGATTGTCCGGGTCGGTCAGATGGAAGCTGCGGAACTCCGTTCCCTGGTAGACGTCGGGCACGCCGGGCATCAGGCACCGCAGGGCAAGCTGCGTCAGCGAGATGGTTTCGGCGCGCGCCACGATATCCAGCAACTCCGTTTCAGGGGCCGTCCGCCATTGCGCCAGAACGGCGCAGGCAAACCGCTGGGCGGCCCCTTCGGCCTGAGCATCCGGCGCCTGCCATGTGGTGACCTGCTTGGCCTCGCGCATGGCCTTTTCCATATGCGCGGCGAGCCTGTCTTCGAGGTCGTCACGCTCGGGCTGCCACAGCGCCAGCGCCGATTGCACGGCGTACCACCGCAGGCCGGCGGGCACCTGATCTGCGCCGTCGATGTGCAGCGACCTGTCCCAGAGGGTCTGCATCGCTTCCGGGCAGTGCGTTATGGCGATCAGCCGGGCGCGTGCGTCCTCGGCGCGCTTGGTGTCATGGCTGGAACCAAGCGTCATCGCCTCGGGCCAGCGCGCCAGACGGGTGGAGCACCAGTCCTCGAACTGATCGGGCGTCACCATCGGGGCATCGGGTTCGGAGCCGACCTCTGCCTCCGCCAGACACCGGGTGTGGCGGTAGAAGGCCGTGTCTTCCTGCGCCTTGGCGACCACGGCACCGGTCACCTGTTGGAAGCGTCGGACCAGATCCTGCGCCGCCGGGGTGCTGGCGCGCATCAGCATATCGCGCAGCGCGTCGAGTGTTTCTGTGTCCCGCAGCCCGGCCGTTGCGGCCTGATGGCTGGCCTCCATCAGGGCGCGGTCCATGTAATCGGGGCCGTCGTCCGCGATGTAGCTGCGATACCGGGGGAAGGCCACGAGCAGGGCGCGCAGTGCCTCCCGCAGGGCATCGGGCGCGACATGGCGCCCTTTCTCTTCCATTGCCGCCTGAGCGAGGGTCACGAGTTCGCGCAGTTCCGCGCCCAGATCGCCGGACAGGATCTCGTGGCGCGCGGTTTGACAGGCGTCCTCGTAATCGCCAACGGCCCCGGTGGCGGTGCGCCAGATGGCATCGAGGCGCTGCATGCCGTCCGCGTCCATCAACAGGCGGGTGATGTGGTCGCTGGCCTCGTAACCGGTTGTTCCGGTGATCGGCCAGTCGGGCAGATCCTCCGGGCCGGTCAGGATCTTTTCCACCCAGATCGGCACGTTCGGCCCCACGACCCCGCGCAGCCTGTGCACGTATCCCTCTGGATCGGCCAGCCCGTCGATGTGGTCGATCCGCAAGCCTTGTGCCAGTCCCGCGCGTAGCAGATCGAGCGGCAGGGCGGTCATGTCGTCGAACACATGCGGCAGTTCCACACGCATTCCGATCAGGTCGGTGATGTTGAAGAAACGGCGATGGGTCAGGCGTTTGCGCTCCGTCTGCCAATGGCGCAGGTGCCAGTGCTGCTGGCGGAACACGTCCGAGATGTCATCCGACGCGCTGCCCGGGGCCAGCGGCAGCCAACCGCCCTCCCATGTCAGTCGCTGGTCCTCGACGCGAAAGGCATCGCGCGCCAGCATGTCGTCCAGCGGGTCGGGCAGGATCGGCAGGATCAGCCCGGTTTGCCAGTCCACATCGAAATGCTGGGCATAGGCGCTGTTTGCGCCGTGCATCAGCGCGTCGTGCAGCCATGGGTTTTCGACGCTCAGAACCGTGTGGTTGGGCACGAGGTCCAGGATGATGTCGAGCCCATGACCCTGAGCCGCGCGGGCCAGCCGTTCAAAGCCCGCGCGCCCGCCCAGGGCCGGGTCGATCTCCGCCGGGTTGGCCACGTCATAGCCGTGGGTCGATCCCGTGGTCGCGGTGAAGATCGGGGACAGGTAGAGGTGGCTCACCCCCAGCCCGGCGATATGCGGCAGCACGGTCACGGCCCGGTCGAAATCCATGCCCTGGCGCAGTTGCAGTCGATAGGTGGCGACGGGATGGGTCATGATGTGATCTCGACATGAAGGGCAAAGGCATCGCGGGCGAGGTCGCCCATGGTGAAGATCGGCATGCCCGCGACAACGCCCAGAGGAGTGCCAAGCGCGAGGCACACCCGCAGTGTGCCGCCCTCGAAACGCCATGCGGCGTCATAGCTGCGCGCGGTGGGGCGCGACACGGTGCCGTCGCCGATCTTGCCGGACCGAAGCAGCGGCACGATGTGTGTCATGCGCAGGTCGATCAGCCGGCGGGTCAGGTCGCGCCAAGCGGCCGCGCGGTCCGCATCCTCTGCGGGATAAGGGCGTGAGACGGCAAAGGCTGCTTCGCCGCAAGGGTCGAGCATTCCGTCCACCTCGTAGCCGATCCCTGTCAGCTCCGTCCGACGTCCCTTGCGCACGGCCTCGCAGCTGTCGTCATCCGGCGGATCGCAAAAGAAATGGAAGGGCGCGGTGCTGCCTTCCTCCTCGCCCATGAAGAGCATCGGCACAAAGGGCATCAGCAGCAGGGCGGCATGGATGACGCGGGCGGGTGTCTCTCCGACCAGCGAAATCAGGCGTTCTCCGTGCGCGCGGTTGCCCACCTGGTCATGGGTGAGGTTGGAGTTGATGAAGGCCGTCCAGGGCAGATGCGCCGATGGCGCGCCGCGCGGTTCCTCGGGGGAGGGCTGTCCTTCGTCCACCTGGCCCCGGGCCATGGCCCGCGCCAGATGATCGAACGGCGCATTGGCGAAGCGGCTGTAATAGCCCTGACGCTCGCCGGTCAGCGCCACGTGCAGCGCATTGTGCCAGTCGTCGTTCCATTCGGCGTCATAGCCGTTTTCACGTAAGGACGGCAGGTTGCGCTCATCCTCGCAGATCAGATGCAGCGGGCGGTCTGGCGCGCTGGCGCGCAAATCGCGGGCAAGGTCGCGCATGACCTGCTGGTTGCGGCCGTCGCGGATCTGGTGCACCGCATCGAAACGGAAGCCGTCGAGCCGGTAGTCGTGCAACCACCCCATGGCTGCCTCGTGAAAGAAGGCCTGCACCTGCGGGCGGGCAAAGTCGATCGCCGCGCCCCAGGGCGTCGCCCGGTCCGAGAACATCTCGGGCACGTAGGACGGCAGCAGATTGCCGAAAGGTCCGAAGTGGTTCATCACGAGATCGAGCAGCACGGCCATGCCCAGCTCTTGCGCGGTGCGCACCAAGGTGCGCATCGCATCGGGGGCGCCATACTCCGGCTGCGGCGCGCGGATCAGAACCCCGTCGTAGCCCCACCCGCGCGCGCCGCTGAACTGCGACACCGGCATCAGTTCAATGACGGTGACGCCCATGGCCGCAAGATCGGCCAGGCGGTGTGTCGCGGCCTCGAATGTGCCTTCGGTGGTAAACGTGCCGATGTGCAGCTCGAAGATCACCGCCTCTTCGAACGGGCGCCCCTGCCAATGCGATCCCCAGTCAAATTGGCTGGGGTCGACGGTGAGCGACGGCCCTTCGGGACCGTCCACCTGCAACCGCGACGCGGGGTCCGGGTAGTCCGTGCCATCGACGTGAAACATATAGGGCAGGTTCGCGCGGGCCGGGCAGGTGATCTGCCACGCGCCATCCGGGCCGCGTGTCATCGTATGCAAGGTGCCATCAAGGCGAAGCGCGACGTCTGCGGCCGAAGGCGCCCAGAGACCGAACCGCCATTCATCAGCCTGCAAAGGCACTGCGCCCCAAAGCGGCGCCGTCATGCGGGTTTGCCCTCGGCCGCGGCAAGGACCACGACGGATTGCGCGGTCAGCTCGATCTCCGTTCCGACCTCTTCGTCGCAGGCGACGGGATCACAGGCGGTGTCCAGACGCTTCTGCCAGGTGCCCTTTGGCAGGGTAAAGCGGCAGGCGTCGCCCGCGTTGATCAGCAGCAGCAGATCGCGGGTGTCGTCCTGACGGTGGCGCAACGCCGTGGCAAACAACCCGCCGTCCTGCCAGTCGCCGTCAGTCATTTCGCGGCCCTCGGGATGATACCACGTGGAGTCCGTCGCCTCTGGTCGTGGCCAGAACCCGAAGGGAGAGGTATGTCCGCGCCACTCCCGGCGGAGCTTCGACAAACTCGCCACGGTTTCGATCAGATCGGGGCGCGCTGCGTCCCAGTCGATCCACGTGGTTTCGTTGTCCTGACAGTAGGCGTTGTTGTTGCCGTCCTGCGTCTGCCCCATCTCGTCGCCTGCCAGCAGCATCGGCACGCCGTGCGACAGCATCAGCGTGGCCAGCATGGCTTTGACCCGGTGGGCGCGGGCGATGAGGATGCTCTCGTCCTGCGTCGCGCCTTCGGTCCCCATGTTGTCAGAGAGGTTGTTGTCGTGGCCATCGCGGTTGTCCTCGCCATTCGCGAGGTTGTGCTTTTCGGTATAGGACACGGTGTCCCACAGCGTGTAGCCGTCATGCGCCGCGACGAAGTTGATCGAGCTGGTCGCCGGACGGTTCGAGTGGTTGAACTGCACCGGGCTGCCCATCAGCCGTTCAGAGAGGCCGGGCAGCAGAGCGGGGTCGCGTCGCCAGAAGCCGCGCACATCGTCGCGGAACTTGTCGTTCCATTCGCGGAAGGGCCAGGGAAAGCCGCCGACCTGATAGCCCCGGTCGCCCACGTCCCACGGCTCTGCGATCAGCTTGACCTTGCTCAGCACGGGGTCCTGCCGGATGGCGTTGAAGAACGCGCCTTCGCGCTCGAAGCCGTCGGGTTCCCGGGCAAGGGTGGAGGCAAGGTCGAAGCGGAAGCCATCCACATGCACGACCTCCACCCAGTAGCGCAGTGAGTCCATCACCATGCGCAAGACCATCGGGTGGGCAAGGTTCAGCGTGTTGCCGGTGCCGGTGGTGTCAAAGCCATGGCGCTTGTTGTCGGGGGACAGCAGGTAATAGCTGGCGTTGTCGATGCCGCGGAAGGACAGGGTTGCGCCCAGTTCATTGCCCTCGGCGGTGTGGTTGTAGACCACGTCCAGAATGACCTCGATCCCGGCGGCGTGAAAGCGCTTCACCGCCGCGCGGACCTCGCTCACGTCTTCGGTCGCCATGTAGGTGCGGTTGGGCGCAAAGAAGCCCAGCGTGTTGTAGCCCCAGTAGTTGCGCAGGTCGTTTTCAACCAGATGGCGGTCCTGCACCATGGCGTGAATGGGCAACAGCTCGATGGTGGTGACACCGATCTTTTGCAGATGTTCGATGATGGGGTCGGCGGCCAGCGCGGCAAAGGTGCCCCGGTCGGCTTTCACCACGCCGGGGTGGCGCATGGTCAGCCCCTTCACATGGGCCTCGTAGATCACCGTGTCGCGCCAAGGGACCATGGGCCGCGCATCGGCTTCCCAATCGAACACCGGATCGGTGACGACGGCCTTTGGCATGAAGGGGGCACTGTCGCGCGTGTCCCGGTCCAGATCGGACCCGCCCACCGGGTAGCCGTATAGCGCATCGTCCCATTTCAGGTGCCCGCGCATCGCCATGGCGTAGGGGTCAAGCAGCAGTTTGTCAGGATTGAAGCGATGGCCCTCTTCGGGCTGGTGCGGCCCGTGCACGCGATACCCGTAGGCCTGACCCGGTCCCACGTCGGGGAGGTAGCCGTAGTGGATGCCACCCTCGGCGCGCGGCAGTTCGAGACGCGCCAGCTCTGCCTCGCCCGCCTCGTCGAAAAGGCAAAGCTCCACCTTCTCGGCATGGTCGGAGAACAGCGCAAAGTTCGTCCCCGCGCCGTCAAACCGCGCCCCCAGTTCGTCAGGGCGCGCTTGCGCGATGTCCATGGACAGATCGCGCGGGTCGGGGTTCTTGTCGAACATGTCGGAATCCTGTGAGCGGTCTGCGCGTTGCGGGCTGGCCTATGGCAGCAAGGCAACGCGACGCGACCGGAACGATGGGAGATGGAGTAGGCCTGTGCTGAAATCACAGGAGCAACCCCGATCGTCCCGGATTGGTTCCACGGATCTATGCGCAGCGCAGCATGTTTTCTGCGCGTGCACAGGACACGGCTCAGCCCAAGTCCCTGACGAAACGGGCGACGCGGTCGAGCGCCTTTGCGGCCTCGGGCAGGGCGTCCGGCCACAGCGGGAACATATGGAACAGTCCGGGGGTGACGTGCAGCCGCGTGTCCACATTGGACAGCGCCGCCTTGCGCGCCAGCAGCAGCGTGTCGTCCAGCAGGATTTCCGCGCCGGCGGCTTCGAGGTGCACAGGCGGCAATCCTTCAAGCCGCGCCAGGAGGGGAGAGGCCTCCGTCCCCCGAGGTGCAGTCTCCGGCATGGCCATGCGCGACAGCGCCTTGTCGGTGGCGTCGTCGTTCATCTCGTCGCCGTCACGGCCCCGCGTGGTCGACAGTCCGCTGTGGTCGGTGTTCGGGGACACCAGCGCGAGCCCCTTGATACGATCTGACCCGGCCAGTGCAAGGTTCAGCGCCAGATGCCCGCCCGCACTGTCGCCGCCGACGCAGCACGCCGGCGACCCGTCGAGCACAGCGCGCGCGTCGTGCAGCATGGCCGGCCAGGGATGCTCCGGCGCCAGTCGGTAGTCCGGCATGACCACGCGCAGGCCGCGCTGGGCCAGCCCAAGCGCCAGCGCCGCATGGGTCCCTGGACTGCCAAAGACATAGCCGCCGCCGTGAAACCAGATCAGCTCCGGTCCCGTGCCGATGGCCGTGCAGGGGATCCCGCCCCGGGTGACCTCCTCGAACGCGGCTCCGGGCGCGGGGCCGGTCAGGCGGGCAAAACCTGCGCGCATTTCCGTGGGCGATCCGCTGACGGGCGTGTCGGCGATGCGAGCGCGCAGCTCGGTTTCGGTGCTGGGGCGTTGGGTCATGGAGGGGTCCTGTCGGGCGGTGTCCGGGAACGGACGGCAAAAAACAACGCGCGGCGGCCCGCCAAAGGTTCCCTCGCCAAATATTCCCGCATTCGGCGAAGGAACGCATTGCCCTTCACCTCGTTTGGACTGGAATGAAACGAAAGGACACTCCGGTGAATCTGGATATCGACGGAAAACTGGCGGTCGTCACTGGCGCTGCGGGCGGTTTGGGGACGGCGACGGCACAGGTGCTGGCCGAGGAGGGGGTGAAGCTCTTTCTGACCGACACCTCGGAAGAAGCTTTGGCAGAGGCGGTCGACAAGCTTGGCGATGCGGTGGTCGGCCATCTGGCAGGCGATCTATCGAAGGATGCTGACGTGCTTGCGCTGGAACAGCGGGTTGGCCCCCTTGGTGGCGCGGATATCCTTGTGCATATGGCCGGGATCACCGGCGCGAAGGGCGATCCGCTGGAGATGTCCTATGACGAGTGGTTCGAGTGCTGGAACGTCAATTTCATGTCCGCCGTGCGCATGACGAAGGTCTTCGTGCCGGGCATGGTCCAGAAGGGCTGGGGACGTGTGGTGTTCACCGTCTCCGAGAACGCGGTGCAGCCATACCCGGACGAGGCGGTCTACAACGCCTCGAAGGCCGCGCTGCTCAGCTACACCAAGGCGCTGTCGCAGCCCTACGGCCCCAAGGGCGTGTTGGTGAATGCCGTGATGCCTGCCTTCATCGAAAGCCCCATGACAGACGGGATGATGGAGAAGCGGGCAGAGGCAGAAGGTGTCTCTGTCGACGAGGCCGTGGAGAGTTTTCTCGAAGAGGAGCGCCCCTACCTCACGCTGAAACGTCGTGGTCAGGCCGACGAGGTGGCCGTGGTGGCCGCGCTGCTGTGTTCCAACCGGGCGAATTTCACCAATGGTTCTGCGTGGCGCGCTGACGGCGGTGCCGTTGCATCCATCAACACCTGAACACAGACACGGAAAGGACACCTCCCATGACGGATGGTAAAGTAGCACATCTGCCCGACCCGGAATACATCGACGACGGCTATGTCGGCGCCGCAAAGCTGAAGGACAAACGCATCCTGATCTCTGGCGGGGACAGCGGCATCGGACGTGCTGTGTCGCTGCACTTCGCCCGGGAAGGGGCGAAGGTCGCCTTCATCTACCACTCCGCCGAGGACAAGGCAGAGGACACCCGCAAGGGCATCGAAGCAGAAGGCGCAGAGGCCTTGGTGATCCAAGGCGACACCGCCAGCAGCGCGGACTGTGATGCTGCGGTTCAGAAGGTCATCGACGCCTGGGGCGGGATCGACGTTCTGGTGAACAACGCGGGGTTCCAGAAGCCGTACAAGTCGTTGGAAGACGTGAGCGATG
This sequence comes from Sagittula sp. NFXS13, assembly GCF_040148795.1. Taxonomy (NCBI): domain Bacteria; kingdom Pseudomonadati; phylum Pseudomonadota; class Alphaproteobacteria; order Rhodobacterales; family Roseobacteraceae; genus Sagittula; species Sagittula sp. NFXS13. The sequence goes on from NZ_JAGEMH010000001.1 coordinate 478,913, forward strand.
AAGACTGGCGCGCCCATTTCGACGTGAACATGGCGGGGATGTTCTTTCTCTCCCGTGCTGCGCTGCGTCACATGACCGAGGGCGCAAACATCGTGAACACCACCTCCATCAACGCCTTTGTGGGCAACGATGCCTTGGTGCCGTACAGCGCGACGAAGGGGGCAATCACCGCCTTTACCCGCTCTCTGGCAAAGCAGTACATGGATCGCGGTATTCGTGTGAACGAGGTGGCCCCCGGACCCGTCGCCACAGACATCCAGTCGGTCTTCGAGGATTTTGACGAAGACATCCTCAAGAACATGGCCGCGCCTATGGGGCGTGTGGGGCAACCGCGCGAACTGGGGCCTGCCTATGTGTTTCTCGCCTCGCGCGACGGCTCCTTCGTGACGGGGCAGACGATCCATGTGAATGGTGGGATGATCGTCGGTGCGTGACGCCCTGACGAAGCTGGACCGCCCGACGATCTACGAAATCTACCCTCGCTCGTTTCGGGACACCACCGGGACGGGCGAAGGCGATCTTGCTGGCATCCTCGATGGGTTGGACCACGTTGCCGCGCTGGGCGTCGACGCCATCTGGATCGCGCCCTTCTACCCAAGCCCGCGGGCGGATGGCGGCTATGACGTGACCGATCACTGTGCCGTGGATTCCCGGCTTGGCACGTTGCAGGATTTTGACCACATCGTCGAGAAAGCACATGCGCTTGGGCTTGGGGTGCTGCTCGATCTGGTTCTCAAACACACGAGCCTCGATCACCCGTGGTTCGTCGCCGCCGTGGAGGGGGATGAAACCGCGGCGGCCCGTTACGTCTGGCGCGATGCAAAGCCCGACGGCACGGCCCCGACCAACTGGATCAGCTTCTTTGGCGGCCCGGCGTGGACGTGGAACCACAAACGCCGGCAGTATTACCTTCACCAATATGCTTCTGAACAACCGGCGCTGGATCATCGCAACCCGGATGTTCAGGCCGAGATCCGCGCCATCATGGATTTTTGGACCGCGCGCGGCGTCGACGGCTTTCGCTTTGACGCCGTGACCTCGTGGTTTCACGATCCGGACTTTCGCGACAACCCGGCCGCGCCACCCGATGAGAGATCCCGGATCGAAGGGCTGCCCTTCAATCCCTACACGCACCAGTTCCATCGCCACGACATGATGCCGCAAGAAGGCACCGCCCATATGGCCAGGATCCGGGACTGGGCGGGGCCTGATCTGTTCCTGATGGGGGAAAACAACTTCGGCATTGCTTCGGTCGAGATCGCGCTGGAGTACACCGGGCCGGAGCGGCTCGACGCTTGCTATACGACGGACACCGTCAAATGCGGTGCGGGGCTGGCGGTCTGGGATGAGCTGCTGAGCGCCATCAACGGGACATGGCGGCTGCCGTGGTGGTTCGAAAGCCACGATCAGGCCCGCAGCCCCACGCAGCTGGGGGATGGAACTGCGGCTGCCGCGCGCTTTCTGGCGCTGCTTGGCGGCGTTCTGCCCGGCGCCCTGATGCTGTATCAAGGACAGGAGCTGGGCCTGCCGCAACCGCATCTGGACCGCAAAGACGTCGAGGATCCCTATGACCTTGCGTTCTGGCCGGACGGACCGGGTCGCAGCGGCGCTCGGGTGCCAATCCCGTGGACCGAAGCGCCGGGCACGTGGGGCTTCACCGACGGCACGCCCTGGCTGCCCATGCGCTGGGCACCGGGCGCGTCGATCGCAGCGCAACAGGCCGACCCCCACAGCGCATTGGCGTTTCAGCGCAAAGTGCTGAACCTGCGGCGCGCGCTTGAGCTGGCGCGACCTGAGCGGTTTGCCCATGACACAGCAGACGGGGTGCTGAGGCTGGAGATGGAGACGGGGGCAGGGCGCTTTGTCGCCGGTTTCAATTTCTCCGACCACGCGCGCCCCGTGCCCGAAGGCGGCGAGGTGTTGCTGTCCAGCGGTGTCGACAGCAGGCAATTGTGCCCCCGTGGCGCGGTGCTGCGGCGGGCATGAACCTTTCCTTTTCCAGCTTTTGCCTCATCATTCCCAAGGGTTAGACAGAGAGGGGGGAACCAGACATGATCCTTGCGACCGTAGGCGCGCTGTTGTTGGCGGTGGTCCTGTGGGACATCCTGATGTCCGCGCTGGGCGCGGGCAGCGCCGGACCTTTGGCGCCGCGCATCGCGCATGGCGCCTTTCGATTGATAAGGCTGCTGCCGGACCGCGCCTACGTCCACCGCATCTGCGGCCCGCTGGTCACCGCCAGCATCGGCGCGGGATGGATCGTGCTCATGTGCGTTGCATGGTCCCTGATCCTGTCGGGCGCGCCGGAGGCCGTGGTCACCGGCGCGGAGGGTGCACCGGCGGGCACCCTTGGTCGTGTCAGCTACGCGGGGCACCTGTTGTCCACCCTGGGTGGTGGGCTCAACCAACCGGGGACGCAGGCCTGGGGCGCGGTGTCCATGCTGATCGGCGTGTCCGGAATGGTCGTGCTGACCCTGTCGGTCAGCTTCGTCTACTCGACGACGCAGGCGGTGGCGACGGGCCGCGCGGTTTTGGCCCTCTCCGAGATCCACGGGCCGGGTACCGAGCGCTTCGACACGGTGCTGTTGCCGGAATTGGCGACACTGGTGGCACAGATAAAAGCGATCCCGTTCTGCCTGTACTTCAGCACGGCACGGCCGCATCGACGTTTGCCAGCCGCGCTTGCACGGCTGCGGTGTGACGCCCGCCTTGACGCTGAGGGCCGCGCGCGCCTTGATGTCTTGCTGGCGGAATTGCCGGGCATGGAACACGCGCCCACAGACAGCTTTGGCACATCGTTCGAGGATTGGGTGCAACGCTATTCGCTGAGATCATGGCGGTGACCGACAGGTCTGTTCAACCGCCCCCTATGCGCGAAGTCCAGTCCACCACCCTCGTCGCGCCTAGTCGGACGTAGGCGCGTTTAAAATGGCGATGACGTCCCAGGATCAGACCTGAAAGCGGGAGCAAGGTCAGCGCCGCAGGACTTTCCCGGTTTGCCCTGCGTTGCAAGCAACGGCGAAGACGCTAGGCAAAGCGAACGTCCGTCACGGTGACACTGCTGATCAGTCCGCCAGTGTTCACAGCACGATAGATTGATCTTGGCGGACGAGCGGCCTCGTCAACAGTGCGCTGAACCCAGTGTCTTGCTTCCATTGTTTTCAACGATTGCGACAGGGCGCGGTCCGTGATCGTTCGCAGATTGCGTTTGATATCGTTGAAGTGGCTGGGCCGGTGGAGCACCGTCAACACCGGTAAGGTCCATGAACGGCGCAGCAAGTCCTGATCGTCTTCGGCGGTGACGCCCTGAACTCTGTGCGCGAGCGCCGCGGCAGCAACGCCAGTTTCCGTCAATCGAAATTCCGGACGCAACGGATGACCATATCCGGGGTTCCGTTCCAATAACCCCAGTGAGATCAAGTGATCCATGCTCTGCGCAAAAGCGGTCCTGCTGGCGCCGGTGGCCGCCAACAGCGGTGCCTGTCGCCCGGCAACGCCTGCGTGCAGATTGGCCAGGATGGGTATGGCCCATGCCCTTGAGGTTGTGTTGACAAACGCATCAATGTACATAAAGTATAGTTAGTATAATTTCGGTCAAAAGGGAACACCATGTCGCTCATCTCGCTGGATGCCACCATTACGATCTCGCTTTCTGTCAAGGATCGGCATGTAAGTGCCGCGTGGTATGAAAACATGCTTGGCTTTGACACACTCTATCACGCAGACGAGGCGGGCTGGTCAGAGTTGCAGACCAATACAAAAGGTGTGACGCTTGGATTGGGCGAGCATACCAAGCCCGCGCCCGGAAACTGCGTCCCTGTCTTTGGTGTCGCTGATCTGGATAGCGCAAGGCAAAAGCTCGAACAGGCCAACGTGACATTTGACGGCGAAACCGATGTGGTCGAGGGCATGGTCAAGACAGCCACGTTCTACGACCCGGATGGCAACGCCTTGATGCTTGCCGAAGATCTGTCGGCAGGATCATGATTATACGTCCGCCGTGACAGCAGGTCTTTGCACAGGCTGACGCGGCGGACGGGTTGGGCTGCATCTGTGGGAAATCTATCGCGTGATACGGGGGGCGGTCGATTCAGGTGCCGCGTCCATTGGGCGGATCAGCGTGATTGGATGAGGGCAAAAGACGCAGCTGGTGCTGTTCTCCGTCGGCTCAGATTGAGACCGCGTGCCGCGGATTCAGCTGTTAGAGGCGCGGTGCAGCGATAGAGCTTATGCGCTTTTGCAGTGATCTGCAATGGCCGCGATGTGACACGTTCACAGCCCGCTGCTGGCGCGTGCGGTGGCGCTTTTTATCGACGCGGGTGTGGGGTCGCTGTGCGGTTCGCAATCCATTAACCACGTTTCGGCGAAGGCTTTGGTGAAGGCCCGGAAAGGCTGCTTTGGCCGGAAATCTACACGGCGGCGTCGGGAATGCTGATGTCCGACGGGCCGTGCGCATGGCAAAAAGATGCACGCTCAAGTCTGGACGGCATGCCGCTTAACGGGTAGGGCGAGGCGACAGGAAACATCTAGGTTGAGCTCTGACGCAAGGTTAAGGCGATCCGGCGTTGAGATTACACGTTTAACGTGACAGTGTTTAGACGTGGATAAGACCTGAGGCGGAAACGTGCAGACGCAATTCTGTCCCAAACGGGCAATGGCAGGCTGGGGAGCGTCAAAGACTCCCGATACCGGCCTACTGATTCGGCGACTTTTCAACCATGACTTGTCATCGCCGTAATCAATAAATCCCGCAGGTCTACATTGGTTCACCAACTGACACAGACGGCGCCGAAATGTGTCCGACTTGTTTTTGTGCCCGCGCCTTCAAAAAACCCCATGGAATTGTTTCCATAATTATCGACAATCCGGGACAAACCACCGCGCGACGAGGCTGGAAATTTCATATTTCCTCAGGAAAAGCGCGAATAGTGTTTCTCAACCCGACACAATAACCGGCCAAGTGTCCGTTGCCCCTGTCAAAATTCGCGCCGATTGGGGCGCGGATCTGTCGCGTGTTGTCCAGTTTCCGACAATTTTCTCTTCCGAGCGGAGGCACACTTGACGTATTAACATCTCCAAGCCCGCTGGGGGTGAAGAATACAGGCCGCGGGGGTGGCCGCTGAACAGTTCGGTTCTGACAGGTCCGACGTGATGCCAGGACGAAGCGCGTCCAAGCCGCCGTACTTCTTCGCCTCGCAAAAGTCGCGGGCAGAGGCATGGCGAAAACGTCGACCCATCAGAGCAGAGCGAAATGAGTAAACGGGCAGTGCCGCGGGCAGTGTCGTCGCAGTGCTTGCGGCTGGGGGCTTCCCCGACAGGAAAATGAGGGCTTTTAGATGGTTGATCTGGTTCTGGACTGGGGTGCACTTGGCGGGTACGGCACCTTACTGACCGACACTGACGACACTGGTGGCGCGTCTGCCACGGTGGATACCGGCGGCGTTGCCGTCGACATTTCATTCGACGCGGCTGAGGTCGGCGCAACGGCGTTCACCTTCAACGCACCCGGCTATGTGGCCGACGGCGAGACATTCGATCCGCAGTCCTGGCTGAAGCTGTACGGGGCACCGGACGATACCGCCGATGCGACATCCACAACCACGCTGGATTTTCGTGCGACCGACGATCTGTATACCGATCAGGTCCAGAACGTTTCCTTCCGCATCAACGATATCGACACAGATACGATGGGCGACAATCAAGATGGGACCGCCGGGCCGTTCGAGGATATCCTGACAATCACGGCGCTGGATGCTGATGGCAACGAAGTCCCGGTGACATTTACCCCGGCGGGTTCGGTCAATGTGACCGGCAATACGCTGGACGGTGAAACCTCGACCGGTCTCCAGGATGCTGACGGCTCCGTTCTGGTCGAAGTGGCCGGTCCTGTCGCGTCCATCGTGATCCAATACGCCAACGGTGGCGTGTCCGATCAGCGCGTGACGATTTCCGACGTGGAATTCTCCACCGTCGATGTGGATGGCGCCAATGTTGCGCCGGTCGCGGTGGACGATTTCGCCTCCACCGATCTGGACACGGTTGTCACCATCGACGCTGCCGACAACGATACCGATGCAGATGGCGACACGCTGACCGTGACTTCCATCGGCGCCGTGACCAATGGCACCGCCGTGATCGATTCGACCACGGGCGAGGTGATCTTTACACCGGACGCCGGTTTCATTGGCGAAGGCACCGTGGAATACACTGTGTCCGATGGCACGGCGACCGATGTGGGCCTGATCACTGTGACCGTGACGGATCCGACAGCGCCGAACACAGCGCCGACCGCCGTGGACGACGAGGCGACCACCGGGGTTGGCACGCCCGTGACCCTGACGCCACTGGTCAACGACTCTGATCCCGAGGGCGATCCGATCACCCTGACCTCCGTGACTGCTCCGGCCAACGGCACCGTGAGCTTCGATCCGACCACCGGCGAGGTGACCTACACCCCCAATGCGGGCTTCGAGGGCACCGACACCGTCGACTACACCATCACCGACGGCGCGCTGACAGACACCGGCACAATCACCTTCACGGTGGATGACGACTCCCTGCCGCCGCCGCCACCGACGAACACTGATCCGGTTGCCGTTGATGACACCGCGGAAACCGCGCCCGGCACGCCGCTTGTCGTGACGCCGCTGCTGAACGACACCGACGCCGACGGCGATCCGCTGATCCTGACGGGCATCACCCCGCCCTCCAACGGCACGGCATCCTTTGACCCGACCACCGGGGAAGTGACTTACACCCCTGCGGATGGCTTCATCGGTACGGACACCATCGAATACACCATCTCCGACGGCAATGGCGGAACGGATACCGGCACGATCACCATCGGCGTGGGCACCCCGGCAGAGGGCGTTGGCGCCATCGATGCCGATGTGTTCCCTGTTGATCCGTCGCTCCAGCCGCTCGACCCGCTCGATGGTTTCGACGAAGACACTGACCCGTCCGACGATCTGGACAGTGTAACCGGCACCTCGGGTGCGGACTATATCACCACGGGCGACGACGACGACACCATCACCGCAGGCGGTGGCGACGATACGGTCTTTTCTGGCATCGACGATGACGTCGTGAGCCTCGGCACGGGTGATGACTACCTGTACGACGTCCAGGGCGCCGACACGATCAGGGGCGGCCAGGGCAACGACACCATCATCGCGGGGACCGACACGTTCTCGGATTACGAAGGTGACGATGCGGCCTTTGCACCTGGCGGCTTCCTGAATGAAACGTTTGGCTTCACCTCTGATCCGAACCAGGAAGACGGTCGTGACAGTGTCGACGGCAACATCGGGGACGATTACATCGAAACCGGCGATGACCGCGACACCATCACCGGCGGTCAGGGCAACGATACCATCCTCGGCGGTATTGACGACGATTTGATCCGTGGCAACCAGGACGACGACAGCCTGATCGGTGGTCATGGCTCTGACACCATCGACGGTGGGCAGGGCAACGATTACATCGACGGCTCCAACATCGCGGCGCTGGAACTGACCGACGACATCGACGTCAACACCGAGAACGACCGTGACCTGCTTCAGGGCTTCCTTGGCGATGATACGATCTATGGCGGTGACGATGACGACACGCTGGAGGGGGGCTCGGGCAACGACTACCTCGACGGCGGTATTGATGACGACCTGATCTCCGGTGGGCGTGACGACGATACGCTGATCGGTGGCCAAGGCTCCGACACGCTGAACGGCGGCGCGGGCGTTGACTCGATCTCCGGCGGCGAAGGCCGCGACGTGATCGTCGTCGACAGTGCGGCGCATGGCGCTGGCGACGTGGTTGACGGCGGCTCCGGTGGCTTCGTCGATACGGCTGATCCTGCCGATCCGGCGAATGGCGACTACGACATACTGGACCTGACCGGCGTAGGGATGCGCGGCGAAGACTGGCGCATCGTGAACCAGGTCACCGACTCCAACGGCAATGGTCTCGACGGCACCGTGGAATTCCTGAACTCTGCCGGCGACGTCACCGGCACCATGGACTTCTTCGAGATCGAGGAAATCGTTCCCTGCTTTACTCCGGGCACGCTGATTGCGACCCCGTCGGGCGAAAAGCTGGTCGAGGATCTTGAAGTTGGCGATCGCGTGATCACCCGTGACAACGGCATGCAGGAGATCAAGTGGGTCGGCCGCAAGGACCTGACCGGCCATGACCTTGCGCGCAAGCCGCACCTGAACCCGGTCCTGATCAAGCAGGGCGCACTGGGCAACGGTCTGCCTGAGCACGACATGCTGGTCTCTCCGAACCACCGCGTTCTGGTGGCCAACGACAAGACGGCTCTGTACTTTGAAGAGCGCGAAGTTCTTGTCGCGGCAAAGCACCTGGTGGACCTCGACGGTGTCGAAGAAGTGGAAACGGGCTCCGTGTCCTACATCCACATCATGTTCGAGCAGCACGAAGTGGTCCTGTCAAACGGCTCCTGGACCGAAAGCTTCCAGCCGGGCGACTACTCCCTGAAAGGCATCGGCACTGCACAGCGTCAGGAAATTCTGGAACTGTTCCCGGAGCTTGCCGAGGCAGATGGTCTGCAAGGCTATGCCGCCGCGCGCCGCTCGCTGAAACGGCACGAGGCCGCGCTTCTGACGCGCTGAGATCTACACCACTCGCCCCTTTGATGTACCGGGGGCGACGTAACGGACGGGGCGGCCTTGGGGGAGGTCGCCCCGTTTATTGTTGAAAATTCTCGATAAATCCAAGGCTTAACCCGTCATTAGGACCCGTACTGGCATGATCTGATCCTGGGTCGAGCGAACGGTGAATCGATGGTCAAGTCAGAGAAACTGTGCCTGATTGTGGATGATCAGGAATTTGACCGCCGCATGATGCGGCGGGTGTTTACCAAGGAATATCCCGATTTCCCCATGGTGATCGCGTGTGATCTGGCGCAAGCCCGAAAAAAGCTGCTGACTTCAAAGGTCTCCATCGTATTTCTCGACAACGCTTTGCCCGATGGGTTTGGCGTCGACTTCGTGCATGAGCTGGCACAGAAAGACGCGTTCAAGCGGGTGCCTTTCGTGATCGTCAGCGATTTCCCGACGCCCTTCATGTATGCAAAGGCGCGCGCCTCCAACGTGAGAGAGATCTGGTCCAAACAGGATTTCAATGGACCCTCGCTTCAGCGCGTGATGCAGCAGCATACCGTGCTGAACTAACCAGACCACTGACCTGAAATGACAAACGCCTCCGCAATGATCGGAGGCGCTTTTGTTGTACGGATGCGGGAGAGGGTCCTACTCCGCCGGCATGCAGATCTTTTCGTCGCCATTGTCGGAACACTCTCCGCGCCATGCATCCCAGGCCTCCGGCGTGTCGAGATCAAGCAGCGCTCGTTCACCGGGCAAGGCCACCTGACGGAGGCGATGCTTGTTGGACCGGAGCACTTCTCTCGCGCCCTGATCGCCCGTCAACTGCGCCATGGCAGAAAAGCAATCGGCCGGGAACAGGACCGGGTGGCCGGGCGTGCCGTCCTCCGTGGAGGCCTGTTGCAACATCGGATAGGGCACCGAGCAGAATCCCGTCATCACTTGCAGGATATCGGAGGTTTCCAGCTCCGGCATATCTGCGGGCAGGATCACCACCGCGCGCATACCACGGGGCAACATGCCGACGCCGCGCCGCAGCGAAGACGACATGCCCTCATCCGCATCGGGAACCGATATGACCTGAACGGGCAAACCCGCCAGAGCTTTGGCGCGGGGATGGTCGTGATCCGGAAGCGTCACGGACACATGCGCGCCGGTGGCGATTGCGGTCAAAGCCATGTGGCGCAGCAGCGGCACGCCACAGACAGTTTCAAGCAGCTTGTCTTTGCCGCGCATCCGGGAACTGGACCCGGCAGCAGGGATTAATATCGCAATGTCTCGCATGGTAATATCTATAACTGTGATCTCCCTGAAAAGACAGAAAATTATACGCTGCACCTGCATCTGCGCGCCGCTGCAACGCGGCAATTTAACCGCATTTTAATCCTGCGAGGGCCCTCGATGGGTGTCGAAGCGGCTTGAACGACCCATCAAGCGCGCTTTGACGTGAGGGGCGATTATCCCGATACGCCCCTTTTGCGGGACCACGCGCCCAATGCCACGCATCGCGCTGGCGGGAAGGATTACAAAGTGCAATGCGCCGTGAGGCCGCGCATACAAAAGCGACGGGGCGCACGATTCCCGCTGGGCAAGCCTGCATGGCACGTTAAGTTGCGCCCCATGAACAAGGTTTTTGCTCTCCCGCGCAAGGCGGTGCGCGTCCTGCGCGGATATTCTCGCATCTTGTGGGTGCGCGTGGCGATTTTCGGAATGCTCGCGGTCCTCTCCATCCCGCTCAGCCAGGTGATCGAGGCTTTGCTGCCGCAGAAAATGCAAGGTTGGGTGGCCGGTGGGTCGGTGGACCGGCTGCTGGATATCATTGCCTCGGCCATGTTGACCGTGACGACCTTCTCGCTGACGGTGATGGTGTCGACCAACCAGGCCACGGCGTCGCAATTCACCCCGCGTCTGCAACAACTCATTCGCCAGGATGCTGTGACGCAAAACACCTTGGCAACCTTTATCGGCTCCTACGTTTACGCGCTTGTGGCCATCGTTCTGCGGGAGGTCAGCTACATCTCGGACGAGAAAGCGCTGGTGATGTTCGTGCTGACGGTGGCCATGCTGGCGTTGATCGTGTGGTCGTTGATTCGCTGGATGCAACACCTGCAATCCCTCGGCTCTCTCATCAACTCCGCCCGACAATTGGAAACCATGACCGCTCGTCAATTCGCGCAGCGGCTGGAGACGCCCTGTCTCGGGGCGAAACCGCTGACCGGCGACGTGCCCAAGGATGGTCTGGTGATCGCGACACCCAAGACCGGCTACGTGCAGATCATTCACCCGGAGCCGCTGCAGGAACTGGCCGAGGAACTGGACTGCGAGATATACCTGCTGCAAGAGATCGGGGACTTTGTCTTTTTGCACTCGCCGGTGGCGAAGGTCTGTGGCCTGGACAAGGATCCTGATGACGAAACGCGGACCCGGCTGAAAGACGCTGTTCATGCAAACGTCATTCTCGGGGATGAACGCACCTACGATCAGGATCCGCGCTTTGGCCTGATGACCATGTGCCAGATTGCCTCCAAAGCCCTGTCACCCGGCATCAACGATCCCGGCACGGCCATCGACATCATCAACCGTTGCGGCAGCATCCTGTCAGGATATCGGGATGAGACGGAGGGCGATGGTAAGCCGCGCCACCCGCGTTTGCATGCCCGCCCTCTGGATGCTGCTGCGCTTGTTGGCGATGCGTTTGACGCGATCGCGCGCGACGGGGCGAGCATTCGTGAAGTTCAGGAACGGCTGCAGAAGGTGCTCGGAGGGTTGAAACGCCATCCTGACCCGGAGCTTTGCGCGGCCGCCGATGAGCGGGGGCAGGAATACCTTGAGCGCGCGCTCGAATCTTTGAATTGGGGTACGGACCGGCGTCGTCTGAAAGCGGCCGCCGAGGCGCGTGACGAGGCGTGATCGTGGCTTACTTGCCCGGGGCAGGCGGCGCCTGCCTCGGATCATGAGGCCGGTGCCATTCACATCGCAGCTTTGGCGGTGCCTCGGATGTGATCGTCCACCGGCCAAAAGCCTGCTTGCGGTCCAGAGACAACGCACGAAGTCGCAGCATATGAACGATGTCGTCTGGGGACATTGCTAACCTCCGCACAAATCAACTTTTGCACAGTGTAGCCCCAAGCCCTTAACGCCGCCCTGACGTGCAAGCGCATTCAGATTTGCATTATCTTCAATTTGGTGATGCGGTTGTTTTCACGCTCCATCACTTCGAACCGGAAGTTATGGTAGGAAAACACCTGACCCACGGTCGGGATCATCTGGCTTTCAAAAATAACCAGACCTGCCAGCGTGTTGGCCTCATCGTCGGGCAAGGCCAGATCCGTGGCGCGGTTGAAGTCCCGGATTGTCATCGCGCCATCGACCAGCATTTGTCCGTCTTCGCTGCGCATGATCTGATGGTCCGCCTGCGGGTCGAATTCGTCGGTGATCTCGCCGACGATCTCTTCGAGGATATCCTCCAGCGTGATCAGCCCTTCGAGGGATCCGTATTCGTCCACCACCAGCGCGAAATGCGTGCGGCGGCGCAGGAACTGGCGCATCTGCTCATCCAGCGGTGTGGTGTCCGGGACAAAATACGGCTTCATCATGATCGACGTCACCTTGAAGCCGCTCAGCGCGTCGGCAAGGCTGCCTTCGGTGGTGGTCAGTCGATAAATGGCGCGCAACAGGTCCTTGGCGTGCACCACGCCGATGATGTTTTCAGGATCATTGCGATAGACGGGCAGGCGGGTGTGATTGGATTCCAGACATTGTTGCACGATGTCCTGCGGTGCGATGTCCGCATCGACCATTTCGATGTTGGAGCGATGCAGCATGATTTCTTCGACGGTGCGGTCGCCAAGGTCCAGCGCGCCAAGGATACGGTCACGGTCTTCTTTCTGAACGACACCTTCGGAGTGGCCAAGATGCAGCGCGCCTGCGATCTCTTCGCGCACGGCAAGGATCTGGCTGTCGGGGTCGGTCCGCACGCCAAAGACCCGCAGCACGCCGCGCACCAGAAGCCGCACGGCGGACACCACCGGCGAGAACAGCTTCACGATCACCGCGATGGGCGTGGCGACGCGCGCGGCGGCAGATTCGGGGTTTGTGATGGCGTAGGTCTTGGGCAACACCTCGGCAAAGACCAGCACGATCACGGTCATCACCAGCGTCGCCAATGCCACGCCGCTGTCGCCGAAGATCCGGGTGAACAAGGCCGTCGCCAGCGAGGTCGCAAGGATGTTCACCAGGTTGTTGCCCAGCAGGACCGACCCGATCAGCCTTTCGTTGTCTTCGGTGATCGCCAATGCCTTTTCCGCCCCGGTGGCGCCACGGTCAGCAGCGGCCCGCAGCTTGCCACGCGACGCGGCGGTCAGGGCTGTCTCCGACCCGGAGAAAAAGCCCGACATCGTGATCAGCAGGACAATCGCGCCGGAGGTGATCCAGAAGGCGGCATCAAAGACTGTTTCGGGTTCCATCTACGCTGTCTTTCCTTAAGGGTTGATGGGGTTATGGGGCGCGCGGGCGCTTGGTTCAAGGGCAAGGAAAATGCGCTTTCGCAGACATGTTGTCCAACCGTATGAGACGGGTCCGATACTTGCATTCGGTGGCCCGGTGTCGAACCTTCAGGCAACGCGGGCCCTGCGGGCAGAGGCCGTCCGTTTGGGCATCCCGGCGGCGCGCGTGATCTGCACCGGCGATGTCGTGGCCTATTGCGGCGATCCGGTCGCCACCGTGGCAGAGATTCGCGATTGGGGCTGTCACGTCGTGGCCGGCAACTGCGAGCGACAACTGGCGGAGGATGCCGAGGGGTGCGGCTGCGGCTTTGACGAGGGGTCGACCTGTGACCGGTTGTCGGCGGCGTGGTATGCCCATGCGCGCGGCGCCATGGATGCCGAGACGCGCGCCTGGATGGCGGGCTTGCCCGATGAGGTCAGCCTTGGCAACATCGCGGCGATCCACGGTGGCTGGACCGATATATCGCGGTTTCTCTGGCCCACCTCGGCAGAAACGGATTTCACCGAAGAACTGGCAAAGCGCGCGGAGCTGACGCAGGCCCCCCGGCCGCAGATTGTCTTGGCGGGGCATTGCGGATTGCCATTCTGCCGACAGATAGAAAACACGCTATGGGTGAACGCGGGCAGCGTCGGAATGCCCCCGAACGACGGCAGCCCCCGGACCTGCTATGCGATCATTGACGGCCACCGGGTCACGCAGCACCGGTTGGACTACGACTGGCCCGGGGCGCAAAGCGCAATGCAGGCCGCCAATCTGACACAAGGCTATGACCGGTGTCTGGAAACCGGGCAGTGGCCGTCGCTCGACATCCTGCCAGCGGCGTTGCGTCCGTCCGGCTAGTCCTTGGCCATCGGGTGATGATCCATGACCAGCTCCCTCAGACGTTCCTCCAGCACATGTGTATAGATCTCCGTGGTGGCCACATCGGCGTGCCCCAGCAAGGTCTGAATCGCCCTCAGATCCGCGCCATTGGCCAGCAAATGCGTGGCAAAGGCATGGCGCAATGTGTGCGGCGTGACCTTTGCGGGAGAAACGCCAGCTTCGACCGCGAACTCCTTGATAAGCGTATAAAAAGCGTGCCGTGTCAGGTGTCCGGCCTTGCCATGTGATGGGAACAGGAATGCCGAGGCTTGCGTGCCCTTGCTGGCGCGCGCCTTGTCCTCGGCGTCGTCGCGGAACTGCAACCATCCGGTCAGCGCATCGCGCGCGGGTGGCGAGAGCGGCACCATGCGTTCCTTGCCGCCTTTTCCGCGCACCAACAGCATGCGGGGGTCGCCCCGTGCCGATGACACCGGCAGCGACACCAGCTCCGTCACGCGCATTCCCGTCGCATAGAGCACCTGCATCAGGCAGGCATTGCGGGCGCGGTCGGCCTCTGTCCGGCCATGGGCCTGCGCCGCGACAAGCAGCCGGTCGACCTCTTCGATGGACAGCGTTTTGGGCAGGCGTTTATCTCGACCCGGCCCGCTGATCTGCACGGCAGGGTTGTCGTCGCGCAGCCCTTCCTCAAAGGCGAAACGATATAGCTGCTTGATCGCAGACAGACGCCGCGCCCGTGTCGCGCGTGACAGGCCAAGCGTGTCGCAATGCACGAGGTACTCCTCGTAGTCGCCGCGCGCAGCCGTATCGAAGCCGCGCCCCTGATCGCCAAGCCACTCATCCACATGTTCCAGATCGCGGCGATAGGCGGCCAGCGTGTTGGCCGCCGCACCGCGTTCCGCCGCCATCGCGTCAAGGAACAGCGGCAGCCAACGGCCCGCGGCGATGGTCATTGCAGCGCCCGTTCCGCGTCGAGGATCATCAGCTCAAGGCTTGCCCTGCGCGCCACATCCTCCAGCCCCACGGCCCGGAAGGTGGAAATGGCGTCGGACAGATCCTGACCGTTGCCATCCGCGCCGGACGCAAACAGCGCCATGGCCCGCAAGACGACCTCGCCCAGACGTCCCTCGGCCAATTGGTCGCGCAGCACGCTGGGCACTTCGACGCCACGAAAGCCAAGCGCCACGGCCTCGGCGTGGGGCAGGGCGGGCACGTTTTGCGGGGGCAGACCACGCGCGACTTCGGTCAGGAATTGTGCCTCGGCGGAGGTGTCTTTCATGTCGGCGGTCAGCTCTTCGTAGCCCGACGACAGGAACATCAGGCGCCGCGCCATCCGGGCGGCCCGTCCTTCGAACGTGCGGCCTTCGAGTTCGACGGCGAACATTTCTGCGAAAGGCGACAACAGGCGCGCGTGCGCCATCTGGGGCCAGACCTGCACCAGCGCGCGGCCGATAAGGTCATCGTTGTCGCGTTGCAATGCGGCCTCGAAATTCTGAAGCGCATCAACCCGGTCCCAGACCCCGCCGGACGCCGCCGCATCCCGTAAGGAGTAGAGGCCAAGCAACCGGTTCGGCGGCAGGCTGCCCGCGCGTGCCAGCCGTTCCGCCGCCTCGATTTGCGCACGCCAGCCATTGTCGCCGGACAAGTCCAGCACGGCAAAGGACCGCGGCAGCGGCGCTGTGGGCAAGGGCTCTCCCAGGGCTTCGAACAGGCGGAATTCCAGCGCCGAGGGGCGCACCGGAGGCAGCAGATCGCGGCCATTGCCGGCCTCGGGATCGAGGAAACGCACCATCAGTTCCGCATGTCGCCCGGTGATTTCCCCAAGAGTTTCCGCGCTTTGCAGGATCAAGGCGGCGCGTTGCCAATCGCCGGACCGGGCCGCACAGAAGATCCGTAACGACAGATCGGAGGACAGGCGCGGCTCAGCGTCCAGCTTGGCGCAGACCGGTTCCGTCTGGCCCAGCAGCAGCGACAGATTCACCCAATGCGCAAACAGGCGCGGGTCGTCGACGCCGGTGATGTCCAACAGCGCCACCGCCTGTTCCACCGCCCCCTGGGAGGTCAGCCACGTCAGACGCGAATCGAGGAAATCGTGTCGCATGTCGCCACGGGGCGGCTGCGCCTCGGCCAGAATCAACGTTTGCATCATGCGCGTCATCGCGGGCACCGGCAGGTCCACCGCGGCGATCAGCGTCGCAATGCTGCGCGGGTCCGATCCGGACCACAGATCGTTCGGCAGGCCGGTGGTGGCACTGCTCAGCAGACCCGCCGCGCCGACGTTGGGGGCGGACAGGGGCTGGCTGTCGACGGCAGGCGGCAGCGCGCTTTGACTGACGGGATCAGCCTGCGCAAGCGCCAGCCCCGGCATCACGGCCAGTGCGGACACGGTGATCATTCGGCGCAGGCTGCGCGGCATATCAGTCCTCTTCCAGCTGCAACGGGACGCGGATCTCTGTCTGTGGCGGGCTGAAATCCGCCCCGAAGAAAGGTCCGATGTAGGCATATGCCACCAGTGCCAGCGCAGCCAGCACCACAAGGTAGAAAAGCCATTTGAATAGTCGGCCCATATGGGCACCCCCTGCCTCAGGTATTTTTTGCTTTATACCTAGCCTTTTTGTCCGGTTCACGTCATTCACGCAACAGGCAAGAGATGGGCAAGGAATGGCCGAAGGGACAGATCACAAGGGTTTGACCAGGGGACTGGACGACATGTCGCGCGGATCGGCGTCTGCGGTGCTGAAATTGCACAAGACCATCGTCTTCGTGGGCATGATGGGCGCGGGAAAGACGGCCGTGGGCCGAACTCTGGCCGCACATCTGGGCGTGGTGTTTCGCGATTCGGATCACGAGATCGAAGAAGCCGCGCAGATGACCATTGCCGAGATTTTCGCCCGCGACGGCGAGGCCTTCTTTCGCCGCAAGGAAACCCAGATCATCGACCGCTTGCTGGATGGCGTGCCGGGCGTTCTGTCCACTGGGGGCGGTGCCTTCATGTCCGAAGAAAACCGTCGCAACATGTCGCAAAAGGGCGTCTCCATCTGGCTGAACGCCGATCTGGAACTGTTGTGGGAGCGCGTCCGCCACAAGGACACGCGCCCCTTGCTGAAAACCCCCGATCCCAAGGCGACGTTGCGCGAAATCTATGAACGCCGCACGCCGATCTATCGGCTGGCTGACCTGTCGGTCAAATCCGAGCCAAAGATATCACTCGACAGCATGGCGCATCGGGTGACGCTGGCCCTGCTGGCGGAGCGGCCCGACGTATTGGAGAAAAACGCATGATCGACACCGTTGGTGTGCCGCTTCCGGGGCGGGAATACGAGGTTCGCATTGGCGAGGGGCTGCTGGCCCGCGCCGGGTCTGAGATCGCGCCGTTGCTGAAACGCCCGCGCGTTGCCATCGTCTCTGATGACACTGTTGCCGCCGCGCATCTGAGCACCTTGCAAGGCGCTCTGACGGCGGAAGGTATCGAAAGCGTTGCCATGACCCTGCCCGCGGGCGAGGGCACCAAGAGCTGGCCGTTCTTCAGCCAGACTGTCGAATGGTTGCTGGATCAAAAGGTCGAGCGGCGCGATGTGGTCATCGCCTTGGGCGGCGGCGTGATCGGCGATCTTGTGGGGTTTGCCGCCGCCGTGCTGCGACGGGGCGTGCGTTTTGTTCAGATCCCGACCTCGCTTCTGGCGCAGGTCGACAGCTCCGTCGGCGGCAAGACCGGGATCAACACCGCGCAGGGCAAAAACCTCGTCGGCAGTTTTCATCAGCCGTCGATGGTGCTGGCGGACATCGGTGTGCTGGGCACTTTGACGCCACGTGACTTTCGCGCCGGCATGGGAGAGGTCGTCAAATACGGCATGTTGGGCGACGCGGGTTTCTTTGACTGGCTGGAGCAAAACGCGCAACGGGTGATCGGCGGCGACGTGGAGGCCCGGCAATACGCGGTGACACGCTCGGTGCAAATGAAGGCGGAAATCGTTCTGCGTGACGAGACAGAGCAAGGCGACCGCGCCCTGCTGAACCTTGGGCACACCTTCTGTCATGCGTTGGAAAAAGCCACGGGGTACGGCGACCGACTGCTGCATGGAGAGGGTGTCGCCATAGGCTGCGCCTTGGCGTTCGAGCTGTCGTCGCGCCTTGGCCTGTGCCCCCAGGAGGACCCCAGCCGCGTGCGCGCCTTGCTCAAAGATGCCGGAATGCGCTGCGATCTCAGCGACATACCCGGCGATCTGCCCGATGCCGATGCGTTGCTCGACCTTATGGGGCAGGACAAGAAGGTCATCGACGGGCAGTTGCGCTTTATTCTGGCGCATCGCATCGGTCAGGCCTTTGTCACCTCTGATGTGCCGGGCCAAACCGTCCGTGACCTGCTGACGGAGCAGTTGGCGGCACGCTGAACAAGTTTGGAAATTCTATCTGAAAGGGCCGGTCACTACAGACCGGCCCTTCGTGTTTTTGCGTCGAGATCAGGAACTGGGGCAGGCGGCGCCGGTGTCGATCCAGGCCTGCGTCAGCTCGCCAAACACCTTCTGGCTGCCGGGCGCGGGCGTGCGGCCTTTGCCGGGCTCCCAGCCCCAACCGACCAGACCGTCCTCGGCATTGTGCTCGTGCAGCTCAGCCAGTGATTTGCCGCCGTTGCGCTCCGGGTCCTTGAGCTGCGCACAGATCTCTGACGCGCTCTTGCCGATCCAGCCCATGGAGATCGGGGCCAAGTTCCACGGATCGTGACCCGGGATCGACCCTTCGCCGGTTTCAAAGGCGACGTTTTCCTCCGAGTGGCAGGTGGTGCAGCGCATCCCCGGCGCGCCAAAGTCGGCGGCCCCGCGCACCACGGGCGGTTGGTGCATCCGCATGTCGTCGCCTTGACGCGGGGAGTTGTCCACCGGGTGGCAGTTGCTGCACCGAGGGTGCTCGATCACCACCATCATCTCCTCGAACAGCGCAACGGAGCGCTCCCCCTCGGCCTCGATGCTGTCGAATTCATCGACAGTGCGCAGGCCGTTGACGTTTTCTGCCATGGCCGGGGTGGCGCACAGCAGCGCCGCGATCATCAGGTTCTTCATGGCTCAGGCTCCGGTTTTCTTGGCAAAGGGCAGGGTGGTGACGGTCTCGCCGGTCAGCGCACGCCAGGCGTTGGCAACGGCGGGACCGATGGGCGGCAAGCCCGGTTCGCCCACGCCGGTCGGATCCGCGTCGGACTGGATGATCTCGACCGTGACCTCCGGCATCTCGTGGATGCGCAACATGCGGTAGGTGTCAAAGTTCGACTGCTGAACCTCGCCGCCATCGGCCAGGGTGATCTCGTCAAACAGAACGGTGCCAAGGCCAAAGCCCACGCCGCCTTCCATCTGCGCCCGGATCACGTTGGGGTTCACGGCCACGCCACAATCCACGGCGCACCAGACACGATGCACTTTCGGCATCTCGTCAACGTCGGAAACTTCAGCGATCTGAGCGACATACGTGCTGAAGCTCTCGTGAAGCGCGACGCCGTAACCCTTGTCGCCCTTGACCTTTTCGCCATCCCAGCCGGCCATCTTCGCCACTTTTTCCAGCACGCCGCGGTCGCGGGTCATGTCGGATTTCAGCAGATCAAGACGCCCTTGCACAGGATCTTTGCCCTGCGCCTCCAGCACCATGTCCAAGAAAACCTCGGTGGCGTAGCCGGTGTGCGAATGACCGACAGAGCGCCACCAAAGAACGGAAACCGGGCTTTCCATCTGCGCCCAACCGGTGCGCGCATGGGTCAGATCGTACGGCATTTTCGTCGAGCCCTCGTAAGAGGTCGGGTCCATGCCGTCCTGCATCATCTGTGCCATGGGGCCACCGGCCATGATGGACTGGTTGACCACCACGTCTTCCCAGCCGGTCAGCGTGCCGTCCTCTGCAAGACCGGCGCGCATCTTGTGCACCGTCAGCGGGCGGTAATAGCCGCCGTGCAGGTCATCCTCGCGGGTCCAGACCAGTTTGTAGGTGCCGGGGCCTGCGGCCTTGGCGACCTCTGCCAGCTCATTGGCGAAATGCGCCGTGTCCTGCGCGCGACGGCCAAAGCTGCCACCGGCCAGCATGACGTTGACCCGGACGTTTCCCGGCTCAAGCGACAGAACATTGGCCACCGCCGGATGGTCCAGCCCGGGGAACTGAGAGCCCATCCAGACCTCGGCCTTGCCCTCGCTGTATTCGATGAGACCGTCCAGCGGCTCCATCGGCGCGTGCGCCAGATAGGGAAAGCGGAACTCGGTTTCGATCACCTGCGCCGCGCCGTCGATGTCCGCTGCGCCGTTGCCGATCATCTCGGCATCCTGACCACCCTGCGCGGCGGCCTCGGAGAAGGCCTCGAAGATCGCATCGGTCGACCGGGTTTCGGCGTTGCTGTCATCCCACTGGATGTCGAGCGCGTTGCGCCCCTTGATCGCGGCAAAGGTCGAGGTCGCGTAGACCGCGATGCCCTGCGGGATCTGGTGGACCGCTTCGACGCCGGGCACCTTCAGCGCGGCGCTGTCGTCGAACGACGCAACCGCGCCGCCGAACTTTGGCGCATGGGCCACAACGACGGTCTTCATTCCGTCGCGGTACAGATCCATCGAGAACGTCGCCGTCCCGTTGGATTTCGCCACGGTGTCGAGCTTTGGCAAGTCCTGCCCGATCAGCACGAACTGGTCGGCGGTCTTGACGGTCGGATCCTCGGGAACGGTCTGCTGCGCGGCTTTTTCAGCCAAGGCGCCAAAGCCGGAGGTTTTGTCGCCGTGGCTGATCACACCTTTGGAGACGGTGATCTCTGAGCCATCAACACCCCATTCTTCGGCAGCGGCAGCGACCAGCATGGCGCGCGCAGCGGCCCCGGCCTTGCGCATCTGCATGTAGCTGTTGGCCATCGCGGTGGACCCACCGGTTCCTTGCATCCCGAAGGCGAGGTTCTTGTAGACGGCATCGGCGGGCGCGGCTTCGGCGCGCATCTGCGACCAGTCGGCGTCCAGCTCTTCGGCCACGAGGGTCGACAGGCCGGTATAGGGCCCCTGGCCGAATTCGATGTGCTTGATCATCACGGTGACGGTGTCATCTGGCGCCACGCGGACAAAGGCGTTGGGCGCGAATGTGCCCTCGGTGCCGTCGCTTTCAAAGGCCAGGGCGGCCCCGGATTGCGCGCGTGCCGCGATGGGCAGCGACAGGCCGATCACCAGACCGGCGGAGGAGGTCAGGAAACCCCTGCGGTTCATCTTGGTCATGGTTTATCCTTCCAGGCTGTCGGCGGCGTCATGGATCGCCTTGCGGATGCGGACATAGGTCGCGCAGCGGCAGATGTTGCCTGCCATGGCGTTGTCGATGTCTTCATCCGTCGGCTTGGGGATTTCCCGCAGCAGCGCCGAGGCGCTCATCACCTGACCGGACTGGCACCAGCCGCATTGCGGCACGTCGAGGCTTTCCCACGCGGCTTGCACGGCCTTGGTTTCCGGGCCGTCCATGCCCTCGATCGTGGTGACGCTGCTGCCGTCCACCATCGAAATCGGCGTCACGCAGGAGCGCCGCGTCATGCCGTTGAGCATTACGGTGCACGCACCGCATTGCGCAACGCCACAGCCGAACTTGGTGCCGGTCATTTGCATTTCGTCCCGAAGGACCCAGAGCAGCGGTGTGTCGTCGGGGACATCTACCGTCACTTCTTTTCCATTGAGATCAAAGGTCGCCATGCGAGCCCTCCCTGGCTGTCAGCTTTTTGCTTGGGGGTTTGGAGTGTTTGTGATTTCGGTTTGAAGTGCCACATAGGCTGCTGAGCGACCGGGGCGATGAAAAAAGCATGTCGTGATTGCGAAAACCTTTATCGCAGGCGCGTCTTTTTCGGTTGTGCGGCGGTCTCAGTCCGTCGAACCGGCCCGGGGCGCGCGCGCCGTTTTCTACGCCGCAAACAAAAAAACCCGGTGCGCAGGCACCGGGTTTCGGATCTTTCAACGGGGATCCCTCAGAACGGGATTTCGTCGTCGATATCGCGGGCCGGAGCGCGCGCCGGGCCGGAGCCGCCACCGGACGAAGATCCTCCGCCGTAGCCGCCGCCCTCTTCGTAGCCGCCACCGCCGTAGCTGTCCTGGCCACCGCCGCCGCCGTAGTTGCCACCGCCGCCACCGCCGCCGCTCGGGCCATCCAGCATTGTCAGATTACCGCCAAAGCCCTGGAGCACGATCTCGGTCGAATAGCGGTCCTGACCGCTCTGGTCCTGCCACTTGCGGGTTTGCAGCTGGCCTTCGATATAGACCTTGGAGCCTTTGCGCAGGTACTGTTCAGCCACCCGGACCAGGCCTTCCTGAAAGATCGCAACCGAATGCCATTCGGTTTTTTCCCGGCGCTCGCCGGTGTTGCGGTCTTTCCATGTCTCGGACGTTGCGACGCGCAGGTTGCACACCTTTCCGCCGTTCTGAAAGCTGCGGACTTCCGGGTCACGGCCCAGATTGCCCACGATGATGACTTTGTTCACGGAACCGGCCATGTTTTTCCTCTCGAAACCTAGAATCGCATAGGCGAATGTCTGCCGTTTCTAACGAACCCTCCAACCGGGGTAAACGCCGGGTCGGTCCGGGGGTTCCCGAAGATGCGTTTTGCGGCTAGTCTCCGCCGAAATTTGAACAACGGTGAAGAGGTTTGCAATGGCGGGGGTGCGCTTTGGAAGTGTGGCATGGACGGCTCTGGCAGCTGTTGGCATGCTCTGTCTGTCGTCAGGTGTCGTAAAGGCAGAAACGATTTCCACCAAAAGCCGCGCCGGCCTGTTTTCCTCTCAAATCGGTGTCTTGGACAGCCGCGCCTCCGCTCAATACAAAAGCTCCGTGCGCCTCCAGCCGCCTCAGGTTGTGACCCCGACCAAGTGGGGCACGGGCGCGGCTGGTGCGGCGCAGGTGCCGAAATATCGTGGGCGCTACAACGGTCCCTACGCGACAATGGCGCGAATCGCGGCGCAAAAACATGGCGTGCCGGAGGATCTGTTTCTGCGCCTCGTCATGCAGGAAAGCCGGTTCAATCCCAAGGCGCTGTCCCACAAGGGGGCCATCGGTCTCGCACAATTGATGCCGGCCACGGCCAAATCGCTTGGCGTGGATCCGCATGATCCGCAGGAAAACCTGCTGGGCGGCGCGAAGTACCTGATGATTCAATACAGGAAGTTCGGCTCCTGGCGTCTGGCGCTGGCCGCCTACAACGCGGGTCCCGGCGCGGTTGAGAAACACGATGGCGTGCCGCCTTACCGCGAAACCCGCAACTATGTGAAGAAAATCTGGGGCAGCTGACGGCGCTTGCCTTTGCGACCTATTTCCAGCGGATTTTATAGCTTAAGCCGCAGTTGACCATTGGATGACACTCTCGGCCCGGGACGTCCTCGGACGTTCGTGAACACGGGCCTTTGGGGTGCATCACATGTTTGGTTTGGCGACCCTATTCGAACCAGTTGTTAGGGCGGGACGCGCAGCGGCGTCTGTGCTTGTGATGGTGATCTGGGCCAATGCTACCGTTGCCCAGGAGTGTGATCGGCCACAGGCGCTCACCGGGTTGGTGCTGACCCTCTCGATCCTCCCCGCGGACGGCACAGAGGTCAGCCCGCGCATTGCAGAGCGGATCAGCGACCAGATGTCAGGGCTGAGTGAACAGCGCCTGCTCAATACGTTGAATGATACGCACTTCGAGGCGCTGGAAGGCATCGCGCTCGACCTGATGGCCGAAGGCGCGCGGCTCAGCAGTGCCGGAGCGCGCTACGATCCACGCCACATGCAGTCCATGCTGCGGGAATTCGACCGGCAAAGCGAGCTGGCATGCGCCAGGGCCAAAGACCACGACATAGGTGTCCTGCCAGAGGCACGTTGGGCCATCATCACCGACGGCCGCATTGATTGGCAGGCGCTGGACCGCGTCCTGAAAGACAGCATTTTGGCGACCGGCGGGGCGGTTGTTGTCGCACTGATCCTCGTGATCGGGCTGTTGTTCGCGTTCGACATCGCTGCGCGCTGGATCTGGACGCTGCTCTACAATCGCCGGGCGTGCTGTGTGCCCGCCGTTCTGGAAATCGACGGCAAGGGTGTGCCCGGACTGATGCTCACGCTGGGTCGGGGCGGTTTCCGTTTTCAACCGCGCGACGCGTCGGAAATCCCGTTGGTCGTCGGCTGTGACGCCGTCCTGAACGTGTCCGGAACGGCGCTGCCCGGGGCAAAGCTTGCACGCTTTCACCAGACCATGGGGGATTTCAAACTTGCGGAACCTATGTCCGTTGAGGAGCAGAACGAGATCTTGGCTCTTTCCACGATCCCACCCCGTTTCA
The DNA here is from genome assembly GCF_040148795.1 of Sagittula sp. NFXS13. Taxonomy (NCBI): domain Bacteria; kingdom Pseudomonadati; phylum Pseudomonadota; class Alphaproteobacteria; order Rhodobacterales; family Roseobacteraceae; genus Sagittula; species Sagittula sp. NFXS13. The sequence continues at coordinate 503,138 of NZ_JAGEMH010000001.1, forward strand.
TCCGCAAGCGACGCGGGGGCGGGGAGGCACAGCTTGCCCAGCTGGTGACGGACGACGACACTGGTAAAGAGAGCGACAGTGAAGGGAGCGACGCTCAGGCTGTCTTTATCTCGGTACGCGCGCCGTCGGCAGCACGCTGACAGGCGTCAGGCCGCCAGTCCCAGTTTATACAAATGGATCTCGAAAGACGGGTGCATCTCTGCACCAAGGACACCCGGTCGGAAATGCCGATAGAGTGAGCGCCAAAAGGGTTGGATCATCACATGATCTGAGCGCAATATTGTTTCAATATCGGCCATGACGATGCTGCGGGCCTCTGCATCGGCGATCGACATGGCCGCCGCCAGCTTGGCGTCGAATTCCGGGTTGGCATATCCGGTCTCGTTCCACGCCGCACCGGACCGGTAGGCCAGCGCCAGGGTCTGAACGCCCAGCGGTCGATGCACCCACTCGGTGGCGGAAAACGGGTAGCTGGACCATTCGCTCCAGAATGACGAACCGGGCAGCACGGTGCGTTTCACCTTGATGCCCGCATCGCGCAATTGGGCTGCGGCCGCATCGGCGGTGTTCTTGGTGTACCCATCGTCGAGCGAAATCAGGTTGTGCTCGTAATCGCGCATGCCGATCTCGTCGAGCAGCGCCGCAGAGCTTTCCGGATCGTAGACCGCCGGGCCGATGTCAGCATATTCGGGATGCACAGGCGCGACGTGGTGGTTCGCCGCCACCACACCGCGTCCGGAATATCCCAGCTCAAGACAGATCTCGTTGTCCACCGCCTTCACCAAAGCCTCCCGCAGCTTGGGCTCCGCATACACGGCCGTCCCATCCACCGGAGTGTTCTGGTTGAAGCGCACGACAACGGTGGCGCCCGTCACGACCTCTGACTTCTCCCACCCCATGGCGTCGGCAATGTCGATGAATTCACCGACATTCTGGTACAGCATATCCACCTCATCGGCCTGCGCTGCGCTGATCCAGGACGCAGGGTCCGTGCCAAGGTCGATGAATTCAATCCGGTCCAGCGACGCGCCACCGAACCCTTCTGCCTCAGCCCCCCACCAGGCATGCTGCGTATTCCGGACCAACACCCCATTGCTGCGGGGCTCATAGACCTCCGGCAGGTAAGGCCCTGTTCCAATGGGGTTTTCAAGCATGGTGTCCGGCGAGTGGCTGGCATGAACCACGGCGGCGGGGTAATCCGCCATGCCGACGATCAGGGTGATGTCGGGTTTTGGCAGGCTGACGCGCACGGTCCGGTCATCGACCTTGGTCACGGCGCCTTCGATCAGCTGCGAGGTGCTCTCGTCCACCAGTGTCGCCATGCGTCCGGCCATGGAATTGCCTTCAACGGTTCGATCACACCAATAGGCAAACATCCGCACCACATCATCGGCGGTAAAGGCATCGCCATTGGTCCACAGCACGCCGGGACGAACATGCAGAAGGTATTCGGTGGCGTCGTCGTTGACCTCCCAACTGTCCAGAAGCATGCCGCGCAGCGATCCGTCGCGGTTGTACTCTACCAGATATTCCAGCCACCCACGGGTGAAGTTCGCGATCTGCGGCCAGTCGTAGGTGCGCGGATCTTTTATCGGGCGCACTTCTTGCTGAATGCGCAACGTTCCACCCGTCTCACCGGGCGGCACATGGCTTTCGGCCTCGGCAGGTTGCGCCAGACCGCCCAGCACGTAGGCGGCAGAGGCGGACAACCCCAGGGCGGTCGTACGGGTCAGGAACTCACGTCGGTCCAGGGCACCGCCTTGCAGCTCTTTTGCGTACATCCGGGCCGCCGGGTGATGCCGCTGCTTGGTGCCTTGCGAAGCCATGGTGATAGTCCTTTCTCATTCGGTCAGCAGGATCGCGCCATGCGCCAGATGAACGCGTTTGTGGCCACCTGCCGACCGTCGCGCCATTGCGCATGATCTAACGCATCGCGTCAACGTCTGGAATGGGCGCGCGCGGGGCATTGGCGTCGTGCCGCCGGCCCGGCGGGTGCGGCAGCCTTGCTTAAAATGTAGACCGCAGTGTGGCGGGCTTGCGTCCGGCGCGGCGCAACTCGGTCGGCGAAACCCCGGTGTGGTTTTGGATGAAACGCGCGAAATAGGCCGGGGAGGAAAAGCCCAGCGACTTCGCCACATCCTGCACCGGCGGCTTCGGACTTTCGAGCGCGATGCGCGCGGCGTGCAGTCGCCGTTCCGCCAGAAGGTCGGCGGCGGTCTTGCCACAGCAGGCGCGGCAACAGCGGGTCAGATGCGTCGCGGTGACATCCAGCGCTTCGGCATAGCTGCCCATGCTGCGCGGCGTCCGGAAATGGCGCGTCAGATCTGCCGCGTAGCGCTGCACAAGCCGTTGTGCGGCGGTTGGCTGCGGCGCGTCGGCGGCCCCGGCCTCGATCTGCCGGTGCAGCCAGATCCCGATCAAGGCGGCCCGCGCTTCCAGCGCGTCCTGCATCAAGGGGCGTTTGGCGTGCAATTCCCGGTGCATGGTGTCGATTTCGCCGGTCAGCTCTGCCTGACCATAGCCGTCCCGGATGCGCAGCAAGACCGGTGCCTGCGGTTCCTGCGGCGCCAGGCCCGCTGGCGCCTGGACGAACAGCGCCTGCGTGCCGGGCTGAAGCTCGATGGAAAACAGCGTTCGGGCGGGCAGCCACAGCGCGATATGCGTGCTCAGCCCCCGTCGCACGCCATTCACGACCGCCCGTCCTTGCCCTTTGGTGATCCAGAGCAGCGTGACGTCCTCGCGGTCATGGGCCAGATGGTAGCGCCAGGGCGCGGCCTGCAATTCCGGCATGAAGGAGCCAGCCCTGATTGCCCCGCGCGTCTTGGCGGGCGCGGGCGGCATGGGGTTCTTGAGGAACCCTGGGCGGCTCATGTTCGGCGCCGCTGGTGTGTCACATCGCTCATGAAAGATCCTCCGGCGTGACCTTCGGCCAGTCCGACATACGCGATTTGAACCATGTCCGCTGCCGCTTGGCAAACTGTCGGGTGAGGATCGTGGCGCGGTCGGTCGCCTCGGCCAGGGTCATCTCGCCGCGCAGGTGCGCGATCAGCTCCGCCGCACCGATGGCCTTGGCAGAGGGCAGGGCGGGCGTCCATGTGTCAAGATTGGAGCGTGCCTCCTCCAGCGCGCCCTGCGCCAGCATCAGATCAAAACGGCGTTCGATGCGTGGCGTCAGCCAGTCCTTTGGTACATCGAACAAGAACCGCTGCGTCTCCGTGACCGGCAGCAGCGGCGGCGGTGTGTCCTCCTGCCAGGCGCGCAGTCCACGCCCGGTGGCATGCAACACCTCCCAGGCGCGCTGCACCCGCATCGGATTGCGCAGGTCGATGCGCTGCGCGGTGGCGGCGTCAAGCTCTGCCACCATCGCGTCGAGGCCATACTGTGCGAGGCGCGCATCGGCCTCGGATCGTATCTCCGGCGGGGTCGGCGGGATTTCGGCGAGACCTTCCGTCAACGCCGTGAAATACAGGCCCGTGCCGCCGGTGATGATGGGCCGCGCGCCGTGCAATACAGACGCCACCTCACGCAGCCAGTCCCCCACCGAATAGGCGGTGCTGCCCGCGATGTGGCCATACAGCCTGTGGGGCGCGCAGGCTTCCTCCGCGACCGAGGGGCGCGCGGTCAGCACACGCCAGTCGTCGAACACCTGCAAGGCATCGGCGTTGACCACCACCCCGCCTTGACGTTCTGCAATCTCCAGCGCCAGCGCGGATTTGCCGCTCGCCGTCGGGCCTGCAATCAGGACGGGGCGCGCCGGGTCCAACGTGTCGATCCGGGCGCGCAGTGCAGGGCCTAGGGGCATGGTCAGGTCGTGTCCTCATGTGGTGAAACGCAAAGCTTGCGCATATTCCGCAGTGCAGCACCATTGCACCGGGCGGGCTTTTCCGCCAGATATGCCAGCAACATTATCCCCCGGCCGACAAGGAGCGCAACATGAGCGAAACCGATACGCCCGCGACCACATACAATCGCGTGATGCTGAAAATTTCGGGTGAGGCGCTGATGGGCGACCAGGGCTTCGGCTTGCACCCGCCGACCGTCGAACGTGTCGCGCGCGAGATCAAGGCCGTGCACGATCTGGGCACCGAGATCTGCATGGTGATCGGCGGTGGCAATATCTTCCGCGGTCTGGCCGGGTCGGCGCAGGGGATGGAACGCACCACCGCCGATTACATGGGCATGATGGCCACGGTGATGAACGCGCTGGCCATGCAATCCGCGCTCGAAGGTCTGGGGGCCTATTGCCGCGTGATTTCGGCCATTCGGATGGATGAGGTGGCAGAGCCCTACATTCGCCGCCGCGCCGTCCGCCACCTTGAAAAGAAGCGGATCTGCATTTTCGCCGCAGGCACCGGCAATCCGTATTTCACGACCGATACGGCGGCAGCGCTGCGCGCCTCGGAAATGGCCTGCGAAGCGATCCTGATGGGCAAGAACGTGGATGGGATCTACGACAGCGATCCCAAGCTTAATCCCGACGCCAAGCGGTTCGACGAGATCACCTACGACGAGGTGCTGCGCGACAACCTGAAGGTCATGGATGCCTCCGCCATTGCGCTGGCGCGTGACAACCGGATGCCGCTGGTGGTCTTCTCGCTCAACGAACCCGGCGGGTTCAAAGGCATCCTGAGCGGGCAGGGCACCTTCACCCGCGTGATTCCCTGATATCACGGTTCTAGAATTTCAACGCGCCTCGGAGATTGCTCTTTCGGGGCGCGTTTGCGTTTCAGCCTGTGCTTGAGGCCGACGGCGCCGCCACTGTCGGGCGGGTGGCCTGCGAATCTTCGGCCCACGTGGTGGGGGCTGCCTGCGCTTTCAGGCGGCGCAGCTTGGCCGTTTTTGGCTTGGCCTGGCGTTTGCGGTCGGCACGCTCCGCGCGCGGCGGCTTGCCAAAGTGGCTGCGATAGCTGCGCGTGAAGGCGGAGGGCGACGCAAACCCCGTCGCCGCTGCGATCTCGCACACCGACAGGGCCGTGTCCTCCACAAGTTGTGCGGCCCGCTTTAGCCTCAGGTCCAGATAGATCTGCATCGGCGTCTTGCGCAGCGCCTTGTCACAGCGCAGGCGGAGCTGTTTCAGACTCATTTCCAGTTCAGCGGCGATGCGGGGCAGGGGCATCGGGTCGTGCAGATGGGCGGCCATGATCGACTGCATCTTTTGCATGACGGGATCGCTGCTGTCCGGCAGCCGCTGGCGGCGGCTGTTGTCTGCCACCCGACCGATCGCCATCGCCTCCCCGGTTTGCGCCGCCAGCGCCGGGGAGCGGGCGCGCGCGATCCAGTCCAGCAGCGCCTCTGCGGCGGCCAGCCCTCCGGTCGAGGTCAGCCGATCCCGGTCAAAGACATGGGTGCGGCGTGACAAGGCCACCGCAGGATAGCTGCGCTCCGGGTCGGGCGGCAGCACTGCTTCGCGTCCGTCGAGCATCCCCAACCGCGCAAGGATCAGCGCCCCCTGGTCGAGGCCCGCAAGCGTCGCGCCCGCGGCCTCCGCCCGGTGCAGGAAGCCGCGCAACCCCATGGGCAGATGGCCCAGCGGATCGGGCCCGGCACACAGCACCAGCAGATCAAAGCCCTGCGCCCCCTCCCAATCCTGCGCGTCCGCCGCGATCACCGTCCCGTCCGACGCGGTCACGGGATCTCCCGTCACCGTGCGGATGCGACAGCTGAACAGCGCTTGTCCCGCGCACAGGTTGGCAATCCGCAAAGCCTCGCGGATCAGGACGTATCCCAGCATGGGAAAACCGGGAAAGAGGATTAGGCAGACGTGCATGGACTATCCGGTCTGGTCGTTTGTGCATGGTTTTCGGGCTTTCGAGCATCAGCCGCACCCGATGCCCTTGTTTCGCACAGGAGGCGTTAATGGACCCTTATGATTAACGCAGCTCCGTGTAGATCCTTCGGCCTGCCCACATCACATGCGGGTCGGGCGGTTCTTGATCTGCGCGTCCGGACGGGCTAAGCCTCCGCACTGACGAAGGTTATCCCAACGAGGCACAGGCTCATGTCCGAACAATTCGAACTCGACACCGACGATCTCCAGCGCCGCATGGATGGCGCCATGAGCAACCTGAAGACCGAATTCGCCTCGCTGCGGACCGGGCGCGGCTCTGCCTCCATGCTGGAACCGGTGCAGGTGGACGCCTACGGGCAGATGACACCGATCAACCAGGTGGGCACGGTCAACGTGCCGGAACCGCGCATGGTGACCATCAACGTGTGGGACAAGGGGCTGGTCGGCAAGGTGGAAAAGGCCATCCGTGAAAGCGGCCTTGGCATCAACCCGCAGCTCAACGGCACCATCATCATGCTGCCGATCCCCGAGCTGAACGAGGAACGCCGCCGGGATCTGACCAAGGTTGCGGGCCAATACGCCGAACACGCCCGCGTCTCCGTACGCAACGTGCGCCGCGATGGCATGGAACAGATCCGCAAGAACAAGGACAACATGTCCGAGGATGACGCCAAGCTCTGGGAAAGCGAAGTCCAGGAGCTGACCGACAGCTACATCAAGAAAATCGACTCGTCGCTCGAAAACAAACAAGAAGAAATCATGCAGGTGTGACCCTTCGGGACACCGATGACGGCGAACAGGGGGCGGGTGACCGCCCCTTTTTGCATGCGCGCCACTGGCAGAAGCATGCGTAAAAAGCCGGCTGCACAAACTATGCACGACTAACTCTTTGGCAACGCCTATGCTTTGGTCTATGACGACCACAGCCAAAAGAGATTGCCGCGCCGGAGGGCCCTTCATGACATCCAAGACTCGTCCTGATCGGGGTGGACCACGCCACGTGGCAATCATCATGGATGGCAATGGCCGCTGGGCCACCATGCGCGGACGGCCCCGCCTGTTCGGCCACCACGCAGGGGCACGTCGCGTGCGCGAAATCGTTGAGGCCTGCCCCGGTGTGGGTGTGGATTATCTCACCATTTTTGCCTTCTCGACAGAGAACTGGAAACGTACACAGGTCGAGGTCGCCGGCCTCATGAGCCTCTTCCGGCGCTACATCATGAAAGAAATGCAGGCCTTCGTAAAAGAAAACGTGCGCGTGCGTTTCATCGGCGACCGTCCTCGGCTGGACGCCAAGCTGCGCGGCCTGATGGACGAGGCGGAACGCATGACGTCCCATTGCACCGGGACGAATCTGACCATTGCGCTGAACTACGGCGGCAGAGACGAGGTCGCCCGCGCCACGCAACGGCTGGCGCAGGATGTGGCGGATGGCAAACTGTGCCCCGCTGACATTTGCGAAGAGACGTTGCCGCGCTATCTGGACACACACGTGCTGCCCGACCCTGACCTGGTGATCCGCACCAGTGGCGAGGCGCGCGTGTCCAACTTTCTCCTCTGGCAGTCGGCTTATGCGGAATATGAGTTCATTGATACACTTTGGCCCGATTTCAGCCCCGAAGAATTCGGCAGGCTTTGCGGCGCTTATGGAAAGCGGGACCGCCGCTTCGGGGCGGTGAAGGCATGAGTTCGCATCGTTGGGATGATCTGAAGGTTCGGCTGGCCTCTGCTGTGGTGATGCTCGCCGTGGGCGTGTTCGGGGTCGCGATGGGGGGCTGGGTGTTCCACCTGCTGATCGCTGCGGCCTCCGGCATCATGGTGTGGGAGCTGGTCTGCCTGCTCGACACGGGCCGGACCAAGTCGCAGTACGTTCTGGGCATAGCGACCTTTCTCGTGGCGCTGGTGGCCATCCGTCTGCCGGGCAGCTTTGCGCTGCCGCTGTTGATGGTGCCGGCCATGCTGGGCTTTGCACGGATGGAGCAGGGTGCCACGCGCTACGGCGTGTTTACCACGCTTATCGTCTTTGCCGGATACGGCATGATGAGCCTGCGCGATGACCTCGGGCTGGTCTGGATCCTCTGGTTGCTGACGACCGTGGTTGTGACAGATGTCTTTGGCTACTTCGCGGGACGCGCCATTGGCGGGCCAAAGTTCTGGCCCAAGGTTTCGCCCAAGAAAACATGGTCGGGCACCGTGGCGGGCTGGGTCGCGGCGGCGATTGTGGGCCTGCTTTTTGCATGGATCACGGGTGCGAGCGCTGGTCTGGCCGGCATTTCCATCGCGGTCAGCATGGCCAGCCAGATCGGGGACATTGCCGAAAGCGCGCTCAAGCGCAAAGCTGGCGTCAAGGACAGCTCGAACATGATTCCCGGACACGGTGGATTGCTGGACCGTTTCGACGGGATGCTGGGGGCGGCGGTTTTCCTTGTGTTCGCCACGCAGATCGTAGATTTCCCGCCGGGACTGATCGCACAGTAAGCGACCGGCCAAACGGCGGAAGGACAGGAACGACATGCGGCGGGTTTCCATCTTTGGCGCGACCGGATCCATCGGTCAGAACACCATCGACCTGATCGCCCGCGAGCCGGAGGCCTACGATGTCGTGGCGCTGACCGGCGGGCAGAACATCGCACAGCTTGCACAGGATGCGATCCGTCTGCGCGCGGACCTTGCGGTCACGGCGGATGAGACGCGGCTCGACGAGTTGCGCCAGGCGCTTGCAGGCTCCGGGGTTGAGGCCGCTGCCGGGCGCGAGGCTTTGCTGGAGGCTGCGGACCGACCCGCCGAATGGGTGATGTCGGCCATTGTCGGCGCGGCGGGGCTGGAACCGGGCCTGCGCGCGCTGCAACGGGGCGCTACCCTCGCGCTGGCCAACAAGGAAAGTATGGTCTGCGCCGGTCAGCTGATGCTGCGCACGGCGCAGGCGCACGGCGGGCGGCTTCTGCCGGTGGATTCGGAGCATTCGGCGGTGTTTCAGGCGCTGATCGGCGAGGATCTCGATGCCGTGGAGCGTGTGATCATCACCGCCTCCGGCGGCGCTTTCCGAGACTGGCCCATCGAGGATCTGCCCAAGGCCACGCCGGCGCAGGCCGCCACCCATCCCAACTGGGACATGGGGCAGCGGATCACTATCGACTCCGCCTCAATGTTTAACAAGGCTTTGGAGCTGATTGAAACCAAAGAGTTTTTTGGATTGTCAGCTGACAAGATCGAAACCGTCGTTCATCCCGAAAGCATGATCCACGCGCTGGTTGGTTTCAATGACGGGGCGCTCATGGCCCATGTGGGCCCGCCGGACATGCGCCATGCGATCGGCTTTTCCCTGCATCACCCGGAGCGCAAGCCGCTGCCTGTGGAGCGTCTCGACCTTGTGAAGCTCGGGCAGATGACCTTTCGGCCCGCATGTGAGATACGTTGGCCTGCGCTGCGACTGGCGCGGGAGGTGATGGAAGCCGGGGGCCTGTGCGGCGCGGCCTTCAACGCGGCCAAGGAAGTTGCCTTGGACGGCTTCATTGACGGGGCCATAAGCTTTACCCGGATGACGGAGGTGGTCGAAGAGGTGCTCTCCCGCGTTTCGCCCAGACTGCGACATATTGATGACGACTTTGGCCTTGATATGGTTGTCGAGGCCGACCATCTCGCTCGGGTAGAGGCGGGAAATATAATTGCTGGCAGGACCTAGAAGGGGCGTATTTTGGATCTGACGACTTTGAGTTCATCCTTCGGGGGTGTCCTGTGGACGGCGGTGTTCTTTGTTATCGCCCTGTCGGTGATCATCGCGATCCACGAATATGGTCATTACATCGTGGGAAAGAAATCCGGGATCTTCCCGGAGGTTTTCTCGCTTGGCTTCGGGCCGGTGATCTACTCCCGTGTCGATGGCGATGGCACCAAGTGGCAGCTGGCCGCGATTCCCTTTGGCGGCTACGTGAAATTCCGCGGTGACGGCAACGCCTCTGGCGCCATTGCCGAAGAGGGTGTGATGGACAGCCTGTCGGAGGATGACAAGCGGTCCACCATGATCGGCGCCCCGTTGTGGGCGCGTGCGGCGACCGTCGCGGCGGGTCCTGTGTTCAACTTTGTCCTGTCCATCGTCATTTTCACGGCTGTGTTCCTGTATCGCGGTGTCGCGGCCGATCCGCTGATCATCGACGAGCTGAAGCCGACGCCCTACACCCAGAACCTGCGCAACGGCGATCAGGTGCTCGCCATCGAAGGCAACCCGATCCCAAGTCAGGAAAACGGCGTGGCCTATTCCGAATTCGTGAGCGGTCTGCCGGAACAGCCTTTGCTGGACTACACCGTGCTGCGCGATGGCAACGAGCTGACCGTCGAAGGTCCATACCTGCGCGCACCCATCGTCGGCAGCGTTGTGCCGCGGTCGGCCGCGATGGACGCCGGCCTGCAGGTTGGCGACGTGATCACCAAGCTGGAAGGGCAGGAGGTCTTTTCCTTCATGCAGTTGCCGGCTGTGATCGAAGCCTCCGAAGGTGCGCCGGTCGAGCTGGAAATCTGGCGCGATGGCGAGGTGCTGAACAAGACGCTCGAAGCGCGCCGCATGGATGAACCGCTGCCCGAAGGGGGCTTCCGGACGGTCTATCGCATTGGTCTTGGCAGCGGCCAGATCTTTGAGCCGGAGACGGTCACGCCGTCTTTCCTCGATGCGCTTTGGGGCAGCGTTCGGCAGGTCTGGACGATCATGTCTGGCTCTGTCTCCGGCCTGTGGCACATGGCAACCGGCGCGATCAGCACCTGTAACCTGTCCGGCCCCATTGGCATCGCGGAAACGGCGGGTGATATGGCGAGCCAGGGCACCGTCAGCTTTATCTGGCTGATTGCGGTGCTGTCCACGGCCATCGGGATGTTGAACCTGTTCCCGATCCCGGTTCTGGATGGCGGGCACCTTGTGTTCTACGCCTACGAGGCTGTTTTCGGCAAACCGCCCAGCGACGGTGCGCTGAAGGTGCTGATGTCGGTCGGTCTGACGCTTGTTCTGGCCATGATGCTCTTTGGCCTGACCAATGACCTGATCTTCTGCCCGTAACGTCCGATCGTTGAAGACGGAGAGATTCTGACCGCTGCGATCCATCGCGGCGGTCTTTTGCATTTTGAAGGTTCGGTGAGCGGATTGCGGCGTCACACAGAACAAAGCACCCAATCCCGCAGAGATTATTTCGCAGTCCGACGTAAAAATTAACGTTTTTGCCCAATTCAGGCCAGAATCTCAGTGCATAAAGCGGTTGAGCCGACGCGAAGGTCGTGTTCCACATCTGCATTCAAGGACTATTGTCATGGCAACGATCACAGCCGGATACCGCAGCATGAGCCTGCTTGTGAGCATTAACTATGATCGACTGTTGTATGTCTTCACCGTCGTCTTCGCCCTCTTCCTTGGCGCTTATGTCGGGATGCTGGCGCAGTAAGCCGCGCAGGCTCAGCGCGATCTACGCGCCCAGGCACTCCAATATCCCGTAGCGCGCGTGGGGATTGACGCGACTGCTTGCCGTGATCTGCCCGTTTTCCAGCCATCGGCTTTTGACAAGCCTGCTCAATCCGTCTAGTCACATCGGCAAGGGATGTCGAAGTGGATAGCGAAAATGGCTGAAGTCATTTCCGCGCGAGGCGCGCAGGGAACAATGAAAAACAAAAGCCTGAATGGCGCAGTGCAGGCCGTGTGTCTGTCCATGGCGCTTGGAGTTGGTGCAGGCGCAAGTATTCTTGTGGCACCGCAAGCTGCCTACGCGCAGTCCTATAGCTTTTCCAACGTCCAGATCGATGGCAACCAGCGCGTTGAGGACGGGACCATCCTGACCTACGCCGGTATTGCCCGCGGACAGCGCGTCAGCGCCGGGGAATTGAACGATGCTTATCAGCGCATTCTGGGCTCCGGCCTGTTTGAGAGCGTCGATATTGCGCCGCAGGGTAACACCCTGGTCATCAGCGTCGTTGAATATCCCACCGTGAACCGCATCGTGTTCGAGGGCAATCAGCGCATCAAGGATGAAGACCTTGCTCCCATGGTGCAAAGCCAGACGCGCCGGGTGTTCAGCCCGCGCTTGGCGGAGCAGGATGCGCAGACCATTGCCGAGGCCTACACCGTGCAGGGCCGTCTGGCCGCGCGCGTTACGCCCAAGGTCATTCGCCGCAACGACAACCGCGTCGATCTGGTGTTCGAGATCTTCGAAGGCGGCGTGTCCGAAGTCGAGCGCATCAGCTTCGTGGGCAACACGATCTATACCGATCGCCGTTTGCGCCGCGTGGTCGAGACGAAGCAAGCCGGCCTGCTGCGTGCGATCATCAAGAAAGACACGTTCATCGCGGATCGTATCGAATTCGACAAACAGTTGCTTCGCGATTTCTACATGTCGCGCGGTTATGTCGATTTCCGTATCCAGGGTGTGAATGGCGAGCTGGCGCAAGAACGCGACGGCTATTTCGTTCAGTTCAACGTCGAAGAAGGCCAGCAGTTCAAGGTCGGCAATGTCTCTGTGAATTCCGACCTGCCCGAGGTGGATACGGACAAGTTTCAGAATGCACTGCGGCTGCGCTCCGGCGCGGTCTACAATCCGGCGCGCATTGAAAACGAAATCGCGCGGCTGGAAAAGCTGGCGATCCGCGAAGGTTTGAACTTTGTCCGGGTTGATCCCCGGATCGACCGCAACGACCGCGATCTGTCGCTGGATGTGTCGTTCAACCTGGTGCGCGGCGAGCGTATTTTTGTTGAGCGGATCGACATCGAGGGCAACTCCACCACGTTGGACCGCGTCGTGCGCCGTCAGTTTGACGTTGTAGAGGGCGACCCTTTCAATCCGCGTGCCATCCGTGAAAGCGCTGAGCGTATTCGTGCGCTGGGTTTCTTTGCGGCAGTGGACGTGAACGCTCGCGAAGGATCGACACCGCAGCAGGTCATCGTCGATGTGGATGTGGAAGAACAGCCCACCGGGTCGCTGTCCTTCGGCGGCAACTATTCGTCGTCCAGCGGTTTCGGTGCGGCCATCTCCTTCTCGGAGCGCAACTTCCTTGGCCGCGGCCAGACGTTCGGCTTTACGGTCAACACGTCGTCTTCTGCGCGGCAGTACGGCATCAACTTTGTTGAACCGGCGTTGATGGGCCGGGACCTGACATTCGGTTTGCGGCTGAACTATGCCGAAACCGACAGCCTTGGGTCGTCGACATATGACACGACAAACGGGATCTTTTCACCGTCCATCGCGTTCCCGGTGTCCGACAATGGTCGCCTGCAGTTGAACTACAAGTATCTTCTGTCTGATATCAGCGCGGGTAACGCGATCGGTGTCGATACCAACGACATGGGCGTTATCGCGACCGAGGCCGCCGAGGGCGAACGGTCCAGCAGTTCGCTTGGCTACCTGTACACGTACGATACCGCGCGGGCAGGTCTGTCCCCGGTCAGCCGGGTGCGTCTGGAATTCGGGCAGGATTTCGGCGGCGTCGGGGGGGATACGTCTTACGTGAAAACCTCGCTGAAGGCGATTGCCCAGACCCAGGTGTGGAGCGAGGAAGTCACACTGCGCGCCACGGTGGAAGGTGGAGCGCTTAACTACAGCGAGGGCGAAAGCCGCGTGACTGACCGGTTTACCATTTCGCCGAACCTGATGCGTGGCTTTGAATATGGCGGCATTGGCCCGCGTGAAATCAATGGCGGCGACGAAGATCCGCTGGGCGGCAACTACTTTGCCGTTGCCCGGTTCGAAGCGGAGTTCCCCGTGGGTCTGCCCGAAGAATATGGCATCGCCGGCGGTTTGTTCTACGACGTCGGCTCTGTCTGGGGTGTGAACGACAACGCAACCGGTGCAACCGGCAGCGAGATCGTGTCCTCGGATTTCGAGGCGCGGCATGTCGTCGGCTTCTCCGTGCTGTGGGACAGCGCGCTTGGTCCGCTTCGGCTTGATTTCTCGGAGCCGCTGAAGAAAAGCAAGTACGACGAGGTCAAGAACTTCAACCTGACCGTGTCTACGGAATTCTGATCGGATGCGCGGGCTGGTGTTCAGCCTGATGTTGGCGGCCGCCGGGACCTGTTCCGGCGGTCTCTTTGCGCAATCTTCGGATCTGGGCATGATCCAGAGCAACGTCCTTGTTGTCGACATCGACCGGATGTTCTCAGAAAGCGCCTATGGGCGGCAGCTGAACGACGAGATCGAGCAGGCCAGTGCAGAAATCGTGGCGCAGAACCGGCGCATAGAGACAGAGCTGACGGCCGAGGAATTGACCTTGACGGGCCAGCGGAGCTCTTTGCCGCGCGAAGACTTTCGCAAGCTGGCCGAAGAGTTCGATGAGAAGGTCCAGCGGCTGCGCGCGGAGCAGGACGCCAAGGCAGAGTCGCTGCGAAATCGCGGTGATGAGAACCGCCGGGAGTTCCTTCAGGCCGCGCGCCCGGTGTTGGAGACCCTGATGCGCGCGTCAAACGCGCTGGTCATCATCGAGCGGCGCGATGTTGTCATCACAGCCGATGCCGTGGACGTCACAGATCGCGCCATTGCGCTGATTGATGCGCGCGCCGAGGACGACGATATAGGGGGTGGCGTGACACCGGAGGCGGCGACGTCCGATGACGCGAAGGATGCGCCGACGCCCGACGACGAGGTGACGACGCCCGAGGACACGCCGGATGCGCCGACGCCTGAGGCCGCGACGGACCAGCCCTGAACGGCCTGCGCTTGCTCCTGCGCTGTGGGCTTGGTACTGCGGTATACAAGTGACACGAGAGAAAGCCTACCTGATGAGCGATGATCTTCTTTCTGCTGATATCCAGCTGATCCAGCGGATTATTCCGCACCGCTACCCGTTCCTTCTGGTGGACCGCGTCGAAGAGATCGACGGCACCAACAGCGCGGTCGGCATCAAGAACGTCACCATGAACGAGCCGCATTTTCAGGGCCACTTTCCCGGGATGCCTGTGATGCCCGGCGTGACCATCGTTGAGGCGATGGCCCAGACCACGGCCGTGATGGTGGGCGCTGCGCTCGATCTGGCGGACAAGGAGTTGAAGGTTTTCTTCATGTCCATCGACAAGTGCAAATTCCGCCGCAAAGTTGTTCCGGGCGATCAGCTGCGCATGAAGGTGGAAACCCTGCGTGGCAAGCCCGGCGGCAAGGTCTGGAAATTCGCGGGCACGGCCACCGTGGACGGCGAAGTTGCGGCAGAGGCCGAATTCACCGCCATGATGGAGCTTCCGGTTTGAGTGATCTGATCCATCCTTCTGCGGTGATCGAACCCGGCGCCAAGTTGGGCGAGGGGGTGCGCATCGGTCCCTTTTGCCACGTCGGTCCGGACGTGACACTGCACGCCAACGTGGAGCTGAAAAGCCATGTTGTCGTGACCGGCACGACCGAGGTTGGCGAAGAGACGGTGATCTTTCCCTTCGCCGTGATCGGCGAGATCCCACAGGATCTGAAGTTCCGGGGCGAGAAGACCTCTCTCAGGATCGGTAAACGCAACCGCATACGTGAACATGTTACCATGAATACCGGCACCGAAGGCGGTGGCGGTGTGACCGAAGTGGGCAACGACGGGTTGTTCATGGCGGCCTGCCACGTGGCCCATGACGTTAAGGTCGGCAACAACGTGATCCTGGTGAACAACGTGGCGCTCGCCGGGCATTGCGTGATCGAGGATGACGTGATCGTCGGCGGTCTGTCGGGCGTGCACCAATGGGTGCGCATCGGCAAGGGCGCGATCATCGGGGCTGTCACCATGGTGACCAACGACGTGATCCCCTACGGTCTGGTGCAGGGGCCGCGCGGCAAGCTGGACGGGCTGAACCTTGTTGGGCTGAAACGCCGTGGCGTTGCGCGTGAGGACATCACCGCGCTGCGGGCTGCGTTCCAGATGCTGGCACAGGGCGAGGGCGCTTTTCAGGAGCGTGCGCGCCGCCTGGGGAACGAGACCCAAAGCGATTACGTGCGCGAGATCGTGGATTTCGTTCTGGGCGACAGCGACCGTTCTTTCCTGACGCCGGGCTGATGCTGGCGCTGATTGCCGGGCGGGGGGATCTGCCTGCCGCCGTGGTGGCCGCGCATGACGGTCCGGTGGTGGTCTGTGCGCTCGAAGGTCACAGGCCGGACGGGGTGTCCGTGGATCGCGTGTTTCCCTTGGAGGGGTTGGGCGATCTGCTGCACTGGCTGCATGGGCGCGGCGTAACAACCATTTGCTTTTGCGGCGCAATCTCTCGGCCATCGTTGTCGCTGCGGCGGATCGGCTGGCGTACCTGGCCCTTGGTGCCGCGCGTGGTACGCGCCTTGAGGCGTGGCGATGATGGCGCCTTGCGCATCGCCATGAGGATTTTCGAGGACGCCGGATTTCGGATGCTGGCCGCGCATGAGGCTGCGCCCTCGTTGCTTCCTGTGGCGGGTGTCTGGGGCGTTCTGCCCGATGGATTCGAGGCCACCGCGCGCCTTGGCGATCAGGTGAGCGCTGCGCAGGCGGCCGCCGACTTGGGGCAAGCCTGCGTACTGCATGGCGCTACGGTCTTGGCGCGCGAGGGCGAGGACGGGACCGACGCCATGCTCGACCGCGTGACGGATGCCTCCGGTGGCGTGTTGTACAAAGCGCCCAAGCCCGGACAAGATCGTCGCGCGGATCTGCCCGCGATTGGTCCGGGGACGGTGCACGGGGCGGCCAAGGCGGGTCTGAGCGGGATCATTGTCGAAGCAGACGGGGTCATGGTCCTGGGACAGCCGCAGGTGGGCGATGCACTGGCGGCCGCCGGGCTGTTCCTCTGGATACGGAAAAGGGGCGCGTGATGCGGGTTTTTGTAACGGCGGGAGAGGCCTCTGGCGACAAACTCGGTGCGGCCTTCATGAAGGGGGTCCGCCAGCTGTGCCCGGAGGTGGAATTTCGCGGCATCGGCGGACCGCTGATGGAGGCGGAGGGCCTTCAGTCGATCTTTCCGATGGATGAAATTTCGATCATGGGGATCACGGAGATCCTGAAGGAATACTGGGCGCTGAAGCGCCGTATCCGCGAGACGGCGGATGACGTTATCGCCTGGTCCCCGGATGTGCTGGTGACCATCGACCTGCCGGAATTTTCCCTTCGTGTGAACAAGCTGGTGAAGGCGGAATCCGATATTCGCGTCGTGCACTACGTGGCACCAACGGTCTGGGCGTGGCGTCCGGGGCGCGCGCAAAAGATGGTTGGCGTCGTGGACCAGGTGCTGGCGCTGCTGCCGTTTGAGCCGCCCTACATGGAGGCCGTGGGCATCGACTGCGACTTTGTCGGTCATCCGGTCGTGATGGAACCTGTGGCCAGCGCACAAGACGCGGCGGCATGGCGGGCAGAGCATATCCCGACGGGCGATTTGTGCCTGCTGTTGCCGGGGTCTCGGCGTTCGGAAGTGTCGCGGCTGATGCCGGTGTTCCAAGATGTCGTAGAGCGGTTGAAGGCTGCGCGGCCTGATCTGCATTTCGTGCTGCCTGCAGGTCGACAGGTGGAGCCGATGGTGCGCGAGGCTGTGCCGGAATGGCGCGTGCCTGTCACCGTGATCGCCCCGGAGGATTCGCAGGCCAAGCAGGCGGCGTTCCGGTCGGCGGATGTGGCGCTGGCGGCGAGCGGGACGGTCTCGCTGGAGCTTGCGGCGGTGGGCACGCCGATGGTGATCGCCTACGACATGTCGTGGCTGTCGCGCCAGATCATCGGACGTCTGTTGATCGTGGACACGGTGACTTTGGTCAATCTGGTCAGCGAAACCCGTGATATACCGGAGTTCATTGGCAAAAACTGCGACCCTGCTGCCATCAGCGCAGGCATGTTGGAGGTTTTGAATGCGCCGGAACGCCAGCAGGCCGCCATGGACCTGACGATGCAGCGGTTGGGGCGGGACGGCGAAGAGCCGGGGCTGCGCGCGGCGCGGGCGGTTCTGGATCGCCTCTGAGCAAATGGCTGCAGGCTTGCGAAGTGCCGCGAGCTTAGATGAGGCGCGTGAGCAAGACCGCGATAAGCACCCAGATGAGACCGCCTAGGATCGCAAAAGGGAAAACCCACCAGGTTTTGAGAACCAGATCGTCGTTGTTCGTGTCCGTGGCGCGTGCGGCACCTGTTGGACAAGGTGGCGGGGTATAGTTTGTGTCAGAGAGGGTGCCTGATGTCATGTCAGGCTCGGTCGATAAGAGGGGTGCTGATGGCGGCGGAATTTCTTCAAGCCAGCGCTCGCCCTTCTGGTCGCGTCGATATTCTTTCCGTTTCTGGCAAGAAGAGACGACGTTCCCGGGGTTTGTGGCGATGGAGCGAAAGCCCACTTCAGCATAATTGATCAGATTGCGTCGGGCCGGTTCCATCTTGAGTCGGGAGACCGAGGCGAGGCGGCGCGTATGATGTCGGCGCGGATACTCTGGTGTGTTGGCGGCCATAACGTCGATGATCCGATCCTGCTTGGGCATTCATTCTCTCCGCGTTCACCTTAGTTCACCTTACAAAGATTAATTTAAGACTAACAAGCGGGGATTGACCAAGAATTTCAAGAGGTTGCTTCACCTTGGGTTGTTTTCTAATCTTGCAAAGCAATCTTAAGTGTTAATATTCCCTCAAGGTACCACACTGATTTGTGAACTCTTGTCGTGTTTCCGGTGAGAGTCCATGCCGCCAATTTGGTCGGTTGACGAAGGCGGAGGGCTGGGTGGCGTGGCAGCGATCCGCACCAGGGCGTGCGATTGGCAGCCAGTCGATCCGGGGGTCCTTGAAATGCAACAGGCCCCCGCCGGGGCGGAGGCCTGTTGATATTATCTTTGCGCGGTCACGCGTGGGTCAGAGAAGACCCTTGGCGGCGGCGGTCACAGCCTCGGCGGTGATGCCGAACTTTTGGTAAAGCTCATCCGCAGGCGCGGAGGCCCCAAAGCCGGGCATACCGACAAAGGCGCCCTTGTCACGCTTGCCACGCTCGGAGAACAGCCACTTGTCCCAGCCGAACTGCACGGCGGCTTCGACGGCGACGCGCACCGGACCCGCTGGCAGAACCTTGCGGCGGTAAGCTTCGTCCTGTTGCTCGAACAGCTCGATGCAGGGCATGGAGACAACGCGGGTGCCGATGCCTTCGGCCTGCAGGGCGTCGCGCGCGGCCAGAGCGATTTCCACCTCGGAGCCGGTCGCCATCAGGATCACCTGACGCTTGCCCTCTGCCTCGGCCAGCACGTAGGCGCCTTTCTCGGTGAGGTTGGCGGTCTTGTGCTCGGTGCGGACGGTGGGCAGGTTCTGGCGGGTCAGCGACAGAACCGAAGGCGTCGCCGTCTGGTTCAGCGCAACTTCCCAGGCCTCGGCGGTTTCCACGGCGTCCGCAGGGCGGAAGACAAGGGTGTTCGGCGTGGCGCGCGAGATCGCGAGGTGTTCGACCGGCTGGTGTGTCGGGCCGTCTTCGCCCAGACCGATGGAATCATGGGTCATCACGAAGATGGTCGGGGTCTTCATAAGTGCGGCCAGGCGCATGGCAGGGCGCGCGTAGTCGGTGAAGGCCATGAAGGTGCCGCCGTAGGGGCGCAGACCGCCGTGCAGACCGATGCCGTTCATGGCGGCGGCCATGCCGTGCTCGCGGATGCCCCAGTAGACGTAGCGGCCCTTGCGGTTATCGGTGTCAAAGACGCCCATGTCGCCGGTCAGCGTATTGTTGGAGCCGGTCAGGTCCGCAGAGCCACCGATGGTTTCCGGCATGATCGGGTTGATGACTTCGAGGGCGGTTTCCGACGCCTTGCGGGTCGCAACCTTTGGCTGGGTTTCGGACAGCTGCTTTTTCAGCGCTTTGATCGTGGCCGACAGCTTCTTGGGCGTCTCGCCGGTCATGCAGCGTTCGAATTCCTTTTGGCGGGATTCGCTGGCCTCGGCCAGACGGCCTTCCCATTCGGTGCGGTCCGCCGCGCCACGGGTGCCGACTTCTTCCCACCAGGATTTTACATCTGCGGGCACCTCGAACGGGCCTGTGGTCCAGCCCCAGGCGTCCTTGGCGGCGACGTTCTGCTCTTCATTGGTGAGCGCGCCGTGACCTTTGGATGTGTCCTGAGCCGCGTGGCCCAACGCGATGTGCGTCTTGCAGGCGATCATGGACGGCTTGTTGGACTTCTTGGCGGCCTCGATGGCGGCGTCGATGGCGTCGGGATCGTGACCGTCGATTTCCTGAACGTGCCATTGAGCCGCTTTGAAGCGCATCACCTGATCGGTCTTGTCGGACAGGGACACCTTGCCGTCGATGGTGATGTCGTTGTTGTCCCAGAAGACGATCAGCTTGGACAGCTCGTGGCGGCCCGCGATGGCAATGGCTTCCTGGCTGACGCCCTCCATCAGGCACCCGTCACCGGCGATGACATAGGTGTGGTGGTCGACAAGCTTCTTGCCGAACCGGCCGCGCAGCATTTCCTCTGCCATGGCAAAGCCGACGGAGTTGGAGATGCCCTGACCCAGCGGGCCTGTGGTGGTTTCCACGGCCTTGAGCAGGAAGTTTTCCGGGTGGCCGGCGGTCTTTGCACCGGACTGGCGGAAGTTCTTGATCTGGTCGAGTGTGACTTCTTCGTCGCCGCAGAGGTACAGCAGCGAGTAGATCAGCATGGAGCCGTGGCCCGCGGACAGGATGAACCGGTCGCGGTCGTGCCAGCCGGGGGTCTTTGCGTCGAACTTGAGGTGCTTTGAAAACAGGACGGTCGCAACGTCGGCCATGCCGATGGGCATGCCGGTGTGGCCTGAGTTGGCGTTTGCGACGGCGTCGAGCGCCAGGGCCCGGATCGCGGTCGAGCGCATCCAGTGTTCCGGATTGCGGGTGCGAAGCTCTTGGATATCCACCGTGATGTTCCTTGGTTTGCAATGTTTGCAGTTTCCTTAACAGCGAATGGCCGAAAGGCAAGGTTTGCGCTCACATGTGGCGCAAAACCGGATGAAAGCCGCCGTCTAAGGTGTTGTGATCAAAAGGGGGCGCATTTGCTAAGGTCCCTTGATAAAGTTATTGCAAAATGACCCAGGGCTGATTCGCACCGGAATCAGGATGGCAAGGGTCAAGGCATTACGAGGGGCGAGAGGGCACATGACCCAGATCGACGACATGCAGGCGCGGATCATGCGCGCGCTCGACCGCATCGGGCAGGGGCTGGAAAGCTATCAACCCGGCGCGGACACGGCAGAGATCGAGGCGCTGCAACAGAAGCTGACCGCGGCAGAGGCCGCCTTGGTCGATGCACAGGAAAACGCCGTGGCTTCATTGGAGACTGCCGTGGAGGCGGCGCGCCAGGAGGCGGCGGAGGCGCAGGAGGCCGCATTGGCCAACGCGCGCGACGAGGCCACCGCCGCGCAGGAAGAGGCGATTGCCGCGGCCGTGGAAACGGCCCTTGAGCAGGCGGGCGAGGCCCATGAGGCGGCGCTTGCCGCCGTGCGTGCCGAGGCCCAAGCCGCCATTGCCGCCAGCGCCGCACAGGCGCCCGAGGCCGCCCCGGCAGAGATCCCCTCCGAAGAGTGGGCGCGGATCGAGGATGAATTGAGGTTGGTGCGCGAGGCATTGGAAGATGAGAAACTCGCCAATGCGCAACTGACGGAACGGATGCGCCACCTGAAGGACAAGATGGTCTCAGGTGCGCCGGCGGAAGCCCCGGTTGCCGCGGATGCAAATGTCATCGAGGCGCTGGACACCGAGGTGCAGCGTCTGCGGGCGGCCAATGCCACGCTTGCCGAAAGCAACACAGCCCTGCGCGAGGCCAACGCCATGGGCGTCGGCGACACGCAGCTGATCAACAAAGCCCTGGCCGCGGAGCTGGAGGCCATGCGTGCGAGCCGCGCGGTGGATGCAGCCGAGGCGGAGGCCCTGCTGCAGACGCTGGAGCCGCTGCTGGCCGAAGCCGGGGCCAATCGTGACAATGAGGTGAACGCATGAGCCAGATCGAAGTGGACATCCATATCGGTGAGCGCGTCTTTCAGGTCGCCTGTCAGGAAGGGGAGCAAGCCTTTTTGCAGTCGGCGGCAGCCCTTCTCGATGCCGAGGCGCAGGTCTTGGTCGAACAGATCGGCCGTATTCCCGAAGGTCGCATGTTGCTGATGGCGGGACTGATGCTGGCGGATAAGACCGCAGGTCTGGAAGAAAAGCTGCGCGAGGCCGAGGGGCAGATGCAGGCGTTGCGCGCCGAGGTCGAGGCGCTGAAATCCGCGCCAAAGCCAGAGCCGGAGCGCGTCGAAGTCCCGGTGATCCCGTCCAACGTAAGCGATGCGCTGGCCGATATCGCCGCCCGCACGGAGTCACTGGCCGAGATCGTGGACGAAAAACTGCGCGCCTGAGACGGCTTCGCCCGTACAAATGATAACGAGACCGCCAAAAAAGACGGTCTCGCGTGTTTGGTCGTCGCGCTTGTTATCGGTCTAATGAGCGTGCGTCTTCCATATCTTCTTTGTCAGCTTCGTTCGCCGGCTCCTGGAGTTCATTGATGCAGGCGTAAAGGTCTTCGCTCAACGCGGCGGCCTGAAAGCTGAGTGTCACCATCTCCCGGCGTAGCGTGCGGCATTCGGTGTTTTCTTCGCGGCACTCCAGCACTGCTTCGGATTTGATCCTGCGGCAATCGAAGCGGGCCATGCGTTTCTCGTTGCGGCACTGGCGCTTGCACACGCGTTTGTCCCGTCCGGACAATGTCCTGCAATCCTGGATACAGGCGAATTTGGCGGTGCGTGCATCCATCTTGCACGTGCGCTTGGACAGTCTGGCGTCCTGCTTGCACAGACGCATCTCTCCGCAAACAGTAGATCGTTGCGCCTCGTTTTCGACGATTGCGGCGGTGACCTTGGTCAATTCGGCGCGGACGGTGTCGCAGGGGCTTGTGGCTTCCGGATCCTTTGGGTCCGGCGTGTCCTGTGCAAATGTGGGCGAGGCGATGGCCGTCACAAATGACAATAGAATGAGGGTGCGGCCAAGGCCGCGCAATGCAAATGAAAGCATATCGATATCCTGAAATGGAATGAATGAAACGTGAGTCTATCGCTACACGGATCAGGCGAAAATTGCATTCGGGAGATCGTAAATAGCACTGCTTCTGCGTGAAAACGATGTGAGTGAAACGTGAACTGCGCGGTGAAGGCCGGCGTAACCGCTTACCAGCCTTCGCAAAAATTCGGCCGCTTACTGTGAAAATCAGGTTGTGCGCCCAGACGGCCCACGAAATTGAAAAGGGCGGGAATTCTCCCGCCCCGTGTCGTTTTTGGAAAATCAGCGCAGGCCGGCTTAGCCGTTGGCTTCGCGGATCTTGTCGGCGGCGTCCTGGTTGAAGGAGATGCCGTTATCGGTAAAGAGCGTGTCGAGTTCGCCGGACAGGGTCATCTCCGTGATGATGTCACAGCCGCCGACGAATTCACCTTTGACATAAAGCTGCGGGATGGTGGGCCAATCGGAATAGGTCTTGATTCCCTGGCGGATGTCCTCGTCCGCGAGCACGTTCACGTCGTGGAAATCCACGCCCATGTAGTTCAGCACACCGGCGACGCGCTGCGAGAAACCACACTGCGGCATCTGCTTGTTGCCCTTCATGAAAAGCACAACGTCGTTGGTCTTTACGGTGTCTTCGATACGGGTTTTCGTGTCAGTCATCTTGGTTCTCCTGAGCCTGCCGCCGTTTGCGGTCTTGGCGGATGTAGGGTTGCAGGGCGCCCCATATGATAACACCGACAAGGGCCATTGCCCCGAAAAATGGCCATGTGTCCGAGAGGAAGCCCATGAGTGGTCTCAGTCCGGCGCTTTGGTGGTGAGCGCGAGCGCGTGGAGTTCGGCAGAGTTGCCGTCCATCTTGCCCTTCAGCGCGGCGTAGACGGCACGCTGTTGCTGCACACGGTTTTTGCCACGAAAGCTTTCGTCGATCACCATGGCGGACATGTGAACTCCGTCATCGCCTTCGACCGCGATCTTGGCGTCGGGAAAGGACTGGCGGAGCAGGGCTTCGAGGTCCTGAGCGTGGATCGGCATATGGCGAGGTCCCTGTTTACTGAGGTCTTTGGTCAGAAATTAGGGGTTTCGGCGCGGGGGTTCAAGGTGCGAAGCGGGCACAGCCGCGCGCACCACGGGAGAATCGTCCCGCTTACGGGCAGCGGCGGCGTGTCAGGCGTCCAGTTCGATCCAGACCGGCACGTGGTCGGAGGGCTTGGTCATGGCGCGCACGTCTTTTTCGATCCAGCAGTCGGTCATCAGGTCGGCACATTGCGGCGTCAGCAGGAAATGGTCGATGCGGATGCCATTGTTGCGCTCCCAGCTGTTGGCTTGATAATCCCAGAAGGAATAGTGGCCGGGCGCTTGCGTGCGGGCGCGGAAGGCTTCGGTGAAGCCTTCGTTCAGGATGGCGCGAAAGGCTTGCCGCGAGGTGGGCAGGAACAGCGCGTCTTTCTCCCATGCTTTGGGATTTGCGGCGTCCTCTGACTGCGGAATGATGTTGTAATCACCGCCCATGAGAGCGGGCATTTCTTCGTCCATCAGGACCTTGGCACGGGCGTGCAGACGGTCCATCCAGTCGAGTTTGTAGCCGTATTTGCCGTCGCGGATCGGCTGACCGTCGGCGTCGAAATCGACCGGGTTGCCGTTGGGCAGGTACAAGCCGCACAGGCGCACGGCGGTGTGATCTCCAACCACGGTGGCCTCGATCCAGCGGGCCTGTTCGTCGCTGTCATCACCGGGCAGGCCGCGGGAAATGTCCTCCAACGGCAGCTTGGAGACGATGGCCACGCCGTTGAAGCCCTTCTGGCCGTGGGTTTCCACGTTGTAGCCGAGGTCTTCGATCGGTTGGCGGGGAAAGGCCTCGTCAACGGACTTGATCTCCTGGCAGAGGACCACGTCGGGCTGCGCGGATTCGAGCCACGAGGTAAAGGTTTCGAGCCGGGCCTTGATGCCGTTGATGTTGAATGTGGCGATTTTCATGGGCGGCCTCGGTTCGCTGTCAGGTCGGCGCAGGGAGACCGCGTTTGGCCACGAAGGTCAAGCCGCCGCGATGCCTTCGCTTCGGTCAGATGGAGAAAGACGTGCCGCAGCCGCAGGAGCTGGTGGCGTTCGGGTTCTCGATGGTGAAGCGCGCGCCGATCAGCTCGTCGGCGAAGTCGATCACGGCACCGGCGAGGAAGGGCAGGGAGATCGGATCGACAACGACCTTTTCGGTGCCTTCGGCGATCACCAGATCGTCGGCGCCCGGTGCGTCGAGCTTGATGTCGTATTGAAAGCCGGAGCAGCCGCCGCCTTCGACTGCGACGCGCAGGGCCATACCCTGATCGGCCGCGCCAATTTCGGAGAGGCGTTCAAAGGCGCGTGGTGTCACGGAGGGGGGCAGGTTCATGGGTGTGATCCTTTTCAACTGACCCTTTATGTAGGGAATCCCGGCGCGCGGGACAAGGGATCGTGCAGTTCCAACCGCTGCGGTTGTTTCCTTAACCCGCGACAGCTATGAGGTGCGGCGAAAGACATCAGCCGAAGGCACACCGCATGAGCGAGACATTCGCATGTGACCCCTCGCAGTCGCGTGGGCGGCTGTTTCCCGAAGACGAAAGCGCGCATCGGTCGTGTTTTCAACGGGATCGGGACCGCATTATCCATTCCAGCGCCTTTCGGCGGTTGAAGCACAAGACGCAGGTCTTTGTCGAACACGAGGGTGATTTCTACCGCACGCGGCTGACCCATTCCATCGAGGTGGCACAGGTGGCGCGGACGATCTCCAACACTCTGGGGTTGGATGTGGATCTGGCGGAGGCCGTGGCCCTGGCGCATGACCTTGGCCACACGCCTTTTGGCCACACCGGCGAGGACGCGCTGGATGCGCTGATGACGCCCTACGGTGGCTTCGATCACAATGCGCAGACGGTGCGGATCGTGACCTCGCTGGAACGCCACTATGCGGAATTCGACGGTCTGAACCTGACATGGGACACGCTCGAAGGGATCGCAAAGCATAATGGACCGGTGGTGGGCGACATTCCCTACGCGCTGTCGGAATATAACCGCAAGCACGACCTAGAGCTGCACACCCATGCGAGTGCAGAGGCGCAGGTGGCGGCGCTGTCTGACGATATTGCGTACAATAACCATGACTTACACGACGGTCTTCGCGCAGGGCTTTTCACCGAGGGGGAGATCCGCGACCTGCCGATGGTGGCGGAATCTTATGCCGAGGTGGACCGGCTCTATCCCGACACCGACCCGTATCGGCGCCGGCATGAGGCGCTGCGGCGGGTGTTCGGGATCATGGTCGTGGATTTGATCGACACGTCGCGGCAATTGTTGACGGAGAGCGGCGCACAATCGTCGCAGGAGATCCGCGACCTCGGGCGACCGGTGATCGCCTTTTCCGACAGGCGCTTTGCCGAGCTGAAAGAGATCCGGCATTTTCTGTTCACGCGGATGTATCGTGCGCCCAACGTGATGGCGGTGCGGGAGCGGGTGAACCAGGCGCTTAACGAGCTGTTCCCGATCTACATGGCGGACCCGTCGCTGTTGCCGCAGCGTTGGCAAGGCGATGTGGCGCGGGCGCAGGGGCAGGCGGCGCTTGCACGGCTGGTGGCGGATTATGTCGCGGGCATGACGGACCGGTTTGCCTTGCAACACCATGCCGAACTGACCGGGCGCGATATTCTTGACGGATTGGGGGAAACGCCGCTTTCGCGGCGGTGACCTCGCCGTAAATCTGATGTGCGCCGCGCGTAATCTTGTTTGCTGTGGCACTAAAAGCGTTTCCGCTGTCGACTGGACACCGGAACAGACCTAAGTGCAGTCAGATGACTTTTGGAGAGTGACATGGCAACAGCGGAAACGGCGGCGGGCGTTTTGGACCCGGTCCTTGCCTTTGCACTGGTTGGGGCGCTTGGCGTCGGCGGGCAGTGGATCGCGTGGCGGCTAAGGCTGCCGGCCATCGTGCTGATGCTGGCGGCGGGGCTGATCGTCGGGCCGGTTCTTGGCGTGTTGGACCCGGCGGCGCAATTCGGTGACATGCTGCAACCCATGATCGCCATCGCGGTGGCCATTATCCTTTTTGAGGGCGGTTTGACGCTGGATTTCCACTCGCTCAGCGACGCGGCCAAAGGCGTGCGGCGGCTGGTGTTCATCGGCGGACCCCTGGGCTGGCTGGCCTCGGCCTGTGCACTGCATTTCGTGGCCGGATTGAGCTGGGAATCCTCCGCGGTGTTTGGCGGTATCATGATCGTCACCGGGCCGACGGTGATTGCGCCGCTGCTGCGTCAAGCCAAGCTGTCGCGCCGCCCCGCCGCGCTGTTGCAGTGGGAAGCGATCGTCAACGATCCGGTCGGCGCGCTGGCCGCCGTCCTTGCGTTCGAGGTGGTCGTCGTCCTGCAGACCGCCACCGGCGCGGGCCATGCGGTCCAGCAGCTGGCGATCGGGATCGGTATTGCGACGGTTCTGGGCCTTGCCGCAGGTTGGGGGATGGCCACGGCGTTCAAGCGCGGCTGGGTGCCGGAGTACATGAAGGTCCCGGTCTTGTTCGTTGTTTTGCTTGGCGTTTTCGCGCTGTCAGATTCGGTCCTGCATGAAAGCGGCCTGCTGGCCGTGACGCTGATGGGGATCTGGATCGCAAACGCCGGGCTGCCGTCCTTTACCGAGCTCTACCGCTTCAAGGAGCACGCAACAGTGCTGTTGGTGTCGGGCGTCTTCATCCTGCTGGCGGCTGGCATGTCGTTCGAGCGGCTGATGATCCTGGACTGGCGCGCGCTGGTCTTTGTGGCGGCGGTGATCCTGATTGCGCGGCCCTTGCCGGTGTTGATCGCGCTCGCGCTGACCAATGTGCCGTGGAAGGAACGGTTTCTCGTGGCCTTTACCGGGCCGCGTGGCGTGGTTCTGGTGGCTGTTGCGGGATTGTTCGGGGACCGTCTTGCGGGGCTTGGCATCACGGATGCGGAGCGCATTGCGCCGCTGGCCTTTGTTCTTGTGGCGGCGACGGTGGTCCTGCACGGGTTTACGCTGTCTCCCTTCGCCCGTGCCTTGGGTCTGAGCGCGGGCGAAAAGCCCGGGGTGCTGATCCTTGGCGGGTCGCGCTGGTCGGTGGAGCTGGCCAAGGCGTTGGAGAAGATGGAACTGCCGGTGATGATCGCCGATACCAACCACGCCCGTCTGCGCAACGCGCGCGATGCAGGCGTGCCGACTTTCTTTGGCGATATCCTGTCTGAGGCGGCGGAGGAGCGGGTCGAGCTGATGGCCTATGAAAAGCTGATCTGCGCCTCGGAAAACGACCCCTACAACACGCTGGTGGCCACCGACCTTGCGCCGGAGTTCGGCCGCGAGAACGTGTTTCAGTTGAAGCGGGTCAAGCAGGCGAGCTCGCGCCACGCCTTGCCGGCGACGCTGGGCGGTCGGGCCCTGGCGCAGGAGCTGACCTTCATGGAGGCCAACGCGCAGATCGCGGGCGAGCATGAGTTCCGTGTGTCGACCCTGTCTGAGGAATGGCGGCTGGAGCAGTGGCGCAAGCAGCTGCCGGATGCCATTGCACTTGCCGAGCTGGGACCGGGCGGGCGTTTGCACTTTCTCGATCCCGGGGAAGATCCGTCTGACCGTGAAGGGATGAAGATCCTGTCCATCGGACCGGCCCGCGCCGAACGCAAGAATGGCGACGAGGCCAAGGAGGCGAAAGCCGCCAGGGTGGCCGGGCAGGGCAACGCCGCGCCGGTCAGCAGCAAGGGCGGGCCTGCGACCGGTTGAATCCGGCGGCGGGCATGGTACAGGAGGCGCAATCTTTGGAGCTGACCGATGAACCTCTTTGCCGATATCCGTGCCGTTGTCCTCGACGCGATTGCTGATCTGACCCGCGATGGTGTCTTGCCCGAGGGCTTGAACACCGCCGCCGTCACAACGGAGCCGCCGCGAGATCCCTTGCATGGGGATATGGCGACCAATGCTGCCATGGTATTGGCCAAACCGGCCAAGCTGAAGCCGCGCGATATTGCCGAGGCGTTGGCCGCCAAGCTGGTGGCCGACGACCGCATTGCAACGGCAGAGGTGGCCGGGCCGGGGTTCCTTAACCTGCGGTTGGAGCAGGCCGTCTGGCAGGGCGTGCCGGGCATGGTGCTGACCGCCGGAACCGCCTTTGGCCGCTCTGACATGGGGCAGGGCGAGAAGGTCAACGTCGAATATGTTTCCGCCAACCCCACAGGGCCGATGCACGTGGGGCACGCGCGTGGCGCGATTGTTGGCGATGCCATGGCATCGCTGCTGGCCTATGCGGGCTATGACGTGACGCGTGAGTATTACATCAACGATGGCGGCGCGCAGGTCGATGTCCTCGCACGGTCGGTCTACTTGCGCTACCTGGAGGCACACGGGCAGGATGTGGAATTCCCCGATGGCACCTATCCCGGCGACTACCTGAAAGACGTGGGCGCTGCGCTTAAGAATAAGGTCGGGGAGGATTACCTTGACCAGCCCGAAGACGTCTGGCTGGCGGATGTGCGCGTCTTTGCCACCGACGCGATGATGGACCTGATCCGTGACGATCTTGGCGCGCTTGGCGTGAAGATGGACCGCTTCTTTTCCGAGAAGTCGCTGTATGGCACCGGCCGGATCGAAGAGATCATTGACCGGCTCAAGCAAGACGGACTGGTGTACAGAGGCACGTTGCCCAAGCCGAAGGGCAAGGCCGATGAGGATTGGGAAGAGCGCGAGCAGTGGCTGTTCAAATCCACCGACTTTGGCGATGACGAGGATCGCCCCGTGGCCAAATCCGATGGGTCATGGGCCTATTTCGCGCCCGATATCGCCTACCACTATGACAAGGTGCAGCGCGGCTATGACCTGCTGATCGACGTCTTCGGGGCGGATCACGGCGGCTACGTCAAGCGGCTGAAGGCCGTGGTCAAGGCGCTGTCCGATGACCGCGTGCCGCTGGATATCAAGCTGATCCAGCTGGTGAAGCTGTTCAAGAACGGCGAACCCTTCAAGATGTCGAAGCGGGCCGGGACGTTTATCACCCTGCGGGATCTGGTGGACATGGTCGGACCCGATGTCGCGCGCTTTCACATGCTGACGCGGAAATCCGATGCGCCGCTGGACTTCGACTTTGACAAGGTGGTGGAACAGTCCAAGGAAAACCCGGTGTTCTACGTGCAATATGCCCATGCGCGGATTTGTTCCGTGCTGCGCAAGGCACGCGCCGAGGGCATCGACGTGTCGGACGCCACATTGGCGCAGCAGGATCTGTCAGGTCTGACCCACGCCTCCGAGCTGGCCCTGGTGGGAAAGCTGGCGGAATGGCCGCGTCTGGTGGAAATCGCGGCGCGCACCCATGAGCCGCATCGCATCGCGACTTACCTCTCGGAACTCGCCGCAGACCTGCATGGGCTGTGGAACGCGGGCAACGACACGCCGTCCTTGCGGTTCATTCAGGACACACCTCAGGCAACACAGTCAAAAATCGCACTGGCACGCGCCACGGCGGTTGTGATTTCCGCCGGCCTTGGTATCTTGGGCGTGACTCCGGTCGAGGAAATGCGCTGAAATAAAGCGCGCCCCGGGGCGTCTACACGAGCAGAACCACCTTTCGGGCATGTATCCGACGGGGGAAGACGAGGCAGAGATGGCGGATTACACCTATGATAGGGGGTATCGTGCCCCCGTATCTCACAGTGTCGGAAGACCTGTATCGTTGACGAATGTGGCGGGCGCTGCGGCGTCGCTGGCTTTGGTCGTGGGCGTTGGCGTCTGGGGCTACGGTGTCTTGGCGCGGGATGTCAGCGGCGTGCCCGTGGTGCAGGCGGTTGCCGGCCCCATGCGTGTGGCGCCCAAGGATCCTGGCGGCACGCTGGCGGACCATCAAGGTCTGGCGGTGAACGTGGTGGCGGGCCTGGGCGCAACCGAAGGACCGGCGGACCAGTTGTTGCTGGCGCCTGTTCCTGCCGGATTGGCCGCCGAGGATGTGGCCGCCGGTTCGATGGAGCCGATCGAAGAGCCATCTGAGCAAGTCGAGATCTCGACCTCCACCACGGCGGCATCGCCGGAGGACGATGCGATCATGACGCTTGCGGCACAGATTGCGGCTGAAAACGAGCCTCTGTCGCCGTTGAAAGAGTATGAACCGAGTGCCGACTCGCCCTTTGCGGATGCGCAGGATGTCAGCTCTGCCGGGGCAGAGGCCGAGGACGACGAAATCGTCGACAGCACACCGTTTGCGGGCCCGGGAATCCGACGCTCGTTGCGGCCGCGTGTGCGTCCTTCGGGGATGCAGGTTGCCTCCATGGGGCCGGTGGATGCGGCCACGGTCGCGGCAGCGGCCAGCGCCACGCGCGAGATTGATCCGGCCTCTCTGCCCACGGGCACCCGCCTCGTGCAGATCGGTGCCTTTGACAGCGCCGAGACCGCGCGCGGCGAATGGACCCGGCTGGAGGCGCGCTTTGGTCAATTCCTCGACGGGAAGGGCCGCGTGATCCAGAAGGCGCAATCCGGCGGACGCACCTTCTTCCGTCTTCGTGCCGAAGGGTTTGTCGACCTGGCCGATGCGCGCCGGTTCTGCGCGGCCTTCGTGGCGGAAAAGGTTGATTGCATCCCGGTGGTCACACGATGAGCCGCTTTGGCGCGGCCATCTTTGGCTGCGTCGGGGAGCGGCTGAACGAAGACGAAAAACGCTTTTTTGCCGAGGCGCGGCCGTTTGGGTTCATCCTGTTTGGTCGAAACCTGAGCGACGCGGACCAGATCGGCGCGCTGTGTGACGAGATGCGGCATGCGGCGGGCCATGACGCGCCGATTTTCATCGATCAGGAAGGCGGGCGGGTGCAGCGTCTGCGTCCGCCGCTGGCGCGAGAGTTTCGTCCGCCGCTGGAGGATGTCTCGCTCGGCGCGCGGGCGTTTTACCTGCGGGCCCGGATCATCGCGCATGAGCTGCGGGCGCTTGGCATTGATGGCAATTGCATCCCGACACTCGACGTGGCCCGCCATGAGACACACGCCATTTTGCGCAACCGCTGTTACGGCACGGACGTGGACACCGTGGTTCGGCACGGGCGCGCGGTGGTGGATGGACTGCTGGCCGGGGGCGTGCTGCCGGTGATGAAACATATGCCGGGGCACGGGCTTGGCACGCTGGACAGCCACAAGGAATTGCCGCGTGTGGGGGCTGCGCGCTCTGATCTGGACGCGGTGGATTTCGCAGCCTTTGGGGCGTTGAAGGATGTGCCGCTCGCCATGTCGGCGCATCTGGTGTTCGAACAGATCGACCCGCGTCCGGCGACGATTTCGCCGGTCATGGTGGAACTGATCCGCCAGCAGATCGGCTTTGACGGGCTTCTGATGACAGACGACATCAACATGGAAGCGCTCTGCGGCACTATCCAGGAACGCGGTGCCGCGGCACTGGCGGCGGGATGTGATGTGGTCTTGCACTGCCATGGCGACATGGGCGAGATGCGCGGCCTGTGGGAGCGCTGTGGAGAGATGTCGGATGCGGCGCAGACCCGCGCAGAGGCCGCGCTGGCGGCCCGGCGCGCGCCCGACGATGTTGACATTGACGCGCTCAATGCGGAATTAGACGGCTTGATCGCCTGAGCGATCCCTGACCGCTCGCAACCCGCGAAAGGGCCATATGGCCGAGGATCAAGAGCCAGAGCCGCAAGAGCCTATCTCTGTCGCCGATCGGATGGCGGCGGAGGCTTTGGTCGTGGATGTGGACGGCTTTGAGGGTCCGCTGGATCTGCTGCTGAACATGGCACGGACGCAAAAGGTTGACCTGCGGCAGATCAGCGTGTTGGCGTTGGCGCAGCAGTATCTGGCGTTCGTGGACAAGGCAAAGACGCTGCGCATCGAACTGGCGGCGGATTATCTGGTGATGGCCGCGTGGCTGGCATTTTTGAAATCACGCCTGCTGTTGCCCCCCGATCCGGAAGAAGACGGCCCCTCCGGCGAAGAGCTTGCCGCGCATCTGGCCTACCAACTGGAGCGGTTGCAAGCCATGCGCGAGGCAGCCGCCAAGCTGATGGCGCGCGACCAGATGGGGCGCGACTTCTTTGCCAGAGGCCTGCCGGAGGAGATGGAGCGCACCCGCAAGGTAGTCTACACCGCGACGCTTCTGGACCTGATGCAAGGCTATGCCCGGCTGCGCACGCGCGATGAGTTTCGGCCCTTTGTCATGGATCGCGACAAGGTATTTACCATGGAACAAGCGCTGGAGCGGATGCGGGGCATGATCGGGTTTGCCGGAACGTGGACGGATATTTCCTCATACCTTCCGGTTGGTTGGGGCGAGGAAGAAGGCATGTGGCGGTCTGCCACCGCAGCGACTTTTGCGGCCTCCCTGCAATTGGTAAAGGAAGGGCATCTGGAAATCCGGCAAGAGGATCTGTTTGCCCCGATCCAGTTGCGCCGGACGGAGACACGCGATGAGTGATACGGACAATGCCCCACGCGACAGCCTGTTCGAGCCGCCGGTCATGGCGGAGCAGGAGCGCATGGTCGAAGCGATCCTCTTTGCGACGGTGGACCCTGTGACCGTCAAGGAGTTGGGCGACCGGATGCCCCACGGGTCCGATCCGGCAGAAGCGCTGGTCTCCTTGCGCAAGCGGTACGAGGGACGCGGGGTGCAGGTGGTGCGTGTGGGCGACGCCTGGGCGTTCCGCACCGCAGCCGATCTGGGCTATCTGATGCAGCGCGAAGTGACGGAGACACGCAAGCTGTCCCGTGCGGCGGTCGAAACACTGGCGATCATCGCCTATCACCAGCCGGTCACCCGCGCCGAGATCGAGGAAATCCGTGGTGTCGCCGTATCTCGTGGCACGGTCGATCAACTGCTGGAGATGGACTGGATCCGTTTTGGTCGCCGCCGCATGACCCCCGGGCGGCCGGTGACCTTTGTGGTCACGCAGGCTTTCCTCGACCACTTTGGATTGGAATCGGCGCGCGATCTGCCCGGCCTTGCCGATTTGCGCGCGGCTGGGTTGCTGGACAATCGACCCTCGCCGTTGGCCGCAACGGGACAGGACGAAGACGACGCAGATGCTCTGGAGGCCGGGGAAGGCCAATCCGAACTGTTCGAAGATTGAGGGCAATCACCGCGATCGCCAAACATTAGGCGTGTTTTGACGACAAATCGCGGCAAAGCAGGGAGCGTTGGCAGGCGCTTCGGCGCGCACCCGCATTCTGAGATCTGGTACGGCAGCGTTTCAGGCCGTCACGTGAAAGGCGGGCAGCGGGGACATAGGAACGTCGATCATATCATTCGCATGGTGGTTCATCAGGTGATCCGCCAGTTCGTGAACCGTGGCATCAATGCGGGTGTGAGCGCGGGCGAGACCCGAATGGGTCAGTCGCGCGCGCACAAAACGGCGAGATATGGGAAACCAGTTGGCCAGAAACATGGATGTGGTCCCGAGCAGCGGCACGCCCGCGATGCGAGCAGCGCAAGGTGCGTCAGCTACGCGGCGCCGCCCGCTTCGAAAACAGTTAACGCCGCCGTCTGCGACGCCCGCCCGAGTCCTCGCCGTTGCTGTTGAAGCTGACATCCGGCAGCGTCACATGGGTCAGCAGGTTCGGAAACGGGTCCGTCGCATGCGGAATCGCATTGGCGTTGACAAAATGCTCCTGGAATTTCGGCTCAATCGCCGTTTCAACCTTGGTGATCTGCTTCACCATGGTTTCCACTTCGCGGCGCGCGGCCAGCGAACACAGGGCAATGCGGGCGCCGTGACCGGCGGCATTGCCCGCGCTGGTCACTTTTTCAAGCGGCACATCCGGGATCATGCCCAGCACCATGGCGTGCAGCGGCGAAATATGCGCGCCAAAGGCGCCTGCCAGCACGACCTTGTCCACCGTATCGGTGCCACGGGTGTCCATCAGCAGACGCGCGCCAGCATAGAGCGCCGATTTGGCCAGCTGAATGGCGCGGATGTCCCCTTGGGTGACGGTGATCTTCGGGCCGCCCTCGGCGGTGCCGTCGAAGATCAGGTATTCGTGGGTGCGGCCCGTGGCGAGGCATCGGTCGGACCCGGTCTTCTCCGCCGAGCCGATCAGGCCGGATGGATCGAGCAACCCGGCAATGCGCATTTCTGCCACGGCCTCGATGATGCCGGAGCCGCAGATCCCGGTGATCCCGGTTGCCGTGGTGGCCTCGGCAAAGCCCTCCTGATCCGACCAAAGGTCGCAGCCGATGACACGAAAGCGTGGTTCGCGGGTGGCGGGATCGATGCGAATGGCCTCGATCGCACCGGGTGCGGCCCGCTGGCCAGAGCTGATCTGCGCCCCCTCGAAAGCGGGCCCGGTGGGCGAGGAGCAGGCGAGCACGCGTGTGGTGTCGCCAAGCAGGATCTCGGCGTTGGTGCCCACGTCGACCACGAGCGTCAGCTCCTCCTGTTGCCCGGGCTGCTCGGACAGGGCTACGGCAGCCGCATCGGCCCCGACGTGGCCCGCGATGCAGGGCAGGATATAGATCTGGCTGGCCGCGGGCAGGGCGGTCAGCGCCAGATCACGTGCGGTCAGGGACAGCGCATCCGAAGTCGCCAGGGCAAAGGGCGCCTGACCCAATTCCACGGGATCAATGCCCAGCAACAGGTGGTGCATGACGGGGTTGCAGACAAACACCGTCTCGAGGATGAGGCTGGTGTCCACCTCTGCATCAGCCGCGATGTCCTGGGCCAATTGGTCGATGGCCTCGCGCACCGCGCGGGTCATCTCGACCTCGCCGCCGGGGTTCATCATGGCGTAGGACACACGCGACATGAGGTCTTCGCCAAAGCGGATCTGCGGGTTCATGATCCCGGCGGATGCCTTCACTTCCCCGGTGTCGAGGTCCACCAGATGCGCCGCAACGGTGGTCGACCCCAGGTCGATCGCCAGCCCGTACAGGCCGCTTTCATGGAGCCCGGGCCACAATGCGATGATCTGCGGGGCCGCAGTCGCATTTGTCTTGTGCAAGGCCACGGTGATCTTGAAACCGCCTTTGCGGAGCACCTTTTGCAACACGGGCAGCAAGGCAGGCGACAGAGTGACGTCTGGTATCTCCCACTGCGTGGCCAGCGCGTGTTTGATGCGCTGCAAATCGCCCGTGGGATCATGCATGTCCGGTTCGGCCACTTCGATGTAATAGAGCCGTGTTGCCGGATCCATGATGATCGGCTTGGCCGAGGCCGCCTTGCGCACCACTTGCCGGTGAACCTGGCTCTCCGCCGGCACGTCGATCACCACGTCGCGCTGTACCGTTGCCTGACAGCCCAGACGTCGCCCCGGCTTCAGTCCCCGCACACGGTCATAGCGGTCTTCAACGGCGTTGACCTGCGACAGGGCGTCATCGGCAACAGTGACCCCATGTTTCGAAAAGTCACCATAAGACGGCTGTACCTGACATTTCGAACAAATCCCGCGCCCACCACAGACGGAATCCAGGTCCACACCCAGCTTCCGCGCGGCAGTGAGCACAGGCGTGCCAACCGCAAAGCGCCCGCGCTTGCCGGAGGGGGTGAAAATGACGAGTGGGTCTTGCGACATGGGAGGCTCCTGCACGTTCGTCGCGGAACATAGCGGTTTGAGACGCAAGGGAAAGCCGCTTCACGACCGGGGGGTGCGTAAAACCGTCCTTTGCTTTGCATGTTTCGCTGCTTGGTTAAATACTCCGGGGGAACGGAGGGGCTGGCCCGCCGGTGTTTGGCCAGTCCAAAGGCTGACCGAACGCCTTAGCCCTGTTCGAGCCATCGCAAAATTTCACCCCGGTTGCCATCCAGATCCGGTGCTGGCGCGCGCGAGGTCGGGTCGGGGGCATCGGTCATCTTGATGGGATTTCCCGCCGCCTTGTACGCTTGTCGTCCATTCTTATCCATGACGTCCACGACCATGTTGCGGGCAAGGATCTGGGGGTCCTTGAGAACCTGATCGATGGTCTGGATCGGGCCTGTGGGGATGCCGGCCGCGGTCAGCTTGGCAATCCAGAAGGCGCAGGTGTTGTCGAGCGTCACGGCCTCGATCAACCGTTTCAGCAGGCGGGCATTTTCGCAGCGCGCCGGGTTGGTTGCAAAGCGCTCGTCGTCCGACAGCGGGAGGTTCAGACAAATGCAGAGTTTTTCAAACAGTTTGTCGTTGCCTGCGGCGATCACGAACAGTCCGTCAGCCGCATGGAAGGTTTCGAATGGTGTGATCGAGGGGTGCCGTGCGCCCGATGGTCCTGGTGCCTTTCCGGTCGTGGTGGTGAGCGCCACCGCATGTTCCAGGATGGCGAGGATGGAATCCAGCATTGCCACGTCTATCTTTCGGCCCTTGCCGGTGCGGTCGCGGTCCATCAGCGCAGCAAGGATGCCCTGGGTCAGATACATGCCTGCTACAATATCGCCGATGGAGGCCCCAACCCGCGCCGGTTCGCGGTCCTTCTCGCCGGTGATCGACATGACACCGCCACGGGCTTGCACGACCATGTCGTAGGCGGGTCGCTTCGCATCGGGCCCTGTGTGGCCAAAGCCGGACACCGCCCCGTAGACCAGCCTGGGAAACGCAGCGTGGAGATCGTCCCAGCCGTAGCCGAGCCGTTCCATCACGCCGGGGCGATAGTTTTCCACGACCACGTCGGCCCGCGCCAGCAGCTTCTCGAAGATTTGTCTGTCGCCGTCTTCTTTGAGGTTCAGGGCAATGGATTTCTTGCTATGGTTTATGGCCGCGAAATAGGCCGATTTTCCGTCCTTGAAGGGGGGGAAGGCACGTGTGTCATCGCCTGTTTTGGGAGGCTCAACCTTGATCACGTCGGCGCCAAGGTCCGAGAGGGTCATTGTGCAAAACGGGCCCGCCAGCACGTGGGTCAGGTCAAGGATGGTGTAGCCTTTGAGGGGGGCGGTCATGCGGTCGGGCTCCTGTGATGCTGCTCGCCTTACACAAGAACGTGCAGGGCGCGTGACAGCAAGGGAGGAGTGCGCAACGTCGCTGCATTGCGGCAGAGTGTGGCCGATGCGTTTGATCCTGATCAGAGTGGGAGAGGGGACGTGGCCCGAATGAGTGCTGCGCACGCTTTGTTTTTCGGGTTCGGTTACTCGGGCTTCACCAAGGAAAAGCCCGCCTTTTCCTTGCGGCGGCCATCCATCGCTTCATCCGTGCCTGACAGAGGGCGTCACGTCGCGAAAGCACAATGGCCGTCTCCCCGGCAAGCCGGGGCCCCTCGGCAATTGTGCTTGCCCGCCGCGCCGTCCTCTGCCTGTCCGTCTTCAGGCGACGGATGGCTCCGGGGAAAAGGCTTAGCCAGAGGTTTGAGGGGTCAGGCCTTTGTTGCGGGCGTGGAAGACAAAGCCCAGAAGGTTGAGCAGGAGTTGTGCGGCAAGGATCGAAGTTGATCCGGTCGGATCATAGTCCGGTGCAACTTCGACGAGGTCTATGCCGACGACTGGATGGGTTTTTGCGACCTGTTGCAGCAGTTCGAGCACCTCGTAATAAAGGAAGCCGCCGTGGCTGGGTGTGCCTGTGCCGGGCGCGATCGAGGGGCAGAAGGCGTCGATGTCGATCGTGATGTAGACAGGGGCACCTTGCGGGAGACGCGCGGCGGCCGCCTTGGATCCGAGGGCGCGGGTTTGGCGCACAGAGAGGATGTCGGACCCGCGGTGTCGGGCGTCCTCGTAGCCTTCTCGTGCGGTGGAAGACACGTTGCGGATGCCAACCTGGGTCAAGCCAGTAATCCAGGGCTTCTCTGCGGCGCGGCGCATGGGATTGCCGTGACCGCGAGTCACGCCGTGGCGTTCATCGACGAAATCCAGATGCGCGTCGATCTGCAGCAGGTGGAAGGGCGGCTGATCCTCGTAGGCTTCGATGCAGGGGATGTTGATCGAATGATCGCCACCGAGCGTGACGGGCAAGGCGCCAGCGGCCAGCGCGGCTTCGACACCTTTGCGGATATTCGCATGGCTTTGCAGGGTGTCGGTGTGGATGATGTCCGCGTCGCCCATATCGGTGATCCGCACGCCGTCAAGGTAAGTGGTGTCATCTTCGTGATCGTAGGCCCCGGCGTGGCCGAAACTGAACAGGGTGGAGGCCTCGCGGATGGCGCGCGGGCCGAAGCGGGTGCCGGACCGCCACTGGGTGCCTGCGTCGAACGGCGCGCCGAGCACCGCAACATCGGTGTCCAAAGCCGACCAATCCGGTTGGTAGGGCCCGCGCGCAAAGGTGCAGATCCCGGTGAAGGGCAGGTTCAGACGCCCGGTGTCGTAGTGATTGGTCATACACGTCCTTTTGGTTCGAGCATTTTCTGAACGAGATCGCCCGTTGGCGAAGCCTTGTCATGCGATGCCGATTCTATCCGCGGATCACATCATATTAACGCGTGACGTGTACAAAGGCCCGATGACGTCCTTGAAAGGAGACCGATATGTCGATGACACCCGTTTCAGGTCCTTTGCCACCTGTCGCGGCGCAGCCCGCAAAGCCACAACAGCAGCGGGCGCTCTCCGACACGTTCGACGAGGTTTTTGACGCGTCCAGGATTGTGCAGGAGCTTGACACCGACGGGGATGGCACGATCAGCGACCAGGAATTCGCGTTCTATCGTGCCGGCAAGCAAGCCCGCGGCGAGTTTGTCCCGGTGTCCGGCCCGGGTACACGCCCGGTTGCGCAATCGGAACAGGTTGCGCAGGCCACCGTTGATGAGCTGCTCAAACCGGTTTGACTGCGTTTGTCGCATCAGCCGGCATGATGCCGATATGCGATTCCACGGCTTTTCATTTCCCTCCGGTCATGAGAAAGGAACGTGCCAACCGATCCCTCCCAAGGAGACCCCCCATGGAGATTCGCGAGGCTCTGACCTTCGATGACGTTC
Source organism: Sagittula sp. NFXS13 (assembly GCF_040148795.1). NCBI lineage: Bacteria > Pseudomonadati > Pseudomonadota > Alphaproteobacteria > Rhodobacterales > Roseobacteraceae > Sagittula > Sagittula sp. NFXS13. The sequence continues at coordinate 542,612 of NZ_JAGEMH010000001.1, forward strand.
TGCTTGTTCCTGCCGCCTCCAGCGTGCTGCCGTCCACTGCGGACACGCGCACTTGGGTGACCAAGAGCATTTCCCTCAATATTCCGCTTTTGTCCTCTGCGATGGACACGGTCACGGAAGCGCGCATGGCGATCTCCATGGCGCAGGCCGGTGGCATGGGGGTGATCCACAAGAACCTTGATGCGGAAACGCAGTCGCGCGAAGTGCGCCGGGTGAAGCGGTTTGAATCCGGTATCGTCTACAATCCGGTCACGCTGCGCCCGGATCAGACGTTGGCGGATGCCAAGGCGCTGACCGAACGCTACGGGTTTTCCGGCTTTCCGGTGGTCGACGAGGACCGCAAGGTTGTGGGCATCGTCACCAACCGTGACATGCGCTTTGCCCAGCAGGACGACACGCCGGTTCGGGTGATGATGACCTCGGGAAACCTTGCTATTCTGCAGGAGCCTGCCGACCGGGAAGAGGCGATTTCCCTCATGCGGGCGCGCCGGATCGAGAAACTTCTGGTCACCGATGGCACGGGCAAGCTGACCGGTCTGCTGACCCTGAAGGATACCGAACAGGCGGTTCTGAACCCGACGGCATGCAAGGACGACCTTGGCCGTTTGCGTGTTGCGGCGGCGACGGGCGTGGGCGATGCGGGCTTTGAACGCTCTGCCATGCTGGTGGACGCGGGCGTCGATATCCTGGTGGTGGATACGGCGCATGGTCATTCGGCCGGCGTGCTGGAAGCGGTGACGCGGGCCAAAACCTTGTCGAGCAGCATTCAGGTGATTGCCGGGAACGTGGCCACCGCCGCTGCTACGCGCGCCTTGATCGACGCAGGCGCGGACGCGGTGAAGGTTGGGATCGGGCCGGGCTCGATTTGCACCACGCGCATGGTCGCCGGTGTTGGCGTGCCGCAGCTCACCGCGGTCATGGACTGTTCGAAAGAAGCGGGTGACATCCCGATCATCGCGGATGGCGGCATCAAGTTCTCTGGCGACTTTGCCAAGGCCATCGCGGCTGGCGCGTCCTGCGCGATGGTTGGGTCGATGATCGCAGGCACCGATGAATCTCCCGGTGAGGTGATCCTGTACCAGGGGCGTTCCTTCAAATCGTATCGTGGCATGGGGTCGCTTGGCGCTATGGCGCGCGGCTCGGCGGATCGGTATTTTCAGAAGGACGCGGCCAGCGACAAGCTGGTGCCGGAGGGCATCGAAGGTCAGGTGCCTTACAAAGGTCCTGCAGGCAATGTCGTGCACCAATTGGTCGGCGGCTTGCGTGCGGCCATGGGCTATACGGGCAATGCCACTGTGGCTGAGATGCGCACAAATGCGACCTTTGTGAAAATCACCGGGGCGGGACTGAAGGAAAGCCATGTTCACGACGTGCAGATCACGCGGGAGTCGCCGAACTACCGAATTGGCTAAATGCGTGTTGCCAATTTGAAATTGTGAGGCCGGCGCACGTATGTGTTCCGGCCTTTTTGCTGGAACACGTGCTGGACAGGGCGAGATCCGGACAGTGTTTCAGCGGCTTGCCGTATACAGGAAAAGATAGACCGTATTCCGAACGGATTAAGGTCGGACGCGGTCAGCTTGCATGTCGAGGCAACCCTTGGCCCGCTAAACCCCTCAAGATTTTCGCAGTGGCGTTGGGGCCGTTTTCTGTCGCAAGATCAGAATTTTGATGAGCGATCTCGTGCGGATGGCGCATCTTTTACCTTGCTTTTCAAACGTTCACGTTAAACCAAGATTAGACGACAGACGGCTTTTGAGTGGAATTATATTTCACAATTCCAATGCCTTATGATGGCAGGGTGTGCTGAGGGAATGGCCATTGCACGGCGATCAATACCGATTGAATGCGACGGTTTGACAAGGGCATGTTCTCGCGGGTGACGATAGAGGTTGCCAAAGAGTACGGCGCGGAAAAGACGGTGGTGATGGAAGTGAGCAGGCGAAGGCCATGCGGCTGCGTGAGCTTGCGCGTACCTCAAAGGGCAGCCTGTCGCGCCCCCTATGGACGTAAGAAGCGCGGCGACTGCATCATGTGAACCGCGGTCCGCAAACACGATTTGGCCGTGTCCAGTGTCCGTCCGATCCTCAGCCCGGAAATGGGAGTGTGGTCCTGGCATGCAACACATCGGCGGCACGGCTTTCCCCCGCGCTCAAAAAGTTGAAAGGTCCCGACCACGGCGGGCGGTCTTCTGGATGGTCGACAAGCAGTCCGCGCAGGGCGGTGAAGCTGCCAGCTGACCATCAGATGATGTCGGTAGCATGCAGTGTTGAAATGGATTGAAGGTCTTTGCCTGAGACATCGACGAATGTTGATGCGTGACAGCATGCTGAACCGTCTAATAGCTTTCATTGAAGCTGGTTCTTGTTATTAAGTTATTAAAAGTTCTTGGGGGAACACGGTCATGTCAGTCATCCCGATTGTTGGTATCGGTGCATCCGCCGGAGGGTTGGAAGCCCTGAAAATCATGATCGGAAATACCTCTCCGCAGACCGGAGCGGCTTTCGTGATTGTCCAACATCTGTCGCCGGACCAGAAATCCATTCTGCATGAGCTTCTTCAGGGGCAAACCGATATGCCCGTCAGCCAGATCGAAGACGGCGAAGCGATACAGGCCAACCATTTTTACGTCGTTCCGCCGGGCACAGTCGCGAGCATCAAGGATAATCACCTGTATCTGGTAGAGCGCGACAGCGAAGACGCGTTGCATCGCCCCATCGACGCGTTTTTCAAATCGCTGGCGGCGGCGCGTGGCCGTAATGCCTATTGCGTGGTGTTGTCGGGGACCGGCAATGACGGTTCGGCCGGTCTGAAAGAGGTTAAAGGGTCGGGCGGGTTTGCCCTGGTGCAGGAAAGCAAGGGCGCGCGGTTCCCGGGTATGCCGGACAGTGCGGTTGCGACCGGGTTGGTCGACTTTATTTTGCCGGTGGAAAAAATCTCCGCGCGTCTGGATGAGATTATTCAGCACCACCTGCGTCTGAGCCGTAGCGATAATCAGGAAAGTCTGAAGGAAGAAATCGAAGCCGCGTTGCCGCGTTTCAGCGAGCGATTGCAGGCCGTTGTTGGCAATGATTTTTCTGACTACAAGCCTGGCACTCTGGTCCGTCGCATCGAACGCCGGATGGCGGTGCTGCGCATTCTGGATGTGGAGCGGTTCATCAAGACCCTGGAGGACAGCAATGAAGCGCGCCTTCTGGCGCAGGAGTTTCTGATCGGGGTCACGCAGTTTTTCCGCAATCCCGAAGCCTTCGAGGTCCTCAAAGACAAAGTCGTCGACTCTATTTTATCGAACTCCGAAAGCACGATCCGCATCTGGGTGCCTGGATGTTCGACTGGCGAGGAAGCCTATTCACTCGCCATGCTTTTCATAGAGGAAATGGAGGCCCGCGGTGACCGGCGTGTCCTGCAGGCGTTTGGCACGGACATAGACACGCCGTCTCTCGTGTCGGCGCGCTATGGTCTCTATTCAGCGGATACGGTTGAGAAACTCAGCCCGGAGCGTCGCGAGCGCTTCTTCCATATCGAGAACGGTGAGTACCGGGCCGACCCGAAGTTGCGCGAAGTTTGCGTCTTCGCGCCACACAACCTGTTGCAGGACCCGCCGTTTTCGCGGCTCGATCTGATTTCGTGTCGCAATTTGCTGATCTATCTTTCGGCCAACCTGCAAAAGAAAGTGATCCCGCGGTTCCATTTTTCGCTGCGCGGTGAGGGGCATCTTTTCCTGGGGCCGTCCGAGGGGCTTGCCGGTGACGACAATCTCTTTGATGTGGTGGACAAGACCCATCGTATCTTTCGCAGAAATGCCAAGGCCACGACCAGCTTTTCGACGCTGCTTCAAAAACCGGGCCGTCCGAAGGCACTGCCTGTCGAGATCAAGCAACCTGCACCGGAGCCGAACATGGCGCTCGACCTGTCACGCGAGACAGCGGTCGAGCAGGAATTTTTACGAAACCATGCCGCGCCATTTGCGCTCCTATCGAGCAGAGGGGAGGTTCTGTACCTTTCCCGGAAGATGACCGAATTGGTGCGGCCGACGCAGGGTGCACCCTCCACCTTGGTTGACGCCTACCTGGCGAACGAATTGCGTCTTCCGGTGCGCACGGCTTTGTCCGAAGCGATCAAGACCGGCGAGCCAATGCGCATCGAGAACATCGTTGTTGTGCAGGGTGATACGCGCCGCCTTTTCGATGTGGAGGTCAGCCCCAGCGGCTCGAATTTTATCCTGGTGTTGACCGAAGTCCGCGCCCTCGACGTCGACGATATCGGAGAGGCTGTCGGTGAAAGGGAGACAGCGGACCGTGACATCCTGGAGACCGAAAACGTCAAGTTGCGCAAGCAATTGACGGCAACGATGCAGGAATATGAATCCTCTGGCCAGGAGCTCAAAAGCAGCAACGAAGAGCTGATGAGCATGAATGAGGAACTTCAGTCATCCAACGAGGAATTGGAAACCTCGCGGGAGGAATTGCAGTCGATCAACGAAGAGTTGGAAACGGTAAATGCGGAGCTGCAGGAAAATAACCGGCTGCTGATCCGAGCGAACTCGGACCTGAAGAACCTGTTTGAGGCAACCGATTTGGCGGTGCTGTTTTTGGACCGCGAATTCTGTGTGCGCAATTTCACGCCCTCGACCGTGGCACTGTTCGGCATCAGGCAGCGCGATATCGGGCGGCCGATATCCGATTTGTCGTCACGTATTGATTACCCCGACTTGGAAGCCGATGCGCACAAAGTCGACGAAACGCTTCAATCGTTTGAACGCGAGGTCACTATACCCGCCTCCGGTCAGGTGTTTCTGCTGCGGATCAAACCCTACCGCACAACCGACAATCGGCTCGACGGCTATGTCCTGTCTTTTATCGATATCACGGATCGCAAGAGCTACGAAGAAACCCTCAAGCGGAATGAGCGGGCTATGGCACGGCAATATGCCGAATTGGAAAACCTTTACGACACCACGCCGGTCGGACTGGCGCTGATTGACACCGACTATAAATGGGTCCGTGTAAACGAATGCCTCGCTGAAATAAACGGTTTCTCCGTCGCTGATCATATTGGAAAGTCTTTCAAGGATCTGCTGCCGGCCCTCGCGGATACGTTGGAAAACGTCTGCCATCACGTCATCCAGTCCGGTGACCCGTTGCTGGAGATTGAAATCGAGGGTGAAACCGGCGCCGCGCCCGGGGACAAACGCAATTGGATCGGCGATTATTACCCGGTCTGGCAGGACGGCAAGGTCTTTGCTGTGGGTGTCTGTGTGCGCGAAGTGACGGACCAGGCGCGCATGATGCAGCGCATTCAAAAGCAAAACGATCACCTGAATTTGCTGCTCGGAGAATTGCAACACCGCGTCAAGAACACGCTCGCCACGATCAGTTCGATTTCCAAATTGCTGCTCAAGGGCGTGGCTGGCGCAGTTGAATATCAGGCGCGTCTCGAAGATCGCCTCGGATCAATTTCTCGCACCCACGATCTGCTGACGGACGCCGACTGGTCAACGGCCAAATTGTCCGAGATCATTCGCAACGAGGCCGCGCCGTATGAACAGAGAAACTTTGAACGTATACGGATTACAGGCCCCGACCTTCGGTTGAGCTCGAAAGAGGCCCTGGCTCTTGGAATGGCGCTACATGAGTTGACCACCAACGCTGCCAAATATGGAGCACTGTCTGTCGAAGGAGGTCATATCGTTATTGGCACACAGTGCGATACAAGCGAAGCTGGAACCAAAGCGCGCATTGTCTGGAAGGAGTTTAACGGCCCGCCGATTTTATCTCCGCCGGACAAAAAAGGTTTTGGCACCCTCGTGCTGGAGAGGGTCTTGGGGAGTGATCTTTCAGGCGAGGTTAAAATAGAATTCAACGAAGAGGGCCTTTGTTTTCAAATAGATTTCGAGCTGGAGGGAACGAATGAGTAACCCCGAGATACTTGTTCTGGAAGACGAAGCATTGATCGCGATGGATATTGAAATGACCTTGGCCGAGGCAGGGTTCAAGCAGGTTTCAGTTCATTCAAATGCTCAGTCCGCGCTCAATCGGATTGACGAGTGCAGGCCTATGGCTGCGTTTCTAGATTTCAATCTTGGAAATGGTAAAAACAGCCTGACAGTTGCAGAAAAGCTGAAAAGTCATGGTGTCCCGTTTGTGTTCCTGACCGGATATACCGACGCGACAGTCTCTTTGCCCAATAATCTTTCGGACACCAAAAGGATAGCCAAGCCATTTCGTAGCGCAGATTTGGTCAAAACAATCAACGAGATGGTGCCTCAGGCATAGGCGGTCAATTGTTTCACTGTCCAGCGTCGGTCGAGAACCCCTTGGAATTTCTGAGTTAATAGCAGAAACGTAGCCTTGAGCTTGATGACCTGTGTTCAAAGCCTCCCTCAGCCATGGAGAGAGTTTGATATCTTAAAACAGCGGCTGGCATTTGATCGGCTCTGATGATGAGACCGCCCAAGCGACGTCGATGTGCCAAGGTGAGACTGCGATGGTCCGCAAAAGGACGGTCATGTCGCAGATCATCGAGGTCGAGCGCGATCTCGCGGAGACGATATTTTAGGCGGACGTTCTTGGGGTCAGGCCAGACTGTGTGCGAAATCGCCTGCAATATCGTCGATTTATTGGCAGCGGTGCTTTTTGTCGGTGGAGGGTTTCTTTTCTTCAGTGAGAGCACAATCTGTTTTGGCAAAGGTTGATCCGACTGGCGGCCGGGTTGTTTGGCTTGCCACCAACAATCAGGTTATACGGCGTGACCGGGGAGCCAAGGTTGAATGACTATAATTGTTTTAACCGGGGGGGATGTGTGCGGATAGCGAGCTACAATATTCGCAAAGCCGTGGGGCTTGATTGGCGACGGGATCCAAACAGGATAGTCGATATCCTGGGCGAAATCGATGCGGATGTTGTCGTGTTGCAAGAAGCAGATAAACGGATCGGCACTCGTGCCGGCGTTTTGCCCTTGGACCGTCTGGAAAGTGAACTTGGCTACATCATGACGGACGTTTCGCTTCGCCCGCTCAGTCATGGCTGGCACGGCAACGCGATACTTGTGCGATCATGCTTTGCCGATCATTTATCCGAGCGGATCGAGTTGCCGATGGTGGAACCACGCGGGGCCGTTTCGGTTCGGTTGGAGCATCCGGATCTTGAAGTGATTGGTGTTCACCTTGGGCTCACGCCGGGCATGCGACGCAAGCAAATGTGTGCTTTGCAGAAGGTATTGGCCGATCGAGATCATCCCGTGTTGCTGGCGGGTGATTTCAATGAATGGAATGCCGCGCGTTTCCCGTTTGATGCACCGATAACTGTTGTTTCTCCGGGGCTGAGCTTTCACGCACAGCGGCCAAAAGTTGCGTTTGATCGGTTTGTTCTCGGGCCGGGGTTGCGCGCTGAAACGGCATATGTACATCAATCGGCTTTGGCGAAAAAGGCTTCCGATCATCTGCCTATCGTTATCGACATTGCCTTTACGGGGATCACATGATTCAGGCGCTTTTGCTCATTTTCCATGTGTTGATCGTCATAGGGGTGACGCTTCGCATATTGTTGCGGGATGACTTTTCCCCACAGGCGCGGTTGACGTGGTTTGTCGTGTTGGTGGTGCTGCCATATGTCGGAAGCATCATCTATTTTCTGCTGGGCGAAACCGACCCCTGGAACAAGGCGACCAAGCGCCACAACGAGGTTTTCGACGAAATTCGAGCGAAGGCGTCCCATCTGATGGGGGTGCCGGAAGATACGGAAAGGCTCATCGATCCGCTGTACAGGCCAGCCTTCCTGTATGCGGCGTCGATCAACGGGTTTTATCCGGTCGCCAAAAGCCGCGCTGAATTAATGGCCGATGCTGAGGCCACGAATACACATCTCGTTGCGGATATAGACGCGGCGCAAAGCCATGTTCATGTGCTTTATTATATCTGGCTGGACGACAACACTGGCAGGGCCATTGCACATGCGCTCATCCGTGCAGCACAGCGGGGCGTGACATGTCGGGCCATTGCAGACGGTTTGGGGTCGCGTGGTGTTATCAAGTCGCCCCTCTGGCAACAGATGAAGGATGCAGGGGTGCAGATGGCCGTGGCGATGCCGTTGGACAACCCGATCCGCACAATCTTGAAAAGCCGCGTTGATCTGCGCAATCACCGCAAGATTACGGTGATCGACAGCAAGATCACTTATTGCGGCAGCCGAAATTCCGCCGACCCGGAATTTCGTGTCAAAGCCAAGTATGCGCCTTGGGTCGATATCATGCTGCGGTTCGAAGGCTCTGTCGTGGCGCAGAATGAATTGCTTTTTATCAGTGACTGGATGATGGCGACGGGAAACATAATAGATGACATCACTCTGACGTCTCATCCTGTCGAGGGCGGTTTTCCCGCGCAGGTGATGGGGGATGGGCCGACGGAACGTCAGGGGGCGACGCCGCAGCTTTTTGCGGTCCTGATCGCCAGTGCGCAGGAGACTTTGACGCTTTCGACCCCGTATTTTGTGCCGGATGAGACAGTCTTGGAGGCCTTGTGTTCTGCGGCGCATCGCGGGGTCGCAGTGACGCTTATCTTTCCCAAAGTGAACGATAGCTGGATCGTCGCAGCTGCGAGCCGCAGCTATTACCGAAAGCTCTTGTCGGCAGGATGCGAAATACGCGAATTCAAAGATGGGCTTTTGCATGCCAAGACCCTGACGCTGGACGGCAAGGTGACCATGATCGGCTCATCCAACATCGATTTGCGCAGCTTTGATCTGAATTATGAAAACAACATTCTTCTGCAAGATCACGGTGTGACCCATGCCGTGCGTGAACGTCAGCAGGAATACATCGCTCGATCAGACCTCATGACCCTTGAACAGGTGACCGCATGGCCTCGACGCAAGCGTATCTGGCATAACGTGATTGCCACGATTGGCCCTGTCCTATGACCGGCGCGGATGTGCCGGGCGAAAGGTCCGCGGGCACACCGATGCGCGGCGCTTGCAATTGGCAGGGTGCTGAAACCCCTGTTCGGAAGCCTGTATGTGCGTCTTGGCGTGGCCCTGCGGGACAGAGGAATTTGGCATCGCGATGACTTGCCTTGCCGCTGTTTCGCGACCCTTTGCCGATGCGTCCGCGGGGGCTTGGCGGCCTATCCGCATGGCGGTATGAGGGACCTCCCGCAGATCAGGAGTGCCCGTCTTGGACCAGACCGCAGAGCGTATCGCCCGCACCATCGCCACCGAAATCGCTGCCGCCCCGAAGCAGGTCGTCGCGGCGGTGGACCTGCTGGACGGGGGCGCAACCGTGCCCTTCATTGCGCGTTACCGCAAGGAAGCCACCGGCGGGCTGGACGACACTCAGCTTCGTACACTGGGCGACCGGCTGACCTACCTGCGCGAAATGGAAGCCCGCCGTGCCAGCATCCTCGATACGATCAAGGGGCAGGGTAAACTGACGGACGATCTGGCGCGCACCATCATGCAAGCCGACACCAAGGCCACGCTCGAAGACATCTATCTGCCCTACAAGCCCAAACGCCGGACCAAGGCGATGATCGCCCGAGAAAATGGCCTTGCGCCCCTGCTGGAGCAGATCCGTGAATATCGGGGCAAGGACCCCGCACAGCTTGCCGAAGCGTTTACCGGCGCGTCGGTCGAAACGGTCAAGGACGCGCTGAACGGTGCGCGTGATATCTTGGCCGAGGAGCTGTCGGAAAATGCGCAGCTTCTGGGCGGCTTGCGCGATTTCATGATGCGCGAGGCCAAGATCACGGCCCGGGTTGTGCCGGGCAAAGAGCAGGAAGGTGCCAAGTTCTCCGACTATTTCGAGCATGAGGAAGACTGGTCCAAGATCCCCTCGCACCGGGCGCTTGCCATCTTGCGCGCGGCCAAGGAAGAGATCGTGACCATCGAGATCGCGCCGGATCCCGAGGCCGGTCAGCAGCGCGCCAAAGACATGGTCGCCGCCGCGATTGGCGTTCCGGGCCAGGCACCGGGTGACAATTGGTTGCGGGAGGCCGCCGCTTGGACCTGGCGGGTGAAACTGTCGCTGTCCATGTATGTCGACCTTCTGTCAGAGCTGCGCCGCCGCTCTCACGAGGAAGCAATCAACGTTTTCGCGCGCAATTTGAAGGACTTGCTACTCGCGGCACCTGCGGGCAACAAGGCAACGCTTGGCCTTGATCCTGGCATTCGCACAGGTGTGAAGGCCGCCGTCGTGGATGCCACCGGCAAAGTTCTGGAAACCGCGACCCTCTATCCCTTTCAACCCAGGATGGACCTGCGGGGTGCACAGGCAAAGATCGCAGAGATGGTTGCCCGCCATAAGGTCGAGCTGATTGCCATCGGCAACGGAACCGCGTCCCGTGAGACGGAGCGCATGGTTGCCGACACGATGAAGCTGATGAAAGGCACGCAACCGACGAAGGTGGTCGTGTCTGAGGCCGGGGCCTCCGTCTACTCGGCGTCGGAACTTGCGGCACGGGAATTCCCTGATCTGGATGTTTCCCTGCGGGGGGCGGTGTCGATCGCGCGACGTCTTCAGGATCCGCTGGCCGAGCTGGTCAAGATCACGCCCGAAAGCATCGGCGTCGGCCAGTATCAACACGACGTGGATCAGCGCCGTTTGGCCCAGGCCCTGGCAGGTGTGGTCGAAGACGCGGTGAACGGCGTGGGCGTGGACCTGAACATGGCCTCAGCGCCGCTGCTTTCGCATGTGGCGGGCCTGTCTGACCGTCTGGCCGAAGCCGTCGTGTCATACCGCGACACCTACGGCGCTTTCGCTACCCGCAAGGCGCTGCTCAAGGTGCCGGGGCTCGGTCCCAAGGCCTTTGAGCAATGCGCGGGGTTCCTGCGCATCCGCGAAGGTGACGAACCGCTTGATGCCTCCTCTGTCCACCCTGAAGCTTACGCGGTCGCGCGCCGCATCGTCAAAGCCTGTGGGCGCGACATCCGTGACATAATGGGCCAGCCGGAGGCTCTGAAAGGCGTGCGGGCAGAGCAATTCGTCGATGACAGTTTTGGCCTGCCGACAGTGCGCGACATTCTGGGCGAGCTGGAAAAACCCGGCCGTGACCCGCGCCCCTCGTTCAAGACCGCGACCTTTGCCGATGGGGTTGAGGATATCAAAGACCTCAAATCCGGGATGGTGCTGGAAGGGACTGTGACCAACGTCGCGGCCTTTGGGGCGTTCGTGGACATCGGCGTCCATCAGGACGGCCTTGTCCACGTCAGCCAGCTGGCGGATCGTTTTGTCAAAGATCCCCACGAGGTGGTCAAGGCGGGCGACGTGGTAAAGGTCACGGTGACCGAAGTGGACGTGCCGCGCAAGCGCATCGGTCTGACGATGAAGAAAGACGGGGGTGCTTCGGCCAAGGAAGATCGGTCTGCGCGCGACACGGGGCCACGTGGAGCGCGCGGTGGCGCAGGGCAGGGGCCAAAGGGCCGTGGTCCCGGTGGCGGCGGCCCGCGTGACAAGGGGCCGATGAGTAGCGCGCCCAAAGGCGGCAGTGCGGGTGGCACAGGTGCGTTTGGCGACGCGCTGTTGGCCGCGATGAAGAAACGCTGACGCACCTCAGGTCTTTAGAAGCCGCGAATCCCTGCAAAACAAAACTCAGACGGCGCGGCCTTCAGGCGCGACGTTTGCGCATGACTGAAGAGGTGTGAAGGCGGTGGACATCGGGGCGTGAGCCTCTTGCGCGGTTGGGGGTGATGTTCGGTGAACAGAATGACGTAAGTTTGGAGCGCTGCGGTCGGTTCAGGAGCTTGCCCCCTTCGCACCGCTGCGCTTCACACCCCGTACCCCCTCGCAGTCTGCCCTCAGGTCGAAACCATAGGGGCCGGAACATCGGTGTCATTAATAGCAGGTTGCATGCAGTCGCGGACTTCAAGGGCCGCACGATCCGGCGTTTTCCCGGCCGCTGGCCACGCCAGTGACGACACCGGGAGCAGAGCCATGATAGAACAGCCTGCCATGCGCCGAATGGCCGTTGGGAGATCGCGGTTACGACGCGATCTGGTTTCGGGAAGGTTTCACGGACAAAGACAATCATCCCTGCACTCCGAGGCGAACGTCTCTGGTCAAGCTTGGTAAATCCCAAAAGCTCCGCTACAAACGACGCGACAGGTCGGACGCCTGAAGGGTTGGCGCCGCGTCGCCAGATGCTCGAAGGTTTTCCTGTCAGACGTGACACTCGCGGCAACCCGACCTGTTTCGGCTGAAACTTCAGAAGTCTTGAGCCTACATCGCGGTTCGGACTAGACACTCAGATTTCGTGACGCAACCTGCCTTTCAGGTGAAAGAAAAGTCGACGGCTTGCCTTGGAGCCAACTTCGATCCAACGATCTACGAAGGTGGCCTGACTTACGCGTCACGGCGGCAAGCCCAAGCGTCCGCTGGTCTTTTTCGACGCCGGGATCCGAGTGTGCCTCTTCACCCAGAACTCGTTCAAGCCACACTTGCGCGTCCGCTGACATGCTGCCTGGGCTGTCAGGCCAGTGCCTGACGTCTCGACCCGGTGGAGGAGTATGGCGACGCTGGCCCCATGCCGCCGAACCGATGGTCAACAAACGTGCTCGTATACTGCGCAGGCATCAAATTTCTTGGAGACGGCGCGTGGCGGGCCCGCAAGTGTTGGGTGCAAGTCCGACAGGGTCATGGAAGTGGAGCGCACCATGTTGGACATCCGCGCTGTAGAACTCACCCGCAACTGTGAAGGCGTTAGTACGACCCCGACGGACCTGTTCAGCCAAATTCTTTAGGGCGAGCAGATCTGCAAGGTGCTTGCGTCCGTTCGGTAGATTGCGTCGCAATCGTCGGACGGCCAGTGAATAGCGCTTGAACGATACGCCAAGTTGCTACTTTACCGTCACATAGTGCGACGCTGTCACTATCATATCTATCTGCAAGATCGGTCATTTGTAGGCGCCGGACTTATTCTTGGCCTGCGCCCGAAACGAAATCCTGTGCGCGCACTACAGCTATGGTAGGGCGTTCTGGTAACACTGGTTCGAAACCGAAGCCCGTAGCCGGAGCAAGGCGAAACCTCTCGTGACATGGCGATCCTGTGAACGACCGGTCACTTGATGCGCCGCCTGCAAGCCTTCGGAAACGCATCGCCGCAAGAGATGACTTCCGTTGGACAGGAGAAATAAAAACTTATCGCGCGAATGAACCGCTTCTCAGCACTGAACGCGATCGAGATCGTTCGTGTGGTATGACTTCATTGCGAACGGGTAGACTGCTTGCAAAGTTTCAGCAGCGCCATGCTGCGCGTATAAAGTCAAAGACTTGGATAGTGTTTCAACACCAGACCACGTGTGGGAAAATATAGATTGGTTTTCCTACTGCATCAGACGTTGTGCAGCTATTCAGCAGCGAGAAGTCGTGCATGCGGGGCCTGCGTTTCGCCGGACTGAAACCGTCCCACCAGAAGCGCCAGCCGCTTTCCTTCGGCCGTGAGGCTGTCGCTTGCGGCCGAGGTTTGGTTGAACATGCCCGCGTTGGTCTGAGTATCCTTGTCCAACTGCATGACCGCAACGTTGATCTCGCCGAGACTGGTTTCTTGTTCCTCCGCCAAGGTTGCGATGCGTGCCACTTGACCGGTAACCTCGTCAATTGCGGTGACGATGTCTTTTAGAGCCTCACCCGTTCGTATGACGAGAGACACACCATGTTGCACCTTGTCGCCGGACTGTTCGATCAAACCGCCGATCTGCTGGGCAGATTCAGCTGTTCGAGCCGCAAGTGCACGGACCTCGGCGGCCACGACCGCAAAGCCTGAGCCCGCTTCGCCTGCGCGGGCGGCCTCGACCCCGGCGTTGAGCGCCAGAAGGTTGGTTTGAAAGGCAATGTCATCAATCATACTGATAATTTGCGCAATTTCTTCAGAAGACCGTTCCACTTCCTTGATTGCGTCCACTGCGGCGCTCACCACGCCATTTCCGGCCTGCGCCTTGTCTATTGCTGCCTTCCCGGAATTGTCTGCGGAGCGGGCGCCGCGTGTGCTTTCTTGCACGGCGTTGGTGATATCCTGAAGCGCGGCGGCGGTCTGTTCCAGCGTAGCGGCGCTGTTTTCGGTTCGGTTTGACAAGTCTTGCGCCGCGCGTCCGATTTCGCTGGCGGAAGTGTTCACCGTTTCCGAACTAAAGGCGATGTCCGAGATAACATTTGAGAGCTGTTCGACGGCGGTATTGAAATCTGCGACCAGCTGCCCGTATCCTTGCCCCAGATCGTCGTTGAGACGGATAGTGAGATTGCCAGCTGCCACCTCTTGCAAGCCTTCGGCCAGTCTGGTCACCACCATTCCCTGCTCTGCTTGACGGATCATATCGGCATCCCGAAGCTGCTCTGCTTCAACCAAACTGTCGCGGAACGCTTCGAGACCAGTTGCCAACTCGGTGATCTCTCGCCCGTGGCCCTTTAGATCATCGAACGCGAGGTTTGTGTCCCCCGCCGCCAATACGCGCATCCGTTGCACAACGCGCGTCAGGTACGATGTGAGGCGGTGGCCGATGATCCATGCCAAGGCTCCGCCTACAATCAATGCACAGAGCACGGCGAGACCGGTGACCATCGCAATTTGCGATTCGATTTGCTGATACGGCGCTCGTGGCAACAGGATATGTACCATGGCCACAGGCCTTCCGGCGAAGTCCTTGAGGACATGAATGTCGCTCATGTAAGACTTTTCGCTTAGAGTAATTTTCTGCGGTTCGCGGGGCTGGTTTACAGCATCGGGAACATCCTCAAGAGGAATGATTGCCTCGCCGTCATAGCCTGCGTGAAGACGGGTGCTGGACATGTCCGGATCTTCAAAATCCGTGAAGAGATCGCTCGGCAGAAGGTAAAGTTCAATGGCGGCGTCGGTCCCGTCGATCATCTGCTCCAGCAAGCTCTGATCGAGCGGCAGACCAACTTCGACTGAGCCGGCATGATCGCCACCTGCCTCGATTGGGTGAATTGCGCGGATCACAAGCCCGCTGCGGCCACGTTCGAGGCCCGCCAACGGCAGCCGGGATGCGTTCGCCTCGACCACAATCGGGCGAAAACTGGAAAGATCGTCACCGTAGGTGCTAGGATCGTGGACGCGCAGGATGGAAATTGCCTCTGGCGAATGGAATTGGAATTGCGCAATCCCGGTAGCCTCGGAAAATGCATCGAAATCCTTGGGAAATTGCCGTTGGAGACCTTTTCGGTCTTCTTTGTCCACGGCGCGTTGCACGCGGGGCATTCCGGCAACCATGGCGGTGAAGCTCTCAGCGCTCTGGACACGGGCCTGCAGAACATTCTGGGCCCGCCCCCACAGTGCTGACAGTTCACGATCCGCGCCTTCGCTGGCGATCTGTTGAGACCCCAGATAGAGTGGTGTCCCGACGCAGGCGATGGCCAGGGTTGAGCAGAATAGGATCGCGAGTATGATTCGGGCACGCAGCGACATGGACATCTCCATCATTTGAGGCGCAGGGTGGCCAAGATGGGTGCCTATCGGGTTAACACAATCCGATTGCTGTACAGGATTTTAGGCGTTTTTCATCGAGACGACGTCAGCCAAGCATCTTCATGCCTCGGTCGAGGCCGTCGAGCGTCATGGGCACCATCCGATCCTCGAAAATCTCTCGGATCATGTGGATACTTTGCGTGTATTGCCAATGGTTTGGCGGCACGGGGTTGATCCAGAGATGCTCGGGCCATTGTGCGCGCGCGCGCTGAAGCCAAACCTGCCCAGCTTCCTTGTTCCAATGCTCACTTGCGCCGCCGGGGTAGGCGACCTCGTAGGGTGACATGGACGCGTCACCAACAAAAATGCATTTGTAATCAGGCCCGTAGGTGTTCAGGACATCCCACATGGCGGTCTGGGCGTCCCAGCGACGTCGGTTGTCCGTCCAGACGCCCTCGTACAGACAGTTGTGGAAGTAGAAATGTTCGAGGTGTTTGAATTCCGCACGGGCGGCGGAGAAAAGCTCTTCGACGACCTGAATGTGCGGGTCCATGCTGCCGCCAACGTCCAGAAACAAAAGAACTTTTACGGCATTTCGGCGCTCTGGCCGGGTTTGCACATCGAGATAGCCATTGTGTGCCGTGGCACGAATGGTGCCATCGAGGTCGAGCTCTTCGTGAGCGCCGTCGCGCACCCAGCGGCGCAACCGTTTCAGGGCAACCTTGATGTTCCTTGTGCCCAGCTCGACACCGTCATCCAGGTTCTTGAATTCTCTTTTATCCCAAACCTTTACCGCGCGCTGGTGACGCGATTCATCTTGCCCGATCCGTATGCCTTCGGGATTGTAGCCGTAGGCGCCGAAGGGCGATGTGCCAGCGGTGCCGACCCATTTGGAGCCGCCTTGGTGACGGCCCTTTTGTTCCTCAAGCCGTTTCTTCAATGTTTCCATGAGCTTGTCAAAGCCGCCCATGGCCTCGATCTCGGCCTTTTCTTCGTCCGAGAGATGCTTTTCCGCCATCTTGCGCAGCCAGTCGTCCGGCAGGTCCATGGCGTTCATCACCTGATCGACGGGAATGTCCTCCAACCCTTTGAAAGAATGCGCAAACGCGCGGTCGAACCTGTCGAGGTGACGCTCATCCTTTACCATGGCGGTTCGCGCCAGATAGTAAAACGCCTCCACATCATAGGTGGCGAGGCCCGCCTGCATGCCTTCGAGGAAGGACAGGTATTCACGCAAGGAAACCGGCACGCCGGCGCGACGCAGAGTATCGAAGAAGGGTACGAACATGCCTCAGTGGTAGCGTGCCGTCACAGGCGGGGCAATGGCAGGTTCATCCTGCGCACGGCCGGGTTAAGGCGGCGCGCGGTCCACCACATGTTGTGCGCATAGACCTTGCCGGCAGAGGCGTTAACCTGTGCAAGACATGCGTTTACGGTTTGGAAAGACGTGAACCGACCGGAACTCTGGCAAAAACCGGTCGGTTGTTAACCTTTTGATGCCGCGCATGGATGACGTAGCGTCAGAATTGGTTAATCACCCCAGTGCGATGCGGTGAATGATGATCGTAACGATCAGACCCACGAGCGAGAACGCGATGCAGTAAATCGTCGCGTATTGCAGAATATCGAGCTTGTTGCCCTTGCGGCGGGCAGCAGTCAGCCCGCCGATGATGGCGCCAGCGAGCGCCGCGAGTAGTACGATCATAGCGCGCCAAGGCTCCCTCTGGCGGGGTTCAGTGACCCGACCTCGCGCAGCTTGGCGCGGACAGCCCAGTCAGAGCCGAACCCGTATCGCGCCCAGCCCAGGGAGTCCAGCCGAACGGCGCGTGCCTCGGTTGGGCGACCGGCGAGATCCAGCGCTTCGGCCCGCAGCATCATGAGCGTCGCCAGCAAAGCCGCGTTTTCATGCCGCGCGGCCGTGTCCAGATGGGGTTGCAGCAGGTAGATGGCATCATTTGCCCGGCCAGCGCTGATCGCATAGGCGGCCAACTGCGAGGCGACGTAGGCGCGGTGCAGGGCGGTGTCAGGCCGGGTGCCGAAATAGCGCTGCGCGAGGACAAAGTGATCCTGTGCCTGCGCCGGATCCACCGATTGCAGCAATCGACCCATGGCGTAATGCGAGAATGCACGGCGGTGATCCGTCCAGCCCATCGCGGTGGCTGTTCTCAAGGCGCTTGTTGCGGCTTGACGGCGCTGCGCGGCATTAATCCCCGGGCCAAGCGCGGTTTGCACGGCGTCGATCCAGACACGCGGGGTCTTGGCCAGACGCTGCGCGCGTCCGCCCTGGCCGCGCGGATTGATCCGGGCAAAGATCGCGGGAAGGCGGTCGGCCACCTGATTGCGGGTCATGCCGGTTCTTATCGAAGGGTCGTAGTAGGCCCGCAGGATCGTCATGTCGTAGCCGGTCAGCACCGTGTGGACATTGTCGTCGTTGAACACCGAATCCGGCAGGCGGTAGAGGTCGTTGA
This sequence comes from Sagittula sp. NFXS13, assembly GCF_040148795.1. Lineage (NCBI taxonomy): Bacteria > Pseudomonadati > Pseudomonadota > Alphaproteobacteria > Rhodobacterales > Roseobacteraceae > Sagittula > Sagittula sp. NFXS13. The sequence goes on from NZ_JAGEMH010000001.1 coordinate 560,486, forward strand.
GCGGGCCGAGCGCCTGGGCGAGTTCCTCATGCAGACAATCGCGGACCTCTTGCGGGGCGGCATCTGCGGGGAGGAAGATCGCCAGGCGTTCGCGCGTCTTGAGCTGTGACCAGGAGGTCTGCTTGGTGCGGCGGGCGGCCTTGTATTCCTTCAGGGAGGAGACATTCGGCACCACGAAGCATGCAGCAGAGGGCAGAGTTTCGCGGATCTGCTGGCGGGAGACAGCCTGCACCGTGATGTTGGCGTTCTGGCCAGAGGTGGCGGAAATGTCGATGCCCGCCTCGGTGCGCAGCCGATGCATCAGGCGGTTGAGATCGGGGGCAAGCGAGGCCGGCGGCGTGCCGGTGACACGGACGGTGATCGGTCCCTCGAACCGGGTGAAGATCGGCAACGGACGCCCGGATTCCAATGAGAAGGACAAGTCGAGGAAGTCGCGGGCCATGTCGGTGTTGGAGGCCACCGGCGCATAGGGATGCGGCACCGAGAAGCTTTTCATCGGTGGGAGGCTGGAGGACGTTTCAGTCGCTGTGGCGGCGCGGGTGGCGGTTTCATTGCTGGGCGCAACGGGCATGCACGCGCCAAGCAGGAGATACAGCGGGAGGATGAACCGGCGGGCTTTGCTGCGCATCATTCTCACCTTTGATACTTGATGAAGGGGGTCAGCACGCCCACGCGGTCGTACAGACGGCGGGCCGTGTCGTTGAACTCCTGGGTCAACCAGTAGACCGACGAGGCGCCATGGGCGTCGGCTGCGGCATAGACGCCCTCAATAAGCGCCCGGCCAATGCCGAGGCCGCGCACGTCCGGAACGGCATAAAGATCCTGAAGATAACAGACGTCTTCGACCTTCCACGCATGGCGATGAAAGACATAATGCGTCAGCCCGACGATGCGGCCGTCCAGCTCTGCGATCAGCGCGTTGAAGTCGCGTGGATCGTCGCCCAGCATACGCTGGAACGTGGAGGAATAGACGTTTTCCGGGACGCTCGATTCATAGAAATCGAGATATGCCGTCCAGAGTTCTCGCCACACGTGTTCATCCTCGGCACGCAGGGCGCGCACGAGCGGGGCCTTTTTATGGGACACTAGTAAGCCTGCCTGCTTTTGGTTGCTCGGATGTCCTAAGCATCCAAGTTTTTTCTGTCCTCTGTTTGAACACTATAGGGCAAAAGCAGGGTTTCTGGACAGATGGATCTGGCGAGGCGGTTAAAATATTCCCGCCATCGGGAGTTATGGGTAAATGTGCATGTTTAACAGTTTGTTAACCTGTGCACAGAAGCAACATTCATAGGTTGAACGGCCATTGTTTAGGGTTGTTTAATCGCCCAGATAGTGTCCGAATTGAGGCGTTTGGGCGGGAGCGCGCATGGAAATTTACGACAATTCGGGGCCAATTTTAGGCACCAACAGCCCCTCGCTTTTTGGTGTTGCGATTCCTGTTCCAAGGCATGTTGATTCACCAACCGGAGGCTTTTTGACATACTGGCCAATTGTCAGCTGGACGTTTCAGTTTGGGGATATTTTCGAAACGATGGACTTTCGGCCTCTGTTTGGCAGGTGTCGCATCGGCGAAGCTTAGGCGCTGCGCGCGCATTCTGCGCTTCACTCCAAGGGTTGTGGCCCAAATCAATTGGCTTTCGCGCCTGTTGGTATGTTGTGGGGCGTCTTTTGGACTACCTTGGGCGATTTCGCGTTCGGCGCAATCAATGCCCCGGAACGCGTGATCTTATGCGTTTTCGTTCAGATCGTCCGTCTGATGCCCATGAGGGCGACGACCATTGGCCCGGATTGCGAGGCAAGCGGTTTCTCGCCTATGCCCGATGGCTGGGTTGCGTGGTTGCATGATGCTGTGGTGGGACGCGCGCAACACGCCCTGACCGCCCCGAAGGAGGCCCAGATGACCGAGCTGACCCTGCGCCGGAACCGTGCGCGCGACCTGACCCCGTTGATCGAGCTGCTGTCCGATCCCGATGATCTTTTGCTGGTGAACCCCAGCGCCGGGCATCCGTTCGATCCGCGCGAATGGCAGGAGAAATGGCTACAGGAGCTGGACGACGAGAGCTTTTATCTGCTGGACGGGCAGGGGCGAGAGGTCGGGTTCTTTGCCCTGCGGGTGGGCGTCGGGCCTGAGGTGCGTCACCTGACATATGTTTTCGTGGCCGAGGAATGGCGCGGTGGCACCGGGCATCTGATGGTACAGTGGGTCGAGGAGGCCGCACGCGATCTGGGGGCACTGACCGTGACGCTGAAATGCGAGCTGGACAATCCGGCGGCGCTACGGATTTACGAAGCGGCAGGCTACGAGGAGCTGAGCCGTCGCGGTGGCATGGCCTCCATGCGCAAGGATCTGGACAGCGCGGCCTGACATCACCGCATCCCGCTTGCCCCAGGAACCTCTGCACGCCTGGTTTTGTTGGGTGATGACGCACGACAACAGGAGGCTGACATGTGGGATTGGGTCGTATCGAATTCCTCAGGACTGAATACGCTGCTGAACATTGCGATGTTGCTGGTCTGGATCGGCTATCTGCAAGTTTTCCTGATGAGTTTTCAGCGCGCAAACCGGGCGATGATCCACATTGACAGTGCGGTGCAGGACGGGCGTGACGCCCGGTGCATCATTGCCAACATGGGGTCGGAAGCGGTCTACGTGGTGGGCGTGCAGGTCAAGCTGACGGACGGCGACAAGACTGTCGCCAGCCTTGTGAGCGACAGGTCCGAGCATACGCTGGCAGTGGACAAGGAGTTTCGCGGGCAGACCCTGCAAGGGCCACTGGCGCCGGGGGAATCCCTGGATGTGGGCAGCTTTCGCAACCTGTGCAGCCGGGCGGCCTATCGGTTGGGTCAGGATCTGGATCTGGACAACTGCACGAAGGTGGAAATCACGGTCGCCATCGCCGCCCAGCAGGCGCATCGCATCTTGGGCGCACACAAGAGTTTTTCCATCGAGGGGGACGAAAGCGCGAACCTGTCATTCAGGCCGGATCGTATTCTGACCGAACAGATTTCGTCGCGCCGTCAGCGCAAGGCGCTGGAGCAGCGGATGCTGGAGATTTCGCCTGAGTGAAGGGGCCTCTGGCGATCAGACACATTGTGACGGAACTTCCGCCGCGCCTTGTGCGTCAATCTACCTAAAGGGGAGATGTCTCATGACCAGAATGATGTTTTTGCCACAACAGATGATGATGGCGCAGATCCAGTTTTCGCAGGCGATTTGGTCGCAATATATCAACACCACGCAGTTGATGATGCAGACGGCCATGGGCCATTCGCGTGATCTGGCCGAGAACGCGGCGGGCAAATCGGCGGACGCCGCCGAAGTGATGACGCGCGACGCACGAGAGGCGATGAAAACCGTGGCCGCGGCCGAGGGCAAAACCCCGGTCTGAGGGCCACGGCCTGTGGTCTACCGCTCGCGGCGGGCCATGAAGGCAAGGCGTTCAAACAAATGCACGTCCTGCTCGTTCTTGAGCAGGGCACCGTGCAGCTTTGGCAGGGCGTTGGCCCCGTCGCGTTTCAGATCTTCGGGCGTGAGGTCCTCTGCCAGCAGAAGTTTCAGCCAATCGAGCACTTCGGAAGTGGAGGGCTTTTTCTTCAGCCCCGGCTGATCACGCATTTCAAAGAACTGCGTCAGAGCCACGGTGAGAAGCTGGTCCTTTATATCGGGGAAGTGGACGCGCACGATCTGGCGCAGCGTTTCTGCATCAGGAAACTTGATATAGTGAAAGAAGCACCGCCGCAAAAAGGCGTCGGGCAGCTCTTTTTCATTGTTGGAGGTGATGATGACGATGGGGCGCGTTTCGGCGCGAATGGTCTCACCAGTTTCGTAGACGTGAAACTCCATCTTGTCCAACTCCTGCAACAGGTCGTTGGGGAACTCGATATCGGCCTTGTCAACTTCGTCGATCAGCAGAACAACCTTTTCGCCGGCCTCAAAGGCCTGCCAGAGTTTGCCCTTCTTGATGTAGTTGGACACGTCATGCACGCGTTCCTCGCCAAGCTGGCTGTCGCGCAGGCGGCTGACGGCGTCGTATTCATAAAGACCCTGCTGTGCGCGCGTCGTGGATTTCACGTTCCATTCGATCATCCGAACCCCAAGCGAGCTGGCCACTTGGCGAGCAAGCTCTGTCTTGCCGGTGCCGGGCTCTCCCTTCACCAGCAGCGGGCGTTCAAGGGTGATGGCCGCATTCACGGCCATGGTCAGGTCGTCGGTTGAGACATAGTCGTCTGTGCCGTCAAAGCGCATGGGTCACTCCTGTTCGTTAAGGTCAGAGGTAGCGGGCTGTGCCAAGGGGTGCAAGCGCGCGACCATGTGACGCCGGGGGACCAAGGGTGCAAACTGGTTAATCGTGTGACGCAAAACTGTGCGGGTTGAGTCGCATTTTAACTATTTGAGGCTCGCATGGGCTTGCACGCAGGGCGTGTGGATAGGGCAAGTTTTGGGAGCGTTCTTACCGGTCAGTTGGCGGTGATTGCGCTAACAGGGTGCAGGGAGAGGCTGTGCCGGTCGAGGCGTCACGCTGCTGCGCGGCATCGCTCACAAATCGTTTCATCCAGAGCGGGAAATGACCGTCTGGACCATGCTAAAGTGTAGTGACAATGCCTACTGATTTGTTTAAGTGCTGCCCGTAGGGGTGCCTGATATCTAGGGAATTTCGTGATGGCAGATATTGGCGTTGATGAGGGAGCGGACATGAAGGCCGAAACATTCTTGCCCGATGACTATCGTCCCGCAGAAGATGAACCTTTCATGAACGAGCGGCAGACGGAGTACTTTCGTCGCAAGCTGCTCAACTGGAGGTCGGAACTGCTGGAGGACAGCCGGGATACCATCGAGACATTGCAGGACAGCACGCGGAACATACCCGACGTGAATGACCGTGCGTCCGAGGAAACCGACCGCGCGCTGGAGTTGCGCACGCGGGATCGACAGCGCAAGCTGGTGAACAAGATCGACGCCGCGCTGCGTCGCATCGACGAAGGTGAATATGGCTACTGCGAAGTAACCGGTGAGCCGATCAGCCTGAAGCGGCTGGACGCGCGCCCGATTGCGACCATGAGCCTTGAAGCACAAGAACGTCACGAGCGCCGCGAGAAGGTGCATCGCGACGACTGACCCCTACGGGTCTGAAACCGAAACAGCGCGGGGCCTGCTCGGCGGGCCGATCGCAAGGACTACGCCGGGGTTTTCCCCGGCGTTTTCGTGTCGGGAGATGAAGATGATGGAAGATACCATTGTTGTCGGCGGCGGTATTGGCGGGCTTGCGGTGTCGCTTGCACTGCGCGCGCGGGGCGCGTCGTCGGTCGTGGTGCTGGAACAGGCCGATGCGATCCGGGAAGTGGGCGCCGGGCTACAGATCAGCCCGAACGGGTTACGCGTGCTCGAAGCGTTGGGGCTGGCAGAGCGGTTTCGCGCGATCAGTGTCCGGGCCGAGGCGGTGAGCCTTCGCGACGGCCTGTCCGGGCGCGAGGTCACGCGGCTGGACGTGGGGGGATTGGGCGACCAGCAGTCCTACCGCTTTGTCCATCGCGCCGATCTGGTGGAGCTGTTGGCGAATGCGGCGCGCGAGGCGGGCGTCGAGATCCGCCTGTCACAGAAGGTCGCGCAGATCGAACCCGGCACACCGTCGCGGGTGATCTTGCAGGACGGAGCCGAGATGACGGCCAGCCAGGTGGTCGCAGCTGACGGGTTGCATTCGGTTGCTCGGCCTGTGCTGAACGGACCGGCCCAGCCGTTTTTCACCGGGCAGGTGGCGTGGCGGGCCGTGGTGCCCAACGTGGTGGATCATCCGGCGCAGGCCTGGGTTCACATGGGGCCAAAGCGACATATGGTCAGCTATCCGCTGCGCGATGGGCAATTCGTGAACCTCGTCGCGGTGGAGGAGCGTCGTGAGTGGGCCGAAGAAGGGTGGGCCCACACGGATGATGCGGCCAACCTGCGCCACGCGTTTCGCATGTTTACCGGCAAGGCGCGCGGATTGCTCGACGCGGTGGAAGCGCCCGGCCTGTGGGGGTTGTTTCGGCATCCGGTGGCGGCGCGCTGGCATGACCACGGGGTGGCGCTGCTTGGGGACGCGGCGCATCCGACGTTGCCGTTTTTGGCGCAAGGGGCAAACATGGCTCTGGAAGACGCCTGGACCCTGGCCGCCGCAGATGGCGATCTTGCGCGCTACCAGCAACTGCGACGCGCGCGCGTGGTCAAGGTGATCGAGGCCGCCAACGGCAATGCCTGGAAATACCATCTGAGCGATCCGGTGGTGCGCGGCGTCGCGCATCTGGGGCTGGGCATGATCGGTCGGCTGGCGCCGGATCGCCTGCTGCATCAGTTTGACTGGCTTTATCAGCACGACGTGACACAGCAGCGCTGAGGCGCGCGGGCGACTTTTGTGCAGTGGTGCTTGGTCCGGGTTGTCTTTAGGTTCAACGCCAACAGGGACCCGCGTCAGCGGAGCAACCTCAGAGGAGATAAGCGCATGGATCGGTTCGACGGCATTCCGGAGCAGGCCCTGGCCTGGCACAAGGCGGGCAAAGGCGCGGTTGTGGCCACGGTGGTGGAGACCTGGGGCTCCGCGCCGCGCCGGGTGGGGTCGCAGCTTGCGATCTCCGGGGATGGCGTGATCGAAGGGTCGGTGTCCGGCGGCTGCGTCGAAGGCGCGGTCATCGTGGAGGCGCTGGAGGCGCTTTCGGACGGGGACGCGCGCGAGTTGGAATTCGGCGTCTCGGACGACGATGCGTTTGCCGTGGGATTGGCCTGCGGCGGGACGATCCGGGTTCTGGTAGAGCCGGTGGGCAAGGTGCTGCCCGAAGGGTTGCTGGAGGAGCTGTGTGCCGCGCGGGCCGAACGCCGGCCGGTCGCCTATATGGCGGACCTCGCCAGCGGGGCGCGGGCGTTGATCGGGCAGGGCGAGGCGACAGAGGCGTTGAACCAGCGGTTTCGCATGGATCGGTCTGGTTTTGACGAAGGCAGCCGCATCTTTATCGGCGTGCACAATCCGCCGCTGCGGCTGGTGGTGGTGGGCGCGGTGCACATCGCGCAGGCGTTGGTGCCGATGGCCAGAATTGCAGGCTACGATCCGATCATCATCGACCCGCGCGAGACATTCGGCTCCGAGGCGCGCTTTCCCGGTGAAAAGATTCTGAACGATTGGCCGGATGAGGCGGTGGAGGCAGCGGGTCTGGACTCGCGCACGGCGCTGGTGTTGTTGACACATGATCCCAAGCTGGACGATCCGGCGCTGGAAAAGGCGTTGCGGTCCGAGGTGTTTTATATCGGTGCCCTTGGCAGCACGCGGACCCATGGCAAGCGCGAGACCCGTCTGGAGGCCGCCGGGTTCACGGCGGAGGAGATCGGTCGCATCCACGGGCCTGTGGGGCTGGACATCGGGGCCGCTGGCCCGGCGGAGATCGCGGTGTCGATCATAGCGGAGATGACGCGGGTGTTGAGGAAAGGCGCATGATCTTTGGGGATGTGGCATTGGACGCGGCGGAGGGCGCGGTTCTGGCCAATTCGCAGCAGGTGCCCGGCGGCAAGCTGAAGAAGGGGATCGTGCTCGGGCCGGACGATGTGGCGGCGCTGCGCTCCGCGGGGTTGCAGTCGGTCATGGCCGCCAGGTTGGAGCCGGGAGACCTGTCCGAGGACGTGGCGGCGGAGCGATTGGCGCAGGCCCTGGTCCCTGATGCAGGCCGCGCGGGACTGCGGCTGGGCCGCGCATCCACCGGGCGGGTGAACATCCACGCCGAGGCCCCCGGCGTGATCGAGGTCCTGGCCGAGCGCATTCAGGCGCTAAACGCGGTCGATCCGATGATCACGGTGGCCACCGTGCCAGAGTGGCAGCGCGTTGGCCCGCGGTCCATGGTGGCGACGGTCAAGATCATTTCCTACGCGGTGAGGGAGGCGGCTTTGGACGCGGCCTGCCATGCCGGGCAGAGCGCGCTGCGGCTGCGGCCCGTGGTGGCACAGCAGGCGCAGCTGATCCAGACCTCTGTGTCCGGCGATGACGATGGCGCCAAGGGGCAGGCCGTCACGGCGGAGCGTCTGGATCGCCTGGGCGTGGCGCTGGGTCCGGTTCAGGTCGTGCCGCATGAGATCAGCGCCTTGGCCGAGGCGATCCGTGGCACGGACGCCGACGTGGTTCTGATCCTGACGGGGTCTGCGACCTCGGACGTGGCGGACGTGGCGCCACAGGCTTTGCGGGCCGCTGGTGGTCAGGTGGTGCATTTCGGGATGCCGGTCGATCCGGGTAACCTGTTGTTTTTCGGGACATTGGGGGGACGGCCAGTCATCGGTCTGCCGGGGTGCGCGCGGTCGCCCGCCTTGAACGGGGCCGATTGGGTCCTGGAGCGGATGCTCTGCGGTGTTGACCTGACGCCGGGCGATGTGGCCCGCATGGGAGTTGGCGGGTTGCTCAAGGAGATCCCGGTGCGCGGACGCCTGCGCGAGGCGTAATCCGGCGCTACGCCCGTATGTTTTGGGATTGGCAGATCTTGGCAACAGGAAAGCGGCCGCGCTAAGGGAGCGCGGCCGCAGGTCGTTTATTCGGCGGAGGTCTCCTTGGCGTCGCGGTGGAATTCGCTCAGCTCGGGCCGCAGGCCGATGGTGATGTGGTCAATGTCTTCCATGGCGAGGCCGCGCATCAGCGAGGGGATCATCATGCAGACCAAAAGGAAAATCGGCAGGCCGACCACGGTGATGACCTGTTGCAACGCTGACAGGCCTGCCTCGCCGGCGAGCAGGATCAACATGGCAGCCACCAGCCCTTCGGCCAAGCCCCAGAACACCCGTTGATGCACGGGTCCTGGAGTGGGCTGTCCGGTGCAGAGCATGTCGACGACAAGCGACGCCGAGTCCGAGGATGTGGCGAAGAAGATCGCCACGATGATCACAGCGAAGCCCTGGACGAAGGTGGCCATGGGGAACCCTTCGAGGAAGGCGAACATGGCGAGCGGCACGCTTTCCGCCACGGCAGCAGAAATCTGGCCTGCCTGATCGCCCAGTGCCGCGCGTGCGCCTGCACCGATGCCGTCGAATTCCATCGCCTGCCAGCCGAAGATTGCGAACCAGATCAGGGTAAACAGCGACGGGGCCATGAGCACGCCGAAAACGAACTCCCGGATCGTGCGACCGCGTGAGATGCGTGCCACGAAAAGACCGATGAAGGGTGACCACGTCACCGTCCATGCCCAGTAGAACACGGTCCATCCGCCTTGCCAGCCCCAGCCGTCCGTATCGGGATTGTTGTCGGCGAGCATGTCGTTCCAGAATGCGAGGCGCGGCAGATTTTCAATGTACAGACCGAAGGTTTCCACGATGCCGCGCAGCAGGAACAGCGTGGAGCCGAAGACCAGCACAAAGATCATGAGCCCGACGGCCATGCCGATGTTGAGGTTGGACAGAAATTTCACCCCCTTGTCGAGGCCCACCACGATGGAGGTCACGGCCACACCGGTCAGCACCGCGAGGATCATCACCTGAACCCAAGGCCCGTCACCGGTGCCAAAGAGCGCGTCGAGACCGGCGGCAATCTGGCTGGAGCCGAGACCCAAAGAGACGGCCACGCCAAACAAGGTGCCAAGGATGGAAGCGATGTCGATGGCCTTGCCCACGGCGCCATGGATCCCCTCGCGCAAGAGGGGATAGAAGACCGAGGACACGCGCACCGGCAGTTCATAGCGATTGATGAAATAGGCGAAGGCCAGACCGGGCAGGGTGAAGATCGTCCAGGTGTGCAGGCCGAGGTGGTAGATCGCGATGGATATGGCGTCCTGGGCCGCGGCCTCCGAATAGGGTTCGATCCCCGGAAGAGGTGGGTTGGAGAAATGCGAAATCGGCTCTGCCACGCCCCAGAACATCAAAACGGTGCCGATGCCCCCGGCAAAGAGCATCGTGAACCAGCTGAGGTTTGTATACTCGGGCCGGGAGCCCTTGCGGCCGAGGCGGATGTGCCCGTGGCGGGATGCGGCGACCCATATGAGAAAGAACAGCCAGACATTGACGCCGAGGATGAAGAACCACCCAAGGTTCGTCACGATCCATGCACGGCCTGCGGCAAAGGCCTCTCCGATCGGACCGGGGAAAATCACGAGGGCCACGACGAAGACCAGCGTAAAGCCTGCGGAGGTGAAAAAGATGGTCGGGTCGGTTCTCAGCCGCAGCTTTTCTGCGAGTGTCTGCATGGAATGTCCCTCGGGTTATATTATGGTTAACCAAAGGGAAACGCGACGTGTTGCGGCGAAGTTCCGAGTTTTCTACCTGAGCTTGTCTGCGATCAGATCGACCAGCGCACTGCGCCCTGTGTGGCCTGCTCCGGAAGAGAGCTGTTTTTCGTATTCGGCGCAACGCAATATGTGCATATCGGCAAAGGCGTTGGTCAACAGCTCTGGCGTGTAGAGGTGATCTGGATGGCGCGGGCCGCCGCTGGAGAATTTCAGTTGTGTGACGCTGAAGCCGGACAACATCAGGCGCCCTCCGGGTTTCAACGTGCGCTTTATCCCGGCGAAAACCTGATCTCGCAAAGCCGGTGGCGTGAATTGCCAGTGGATGGCCACAACGAGGTCATAGGTTTCCGGCTGCCAGTCCCAAGTGGCGATGTCGGCCTCGTGCAACTGCAAGGTCACGCCACGGTCCGATGCAAGACGCGTGGCCTTTTCCAGCGCGTTGGACGCGCCATCAAAGGCGGTCACCTCACACCCACGTTCGGCGAGAAAGACTGCGTTGCGCCCTTCGCCCTCAGCCACTGAAAGCGTTTTCGTCGCAGGAGGAATCATCCCGGCGTTGTCATTGAGGAAGGCGACGGGCGCGGTGCCATACAGGTAATCAGGGCGGTCGAACTTGGCGTTCCAGTCGAGAGGCTGCATGGCGGATCCATTGGTTTGTTCCAGGAAACCGTATTTTGGAGGTCGGCCATTGGCAAGCGTCGGACATGCAAAAGGCCCGCCGGGTGGGGCGGGCCGTGTGCGTCGTTTACGATGGGCTTACTTCGCCGGCGCGGGGCCGATCATCATGACCATCTGGCGGCCTTCCATCTTCGGCATGTTCTCGACCTTGCCGAGTTCCTTGACGTCCTCTGCCACGCGTTCAAGCAGCTCGCGGCCAAGGTTCTGGTGCGCCATTTCGCGTCCACGGAAGCGCAGCGTGACCTTCACCTTATCCCCATTCTCAAGGAATTTGATGACGTTACGCATCTTGACTTCGTAGTCGTGGATGTCAGTGCCAGGACGGAACTTGACCTCTTTGACTTCGATGATCTTCTGCTTCTTGCGGGCCTCGGATTCACGCTTCTGCTGTTCATACTTGAACTTGCCGAAGTCCATGATCTTGCACACGGGCGGGGTCGCATTCGGCGAAATCTCGACGAGATCAAGGCCGGCTTGCTCTGCCATTTCCATCGCGCGTTGGGGCGTTACGACGCCGACATTCTCGCCTTCAGCGCCGATAAGGCGGATTTCAGGAGCGCGAATGCGATCGTTTACACGAGGGCCAGTGTCACGGGTGGGCGGCGCGTTATGAGGTCTGCGGGCTATTGGAATGCTCCATCTTGTATTTCATCTCAGGGCGTCAAGGTAGACTTGGACGGCCCGTCTTTCAAGCGCCAATTGACCATATAACAGGGCGTTTTGGGCTGTTTTTGCTTGCGATTGCTGCATCGCGGCGGCACACCGAAGGCGGGCGTGCTGCTGCGTCGTAAATCAATTCATCATAAGGGGCATCGTCATGGACAAGAAAATCCTGGCCGCCATCGTGGCTGTGGTTGCGATTGGCGCTTATTTCTTTGCAACAGGACAACAGGCGGACGAGGCACAGGACACGGTGACGGCATCGGTCGATCAGGCGACCGATACGGTAAGCGAAGAGGCCGAACAGATCGCGGCCACCGCCGAAGAGAGCGCTGATGCCGCAGCGCAGTTGGCGCAGGATGCCGCCGCCGAGACCAGTGAGGCGGTGGAGGCGGCAGCGCAGGCGGTGACGGATGCCGCAGCAGAGGCACTGGCCGCCACCCAGGACGCGGCCGACAACGCCGTGGGCGCGGCGCGCGACGCGGTGGATGATGCGATCGAAGCTGCGGAAGGCGCGGCAGGCGCGGCGTCGGAAGCTGCGGGTGAGGCGGCGATGTTTGCCTCCGACGCGGCCTCGCAGGCGGCCCAGGCGGCTGAAGGCGCAGCAGAAGAGGCGGTCAACGCGGCATCTGTGGCGGCGGATGCCGCCGTGGGGTCTGGAACCGAGGCCGCTGCCGCAGCAGCAGAAGCCACCGCCAAAGCTGCCGAGGCGGCCACAGATGCCGCCCGGACAGCCGCCGCAGCTGCATCCCAGGCGGGATCGGCTGCCGAGGAAGCGGTGAAAACCGCCGCCGAAATGGCTGCCGAGGCTGGTGTCGAGACCGCGCAAGAGGCCTCCGAGGCCGCAGCAGGCGCTGCCGATATGGCAGCCGACGCGGCGGATTTGGCGGCGGACTCTGCCGCGAGCGTGGCGTCTGCCACCGAGACCACCGCGGAGGAGGCGTTGAGCGCCGCTGATGATATGACAGATGCCACCGCCGAGGCCGTCAGCGATGCGTCCGCCACGGCAGTGGAAACATCGGAAGCCGCCGCCGAGAAGGCTGCCGAAGCGGCCGAGACTGCGGCGAAGGCTGCGACCAGCGCGGCCCGCTCTGCGGAAAAAGCGGCCAAGGGCCGCGCGACACAGGTCGCGGAAGGCACATCCGAAGTTGCTTCGGACGGCGAGGAGACGGTGGAGATTGCAGTGGCCGATGACGCCGATACTGCGGATCAAGCCGCCTCTGAAATTGCCGAAAGCGCGGGCGATGCGGCCGAGGAGGCCGCTTTGATGGCCACAAAAGCAGCAAATGCAGCGGTCGATGCGGCCGCCGAAGCGGTCGGCGTTGCAGCGGAGGCGAGCGAAGACACGACGGCGACGGGTGCCCTGGCGGTCAATGACACCGCTGCGGCCACGGCGGAAGCGGTGGACATGGCGGCAGATGCAGCAGCGGAGGCCGGCCTTGCTGCCAAGGAGGCCGCCAATGCCGCGCTGCAAGCGGAAGAGGCGGCTGACCTTGCGGCCAATAGCGGAGCGGAGGCTGGCGCAGAGGCCGAAGTGACCGAGGTGCCAGAGCCAGAGGTCGACACCGCCACCATTGATCTGGACGAGCTGCTCACCGTCGATGGCTTCGATTACGAGGCTTTGGTCGCTTACATTGAAAGTGCGGATCTGGATCTGCAAACCAAGGTTGCCAGTCAGGCCGCGCTGAAAACGGTGCAGGACAATCCGGATCTCACGCAAGTGGCGCTGGAGCAGATCAGAACGCTTCTTGGTCTCGACGAACAGTAAGGCGCTTTCGGGCCTTGCGACGACAGAAGGCCGCGCTGGACTGCGCGGCCTTTTTCGTAGGCTCTGGTGAGGGTACCTCGGGGGTACCTTCAAGCGGGGTCACAAACGCAAAGGGCCGCACCCGAAGGCACGGCCCTGTAAACGCACCGAGGCGTGTGGATCAGTCCAGGAAGGCCTTTTCCACAACGTAGTGCTGCGGGTCGGAATTCGCGCCTTCCTTCAGGCCGTACTCCTCGAACATCTCCTTGAGTTCGAGATTGAAGGCGAGGTTACCACAAATCATGGCGCGGTCACTTTCGGGGTTCAGCGGCGCGACATCCAGGTCACGAAACGCCTCGCCCGAGCGCATCAGATCGGTGATGCGGCCCATCTTGGGCGATTCTTCCCGGGTGGTGGTCGGGTAGTATTTGATCTTCTTCCAGAAGCCGTCGCCAATCACCTCGTTGAGAAGCTCGTCGTCCTTGAGGCCCTCGATCAGCTCGCGGCCGTAGGTCAGCTCCCCCACTTCGCGGCAGGTGTGGGTGATGACGATTTCGTCGTAATCCTCATAGGTCTGCGGTTCGCGCAGCAGCGAGGCGAAGGGGGCGAAGCCGGTGCCGGTGGCAAAGAACCACAGGCGCTTGCCGGGCAGCAGGGCGTCATGAACCAGCGTGCCGACAGGTTTCGGGCGCAGGACGATCTTGTCGCCGACCTTGATGTGCTGAAGGCGGGAGGTGAGTGGGCCGTCCTCGACCTTGATCGAGTAGAACTCCAGCTCCTCGTCCCAAGACGGCGAGGCGATGGAGTAGGCCCGCAGCAGCGGCTTTTCGCGGCCCGTCTTTTCGTCCGTCGTCATCAGGCCGATCATCACGAATTCGCCGGAGCGGAAGCGCAACGACGAAGGCCGGGTGCAGCGGAAGCTGAACAGCCGGTCGGTCCAGTGCTTGACCGCGGTGACGGTCTGTGTGTCGGGAACGGCTTTTTTCGCGGGTGCGGGTTTTGCGTCTGTCACAACTGTCTCGGTCATAGTGTCCTCTCGCCGGTGTTTTGAACCGACGCCTCATGTCTAGCTTTGATCTGGGTCAGGGGAAAGCAGGTCGCGTGTCGCGCCCGGGATGTGGCTAACCGCGCATCCGGGCTTGATAGTCATGCGCCCGCCAATCGGCACGGAACAACCATTGTTCGGCGGGCTGGCGGTCTGCAAGCTCGTCTGAGATCTCCACCTCGTCAAAGCCGCAGCGCCGCGCCATGGTGTATTGGTCGGAGAGCACGTGGCCTGCGGCCCGCAGCCGCCCGGTGAAGCCCTGAAGCCGCAGGATGCGCGCCAGTGAAAAACCGCGACCGTCGGCGGAGGACGGGAAGGCGATGCGGATGTTCTCGGCCAGCGACGGGTCCAGCGTGGCCGGATCGGTGTCGGAGGCGAGGTCGAGAAAGTCGGTCTGGTCATCGGCGTGAAAGCCGTCGTCGCGGACGATGATCGTCATGGTGTCGGGTCCTTGTTCAGGGTCGGTAGGGCGAGAACCCCATGTTAGGAAGCGCTGCGGGAGGCCTTGCCGTCGGCGCCGAAGTGGATGCCGCATTCGACCTTGTCCTGACCGCGCCAGCGGCCTGCGCGGGGGTCTTCGCCCGGTGCGACCTTGGAGGTGCAGGGCGCGCAGCCGATCGAAGGGTAACCTTGTGCCACAAGAGGATGCTTGGGCAGGCGGTTTTCCTCCATGTAGGCGCGCACGTCGTCGGGCCCCCAATGGGCGAGCGGGTTGACCTTGATCCGGCCGGTGGCCTCTTCGAGCTCGAAGAACTCCATATTGGCACGGGTCGGCGACTGGTAACGCTTGCGCCCGGTGATCCAGCCGTCAAATCCCTGCAGAGCAGCCTCCAGCGGCACAGTCTTGCGCAGGGTGCAGCAGCGGTCCTGATCGGTCATGTTCAGGGCCGTGTACGGATCGGTCTTGTCCACCAAAGCCTGATCGGTGCGCAAGATGCGCAGGTCTTCGAGGTGCAGCCGCTCTGCCACGTCCTGCTGATAGGTCAGGGTCTCGGCAAACAGCAAACGCGTGTCGATGAACAGCACCGGCGTCTTGCGGTCGACCATCGCAACGAGATGCAGCAGCGCGACGGATTCTGCCCCGAAGGAGGAGACCATGGCGATCTTCCCGGCCTCCGGGTCGCGCAGTGCGCCTTGCAGCACAGCGGTGGCCGAGTGGTGGCGGTAGCGGGCGTTCAGCGTGGCGACGCGGGCGCGCTTTGCCTCCAGCTCGGCGGGATCGGGAGGGCGGGTGCCCCCGTCCGGCAGGGTATGTTCCATCACAGTCATGGCTCAGGCGGCCTTTGTCCGCTTTGACGGTTGCTCGCCGTAGAGCGCCGTCTTGAACGGGTCCATGCCAAGTCGGCGGTAGGCCTGCAAGAAGGTTTCTTCGGGGCCGTCACGGTGCGTGAGGTAGGTGTCCACGATGCGCTCCATCGCGGGAACAATCTCCTCGGCGGAGAAGCCGGGGCCGGTGCGGTCACCAAGCGCCAGCGTTTCCGTGTGATCGCCGCCCAGCGTGACCTGATAGTTCTCGACGCCAGCACGGTCGAGACCAAGAATGCCGATGTGGCCCACGTGGTGGTGGCCGCAGGCGTTGATGCAGCCGGAGATCTTGATCTTCAGCTCGCCGATCTCATGCTCCAGCTTCAGCTCGTCAAAGCGCGTGGCGATTTCCTGCGCGATCGGGATGGAGCGGGCGGTGGCCAGCGCGCAATAGTCCATGCCGGGGCAGGCGATGATGTCCGAGATCAGACCGATGTTGGCTGTGGCCAGCCCGTGCGCCTTGAGAATGTCGTGAACGGCGGGCAGGTCGGAGGTGTGCACATGCGGCAAGACGACGTTTTGTTCATGGCTGATGCGCAGCTCGTCATGACCATAGTCGCGGGCGATCCGGGCCATGGCGCGCATCTGCTCGGCACTGGCGTCGCCGGGGGTTTCGCCATGCGCCTTGAGCGAGATCTGAACGATCGTGTAGCCGTCGACCTTGTGCGCCGACAGATTGGTGTCGGCCCAGGAGCGGAACACCGGGTCCGCCTTGTAGGCCGCGGCATAGGCATCGGTGGGCACGTTGCGGAACGCCGGGCTGCCGAACTGCGCGGCGATCTGATGGTAAAGGTCCATATGCGCGCCGCTGTAGGCCGGGCGCACCAGCTCGTAGCGGTCCGCGACACGGGCCCGGATGTCGTCGATGCCATGCTCGTGCACGGTGATCTTGATGCGTGACTTGTACTTGTTGTCGCGGCGGCCCAGCAGGTTCCAGACCGACACCACGGATTCCAGATAGGCGGGCAGGTCCTCGAGGCTGACCCATTCGGCAATGGTCTTGCCGATCATGGGCGTGCGGCCAAGGCCCCCGCCAACGATGACCTCTGCGCCCAGCTCGCCGTTTTGCTCGTGCAGGCGCAGACCGATGTCATGCGCCCGGATGACAGCGCGGTCGGCCTGAGCACCGGTCACGGCGATCTTGAACTTGCGCGGCAACGCCTGAAATTCCGGGTGATCGGTCGACCACTGGCGGATCATCTCGGCCACGGGCCGGGGGTCGGCGACCTCGTCGGCGGCGGCCCCGGCAAAGTGGTCGGCGGTCACGTTGCGGATCGTGTTGCCGGAGGTCTGGATGGCGTGCATCTCGACCTTTGCCAGATCGTCGAGCATGTTCGGGATGTCGCCCAGCTCTGGCCAGTTGTACTGGATGTTCTGCCGCGTGGTGAAGTGGCCGTAGCCCTTGTCATAGGTCTCTGCCAGATGGGCGAGCATCTCCATCTGTTCGGACCGCAGCGTGCCGTAGGGGATGGCCACGCGCAGCATGTAGGCGTGCAGCTGTAGATACAGACCGTTCATCAGGCGGAAGGGTTTGAACTCGTCCTCGGTCAGGGATCCGTCGATGCGGCGTTCGACCTGCTGGCGGAACTGGCGGTTGCGCTCTGCCACAAAGGCGGCGTCGAAGTCAGAATAGGTGTACATGAGTGTCCTTTCAGGTGGCGCACATCAGCAGATGCGGCTGCCGTTCAGAGGTCGACTTGTTTGCCGTGAGCGTAGTTGGACGGGCCGGTGCGGCGGAATTCCTCGCGAAAATGCACAGGCTCCGGACCGGTATCGGTGGGGGCCATGTCCGCGAGGTAGACGCCGACGATTTCCGACTGGCGCGCGGAAGCTTCGACCAGACGCAGCTGCGCGTGCGCTTCGTCGGTGAGCACTTCGGCCTCGGTCAGGCGCGGGGTCCATTGGTCATCGGCGGACAGGTAAACCACCTCGCCGGACATGAGCGCGTTGGCCGTGACGACTTTGGGGGTAAAGGGGCGGGGCATCAGGAAACCTCCTGTTTGCGAAGATGCTGGACGGTGGGCAGGGCGTCGCGCGGAGCGAGGCCATACAGAATGAGCGCGGGGCCATCAGGACAGCGGTCCAGATCGGCGGAAAGGGTGGCGAGCGAGGTCTCCAGCACATGCTGGTCGGCGCGCGAGGCGTTGGACACCACGGTGACCGGCGTATCCGGCGCGGCGGAATGCATCAGCAGGCGGCCCTGGATAAAGCGCGCGGCGCGCTTGCCCATGTAGATCGCGGCGATCTGACCGGGTGCCGCAAGCGTGCGCCAGTCGTGATCTGCAAAGCCGTCGGTGTCATGCGCGGTGAGCAGGCGCACCTGCTGGTTGCGACCACGTTTGGTCAGGCTTTGACCGATGGCGGCAGCGGCGGCGGATGCGGCGGTGAGACCGGGCACGATTTCGTATCCGATCCCGTGATCGGTCAGCGCGTCGATTTCCTCGTCCAGACGCGCGAAAAGGGTCGGGTCACCGCCCTTGAGCCGAACGATTTGAGAGCCGTTTTGCGCGTGCTCTACCAACAGGGCGTTGATGTGCTCCTGGGGGGTCGAGGGACCAAATCCGATCTTGCCGACGTCGATCATGATGGCTTCGCGGCGCGCCAATTCAAGGATCGCCTTGGGCGCAAGCCGGTCGTAAAGCACCACATCGGCCTCATCGAGTTTGCGGCGGGCTTTCAGCGTCAGAAGGTCGGGGTCGCCAGGGCCGGACCCGACAAAGGCCACGAAGCCCGCCCGTTCCTTGCGTGTCAGGTGATCGTCGAGCAGCGTGTCGAGCGATTCCTGTACGGCCGCTTCGCCTTGGGGCAGGGCGCGCGGGCCTGCGTTGAAATAATAGTCCTGCCAGAAATCACGGCGCGCCCGACCGAACGGTAGCTTTTCCGCCATCTTGCGGAACCCCTGACCGATGCGAGCCAGCGTCCCTGTGCCAGCGGGGAGGTGTTCCTCAAGGTGGGCCTTGATCGCGCGGGCAAGCACGGGGGCCGCACCCTCGGTGCCGATTGCGACGGTGACAGGATCACGGTCGACGATGGCGGGCGTGATGAACTGGCTGTCTTCGAGGTTGTCGACCACGTTCAAAAGGACGCCCGCGCCATGCGCCAGACGCTTCGTGCGCGCGTCCTGCGCATCGTCTTCGTCAGCCGCATAGACCAGGGCGGCACCAATCAGGTCGCAGGCTTCCATCGGACGGCGGTGCAGGCTCAGCCGGCCCTCAGCGTCCCAAGCGATGATTTCCGGCGCGGGATCGGGGGCGTAAACATGCAAAGCGGCTTCTGTTTTAAGCAAAAGACGCAGTTTTGCCAAAGCCGCGTCCCCGCCGCCGGACAGCACGACGGCACGGTTGCTCAGCGCGAGAAAGATCGGGAAGTGGCGCATGATGTGACCTCTGATTGCTTGCCTATATATAGGATATTGTCCCGGTTTTGGGCTATGGGTCTGGCGCAATAAGGAAGTTTGTTCTTGTCCTTGTGGGGAAATGGAGGAATATTCCCCTCACGGCGCAAATCAGGAACATCGGATGAAGATCGACGACACCGACCGGAAAATCCTTGTGGAACTGCAACGCGATGCAAGTCAGTCGCTGGACGAGATCGCCAAGGCTGTGGGGTCGAGCAAAACCCCGGTGTGGAACCGGATTCGCAAGATGCGCGAGGCAGGGATCATCGGCCAGCACACTGTGTTGCTGGATGCCGAGGCGCTTGGGTTCGAGGCCTGTTTCTTTGTCCTGATCCGAACGTCTGAGCACGAGGCCGACTGGCAGCGCAAGTTCCTGACAGCCTTGCAGGAACGTCCGGAGGTGCAGGAGGCGCACCGGCTGGCCGGGGACATTGATTACATTCTGAAGGTGCGGGTGAAGAACGCGCGGGCCTATGATGCGTTTTACCAGGCGCTGATATCCGAGGTGAAGGTGCACAATGTGACGGCGCTTTTGTCCATGGAGGAGATCAAGACCACCGTTGCGCTGCCTTTGTGAGCCGGGCCGCGCTGCCGCGCGGGTGGCATTTGGGCGCGGCTGCGCGCGCCACCTGCCTCCGGCGGGAGTGTTTTGCAGCGAAGAAGCGGCGAAGGGGTGGTTTCGGCCTCGGCTCTAGTAGGTCACATGCAGCGCCTCAAGGCCGTGGAAGTGGTATAGATTGGCGTAGCTTGGCGCTTTGGCCAGGCGTAGGTCCGGCAGGCGGTCAAACAGAATGGGGAGCGCGGTGGTCAGCTCGAGCCGGGCCAGAGGCGCGCCGACGCAGAAGTGCAGACCCGCCCCGAAACTGGTGTTTTGCTGCGCGGTCCGGGTGGGATCAAACCGATGAGGATCGGGCCAGAGGTCGGGATCCCGGTTCGCCGCGCCAAGCAGAAGGGCAACCTGATCGCCACGTTTGAAGCTGTGATCGAAGACGGTCACGTCCTCGTAGGCGTAGCGCGTGAACATGTGCAGCGGTGGATCATGGCGCAGGATTTCTTCGACCGTTTGCACGGCATTTTCCGGGGACACGCGATGCCCATCTGCCAGCAATCGGGCAAGGCCGTTGCCCAGGGTGTGCACCGTTGCTTCGTGGCCGGCATTCAGCAGCAGGACGACCGTCGCGATCAGTTCCTCGGTCGAAAGACGATCGCCTTCTTCTTCGGCGGCGATGAGATGGGTCAGCAGGTCGTCGGTGGGGCGTTTGCGGCGATGGGCGATCAGGTCGGTGAGGAAGGCCGTGAACTCGGCGGCGGCGGCGCTTGCGGCGTCTTCGACTGCGCGGTCGCGGCGGGCCTGGTAAATGGCGACCATGGCATTTGACCAGCGCAGCAGGTCGCGTGCATGGCTGTCGGGCACACCGAGCAGAGTGCAGATGACCTCGACAGGCAGCGGTTGGCAGAGCGTCGGGATAAGATCGGCTGTCTCTTCGGGCAGGGCGTCGATCAATGCATGGGTCCGGCGGGCGATGTCCGGCTCCAGCGCCGCGACCCGGCGCGAGGTGAAGGCCCGCGTGACCAAGCCCCGCAAGCGGGTGTGGCGCGGCGGCTCCAGCTCCAGCATGGAATGCGACTCGATGCTGTAAAACGCGACGAGGTGGTCGGGAATCGGCTGTGCCAGCTCCGGCGGGATTTCGCGGCCAAAGCGGCGGTCACGCAGCAGCGATGACACGGCGCGGTGCGATACGGCACAGGGCATGTCGTATTCTGTCCAAAAGGCCATGTCTCCGCCCGCGCGAAGGCGGTCGTAGAACGGATACGGGTCCTGGACAAAGGCGGGATCGGTGGGGGATTGGGAAAGACGCAACATGGCGCGAGGTGACACAGGCTTGGCTTCGCTGGCAAGGGGTTGATAGGTTGGCCACCATGAAAGATGCGATGTTGCAGGGGGACACAGGCACGGGACCCGTGTTGAGGGGCAGGGCTTGGGCCGTGCCTGCATTTTTGCTGGCCGTTGCGCTGCTGTCGTGGGTGGTCTTTGGATACGGCTACGCGCAGGCCATAGGACAGGTGGCGGCGCGCGGGCGGGCTGATCTGGCGCTGGCCTCGGACCGTTTGGTCACGGGATTGCTGCGATATCGTGCCACCGCGGTCTTGCTGTCGGATCATCCCGCTTTGGAAGCGTTGCATGCGGGCGGTGATGTCGCGCAGGCGGAGCGTGTTTTGCTGAACGGGGCAGACCGGACAGGCGCGATCCTTGCGTTTTATGCCGACGTCGAGGGGCGGGTTCTGGCGTCCTCCGAACCGCAGGTGCCGCGTTCGCTGACGGCGCAGCCATGGTTTGCGCGGGCGACGCGCGGGGCGCTTGGGGCGAGCTACGGCCTGGACCCGCAGAGCGGTGCGCGCATCTATTCCCATGCGGCGCCTGCGTTTGGTCCGGACGGGCGGGTGCGCGGTGTGCTGGTCATGGTCGTGGATCTGGAAGGCATCGAAGGCGCGTGGCGCGGGTCGCGGCCATCGGTTTTTTTCACCACCGAAGCGGGCCGCGTGATCGTGACCAATCGCTCGGAAATGATGTTCTGGAAACTGGACGGCGTGAAACCCGTGAACGGGCAGGGGGCTCCCCAAGGGTTGGAGGCGCGCATGGTGGCGGGCTACGAGATCTGGCACCAGAGCTGGAGCGATTACGTGCCGCCTCGTGCGCTGCATCTGACACAGAATCTTCCGGTGATCGGTATGATGGGCGAGGCGCTGATCGACGTCAGGCCCGCGCGGCAGATCGCGGCGTTACAGGCTGTTGTTGTTGCGGCGCTGTGCCTCGGGTTTGGCGCGGTGCTCTGGACGCTTGGCGCACGGCGGCGGGCACTGGCGCTGGCCAATACGCAGCTGGAGGGCCGTGTCCGGGCGCGGACGCGGGAGCTGGAAGGGGTTAACGCTGCCCTGCGCCGCGAGGTGGTGGAACGCGAAGATGCCGAAGACGCGCTGCGTCGGGCGCAGGCGGATCTGGTGCAGGCGGGCAAGCTGTCTGCCTTGGGTCAGATGTCGGCGGGCATCAGCCATGAATTGAACCAGCCATTGATGGCAATCCGCCAATTCGCTGAAAACGGCGAGGCCTTTCTGAACCGGGGCAAACCGGAACGCGCGGGCGAGAACCTGTCACGTATTGCGGACCTTGCAGCGCGCGCGGCACGGATCATCAAGAACCTGCGCGCCTTTGCCCAAGGCGAAAGCGAGCCGATGACGCGCGTCGATTTGCTGGCGGTGATTGGGCAGGCGGTCGATCTTACCGAAGCGCGTCTGGTCGCGGATGGGGTGACGCTGGACTGGCAACCACCGGCGGAGGATATTCACGTGCGCGCGGGCGAAGTGCGGCTGGGGCAGGTGTTTGTAAATCTCATCAACAACGCCGCCGATGCCATGGCGGGTCAGCCCGTGAAGCATCTGACCCTCCGCGTGGAAACCGGGGAGCGTTTGGTGGTTCAGGTGCGTGACAGCGGGCCCGGGATCGCTGATCCGGAAAAGGTCTTTGAGCCATTTTATTCCACCAAGGAGGTGGGCGATGGCATGGGGTTGGGGCTGTCGATTTCCTATGGTCTGGTGCAGAGCTTTGGCGGCAAGATCCGGGGCGCGAATGTGGAGGGCGGCGCGGAATTTGCGGTGGAACTGGAGCCGTGGACGGCGGGTGAGGCCGACTGAGCCAATGGGCGAGCGCAGCAGTAAACACGCCGCCGCGTGCCCCTGTCAGCCGGGGTATGGTGTGCCGGTCGGTGAAAGGAATCTTGTCGCGGTCGGATTCCGTGCTGAGGAAGTCGTTTTGCGCCGCGAGGGACGCGCAGGTTTCCGATGGTATGCAGCCAGTAAGCGATTGTTGCGAACAAAGTTGAAAAGACGGCCAACCGGGAGGACGGCGGCATATTCAAGGCTCTGTCTCGCTGCTACCGCATCATTCAATGACCGTTGCGCGCCCGCGCGCCCCTGACCGGAGACCCTCCCATGACCCGTTACGCCCTGACCGTAGCCTGTCCCTCGACCCGTGGCATCGTCGCTGCGGTGTCCGCTTTTCTGGCCAATCATGGCTGCAACATAACCGACAGCGCGCAGTATGACGACCTCGGCACGGGCCAGTTCTTTATGCGCGTCAGCTTCAACTCCGAGACCGGAGCAACGCTGGACCAGCTAACCACCGATATGGCAGACGTGGGTGGCGAATTCTCCATGGACTATGCTTTCCATGATGAGACGGCGAAGATGAAGGTCGTGGTGATGGTGAGCCGTTTTGGCCACTGCCTGAACGATCTGCTGTACCGCACCCGCATCGGCGCGCTGCCGATCGAAATCGTGGCCGTGATTTCCAACCACATGGATTATCAAAAGGTCGTGGTGAATTCGGACATTCCGTTCCACTGCATTCCCGTGACCAAGCAAAACAAGGCGGAGGCCGAGGCGCGCATCCTGCAGGTGGTCGAGGATGCCGAGGCCGACCTCATCGTGCTGGCGCGCTACATGCAGATCCTCAGCGACACCATGTGCCAGAAAATGTCCGGTCGGATCATCAACATCCACCACTCGTTCCTGCCGTCCTTCAAAGGCGCGAACCCTTACAAACAAGCCTACGAGCGTGGTGTGAAACTGATCGGCGCGACCTCGCACTACGTGACCGCCGACCTCGACGAAGGCCCGATCATCGAGCAGGACACGGTGCGCGTCACCCATGCGCAATCAGCAAGCGATTATGTGTCGCTGGGTCGCGATGTCGAGGCGCAGGTCCTGGCGCGGGCCGTGCATGCCCATGCGCGACGGCGCGTGTTCCTCAACGGTGACAAGACCGTGGTTTTCCCGGCATCGCCCGGCTCCTACAGCTCTGACCGCATGGGGTGAACGTCGTACCGGTTGAACCCGGCGCGCAGTTGAGCCAGATCTGGACCCGGGTGCCATGGCATCCGGGTCTTTTCGTGGAAGGTATGGCGCGATGATCAGGCAGGTGCTCTTGGTGGATGACGACGCGGCGGTGCGCGAGGCCTTGGGTCAGACGCTGGAACTGCACGATTTTTCTGCGGTCACTGCCGGGTCCTTTGTCGAAGCCAAGGACCGCATCGCATCGGATTTCGCCGGGGTTATCGTCTCTGATATTCGGATGCCGGGGCGCGATGGGTTTCACTTGCTGGATTATGCGCGCGAGGCGGACCCCGATTTGCCGGTGATCTTGCTTACGGGGGAGGGCGACATCCCCATGGCGGTGCGGGCCATGTCGCGCGGGGCCTTTGGGTTCCTGGAAAAACCTTGTTCTCCCAAGGAATTGACCGCAGTTGTCGAGCGTGCCCTGACGGTGCGCGGCATGGTTCTGGAAAATCGCCGGATGAAGGCGCAGCTGGAAACATCCGATCCGGCGGCGCGGATGATTTTTGGGCGCTCGCCACAGGTCGAGTCGCTGCGGTCGCAGGTTCGCGTGGCGGGGCGCGCCGGGACAGAGGCGCTGGTGCTGGGGGCGCCGGGCAGTGGCGTGTCCAAGGTCGCGGAAGTCATTCACCTGTCGTCGCTGCTGTCCAAGGGTCCGTTCGTGAAGCGCGCCGCCGCCGGGCTGGATCGTGCCGGACTGGACATCGCCTGGGAGGCGGCGCAGGGCGGGGCGTTGTTCCTTGATGAGCTCGGCCAACTGCCGGAGGACACGCAAGTTGCGTTGTCTGACGCGCTGGAGCGTGGCGGCGCGCGCCTGATCGCGGGCACCACGCAGGATTTGCGCCGTGCCGTGGACGAGGGGCGGCTGTCCGCGGATATTTACTACCGATTGGAAGTTTGTCAGGCGCGTATCCCGTCACTTGCAGAACGCCCCGAGGACATTCCGGTCCTGTTCGGTCATTACGTTGCTCAGGCGGCGGAGCAGGCCGGGATCGAGGCGCCGAGAATTACGCCGGAACACGAGGCCGGGTTGATGGCGCAGGAATGGCCGGGAAATGCGCGGTCTCTCATGTCTGCGGCCATGCGATTTGTCCTTGGGATGCCGGATGAGCTGTCGCAGGCAAAGGATCTGGGTCTGGCAGAGCAGATGGCGCAGGTGGAGAGGTCCTTGCTCGCCGCCTCGCTCGGGCGGCACAATGGCCGTGCGTCAGAGGCCGCGAAGGCGCTGAAGCTTCCGCGCAAGACCATGTACGACAAACTTGCGAAATACGGGCTGAAACCCGAGGCGTTCAAGCGAGACTGACGGGTCGGGGCGATGCCGGCTTTCAACCCCCGTTGACCGAAATGTGACGAATCAAACCTTGAATCTGTGCGGAAACTCGCACAAAGGCCAAATACGGCTGTGCGGAATCCCGCACGCCTGAAATGCAAGGCAGGCATGTCCGAGGTGCATGGCTTTTGCTATCTTTATGTTATCAGGCGCAAAATTCATCCATCCCAAGTTTTTGTGCCAGCAGTCTTGCGCTGTGAATCGCTCATGGCTCTTTTAACGGCATTCGCTGCCCTGAGGAGGGGCAGTGGGAAACACAATTTTGTATTCTTGGGAGGATACCAATGAACAAGTTTCTCATGACCGCAGCCGTGGCCGCCTTGAGCGTGACCGGCGCAACTGCCGCAATGGCCGCCTGCGACGAAGGCGAAATGGTTATCAAGTTCAGCCACGTCACCAACACCGACCGTCACCCCAAGGGCATTGCTGCCTCATTGCTCGAAGAGCGCGTAAACGAAGAGATGGACGGCACCGCTTGCATGGAGGTCTTCCCGAACTCCACGCTTTACAATGACGACCAGGTGCTCGAGGCGATGCTGCAAGGCGACGTGCAACTGGCCGCACCGTCGCTGTCCAAGTTCGAGCAGTTCACCAAGAAGTTCCGCATCTTCGACCTGCCGTTCATGTTCAAGAACATCGACGCCGTGGACGCGTTCCAGGCCTCTGACACCGGCGAAGCGATGAAGGAAACCATGTCCCGTCGTGGTCTGCTTGGTCTTGCATTCTGGCATAACGGCATGAAGCAGATGTCGGCCAACAAGCCGCTGATCTCTCCCTCCGACGCCGAAGGCCTGAAGTTCCGCGTCCAGAACTCTGACGTGCTGAAGGCGCAGATGGCGGCGATGGGCGGGTCCCCGCAGCCGATGGCATTCTCCGAAGTGTACGGCGCGCTGCAAACCGGCGTTGTCGACGGCCAGGAGAACACATGGTCCAACATCTACGGCCAGAAGTTCTTTGAGGTGCAGGACGGCACCACCGAGACCAACCACGGCGTGCTCGACTACATGCTGGTGACCAACATCGACTGGTGGGAAGGCCTTGACGCTGATGTGCGCGACCAGCTTGCGACGATCATCGAAGAAGTGTCCACTACCCGGAATGCCGAGTCCGCAAAGGTGAACCAGGAAGCCAAGCAGGCCGTGATCGATGCCGGTGGCGAAGTGCGCGAGCTGACCGCAGAGCAGCGTGCTGTCTGGGTCGACGCGATGAAGCCCGTCTGGGAAGAATTCGTCGAGGACGTGGGTCAGGACAACATCGACGCCGCTCAGAAAATCAACGAGTCCATGTAATCGTTGAGCTAGACTCTCCCGCCGGCTGTTTCAGTCGGCGGGGTGATATTCTCGGTATCTGACAATACCTTGCGCTGCGCTGTGCATATGCGGAACCTTCTTCACCGGACTGAGAAGTCCCAAGGGAGAAAATGGAGGACCCCATTATGAAGACGACGTTTTCCGCCGCCGCAGCCGTGGCCGCGAGCCTGTTCGCATGCGCTGGCGTGGCCCAGGCCGAAGGTATCACCGGGTGTGACGAGGGCGAGGTGACGATCAAGTTTTCACACGTCGTGAACACCGACCGCCACCCCAAGGGGATTGCGGTCAGCCTGTTGCAGTCCCGTGTAAACGAGGAAATGAACGGCGCCGCCTGCATGGAGGTCTTTCCGAACTCCACGCTGTACAACGACGACCAGGTGCTCGAGGCGATGCTGAATGGCGACGTCCATCTTGCCGCGCCGTCGCTGTCGAAATTCGAACAGTTTA
This sequence comes from Sagittula sp. NFXS13, assembly GCF_040148795.1. Classification (NCBI taxonomy): domain Bacteria; kingdom Pseudomonadati; phylum Pseudomonadota; class Alphaproteobacteria; order Rhodobacterales; family Roseobacteraceae; genus Sagittula; species Sagittula sp. NFXS13. Next base: position 587,510 of record NZ_JAGEMH010000001.1, read on the forward strand.
CCAAGCAATTCCGCATCTTTGACCTGCCGTTTCTGTTCAGCAACATGGAGGCGGTCAACGCCTTCCAGCAAAGCGAAACCGGCCAGGAGATGAAAGAGGGCATGGTGCGCCGTGGCCTTTTGGGGCTGGAGTTCTGGCACAACGGAATGAAGCAGATCTCGGCCGATGTGCCGCTGGTCAATCCCGGTGATGTGGCCGGATTGAAGATGCGCGTACAGGCCGCCGATGTGATCATCGCCCAGATGGAAGCGCTTGGCGCATCGCCGCAGCCGATGGCGTTCTCCGAGGTGTATGGCGCGCTTCAGACCGGCGTGGTGGATGGCCAGCAGAACACATGGTCGAACATCTACGGGCAGAAGTTCTTTGAGGTGCAGGACGGCATTACCGAGACCAACCACCTGTTGCTGGACTACATGGTGGTGACGTCCGTGGATTGGTGGGACGCACTCGATCCGGCCATCCGCGACCAGTTCAGCCAGATCCTGCGCGAGGTCACCGAGGCCCGCAACGGCGCGTCCGAGGCGGTCAACCAGGAAGCTCGTCAGGCAATCATTGACGCCGGTGGCACGGTCCGTGAGCTGACACCGGAGCAGCGCCAGGCCTGGGTCGATGTGATGCTGCCGGTCTGGAAGCAGTTCGAGGACGACATCGGCGCCGAAAAGATCGAAGCCGCCAAACGCATCAACGCAGAGATTGCGTCTGGACAGTAATTATTCACCGGCCGGAGGCAGGCGCCTCTGGCCGGGCATCAGACAACGAAGGGGATGAAGGATGTCAGGTGATCACGAAAGGCCGGACAGTGGCTTTGGCTACGTCATAGATGAATTGGAGAAATCCGCGATTGCGCTGATCTTGGGCGCGATGACACTCATCACCTTCATCAACGTCGTGCTTCGGTATGGGTTCAACACCGGTCTGATCTGGGGGTTGGAGGCCACGTCGCTGCTGTTTGCATGGCTGGTGGTGTTTGGCGTCAGCTACGCGGTCAAGACGACGGCGAACCTTGGGGTCGATGCGGTCGTGAATATCGTGCCACCGGCGGGTCGCCGGGTTCTGGCGCTGATCGCCGCTGGCATCTGCATCGCCTACGCTTTGTTGATGTTGAAAGGGGCGTGGGATTACTGGGCCAACTTCGCCAACCTGCCGCAGACCACGGGGCGCTGGTTCCCCACCGGGTTCGAGGACATGACCCGCACCTCCTACCGCAGCTGGTATGAGGTGATCGACATTCCGATGCCAGAGTGGCTGCGGTTCATCGAGCCCTGGATCAACGAAGGCGAAGCCTACGAGAAGATCCCGCGGTTCATTCCGTATTTCATCTTGCCGTTCGGCTGCCTGCTTTTGCTGTTCCGGTTCATTCAGGCGACCATCCGCATCGTGCGCGGTGACTCCCACAGCCTGATCGTTTCTCACGAAGCCGAAGACGCCGTCGAAGACGTCGCACATATGAACAAGGACTGATCCCATGGACGTCGTACTTCTCTTTACCATGGTGATCGGCCTGATGCTGATCGGCGTGCCGATTGCGGTGTCGCTCGGCTTTTCGTCCATCGTGTTCTTGCTGTTCTTGTCGGACACCTCGCTGAGTTCCGTCGCGCAGAGCTTCTTTCAGGCGATGGCAGGGCACTACACGCTGCTGGCGATCCCGTTCTTTATCCTTGCGTCGTCGTTCATGTCGACGGGTGGCGTGGCCCAGCGGATCATCCGCTTTTCCATCGCCATCGTCGGGCATTTGCCGGGTGGTCTGGCCATCGCGGGCGTTTTCGCCTGCATGATGTTCGCGGCCTTGTCCGGGTCGTCGCCCGCGACCGTTGTGGCCATCGGTTCCATCGTCATCGCCGGGATGCGTCAGGTTGGCTATTCCAAGGATTTCGCTGCCGGGGTCATCGCCAACGCGGGTACGCTTGGCATCCTGATCCCGCCGTCCATCGTGATGGTGGTCTATGCCTCCGCAACGGACGTTTCGGTTGGCCGCATGTTCCTGGCCGGTGTGATCCCGGGCCTGATGGCGGGCAGCATGTTGATGGCGACGATCTACATCATCGCCAGAGTGCGCAACCTGCCGCGCGGCGAATGGAAAGGCTGGGACGAGGTTTGGTCCTCCGGCGCGGATGCGGTCTGGGGCCTGCTGCTGATCGTGATCATCCTTGGTGGCATCTACGGCGGTGTGTTCACACCGACAGAGGCCGCAGCGGTTGCCGCTGTCTACGCCTTCGTGGTTGCGAACTTCATCTATCGTGACATGGGGCCACTGCGGGCTGAGGATGGACATCACAAGGCTCTGTGGGAAAAACCCATCGCGCTGGTGACGGCCTTTTTCCACCGCGACACGCGCAACACCTTGCTGGACGCGGGCAAGCTGACGGTCACGCTGATGTTCATCATTGCCAACGCGCTGATCCTGAAGCACGTGCTGACCGATGAGCAGATCCCGCAGCAGATCGCCGGGGCCATGCTGGACGCGGGCTTTGGGCCGGTCATGTTCCTTGTGATCGTGAACGTCATCCTGCTGATCGGCGGTCAGTTCATGGAACCGTCAGGCCTGCTTGTCATCGTGGCACCGCTTGTGTTCCCGATCGCGCTGCAGCTGGGCATTGATCCGATCCATCTGGGCATCATCATGGTGGTGAACATGGAAATCGGGATGATCACGCCGCCAGTGGGTCTGAACCTCTTCGTCACCTCAGGCGTGGCGGGGATGCCGATGATGCGTGTGGTGAAAGCCGCGCTGCCTTTCCTGGGTGTGCTCTTCGTCTTCCTGATCATGGTGACCTATATTCCGATCATCTCGACCTGGATGCCGAACGAGGTCATGGGGCCGCAGATCCGATGCGAAGGCACGATGCTGCCGTCGGAACCGCTGGAGCGCGCTTTCTGCGAGGCGAATGGTTTCGGCGCAAACTGATCCCCCGCTCAGCGTAAGAAAAGGGCCACCGAAGCGGATGCTTTCGGTGGCCTTTGTCATTTTGTCGGGACGCTGGCGCGGCGGCCCATGCGACATGGGCCGGTCTCAGCGGCAGACGGTGACGAGCTGGCCGTTGCGATATGTGCGGTAGGGGCTGTTGCAGACATAGTAACGCTTCTGCTTGGGCCGTTTCGCTTCCTGCACGGCGAGGGTGCCGAGCACACCGAGGACGACACCGCCGACGACATTGCGCTCTTTTTGGTTCAGCGCGGCAGCAGGTGTGGGCATGGACAGGGACGCGACCATGGCAGTGGCGGCGACAAGGGCGGTTAGGGATTTGGCAGACATGGAAATTTCCTCTTTTGAAAAACACAGGCCATAGCCTGAGATCGGGCGCCCGGCAGAGAGGCGCCTCACGCGAAACAATGCCCGCAAGTCCTGCCGGAAAACGATAGCACGGGCTGGTTATCGGATAACATGTGGTGGGAAATTGGCGTATTCGGGTAAACCGGACTTTGGCCGAAATAGTTGGCAGCCCTCGCACGCAGGGCAATTGCCGGTCTGTGGTGTCTCATTGAAGGAATTTCGTGCACGAAATTCGGCGTTTCAAAAACCAATGAGGGAAACGAAGGTCTGCCCCTTCAGGAACAGGTGTCGCCGGGCGGCCCTATGCGTGCGCCCGGCGCAAGGGTTTACTGGGCGCTTTTGTTCAGCGCATCAATGATGGGCACGAAATCCTCGGCCTTCAAAGAGGCGCCGCCCACCAGCGCGCCGTCCACGTTGGAGGTAAGGAAGATCTCTTCGGCATTTGCAGCCTTCACCGAACCACCATAGAGCAGCCGCACCGAGCGGCCCACACCCGCGCCAAAGCGCCGTTCCAGACGGGAGCGGATGAAATCATGAACCTCGCCGATCTGTTGAACCGTCGGAACCTTGCCCGTACCGATCGCCCAGACGGGTTCGTAGGCCACCACAAGATTGTGGCCGGTCGCCTCGTCCGGGATGGATGACGCGAGCTGGCCGCCGATGATGTCGAGCGTGTTCGAGGCTTCAAACTGTTCGAGGGTTTCACCGACGCAGACCACGGCTTTGAGCCCGGCGGACCACGCGGCGCGGCACTTGTTGCGGATCAAGGCGTCGGTTTCCTCGTGGTCGGTGCGGCGCTCGGAGTGGCCGAGGATCACGTAGGTCGCGCCCGCGTCCGCGAGCATCTCTGCCGACAGATCGCCGGTATGTGCGCCCTTGGGCTGGTCGTGGCAGTCCTGACCGCCCAGCGCAATCGGGCCCGCCTGTTCCACGGCGCTGGCGATCAGTGTGGCGGGCGGGCAAATCAGAACCTCTGCCGTGCCTTTGTCTGCGGCCGTAGCCATGGCCGACAATTCCTCCAACGCGGCGCGTGTGCCATTCATTTTCCAGTTGCCTGCGGCGAGTTTGGTGCGCATTCGATAGCCCTCCTGTCACTTTCGCGAAGTGTCACGCTGCACGCGCAAAGGTCAAGGGTCCTTGCTTAACAGCGGGGGGCGTGGCATGGCACCCGCGTCATTTGAAAGGGGCCAAGCCAATGATACCCAGTCTGGACGCCGCAAAGATCGCCACCCGCGACCCGCAAACCCTGGACGCGTTGCGGGATGCGGCCTTCGACATCGGGTTTCTGAAGGTGCGCAACACGGCGATCCGGCCGGCACGCATGCGGCTTGTGTTGGCCGCCTACCGTGCGTTCTTTGACCTGCCGGAGAAACAAAAGCGCGTTGTCGACATGGCCGTGACCGGGGCCAACCGGGGGTGGGGTGCACCGCAGTCGGAGCAGGTCGATCCTGATGCCAACCCGGACTACAAACAGGTGTTCGACAGCGGGTTCGAGGCCCCGGAGACGGGTCTGTCAGTCTATGCATCCAACCTGTGGCCCTCAGAGCCAGAAGGGTTTCGCGCCGTGATCGAGGCCTATTACCGCGATGCCAGCGCTGTGGCCATGGATCTGCTGCGCGGCATTGCCGAAGGGATTGGCGAGGACCGGCATTACTTTGACGACAAGTTCGACCGCCCCATGGCCTTGCTGCGCGGCAACTATTACCCGCCGCGACCCGATTGGGCGGGGGAAAAGGATTTCGGCATCGCGGCGCACACGGACTACGGTTGTCTGACGTTGCTGGGCAGCGATGGCGTGCCGGGGCTTGAAGTCCTGGGGCGGGATGATGAATGGCACGAGCTTCAGGCGGCACCGGGGGAGTTCGTCATCAACTTTGGCGAGATGCTGGAGATGTGGACCGGCGGGCGTGTGAAGGCAACGCTGCACCGTGTGCGCGGCTCGACGGACGAGCGGATTTCAGTGCCCCTGTTCTTCAATCCGAACCACGACACGAACGTCGCGCCGATGGGTTCCGGGCAGGTGATCCGGGCCGGTGACCATCTTCAGAAGCGGTTCAAGGAAACCTACCGGCACCTGCAATCGACCTGAGGATTGGTGATGGCTTTGCCGTTGGCCGCTGGCTGATCCCATTTGATGCAGGTCTCAGCGCGTCATCCACAGCATCGCGCGTGCGGCGCTTTCAACCGGATCTATGACGGGACAGGGGAGCTCTGCACGCATGGCGGCGATGACCTTGACCATGCCTGCGCAGCCCAGCACGATGGCGTCGACCTGATCTTCCTCCAAGGCGCGCCGTGCCTGCGCCAGAATTGGCGCACAGGCGGCTTGCGGGTCGCGCTCCAGCTCCAGCACAGGCACGTCGGAGGCGCGCACGCGACCAAGGTGGCCGCTCAGCCCATATCCCACGATGTTCGCCTCGATCACCGGCACGGATACAGGCAGGGTGGTGACCACGCTGAACCTGCGGTGCCGCAGGGCGCAGTCGAAGAATGCAGCCTGCCCCAGACCGATCACGGGGCAGGGCGCGCGTTTGGCCGCCTCCGCCAAGGCCGTGTCGTCAAAGCAACCGACGATGATGCCCTCTGCCGTTACCGTGTCGATCAGGCGCAACAACGGCCCCTCCGCCAGGGCACCATCCTCTCGCCCTTGGATCGCGGGAGGGCCGTCGTGCGATGTCATGGCGTCAAACATCAGGTCCGGTGTCGCGACGCGTGCCGCCGCGAGCATCGACTGTGTCATCGCCTCGGTGCTGTTTGGATTGATGATCAGGACGGACATGGCTCAGATCATCCCTTTGCCTGCGTCGGACCCGGCCCGTTTGCGCCGCCGTCCGATGATCCAGGCCATCACCAAGAAGACCCCGATGATGGCAAAGGAAAACAGCGTCGTCAGTGTGCCCAGCGCAAAGATCACCGGCGTCGTGACGTTTGTGGTCATGCCGAAGATCTCCAACGGCAGGGTGTTGTAGCTGCCTGCCGTCAGCAGTGTCCGCGCAAATTCATCATAGCTGAGCGTGAAGCCGAAAAGAGCCACCCCGATCAGGGAGGGGGCAATGATCGGCAGCACCACGTGGCGGATGGTTTGCCAGGGGGACGCCCCAAGATCGCGGGCTGCTTCCTCGTATGACCGATCAAAGCGGTTGAACACGGCGAACATGATCAACAAGCCAAAGGGCAGCGTCCACGTCAGCTGGGACCCAAAGCCGGAGGTCGCCCAATGCACCTTCAGCCCGCCTTGTGAAAAGATGAGGCCAACGCCAAGCGACACAAGGATGGAGGGGATCACAAGCGCTGTGATGATCAGGTAGAACAGGATCGCGGATCCCTGGAACCGCTTGCGAAAGGCAAGACCGCCAAGCACGGAGACCACCACGGTGGTCACCATGACCATCAAGCCCAGCACCAAAGAGCGCCGGAAGGCTCCCCAGATGTCGCCGACGGCCTGCTCCTGGAACAGATCGCGGAACCAGTGCAGCGACACGCCGCGCATGGGAAAGGTCAGGCCGCCTTCCGGGCCCTGGAACGACAACACCGCAATGGTGAGCGTCGGCCCGTAGAGGAACAGGAGAAACAGCGCAAAGAAGGCTGCAAGGATGTAAAAGGAGCGGGGACGCGGTTCCAAAAGGCTCTCCTAGAGTTCTTTGCGAATGTCGACGAAGCGCAGCAGGATGCCGATCACCAGCAGCACGGTGATCAAAAGCACGACGGCTGTGGCCGAGGCGGACGGATACTGCAGCAGCGAAATGTCGTTGGAAATCAGACGCCCGACATTTGCGGATTGCGATCCGGACATGAAACGAACGGTGATGAAGTCGCCCATCACCAGCGTGACCACGAAGATGGTGCCGATCATGATGCCGGGCTTGGTCAAAGGCACGATCACGTGCCACAGGGTCTGCCACCCGGACGCGCCGTTGTCGGCGGCAGCCTCGATCAATGATCGGTCGATGCGCATCATCGTGTTGAAAATAGGCACGACCATGAACAGTGTGTAGAGATGGACAAAGGCGAGGATCACGCTGAAATCACTGAACAAAAGCCACTCAAGGGGTTCGTCGATCACGCCCCATGACATCAGCGTGGAATTGGCCAGGCCATTGCGCCCCAGAAACGGAATCCACGAAATCATCCGAATGATGTTCGACGTCCAGAACGGGATCGTACACAGCAGGAACAGCGCAACCTGCCAGGTCAGCGAGCGTACGTGGAAGGCCAGGAAATAGGCGGCGGTAAACCCGATCCCGAGGCAGAAGACCCAGGTGATAAACGCATATTTGAAAGTATTGAAAAATACCCGGTAGGTCACATCCGACCCAAAGAGAAACGCGTAGTTGTCGAACTGGAAGGCCGGGTAGATCGACCATTCGGTCGCCCCCCAGAAGCTCACGATCACGATCATGATGATCGGCATCACCAGAAATACCGACAGCACCAGAACCAAGGGCGACGCCATCAGCCATCCCGTCACATGCCGGTTCTTGAAAAGCTCAGACACTCTGTCGCTCCCTGTTCATCGCCGCCCGCGAGGTGCGCGACGTGTGGGCCACCTAATCGGCGCCCCTGCTTCTTTGCTTCAAAAATCTCTCGGGGGGTGCAGGGGGCCGAAGGCCCCCTGTCTTGTCGCCTTGGGTAATCGCTTATGATGCGATGAACTCGTTCCATTTGCGGACCATGTACTGGTTCTCGTCCATGACAGCGTTCCAGCACGCCACCTGGCCCATGCGCTCCTCGAAGGAGCCGCCATCGCGAACGTCGCCCGCCTGCGCCAGCACATCCCCGGTCGGTGACGTGATCTCGCCCGTGGCCGGCTTGCCCTCGAACCAGTAGCCCCACTCATTCTCGGACATGAACTCTTTCGAGGTTTCAGGCACAGCCGAGTAGTAGCCCTGACGCATCAGGTAGCCGCCGACCCAGCCGGAGAGGTACCAGTTGATGTATTCGTAGGCTGCGTCCAGCTCCATGCCGGACAGAGATTGCGACAGCCCGATGCCGCCGCCCCAGGAGCGATAGCCTTCTTTCAGCGGCTGGTAGACGCAGTCGATGCCGCGGGATTTCACGGCCGTGATCGCGGGCGACCACATGGACTGGATCACCACTTCTCCCGAGGCCATCAGGTTGACGCTCTCGTCGAAGGTCTTCCAGAAGGCGCGGAACTGGCCGTTCTGCTTGGCCTCGGTGAAGATCGCGAAGGTCTTGTCGATCTCTTCGCGGGTCATGTTGCCTTTGTCGCCGTACTGGATTTCGCCCATGGCCTCGCAGACCATCGCCATGTCCATGATGCCGATTGACGAGATGTCGAGGATCGAGGCCTTGCCCTTGAACTCCGGGTTCAGAAGCTCGGACCAGCTTTCGATCGGGCGGCCGATCAGGTCGGGACGGATGCCCAACGTGTCGGCGTTGTAGATCGTCGGGATCAGCGTCATCCAGTTGGTCTGCTCGTCGGCGAAGGTCCGGGCGCCAGGCTCTGGGATGAAGCCCACGGTATGCGGCGCAGTGCCTTGGGCGATTACGCTGTCCTCTGTCAGCTTGCCGGATTTGAAGATGCCGACGATCTTGTCGTAATTGGCGATCTTCGACACATCCATTGCCTGGAGGTTCCCGGTCGGCCAGACCTTCTTGCAGATCCAGTATTCGATGTCCGCGATGTCAAAGCTGTCCGGCTGCGTGGCGGCGCGCTGCGTGACGCTGTCCGAATCCAACGCGGTCATTTCCAGCGTGATGCCAAGGTCTTCCTTCACCTTGTTGGCCACGTCGTTGAGGTTGGATACGCCTGTACCGAACTGGCGCAGGGTGATGTTCTTGATCTCCTGGCCCCAGACCATCGGTGCGGGCAAGGCGGCTGCAGCCAGAGCGGCACCGCCGGTTTTCAGCAAAGAGCGCCGCGAATAGCGGACTTTCGAAATCGTTGTCATGGGTGTCTCCCTTAGGTCCCTGTCGGTCTTTTTGGTTTTTAATTGCGGCTCAGGCGCGCAGCGGGTGCGCGGCTGTGCAGTCCCAGTCGAGGCCAACGGCCTCGCCCACATCCTTTGGTGCCCCAAAGAAATCCTTGTCTGTCAGCAGCGCGGTGACCTCCTGGTCGCCGGCGACCTTCGCTGTCAGCGCCACATGGGTGCCCTGATATTCGACGGTGATGATCCGGCCTTCGAGCTTGGCGGCCCCCGGGGTAGCCAGCCGCAATTCGTCAGAGCGTACCGCCACTTTGCCCTCCGCGAGGGAGATCACGTTATGACTGCCCAGAAACTGCGCCACAAAGGCGGTGGCAGGCCGGTCGAACACGTCTCGGGTCGGGCCGGCCTGTTCGATCACGGCGTTGTTCATCACCACGATCTCGTCGGCGAGGGCCAGTGCTTCGTCCTGGCCGTGGGTGACGTGAATGAAGGTGATGCCCAGCTCTTTTTGCAGCTTGCGCAGCTCGGCACGCATCCGAACCCGCAGGAACGGGTCGAGCGCCGACAGCGGCTCGTCCAACAACAGCACTTGCGGACGGGTGATCAACGCGCGGGCCAAGGCGACACGCTGTTGCTGACCGCCGGACAATTGGTCGGGCAGCCGGTCGGCAAGATGGGTCATGTCGACCAGTTCCAGCATCTCCATCGCGGCTTTGCGGCGCTTGTCCGGATCGGTGCCTTTCATTTTCAATGAAAAGCCGACGTTCTCCGTCACGTTCAAATGTGGAAAGAGCGCGTAGCTCTGGAACATCATGGCAGTGCCACGCTTTGCCGGGGGCAGGCGACCGATGTCGCGACCGCCCAGCAGTACATTGCCGTCACTGACGGTTTCATGCCCGGCGAGCATCCTCAAGGTCGAGGATTTCCCACACCCGGACGGTCCCAGAAGACAGGCATAGGTGCCCGCATGAAACAGATGGTTGATGGCATCGACAGCCGTGGTGTCGCCGTAGCGCTTGGTCAGACTGACAAGTTCAAGATCAAGATCGGATCGCATGTGGCCCCCAGAGAAACTGACGTCACCATGACGAGCGGGAGTTCCTCCGGTGAACTGAAACATGCGGCTTTGTGATGGGTGTGCCGGGCAATTGCTTAAATCGAAGTCACAGAGGTCTTGAATTGTGCAAAATAAAGGCGATGATTGTGCACAATCTGGCCAGGCGCCGTGCACGATATCGGTTGGTGTTGTCGTCCTGATGGGCATCTGGCAAGGAATCACGGGTAATATTGGAGCCTCTTTCGCGCCTATGTCCGACACGCGTTCCCACCCTGCCTCGCCCGATACTCTGGCCATCAGTCTGACGGAGGCGATTCACGAACACCGCGTTCTGCCCGGCATGAAACTGTCCGAGGACGAGGTGGGCGACATCTATGGCGTCGGACGCACGGTTGTACGGCAGGCGCTGCGGTCGCTGGCTCATGACGGTCTGGTGAGCATTGAGCGCAATCGGGGCGCGTTCGTGGCGCGCCCGTCGGTCAAGGAGGCCCGCGAAGTGTTCGAGGCGCGCGCCTTGCTGGAGCCTCGCATGGCGCGCGCCGCCGCTGAGCGCACCACAAAGGAGGACATGGCCCTCCTGCGCGCCCACATCGCAGACGAGCACGCCGCCCTGGACGCGGGTCAACACGGGCGTGCCTTGAACTTGTCCGGTCATTTCCATGTCGAAATCGCCCGCATCGCTGATCAGGCCACGGTCGAAGGTTTCATTCGACAGTTGGTCTCACGCTCTTCTTTGGTGATTGCGCTCTATTGGCGCCGTCGCAACGCCATGTGTGAAAGTCATGCGCACCATGCGCTGTTGGAGGCATTGAGCGCGCGCGATGGAGCAGGGGCAGAGGAGCTGATGAAGGGTCATCTCCTCGACCTTTTGTCACAACTCGACCTGCGCGATCAGGCATGGACGGGCGTTTCTCTGCGTGAGGCGCTGCGCCCATGACGCTGTGCCGCGTGATACGCCCCGAGGAGATGCCAGTTGTTCTGGGCTGGGCCGCCGCCGAAGGTTGGAACCCCGGTGTAGAGGATGCAAATGCCTTTCTTGCGGCCGATCCTGACGGGGTCTTTGTGGCAGAGGAAGATGGCGCGCCGGTGGCAGCCATCTCTGTCGTCAACCATTCGACAGACTTTGCTTTTCTGGGATTGTACCTCTGTTTGCCGGAGTATCGGGGGCGCGGCATCGGACTTGCGCTGTGGACCTACGCCTTGGCCCATGCCGGATCCCGGACCGTTGGCTTGGATGGTGTCCCTGCACAGCAGAAAAACTACCGATCGTCCGGATTTGAGCCTGCGGGTCAAACGGTCCGCTGGCAGGGCGTGCCGCCCGATGTGCCGACCCCGCCAGATTTGCCGTTGGCGTTGCCTCAGGATTTGGAGCGTATGCTTGCCTTGGAAAACGCGGCGTCCGGATGGGCGAAGCCAAAGTTCCTAAGCGCCTGGTTCCAGCAATGCCAGACGCGCGCCACCTTCGTAGATGGCACGTCGGGCATTGTAACGGTCAGATTATGTCAGGTCGGCGTGAAGATAGGGCCGCTTGTGGCGCAAAATTCGGATCAGGCCCGGAGGCTGATCGCGCAGGCCGTCGTTTGGGCCAAGGCGCATGCGGCGGCACAGATCGTGCTGGACGTGCCGCAAAGCGCCACTGGGATGACTGAAATTTGTCGGCAGATCGGTCTGGAACCGGGCTTCGAAACCGCGCGCATGTATCGTGGTCCGGCAAGTCCTGAAGCGCCCAAAGGTTTCTACGCCGTGGCCACGTTGGAGCTGGGCTAAAGGTGCTGTAGCGCCGCGCGCGCCAGATCGCAGGCCGCTTCGGGATCGTCCTCGCAGTCGGGTGGCAAGGTCCAATAGGGCATCGCCGCAGATTTGCCGTCTTTGCGCGGGTAGGTCCAGCGTGTGCACCCCATACCTTCTAGAACTGGGATGAAGGCTCCCACACCCTTGATCATGATTCCGTAATCGGAGTGGACCAACGCGAAGATCGTGCCGCGATGATACAGACACAGACCGCCCATCATGCGGCGCGTCGTCAGATCCCCGAGATCGGAAAACAGGTCCGTGGCATAGGCGATCTCTTCTGCCGAGATCGCCACAGGATCAGCTTTGCGCGCCGCGTTCGGCGGCTAGCTCGTCGATATCCTTGAACTTGATCGACTCACCGCAGCCGCAAGCGTCCGTGACGTTCGGGTTGCGGAACTTGAAGCCGGATTCCAGCAGCGCGGTCTCGTAGTCGATCTCTGTGCCGAACAGGAACATCTGCGCCATGGGGGCGATGAGCACGCGCGCGCCGTCCTTTTCCACGACTTCGTCGTTCGCCTCGGGCGCGTCGACGTAGTCCATGGTGTACTCCATGCCTGCGCAGCCGCCCTTCTTCAGGCCGATCTTCAGGCCGAAGCGGGCGTCACGCTCCATGAGCTTGCGGATCTGTTTCACCGCCGAGGCGGTGATGGTCACGGGGGATTGGCCGGGAATGGCGAACATGAGATGCCTCTTTGATTACGTTCCTAACCTAAGGGATCCCTGCCGAAATCTCAAGGAGGGCTGACGTGGTATAGCCGCATCCCATCGCCCACAGGAAAGAGGCCAACGTGCCAACAATGACATATTCGGCGGTTTTCTGGTCATCGGTGGCTTCCTTGAAGCGCAGGATCGACTTGGCGGTGATGAGAAAGCCGATGGCGGCGGGCTGATCGACCAATATCAGCAAGAAGATCAGCGCGCGTTCAAGTTGACCAATAAGCCGCCCGGCCTCTGGCAGGCCGCCGCGAGGTAGATGCTCGGAGAAGCGGCTGGTCAGCATCCCCACGGCGTAGCCGCCCGCCAGCACGGCTGCGATGGCGCCGGAGATGATCAGCGCAACGGGCAACAGCCAGCCCGCCTGGGCAGCGACGGCATCATTCAGCGCGCCGGGGTAGCGGAATGCGATCCATCCCAGCGTCCCGATGTGCAGCGCCTGATCGCCCAGGAAAGCCTGGAAACTGTTGCGCGCCGGCGCAGGCAAGGCGTAGCTTTTGGCAGCGTCGATCACGAGATGCGCCAGCATCACCAAAAGCGCCAGCTGCCATGTGCCACCCAGCACCAATGTGGTCAGAACACCGTGAATCGCAACATGCAGCAGGAGGATGAAAACATTGCGCTTTCGGGCGGCCATCCATGCGGGTTGGAACAGGAAATCGCCAAGCATATGCGCTAGGAGAAGCGCCGCGAAGACGTTCAAAATGGGCTGTGTCAGGATCATTCCGCAGCCTCCCACGCCGTGAGCGCCGCGTCGAGAGCAGGGTAGCCCGCGGCGTGCAGGGCCTGATCGACCGCTTGACGCGAGATGCCCAACCGATCCGCTGCGCTGGCCCGCGGGCCAGCGTCCGGCGGCAGCATCAGTGTGACAGCGCGGGCCTGCGCTTGGGTCCATCCCAGCGCGATGTGATCGGCCAGCACCACGGTAGAGTGCATCGCGCCACCCGAGGCGTGCGCCATGCGCGCGCCGCCGTCCAATGCGTCCAGCAGGCGCCCGGAGGCTGTGTAGCCTGCGCCATGGGCGGCATTCAGGTCAGCTGTATCGGTGAGCGGGCCGGTGTCCCGCGCGATGGCGATGCGGGTGGCGCGGGCTTTGTCCAGCCGCCGCAACCTCGCCGCGATCCACAGGGCGACCCGCAGGTCATAGCGGGGCGTGTCCATCGCGATCTGCCAGCCGTCGCCACCGCGACGTGCGAACCGCGCTGTGACACCCCAATCGGCCAGATTGTCGACGACGCTGCCGACCTCTGCCAAAGTGGCATCGAGGTCGGGGATCTCCAGCGCGGTGGAGGCAATCACGTCACCGGTCAGAACCACATAACTCATAGGCAAGCTTTATTGCTTGCATTTAGGGAAAGCAAGCGAAATCACTTGCGCGCCTTACGCGGCCTCGACAATGTTGGTTTCCGGGAAAACCGGCATGCCCTTGGTCTTGGCCATCTGGTTCATACACTTGACCAATTTTTCCCGCGCGATGCAGGTCAAATCCCAAGACGTGTTCGGGTCCTTGCAGGGGAGAATGAACAAAACTTCAACGCCAAACACATCCTGCCCGGAAATGCGGACCTGTGCCTTGTCACGGTCATCCAACTGGTCCGGGTCAAGATCATCCATGACCTCTTCGAAACAGGTGCGGAGTTCTTCGATATCGACGGTCGGGACGAGCTTGAACGAAATAACCCGCTGCATCTCCGGCTCTTTCAAAGTCCAGTTTTCAAAGGTTTCCGAGACGAACTCATTCACCGGCACCACAAGACGGATGCCCGTCCACACGCGCAGTTGCACGAACGTGAAATTAATGCGTTCCACATGGCACAGAGAGCCTTTAAAAACGACGCGATCGCCGATCCGTGCAGACTGGTTCAGCGCGATCTGCATGGATGACAGGATGTTTGACAAGATCGTGCGCGCCGCAAAGCCGACGATCAAGGTCAGCGCCCCGGCCGATGCGAGCAGCGAAAACCCGTAGGTGCGGAACAGATTGGCCGACGACAGCACGATACCAAAGCCGACGAGGAAGACCACCAGCACCAAAATGCGCCGAACGGCGGCAATGCGCGTGGCCTGACTGCGGGTCTCGTCGAATTGTTTGCGCGTCAGGTCCATTTCTTCGAACCCGGTGATCTGGTCGAGAACAACCTCGATCACATTGACGATCAGCATCAGAATAGCTGTAACGAAACCTGCGGCGATCAAAGGCGATATCACGGAGCTCAGGCGTCCCGAAAATACAAAAACCGTCTGTGTCCCAATGGAGACCAGCAAAGCAATGGCGGCGATGATCATCGGCAGCCGCGCGGCGCGGAACGCGGCGGAGGTGATGCGGTGCGTGGCATGGCGTCCGACGCGTGTCAGCAGTTTGGAGGTGCCCCAACCGACAAGGCCGGCAAGCAAAAGCAGGACCGGCAAGCCGATGACCTCCCACCACATCAGCCCCCAGAATGCCGTGTTGCGCAGCTGATCCGGCAGCCATTTTTCAAAGCGCGATGGTCCATAGGCATCGTACAGCGCAGGGATTTTCTGCACGGTGTGGCGCGAAATGACCCAGACAGGATCTTCGCCGTCGGCCTTGATCCGGTCAAGCCGGATGGCTGCCGGGATGCCGTCCAGCTCGATTTCCCAGACCAGCAGGGACCGACGCTTCATCCCGGCGGTGGCGGCATTCGAGGTCTCACGCGCATCCATTGCATCAGGCCGGTCGATGATCTGGCCCCAATTCAATACGGCGCGCCGCTGCATCACGGTCATCAACTGACGCGCCAGCATTGTGCCGGTCTCTGCCTGCTCTTCGGGGGGGATGGCGTTGAGGTTCAGCAGGTGCGCGGGCGCGGTGTCCTTGATCTGGTCCTGTGTGCCCGGCTCGCCACGGCGCTCGTCGTACCGCAGCAGGGCCTCCATCGTCGCGCGTGGCGTGGCGCGACCAATGACGTCCGGCACTGCGCCAAGGCCGCTGTTGAGGGTCTCGACTTCGAACCACGGCGTTTCCTGCGCATTGGCAGCGGGGGAGATGGCAAAGAGAAAGCCCAGCAGCAGAGCCGCCAGGCGAAAGGTCTTCTTCATGCTGTCACCCTGCATCAGCGGGCCATCGCCGCAGCGCGGACGTCACAAACAGGGGTGTCGGCGCACGGCGGTGGGACGTCGTGATGAACGGTCCAGAGCGCCAGGGTCGAATGAAATGTATGATCAAATATGTGTCGCATAGGGATCAAACGTCAAACCTGCGAAGCAGTTCCCGAAAACGTGATGATCTCTTAACAGAGCCGCGTTCTGCGGCGGCAAAACGCGCCCCTCATTCAAAGGGGCGCGTCTGTCGATGTAGCTTACAGCCCTTTGCAGTTCGCGTAATAGGTCACCGTGGCTGGCCAGTCGGCGAAAACCCCCTGCACGCCAACTTTCTGCGCCAGCGCATCCAGAAGCGTGAAGTAGTCGCCGTCCGTATCGATCACCGAGTCCAGGCCCGAGAAATACCAGCCGCCACCATTCGCGAGCGGGCCGGAACGTTCCAGCGACCAGGTGATGATGCCGAGGTCGGCTTCCTTCGCCTTCTTGGCGAGGGTGGAGGGCACCAGTTCACCGTCTTCGACCGTCACCAGCATGAAAAGCGGGGGCGCGATGTAGTTGATGCCCATGTCCTTGAGCTCGTCCATGGTGTTGGGCCAGTTGGCTTCATCCATCGCCGAGAAGGTTTTACCCTCATACTGGTCCATCAGATAGACAGCCTGTTCGCCATACTCACCGGCGGTGTCGACCCAGTGCTTGACGATCTCGATGTCAAAGGACTGCGGCCAGACGCGCGCGGGGTCGATGCCGGCGTCGCGGTATTCCTGGATCATCTTGTCGGCATAATCGGCGTAGGTGAAGCCGTCGAAGGGCATCTCGACCGAAGGCGCCTTCAGCTCCGGCGTGAAATCGGCGCCGAGGCTGTCAAACAGTTGAATGGATTCGGCGTGGGTCAGCAGCGTCGCGTCCTGATTGAACAGCGTGGTGCGCCATTCGGCGTTTCCGCTCTGGAACTCTTCGGCTGTGGTGGCGGCGCGGTTGGCGCTGTCCATTTTCGGTGCAAGCGTCTGGAATTCGGCCAGCGTCAGATCGGAGGTGCGGCACTCTGCGGCGGCATCTGCGCCATCAGCGGCGGGCGAGAACGGTGTCGTGCACTTGTCCGCCAGATCCGTGGTCAGGATGTTGGTGGTGGTGTGCAGGTCATTCTGAGCGTGACGGCAGACCAGTTCCTTGTCGGCGGTAAAGGTCACGTCGCATTCGAGGACGCCGGCGCCCATTGCGGCGGCGGCACGGTTCGACTCGGCGGTATGTTCCGGGAACATCAGCGGCGCGCCACGGTGGCCAATGGAGAATTTCGTCGTCTCAGGCGTCTGCGACAGGCAGGCCATCATCTCATCCTTGAGCGGGCCGTCTTTCATTTTTGACACGAGATAGCCGGGGCGAACGCCGTAGGTCAGACCGCTCTGGTAAGACATGGCATCGGTATCGGCAGCGACCTGAGTGGCCGCCAAAGTGGCAATCACGGCGAGACGTGTTGTAAGCATGGGATTTTTTCCTCTGAATTGGATGATGGACCCAATGCGCTCGCAGGGCAACGACCGCATGACAGCACTGTAACGCGAGGATGAAAGATACGTTAAGGCATTGTAACGGACGTCATGAAAAAGGCGCGCAACCCGGGGAGTTACGCGCCTTTCTAAATACTGATGTGGCGAAGCTTACATAAAGCCGAGTTCGAGCCGCGCCTCGTCGGACATCATGTCCATGCCCCAGGGCGGCTCCCAGGTGATCTCGACATCGACAGTTTTCACGCCGGCGACGGGTTCAATGGCCTCTTGCAGCCAGCCGGGCATTTCGCCCGCCACGGGACAGCCCGGAGCCGTCAGCGTCATGATGAGGCGCACATCGTTTTGGTCACTGATTTCAATCGTGTAGACCAGACCCAGATCGTAGATGTTCACCGGAATCTCAGGGTCGTACACCGTGCGACAGGCTTCGACCACGGAGTCGTACAATGCATGGTCTGTGCTCGACGGCGCGATCAGCGGGGCGCCTTCAAGCTGTTGGCTCGCATCGGTCATGTCTGTCCTCGTCGCTGGAAACCTGAGCATTCATATAGGGATCGCATCGCGCCGGGTAAAGGCCCCGGCTGGAAAGGGTATTGCGCGATTTGTGTTCCGTCGCGGACAGGCCGGGGTGCCTGGGGGCAAAACCCGATCTGTCCGCGACAGGTGGCATTAATCCTCGGAATCGATCCGCTTGCGAACCGGGGCAGGGCGGACCTGTGCCTCTATGTGCTCGAAAACGATTTCGGCGAGGTTCTTTTTCGTCGCCGTTTCAATCCCTTCAAGACCGGGTGAGGAGTTCACCTCCAAAACCTTCGGCCCAGCTTCGGACCGCAACAGGTCCACACCCGCGATGTTCAGACGGAAAGCCTTGGCCGCTCGCAGGGCGGTCTCGCGCTCTTCCTTGCTGATGCGGACAACCTTGGCAGATCCGCCGCGGTGAAGATTCGACCGGAAGTCGCCGTCTGCGCCTGTGCGTTTCATGGCGGCAACCACCTTGCCGCCGATCACGAGACACCGAATGTCCTCGCCTGCGGCTTCCTTGACGAAATCCTGCACGAGGAAATTCGCTTTCAGACCACGAAAGGCGTCGATCACCGACTCGGCGGCCTTTTTCGTTTCCGCCAGAACCACGCCCTTGCCTTGTGTCGACTCGAGCAGCTTCACGATCAGCGGCGCAGTGCCCACCAACCGCATCAGCGACTGCGTGTCCTTGGGGGAGGCGGCAAACGCCGTGTTCGGCATCCCGATCTTGTGCCGGGCCATGAGCTGGTGGGCGTGCAGCTTGTCACGCGACGCCAGAATGCCCTCTGATCCATTCAGGCAAAAGGTGCCGATGGTCTCGAACTGGCGGATCACGGCCGTACCATACGCGGTGATCGACGCGCCGATGCGTGGAATCACCGCGTCATACCGAGGCAGGCGCTTGCCGTCGTAATGCACTTCGGGTGTCAGAGCGTTGATCTGCATGTAGCAGCGGGTGGTGTCGATGACCTCCACCGTATGACCGCGCTTTTCACCTTCTTCCACAAGGCGACGCGTGGAATAGTTATCCTCCCGCGACATGACCGCGATTCGTAAGGATCGGTTCGGCGCGGCACTGCGGACCCGCGACGTGGTGTAGACATCATACGACAGCCGAGGCTGTTGAAACCGGTCTGTCGCCACGATCGTGATGTGGTCCTTCAGCGCCTCGCGCCCCAGTAGCATCCGTGACGCCATGTTGGACCGGTCGGTCAGCGTCACCTCGATCCGCCAGCTTTCATCGCCGACGCGCAGAGTGGGCGCGATGACGTAGCGCATTTCGGATTCACCGTTGGAGGACGTCACCTGACGACGATCCACAATCCGCGCCGAGCAGGGAATCACCAGATCTTCGCGCCCCGGGACCGGATGCACGGTAAAGCGGACTTTGGGCGCGCTGGCACTGCCAAATGTCTCGATGTCAAAGGCATGCAGGGCAGATGTGCGGGCCCCGGTGTCCACTTTGGCGCGCAAGGCGGGGAGGCCAAGGTCGGGCAGGGCAACCCATTCCTCCCAGCCAAACCGGATCATGTCGGTTTCTGGCTGTTCCTCGGGTGTGTCGGTCATACGTGCCATCCATTGGTCGTGCCGCAGCGCACCTGCGCCGCAGTCGTGAAAAGACTAAGTTGTCTGAAGACCTAGCGCGACGCGGCCTGGATGTCATGCGCGAAGCGGGATGCGGAATGTCATGCGTGCGCGGCGAGCCAGTCGCGCACGCTGTCTACACGCGACCGTGCGACCGGCACACGGGTCCCATCACTCAGGCGCAGAACATGTTTCGCGCCTTCTTTTTCAAGAGCTTGCGCCGCATGGACCGCCACCCACCAGGATCTATGCGGCTGAATGCCGTCTTCGGGGTCGGTCTGCGCCACGATATCTGACAGGCGCACGCGATGGGTCATGGTTTCACCGTGCATGACCACCTGTACGTGATGTTCTCGGGCCTGGATGTGGCAGACGCCAGCCAATGGCACAGGTTCCGATCCGATCAGGATCTGACGATGAGGCGTTTCGGGCTCGGGGGCCTCGGGCACAGGGGACGGCTTTGGTGCTGCCTCGTGAATGTAGCGCAGGTAAAGCGTCAAGAAAATTTCGGTCACGATCAGATACACAATGACCTCCTGCACCGAAACGATGCTGAGGTTGCCGTCCGTCACGACGTGAACCAACGCCTCAGACAGGGCCAGTGTCGGGGCCATGATCGCGATGGACATCAGCGGGTTGAAAACGGCGAAGGTTCCCGTCCGCCGCTGAACCCAGGCCAAGCCAAATAAAAGCGAGATATGCGTGAGTATGAAGTTGCCGAAGAACGTGATCCAGACGATCGCAAATGCCGGTGGCGCCAATTGACCGATCAAACCCGGAGGATCGGCAAAGACCAGGATCGCGAGCACAAAGCACAGATAGATCTGCGTCCTGCGATCCACCAACTTCAAGGCAAATTCAATTGGGTCGAGGCTGTGCCGCGTTCCGAAGACGTCGATGAACACCACTGGAAATGTCGAGTTGGTCGGCACGGCGTTTTCCTCGGGTCGGTTGCTACCATCTGGGGCTGCACCTGTCTGTTCGATAAACATCGGTGCCGCAAGCATTCAGCGCGTCAACTTTAGCATATCAAGCTCGCTGCATGAACCTTCTGCACCAACCCAGGTGCGACGCAGACCGGTTTTCGGCGGTGAAATCGGCGGTTTTCTGGTGGGGTAAAAAACCTTCACAAAAGTGCTTGACGGGTCTGGCCGTTGTCCCTAAAAGCCCCCTCACGCCACGAGGCAGACGCGACACGACGGACCGAACGGAACGGGTTGAGCGGACGCAGCGGGGCGCTGGAAACGGCAGAGCGGTTGTAGCTCAGATGGTTAGAGTACCGGCCTGTCACGCCGGGGGTCGCGGGTTCGAGCCCCGTCAACCGCGCCACTTCCGTTTCATCGAAAGGCCCTCGCAATTGCGGGGGCTTTTTCGATTCCCGGGATCGCTGATGGTGGCTTTTGCGCGAGAAATCGGTGTCGGGACGCGCGCGTTTCAAGGGCGCAAAACGCTTGTAAATTTCTCCCCCGATTTTCGTATTTTTCCGCTTGCCCTCATCTGCGCCGGGGGCTATCAGGCCCCCATAGCGCGGTTGTAGCTCAGTTGGTTAGAGTACCGGCCTGTCACGCCGGGGGTCGCGGGTTCGAGCCCCGTCAACCGCGCCACTTTCCCCCTTCGATTTGTTGTGACACATGCCCCTGATAGGGGCGGATCGAAGGTGATGACGTACCCCCACATTTTTTGATGATTTTCTTCGGAACCTTTGACGGACACTTGCGTTCACCTGTCAGAGAATTCGAAGCGTAGGGTTTTGGGAAAATGTTGAAAACGCAGCGTCAAGTATTCCTGACTGACCCTAAATCGAAGTGTATGCCAACTTGCCTCGCAAGCGAGGGCAGGCAAAGGGAAACGAAAAAGGCGCCACGTGGGCGCCCATTCGAAAAAGCGAGGTAGTTAGAGTTACGCGCCCCAACTGCGAACGGGGCCGCAATCCATATGGACGAAATTGGAGCCGGAATATCGACCGACGCCGCCGCCACGACATGCCGCAGCTGCTTTGGCCATTTGCGACACCGAGCGCGTAGATAGCCGAAGATCGGCAGCTTGTCCGCGCAGGTGACGAGAATTCTTTGCCACACCAGAGGATCGTGATCTTAGCATCGCATTTGTCTTCGGGGAGCGATAGCCGGAGATAAGCATGTATGGCTCCGAGCAATCCATAAGATTGTGAGCCGCACACATGATGTCCACTGTACGCGGATCAATGGATTTGACGTCGTCCGTCCGCCAGTCACGCATGAACAGGTTTATCTCCTTGAGCGAGTCGGCGAGGTAGTCGCCCTCGATCCAGTAGATCATGTCAATTCTCTCACCCGTTCGCCCCGAATACATATGCAAACGACGTATGTCGCCTGCGCCGCGCAAGAAGCCCGCGGCGTTCGAGTATGTGGGTGCTGCTGCAACCGTTGTTGCAGCGAATGCACCGAGGAGGCCCCGGCGCGTGATACGCATATTGTTTTCTGTCATGTAAGGCGCCTGTCCCGTGGTCGCTGTTACCTGTTTGCGCAGATCGTTGCTGCGCACCTGCCATCTATCCCCAGATGTCTTTCTCGGTATTGCACGAATCGAGCACTCCATAAAGCGGGATTTGTTATGAATTTTAGCTTTCAAGCGGAAGTTGGCAGAAACCCGCGCAAAGCAATGAGGGTGTGGCGCAAATGCGCAGATCACGCACATGTCACTGCAACGCGCCGTTGGCTGCCGCATAGTGAAGCATTAAGCGTTTACAGGCTTACGACATTGATACACAAGTTTAATATTGCCGGGGATGTTATGCACAAGGGGTACGGAATGCGCGGTCAGCAGAAGTTTTATGAACAGATTGGAGGACGCATCCAGTCGCTCTTCGTGGCTGGTGCCGTTGCTGGTCTGTTGGCTTGTGCGCCCGCAATGGTCAGCGCCGAAAATTTTTCGTTCAAAGTGACGGCGTATAAGCAGGCCGTTGCCGAAAGCCTCGGCGACGAGGAGGGGATCGCGGCGTTCTATCGCGCGCGTGGATTCGAGCCGATCTGGACCGGCGACGACGCGGCCAGCACGGACCGCCGCCGGGCCTTGATCGAGAGTTTCGGATTGGCTGACGTGCATGGCCTGCCGACGGCGAAATACGACGCGCGCGCCCTGATGAACAAGATGGCAGCGGCCAGGACAGGCCGGGAACGCGGTCTGCTCGAGGTGGAGCTGAGCCGGACATTCATCAGCTTCGCCAATGACTTGCAGTCGGGTATCATTGACAATCCCGGTCGCGTCGACAGCCAGATCAAGCGTACCTTGCCGCGCCGCGCGCCTGAGGATCTTCTGACTCAGTTGATTGAACAGCGTCCTGAAGCCGTGTTGCGCAACCTGGTGCCGCCGACGGCTGAATACTCTCGTTTGATGCGGGCCAAGCTGGTGCTGGAACGCAAGATTCGTCATGGCGGGTGGGGCGCGACGGTGTCCGCCGCCAAGCTGGAGCCGGGGCAAAGCGGCGACCGCGTCGTCGCCCTGCGCAACCGTCTAGTGTCAATGGACTACCTCGCGCCATCCCTGACCACCACATACGACAGCGCCATGGAAGCCGCCGTACGGCAGTTTCAGGACGATCACGGGCTGAACATCGACGGCGTGGCTGGCTCTTCGACCCTGCGGGAAATCAACGTCGCACCAGAGGACCGCCTGAAATCGGTCATTGTCGCCATGGAACGTGAGCGTTGGCTCAACATCGAGGGCGGGCGCGGCAAACGCCACATCCTCGTCAATCTTGTCGATTTCCACGCTCAGATCATCGACGACGACAAGCTGACATTCGAGACCCGCTCCGTCATCGGACATCAGGATCACGACCGTCGCACGCCGGAATTCTCCGACGTCATGACCCACATGGTGATCAACCCGTACTGGTATGTGCCGCGCTCGATCATTGTCGGGGAATATCTGCCGCTTCTGCGATCCAACCCGGGCGCTGCCGGTCATCTCGATATCATCGACTCCCGTGGGCGGGTTGTGAGCCGGGGACAGAGCTTTGCGCGCTTCTCCAGCAGCAGTTTTCCGTATTCCATGCGGCAACGTCCCGGGCCACGCAACGCTTTGGGGACGGTGAAATTCATGTTCCCCAACAAGTACAACATCTACCTGCACGATACGCCTTCGCAGAGCCTTTTCGCGCGCGAAGTCCGGACGTTCAGCCATGGCTGTATCCGCCTTGATGACCCGCACGATTTTGCCTACGCGCTGCTGGCGCGGCAGACGGCCGATCCGGTGAATTATTTCCAGTCGATCCTGCGGTCCGGCCAGAACACAAAGGTGAATCTGGAGCAGAATGTCCCGGTTCATTTGATCTACCGCACGGCCTTCACGCCCGCGAAAGGTCATGTGAATTACCGCCATGACATCTACAACCGCGACGCCCGCATCTGGGAGGCGTTGCAGGCCGAGGGCGTATCTTTGATGACCCATTGGGAAAGCTGAGCGACCGCTTCCTTTCGTCTTTGTATCGGTATCACGCGCACGGCCCTCAGGGGTCGTGCGTTTTGTTTTGCCGTGTTCCAGAAATGTGCGGCATGTGTCGGGCGGACCTCTGCGCAGCGCGAGGCCTGCGGGATGGACATTTCGGGGCATGGGCGCTTAGACCTTGGCCAAGAAGCGGTGAGGGACACGACCATGCATTATACTGTGGGACAGATTGCCGAAGCGCTCGGTGTCACGGCTGAGGGCGATCAAACGCTGGAGGTGTCCGGTGTGTCCGAGCCTCAAACGGCGTCAGCATCGCAAATCGCGCTCGCCATGAAGCCGGAGTTCGCGTCGCGGATCGGTGAAGGGCAGGCGCGGGTCGCCATGCTCTGGAATGGTGCCGATTGGCGCGGCATGGGGCTTTCGGCGGCCTTGATGGCGCCGCGCCCGCGCTTTGCCTTGTCCGGGCTGTCTGCAATGATGGATCTGGGGCAGGGTTACGGTGGCGGTATTCACCCCTCTGCCTTCGTCGATGAAACCGCCGAGATTGGTGAAGGGGTCAGCATTGGTCCCATGAGTGTCGTGATGGCCGGGGCAAGGATCGGCGCGGGCAGTGTGGTTGGGCCGCAGTGTTTCGTCGGCCAAGACGTGGTGCTTGGTGCCGAGGCGCTGTTGCACGCGGGTGTAAAGCTGATGGCGCGGGTGCGCATCGGCGCGCGTTTTGTCGCACATCCCGGCGCGGTGGTGGGGGGCGATGGCTTCTCCTTCGTGACGCCGGAACCCTCTGGTGTCGAAAAGGCACGCGCCAGCCTTGGCGAAGAGGGCAACGAGACAGCGCAGCCCTGGGCGCGCATCGCCTCGCTCGGCGCGGTATCGGTGGGCGACGATGTGGAGATGGGCTGCAACGCCTGTATCGACCGCGGCACCGTGCGCGACACGCAGGTGGGCAACGGTGTGAAGATGGATAACCTTGTCCAGATTGGCCACAACGTGGTCATAGGGGACGACACGATGGTCTGTGCCGGTGGTGCGATCGCCGGGTCGTCCGTGCTGGGGCGCAATGTGGTGGTCGGTGGCTGTGCCGGAATTTCCGACAACCTCAAGATCGGGGATCGCGTGATCCTTGGCGGCGGCACGATGGTCTTGTCCAATGTGCCGGAGGGCCGCGTGATGCTGGGCTATCCGGCGATGAAGATGGACAGCCACGTGGAAAGCTACAAGGGCCTGCGCCGCCTGCCGAGATTGTTCCGCGATGTGGCTGACCTGAAAAAGGCGGTTTCAAAGTTGACGTCGAATGACTAGATCTTCGGCAACTTAGGGTGACTGGGGCCAGATCAATGAACGTCAAGGACAAGGTGATCGAGATCGTCGCCGAACAAGCCATGCTTGAGCCGTCGGACATTACCATGGAAAGCACGCCAGAAAGCATCGGCATCGATTCTCTGGGGTTGGTCGAGGCGATCTTTGCCATCGAGGAAGCCTTCGACATCTCCGTGCCATTCAATGCAAACGCACCAGAGGAGTCCGATTTCGACATTTCCTCTGTGGCGACCATCGTGGCTGGAATCGAACGGCTGATTGCCGAGCAAAAGTCGTGAAACGGGTTGTCATCACCGGCGCGGGCACGATCAACGCGTTGGGTCAGGACGTGGCATCCACGCAAGAGGCCATGCGCGAGGGCCGCTGTGGCATCGGTCCATTGGAATTTCGCGACGTCGAGCGCCTGACCGTCCGGATCGGCGCGCAGGTAAAAGGCTTTGAGCCTGAGAGCGTGTTCAACCGCCAGCAGCTGTCGCTATATGACCGTTTCACGCAGTTCACACTGATTGCCGCACGGCAGGCGGTGGAACAATCGGGACTGACGTTTCACGGCGAGATGGCAGACCGGTCCGGCGTCGTCCTGGGCACCTCCGGCGGGGGGCTGACCACACAGGACGAGAATTACCGCGCTGTGTACGAAGAGGGGAAGAACCGCGTTCATCCCTTTGTTGTGCCGAAATTGATGAACAATGCCGCCGCAAGCCATGTGAGCATGGAGTTCAACCTTCGCGGCCCGAGCTTTACCGTCGCCACCGCCTGCGCCTCGTCAAACCATGCCATGGGGCAGGCATTTCAGATGATCCGTTCGGGCATGTGCACGGCCATGATCACCGGTGGGTCAGAGGCGATGCTGTGTTTTGGCGGTGTGAAGGCCTGGGAAGGGCTGCGTGTCATGTCGCGCGACGCCTGCCGACCGTTCAGCGCCACGCGCAACGGCATGGTGCAGGGCGAGGGGGCGGGCGTCTTTGTCTTCGAAGACTACGACCATGCACGCGCCCGCGGGGCGGAGATCCTGGGCGAAGTTCTGGGCTTTGCCATGACCTCTGACGCGGCGGATATCGTGATGCCGTCGAAACAGGGCGCAGCCCGCGCGATCTCTGGCGCGTTGCGCGACGCGCAGGTGGACCGCACGCGGGTCGGCTATATCAATGCCCACGGCACCGGAACGGCGGCAAACGACAAGACCGAAAGCGCCGCGGTGGCGGATGTCTTCGGCACTCATGCGGACGATTTGATGATCTCTTCGACAAAGTCGATGCATGGTCATTTGATCGGCGGCACCGGCGCGGTAGAGCTGTTGGCCTGCCTGATGGCGCTGAACGACGGAATAATCGCGCCCACCATCGGCTACGAGGAACCGGATCCTGAATGCGCGCTCGATGTGGTGCCCAATGAGGCTCGTGAGCGGGAGGTGGACGTGGTGCTGTCCAATGCCTTTGCCTTTGGGGGCTTGAACGCGGTGCTGGCATTGGCCCGCATCTGAGGCGTAATCCAGCGGAGCGCTGACGCGCACTGTTCTCTCGGCCTGACGCCTCCGGCTTTCGGCCTCGGGCCGTGTGTGGGACCGTGGGTGAATCTGCGTAGGCGGAAATCCGGTTGGCTGCGTTTTGCTCAGGAACTCCTGTGGCTGCCGCGGGTTGAGTGGGCAGAACAGAACAACAGGAGGAAATCTCATGTCCCTCAATTCCCTGAAAGACGTCTACGTTGATCAATTGCAGGACCTGCACAGCGCATGTCGCCAGTCCCACGCTGTGATGGACTCGCTCAAAGAGGCTGCCAAAAACGAAGAATTGCGCAGTGCTCTTGGCGCTGGCAAGGACGGCATTGCCGACGGGCTGAACCATCTTGAAGCGCTGATCAAATCGCATGGAGCTGATCCCAAAGGCGAACACTGCAAAGGTATGGAAGGTCTCGTGGCCGAAGCAAAAGCGCACGGTCTGAACCAAGACTTTGGCAACGACGATGCGCGTGATGCCATGATCATCACGCAGTACCAGCGCATGGCGCACTATGCGATTGCCGGCTACGGGTGCTGCGCGGCCTTTGCAAACCGCCTTGGCCTGACCGAAGACGCGGCGACGCTGGGCGAGATGCTGGATGCATCATGGTCCGGTGACCGTCACTTCTCAGGCATTGCGCAAGGTCAGGTGAACAAAGCGGCGGCTGAATAACCTTTCGCGGACGACCATTCTGACGAAAGCCAATGCACTTCTTGTGTAAGATTTGAATGAAGCGCACATTTATTATGGAAACCGCCCCGGCGCCAAAGCGACGGGGCGGTTTTGTATATTGCGACCAATCAGGTCATCAATACCGTCAACAGTCCGCGTCCATCTGCCATTCCGACCAACGCTGTGATCTGTGAAAGCGAACCGTCGGGTCACTCATGTGTCCCACTGGGCCGATGATGTGCATTCAACAAAAGTTCTGCGGAAGCGTATCAGCCCCGCCAGATCCATCCGCCGCCGTAGATACGGCTGTCACCCTCCGCATGGTCCTGCGCGTAGAACACACAAGCCTGACCGGGGCTGACGCCTTCCTCTGGTGTCAGCAGCTCCACCTCTGCTTCTGTGTCCGACAGGGGACGCACGATGGCCTCACGCGGGGGACGCGTGGAGCGCACCTTGACGCTCAGCTGCCACTCCTTGCGAGAGGTGAAGGGCTCGTCTCCCAGCCAGTTGATCTCTCGCACCGGGATGGTGCGCGTGGCCAGCATCTCTTTCGGGCCGACCACGACATGCTTCTTGTCCACATCGAGACGAACCACATAAAGCGGCTCGTCCAGGCCTCCGATCCCCAAACCGCGCCGTTGGCCAATCGTGTAGTGGATCACACCTTTGTGTTCGCCCAGAACACGGCCGTCCGCGTGCACAATCTGACCCGGTTCCGCCGAGCCGGGGCGCAGTTTTTCGATGACGCCCGCGTAATTTCCGTCAGGAACAAAGCAGATATCCTGCGAATCCGGCTTGTTCGCCACCACCAGGTCGTACTTCGCGGCCAGTTCACGCGTTGCATCCTTGCTCGGAAGGTGTCCAAGCGGGAAACGCAGAAATTCCAACTGTTCCGGGGTGGTTGAGAACAAAAAGTAGCTTTGATCGCGGTTGGCGTCGGTCGCGCTGTGCAGCTCCGGGCCGTTGTCGCCTGACTTGCGCTGGATGTAGTGCCCGGTGGCCATGACATCCGCCTCGAGATCCTTGGCAGTCTCCAGCAGATCCTTGAACTTCACCCGCTCATTGCAGCGGATGCAGGGCACAGGCGTCGCGCCGCCAAGGTAACTGTCAGCGAATTCGTCAATCACCGCTTCTTGGAAAATATTTTCATAATCAAGAACATAGTGAGGGAAGTTCATTTCTTCCGCGACCCTTCGAGCATCATGGATGTCGATCCCCGCACAACATGCCCCTTTCTTGGACAGGGCCGCGCCATGGTCATACAGTTGCAGCGTCACACCGATGACATCATAGCCTTCATCCTTGAGCATGGCGGCCACAACCGAACTGTCGACGCCGCCGGACATGGCGACCACGACTCGGGTTTGCGATGGGGGCTTGCGCAGGCCCAGGCTGTTGAGGGGCATGTCTTCGGGCATTGAACGATCTCCGTGGATTGCGCGGAATATAGGAAAAATCGAAATACTCTCAAGGGGTGGTTTCAGCCGTCGTTAAGAGCTGAAGCGGTTTAGTCCTCCAGCACGCGATGCTCGGAGGTGTGATGATGTATCTGAAAAAGATCGACGGCCCACGCGCCGTGAGGCTGCCCGACGGATCGACGATGACACGGGCGGACCTTCCGCCGTCGTCAACGCGCCGCTGGGTGGCTTCGCGCAAGGCCGCAGTGGTAAAGGCTGTGCAATACGGATTGCTCAGCCAGGATCAGGCAAAAGAGCGCTATGCGCTTAGCGAAGAGGAGTTGATGGAATGGGTAAACGCAGCGAAACTTCACGGTGAAGATGCCTTGAAAGTGACGAGAGTTCAGAAGTACCGTCAACCCTAGGTGGTATAATTCATCTTCCTGAGATACGGTAACAGGGCGTTAACCTTTTTCAATCACGTTAGTCATAGCCCAAAAGACACCCTGGAGACTGCATATGCGTATTTTGCTTGTGGAAGACGATCCTACCACCTCCAAGAGCATCGAACTGATGTTGAGCCATGCGAACCTCAATGTTTATTCGACGGACATGGGGGAAGAAGGCATCGACCTTGCAAAACTCTACGATTACGATCTTATTTTGCTTGACCTCAACTTGCCGGATATGAACGGTCACGAAGTTCTACGACAGCTTCGTGTGGCGCGGATCGACACGCCGATCCTTATTCTGACGGGCGAGGACGACACCCAATCCAAAATCAAAGGGTTCGGGTTCGGTGCCGATGACTACATGACAAAGCCGTTTCACCGCGACGAGCTTGTGGCACGCATTCATGCCATCATCCGCCGCTCCAAGGGGCATTCGCAGTCGATCATTCGAACCGGAAAGATTTCCGTGAACCTTGACGCCAAAACGGTGGAGGTCTCCGGCAAGTCGGTTCACCTGACTGGAAAGGAGTACCAGATGCTGGAACTCCTCAGCCTGCGGAAGGGCACGACCCTCACCAAAGAGATGTTCCTGAACCATCTGTACGGCGGAATGGACGAACCTGAGCTGAAGATCATCGACGTCTTCATCTGCAAATTACGGAAAAAACTCTCGGAAGCCACCGGTGACGACAATTATATCGAGACGGTCTGGGGCCGCGGCTATGTCCTGCGCGATCCGGAGCCAAACCAGGATGAAGCAAAAGCCATCGCAGCAAACGGTTAAAACTTCTGAGGCTGATCCGCTGGACCTTGCCATGGGTCGGCCCTATCACTCCTAGGACGACAGGGCGTCCGAGGATATGGGCATGACAGACATTGCGGTCGAAACATTGACCGAAGATCAGGCGCGCGATGAACTTCGCGCGCTTTACGATCTTCTGGCGCAGGCCAATACAGCGTATCACACCTCTGACGCGCCGGAGCTTTCCGACGCGGAATATGATCGACTGAAACGTCGCAATGCCGAGATCGAGGCACGTTTCCCTGATCTCAAGCTCGAAGACAGCCCGTCTGACCGTGTCGGAGCCGCTCCGGCAGAAGGGTTCTCGAAGGTGCGCCATGACGTGAGAATGCTCTCATTGTCGAATGCCTTCGACGATGGCGATATCGACGACTTCGACGAGTCCATCCGCCGCTATCTTGGCTTTGGGACCGAGGATCATCTTTCTTTCACCGCAGAGCCCAAGATTGACGGCTTGTCTCTATCCTTACGTTATGAGGCCGGCGACCTCGTTCGCGCCGCGACGCGCGGCGACGGGCAGGTGGGAGAGAATGTCACAGCAAACGCCCGCACGGTTGACGATATTCCACAACGCCTCGATGGCGCGCCTGACGTTCTGGAGGTGCGCGGCGAGGTCTACATGTCCCATGCCGATTTTGAAGCGCTGAACGAACGCCAGGCCGCGCGTGGAGGGAAGCTGTTCGCCAATCCGCGCAATGCGGCCGCTGGCTCCC
Organism: Sagittula sp. NFXS13; assembly: GCF_040148795.1. Taxonomy (NCBI): domain Bacteria; kingdom Pseudomonadati; phylum Pseudomonadota; class Alphaproteobacteria; order Rhodobacterales; family Roseobacteraceae; genus Sagittula; species Sagittula sp. NFXS13. The sequence goes on from NZ_JAGEMH010000001.1 coordinate 618,188, forward strand.
TGCGCCAACTCGACAGTAAGATCACGGCCGCCCGTCCGTTAAAGTTCTTTGCCTATGCATGGGGGGCTTTGTCCGACCCGCTGTCCGACACTCAAATGGGCGCAATCAAACGGCTGTCAGAACTGGGGTTTCAGACCAACCCGCTGACGGAACTCTGTACCGGCCCCCAAGACATGCTTGAGCACTATCGCAAGATCGAAGCGCAGCGCGCCACTTTGGGCTACGATATCGACGGCGTCGTGTACAAGGTGGATGACCTCGCGCTGCAGGACCGGCTCGGGTTTCGCTCGACCACCCCACGATGGGCCATCGCACACAAATTTCCGGCGGAATTGGCCTGGACCCGCCTGGAGGCCATCGACATTCAAGTGGGCCGCACGGGGGCCTTGTCTCCTGTCGCGCGGCTCACTCCCGTCACGGTGGGCGGCGTTGTGGTGTCCAATGCAACGCTGCACAACGAAGATTACATCGCCGGACGCGACAATGCCGGTGCAGACATCCGGGGCGGTAAAGACATCCGGCTCGGGGATTGGGTGCAGGTCTACCGCGCAGGGGATGTGATCCCCAAGGTCGCTGACGTCGATTTGACGCAGCGTCCCGACGATGCTGTCGCCTATCAGTTCCCCACCCAATGCCCCGAATGCGGCTCCGACGCGATCCGCGAGGAAGGTGACGCTGTTCGACGCTGCTCTGGCGGTCTTATTTGTCCCGCGCAAGCCGTTGAGAAGATGAAGCATTTCGTTGCACGTTCGGCCTTTGACATCGACGGGCTGGGGGCCAAGCAGGTCGAACAATTCTACGCGGCTGGCTGGATCAAGGAGCCCGCCGACATCTTCACCCTGCGGGACCGCTACAGCAGCGGGATGCAGCAGTTGAAAAACCGTGAAGGCTGGGGCGAAAAATCGGCGCAAAAACTGTTCGACGCCATCGACGCCCGCAGAAACATTCCGCTCGGGCGACTGATTTTCGGCCTCGGTATCCGGCATGTGGGGGAGAGCGCGTCCAACCTGCTTGCACGCCATTACGGCACCTGGACGGCCTTTGAGGCCGCCATGCAAGCCGCGCAGCCCTGCGAAGGTGACGCGTGGGAGGAGCTGTTGTCCATCGATGGCGTCGGTGCTGTCCTGGCGGAATCTCTGGTTTCGGCCATGAACCAGGAGGCAGAGCGCGCCTCCATGGACCGTTTGGTGGCGCAACTGAACGTTCAGGATGCGGAACGACCTGATACTGACGGCTCTCCAGTCGCGGGAAAAACCGTGGTCTTCACCGGGTCGCTGGAGCGGATGACCCGCGCCGAAGCCAAGGCGCGCGCCGAAAAGATGGGGGCCAAGGTGTCTGGCTCGGTGTCCAAAAAGACAGACATCGTGGTGATCGGACCCGGCGCCGGATCGAAGGAGAAAAAGGCCCGTGATCTGGGACTGACCGTTCTGGACGAGGATGCCTGGCTGGAGCTGATCGGCGGATGAGCGGACGGCCCGAGGTTCTCTGGCCGCTGTTCGCGGACCTCAAGGTGCTGGATGGGATCGGGCCAAAGTCGGCCCAGTCTCTGGGGCAGACAGGGATCGAGTCGCCGCGCGATCTGCTTTACACGCTGCCCTACAGCATCACGGACCGGCGGTTGCGCGACACGGTGCAGGGGGCGGATTTGCCCGGAGTTGTCACTGTCGCGGTCACGATCGGGCGTCATTGGCCGCCACGCAGCCGCGGTGGGGCCTACAGGATCGAGGTTGAGGATTCGCTTACCCGGTTTCAACTCGTCTTTTTTCGCGGCAACGCGGATTACCAGCAAAAGCTGCTCCCGACCGGTGAACGACGTATCGTGTCGGGCCGCGTCGAGCTGTTTGATGGCGTGCCGCAGATGGTCCACCCGGATCATGTGCTTCAGGAAGACGAGGCGGATCAGCTTCCGAACTTCGAGCCGATTTATCCGCTGACAGGGAATATCACGCAAAAGCTGATGGTGCGCAGCATTGCCGATGCCATGAGCCGCGTGCCCGACCTTCCTGAATGGATTGAGCCATCGCAAAAAACGCAGGAAAACTGGCCGGACTGGGCGGAGGCCCTGAGGGCCGGACATGCCCCGGACGGGACGGACGCCTTGTCACCAACGGCGCCTGCGCGCGCGCGACTGGCCTATGATGAACTGATGGCGCACCAGTTGACGCTTGGCCTCGCGCGTGCGGACAGACGCAAACGGCGCGGGCTCGTATCGCAAGGCGATGGACGGTTGCGCAATAAGGTTTTGAAATCGCTGCCATATCGACCCACCGGCGCGCAAGTCCGCGCGATTGATGACATCACCGAAGACATGTCCCACCCGGAGCGGATGAACCGACTGCTTCAGGGCGACGTGGGGTCGGGCAAGACATTGGTCGCCTTCATGGCCTTGCTCACCGCCGTTGAGGCCGGCGGCCAAGGTGTCATGATGGCGCCGACCGAAATCCTCGCGCGCCAACACATGGAGGGGCTTCAACCCCTCGCAGAAAGCGCCGGTGTCGTGCTGGAGTTGCTGACCGGACGCGACAAAGGGGCGGAGCGCAAAGCCAAACTTGCCGCATTGGCACAGGGCAATATAAAGATCCTCGTCGGCACCCATGCCGTGTTTCAGGCCGACGTCGTCTTTGACGATCTGCGGCTGGCGGTGGTTGACGAACAGCATCGCTTTGGTGTGCGACAACGTCTGGAGCTGGGGAAAAAGGGGGCTGGCGCGGACGTTCTGGTGATGACGGCCACGCCGATCCCGCGCTCCTTGGCCTTGGCCCAATATGGCGACATGGATGTCTCCGTGCTCGACGAAAAGCCACCCGGTCGCAAGCCCGTGAAAAGCGCCTTGCTGTCGACGGAGAAAATCGGCGACGTCATCGACCACCTGCGCAAGGCGGTGACGGAGGGGCGTCAGGCCTATTGGGTCTGTCCCTTGGTTGAGGAGAGCGAAAGCTCCGACCTGATCTCGGCGGAGGCACGGTTTGAAAAACTGCGCGCGGTTCTCGGAGAGGACGTGGTGGGGTTGGTTCACGGCCAGATGCCCGCCGCGGAAAAAGACGCCGCCATGGCGCGTTTCGTTGCCGGGAAGACCAGCGTTCTGGTCGCCACCACGGTGATCGAGGTCGGTGTCAACGTGCCGAATGCCTCCATCATGGTGATCGAACGGGCGGAGATCTTTGGCCTTGCACAGCTGCACCAGCTGCGCGGTCGCGTCGGACGGGGGGAGGCGGCCTCCACCTGCCTGTTGATGTATCAGCCGCCTCTGTCAGAGAGCGGCATGAAGCGGCTGACCACCCTGCGCGAAACCGAGGATGGTTTTCGCATCTCTGAGGTCGACCTGGAGATGCGTGGCGCGGGCGATCTGATCGGCGTGGCGCAAAGCGGGCTGCCGCGGTTCCGCGTGGCAGATCTGGAACGTCAGGCGGCCCTGATGGCGGTGGCACAGTCCGATGCGCGAAAGCTGCTGGCCCAGGATCCGACACTCGAAAGCCCGCGCGGCAAGGCCGCCCGGATGCTGCTCTGGCTGATGCGCCAAGACGAAGCGATCCGCTTGATCGGGGTCGGATGAACGGTCACACGCGGCGTGTTCTGCTGCGTGTTCCTATGTTTTCACGAAATGTTCTCATTTAGTTCTTTACAGGTGATTAAGAACATGAGAACAAAGGGTCAACAAACGGAACATCGGAGTGACCCAATGCTCGATATCGTCAAAGCCACGCTACACCGCCACCAAGGCCAACTATGGCAAGATGCGCTTGGTGCAGTCAGCCTCGCCGTGATCCTCTTTGGTGCGCTTCATCTTCCCTCTGTCCTGTAACTTTCGACTTTCTGCCCGCGTGCAAGCGACCACCAGCACCATGCGCCTTGTCCCGGCGTCGGTGTTTGTCCCCCAGTCGGTTTCCTGCCTGTAACCGATCTTGGTGGTTTCTGACCGTCACGCACTTTTGCCGCCGCCTCCTGTCCCGGAGTGCGGCGGTTTTTTTCATGTAAACTTGATAGAAGGCCCGCGAGGGCGCTTAGCCGGTCTGTGCCTCGGCGGCGGCCTCCACAGCGGCGTCCAGCGCCAGCAGGATCGACGCATGGCGGTTCTTGTAGGCACTTGCCGGGCGCAGCACTTCCAGCCCCTCAAAGGGCGCAGGCGGGGTCGGGCCATCGGATTTCAGCATATCGCGCAGCGCGTCCCGAGCGGCTCCGATCTGTTCCGGCGTTTGGCCGACGATCGCACCGCCCACCACAGAGGCCGCAGCCTGGCCAAGGGCACAGGCCTTGACGTCCTGCGCGTAGCCGCTGACTTTGCCATCACGCATGTTCAGATCCACGGTGACCGTAGATCCGCACAGCGGCGAACGTTTCTTCACCGAGGCATCGGGCGCGTCGAGACGGCCCAGATGCGGGATGTCGGCGGCCAGCTCCAAAATGCGGCCAGAGTACAATTTGATCAGATCGGTTTCCGCAGTCATGCCTTGGGCTTTCGCTTCGGGAAGGTTCTAAATACATAGGCAGCCAATAGCGGCAAGCAAAAGGTTTTTCACCCATGTCCTTCGATCCTGCGACCTTGGTCTATGATGAGCGCGGCCTGATCCCCTGTATCGCCCAGGCAGAGGGCAGCGGAGAAGTGCTTATGATGGCCTGGATGAATATCGAAAGTGTTAACAAAACGCTTGAGACCCGTCGTGTAACCTATTGGTCTCGTTCACGTCAGGCGTTTTGGGTAAAAGGCGAAACCTCCGGTCACACGCAAGAGCTGGTGGATCTGCGGGTGGATTGCGACCGCGATTGCCTGCTCGCGGTGGTGCGTCAAGAAGGTCCAGCCTGTCACACGAACCGCCGGTCATGTTTTTACACGTCGGTCACTGAAGGGACCGAAGTTGAGATCATGGCGCCCATGGCGGAGTAAAAGCTTATATGTGCCAGTGGCTTATAGCCCGATCTTCTGCCTGATATCCTCCGGCGTCATTCCCTCGGCGCGATAGACTGCGATGGCCCGGGCGTCGTCCCGCTTTGCCAGGCGTTTACCGTGATCATCGCGGATCAACATATGGTGATGATAGCGTGGCGTAGCCACATCAAGCAGCGTTTGCAGCAGCACATGGATGCGCGTCGCGTCGAAAAGATCTGCGCCGCGCACCACATGCGTGATGCCTTGAGCGGCATCGTCGACGACGACGGCAAGGTGATAGGCTGCACCCGCGTCACGCCGCGACAACACAACGTCGCCAACGTTGTTAATCATGGCGTTACGAGACAGTAGAATTTCTCCTGTCTCACCAGACAGCCCGGCACCGCTCTCGGTAAACGTCAGCGGGAGCGCCTCACGCACGTGGCGCATGGCGGCGTCCATGTTCAGACGCAGCGTCTGGTTCTTGGGGCGCGGCCCTGCGAGCGGCCGGTCGGGGCGGCAGGTGCCGGGGTAGATCAGCCCATCGGGGCCTTCGCGCGGGGCGTCCTGCGGGGCGGACAAGGCCTCGCGAATGTCACGGCGGGTGCATCCACACGGGTAAAGAAGCCCCATGTCCCAAAGCTGATCGAGCGCGGCGTCGTAGTCTGCCATGTGGTTGGATTCACGTCGGCAGGGTGTGGGCCAATGAAGCCCCAGCCAATGAAGGTCGTCGTAAATCTGCTGCTCCCATTCAGGGCGCGCGCGCGACAGGTCCAAATCGTCGATCCGCAGGAGGAAACGGCCCCCAGCCGCCTGCGCCATGTCAAACGCCAGAAGCGCCGAATAGGCATGGCCCAGATGCAATGGGCCTGTGGGGCTGGGGGCAAATCTTGTTTTCATACAGTGCGTTGGGCGTAGATCTTAATCTCGATTTCCGTAGCGACGCGCGCGTCTCTCCTCACCAGCCTGATAGATCAAAATCCAGGCCAGCAGAATGAACATCGGGTGCGTCAACCCGCCGGAAAAGATGATCGCCGGTATCCAGATGATAAAGACGACGATCGACAGGAAAATCCGTCCCAGCAACAAGATCGACAGCGGCGGAAGAAAGAGGGCAAGGACGTAATTCATGCAAGCTCCTTTTGCGTGGCCAGCCAGTCGGTCCAGCAGGCTTTTGCCCGATCAGTATAGGCCTTGTAGCGGTCTTTTCGACCACGACGGCCACCTTTCAGCCCGTCCAGCGGACGGAACAGGCCGAAATTCACGTTCATCGGCTGGAACGTCTTGGCCTCCGCGCCACCGGTGATGTGGTGGATCAGCGCGCCGTGGGCGGTGTCCTGCGGCACGGACTCCAGTGGCTGTCCGAGGATCTCTGCCGCGGCCAGACGGCCTGCGACCAACCCCATTGAGGCGCTTTCCACGTAACCTTCGACACCCGTCACTTGTCCGGCAAAGCGGATGTTGGGCTTTGACCGCAGCCGCATCTGGTCATCCAGAAGCGTCGGCGAGTTCAGAAAAGTGTTGCGATGGATCCCGCCCAGCCGCGCGAAAGACGCCTCCTCAAGCCCGGGAATCATTTTGAAAACAGTCGTTTGCGCGCCGTACTTCATCTTCGTCTGGAAGCCGACGATGTTGAACAGCGTGCCAAGCGCATTGTCGCGGCGCAGCTGCACCACGGCGTAGGCTTTCGTCTCCGGGTCGTGCGGGTTGGTCAGCCCGACAGGTTTCATCGGCCCGTGGCGCAGCGTCTCGCGGCCACGTTCCGCCATAACCTCGATCGGCAGACACCCGTCGAAATACTTCGCGGTCTCGCCTTCGTGGAATTCGGTTTTGTCGGCGGCGAGCAGCGCGTCGATGAAGGCCTCGTACTGATCCTTTGTCATCGGACAGTTGATGTAGGCCTTCTGCTCTTCTTCCGTCTCGCCCTTGTCGTAGCGTGACTGCAGCCAGGCCACGTCCATATTGATTGTTTCGGCGTAGACGATGGGCGCAATCGCATCGAAAAAGGCGAGGCGGTCGGCGCCGGTCTCTGCCTGAATGGCCGCGCCGAGCGCCTCTGACGTCAACGGGCCGGTGGCAAAGATCCAGTGCCCCTCGGTCGGCAGCTCCGTGATCTCCTCATGGCTGACGGAGATGTTCGGATGCGCCGCGATCTTGGCCGTCACAGCGGCGGAAAATGCATCGCGGTCCACGGCCAGCGCGCCGCCCGCGGGCAAGCGATGGGTATAAGCGGTGTCCATGATCAAACCGCCGGCCTCGCGCATTTCCCAATGCAGAAGGCCCACGGCGTTTTGTTCATGGTCGTCCGACCGGAACGAGTTGGAGCAGACCATCTCGCCCAGATCGCCGGTGCGATGGGCAAAGGTTTCGACCTTGGGGCGCATCTCGTGCAGGACGACCTGAATGCCAAGGTTTGCGGCCTGCCAGGCGGCCTCTGATCCGGCCATTCCGCCGCCGACGATGTGGAGTGTGTGTGTCATGAGCGGGATTTAGGCGATGCGAGGCGCCGTTCCAAGAGGGAAGTCATGCAGAACACGCCCGATGGGGGCGCAGCCTGCGCCGCGCCCTGTACATCGTCACGCCCAATCCGGCGCGCGTTTTTCCAGAAACGCGGTGATGCCTTCATCCGTATCGCGCAAAAGCATGTTTTCCACCATGACATTGCCGGCGTATGCATAGGCCTCGTCCAGCCCAATGGTCATCTGCTCGTAAAATGCGGATTTGCCGATCTTGACGGCGGCCCCCAGCTTGGCCGCGACGGTTTCCGCCAGCACGCGGGTCCGCGTCTCCAGGTCTTCCGGCGCCACGGCGTGGTTGATCAGCCCGTGCGCCAACGCCTCCTCCGACGATAGAAACTGCCCGGTTGTCAGCATCTCGAACGCTTTCTTGCGCGGGATATTGCGGCTCAGCGCGACCATCGGTGTCGAACAGAACAACCCGATGTTCACGCCGTTCACGCCAAAGCGCGTGCCCTCTGCCGCCACCGCCATGTCGCAGGACGCCACCATCTGACAGCCCGCCGCCGTGGCGATGCCATGAACCTGTGCAATGACAGGCTGGGGCAGGCGGGTCAGCCCGGTCATCACGCTGGCGCAGCGCGTGAACAGATCGGCATAATAGGCGCGGCCCTGGTCCTCGTGGTCGCGCGCCGCCTGCATCTGTTTCAGATCATGCCCGGCGCAAAACGCCTTTCCCGCGCCGGACAGGATCACCACGCGTGTCTCGCGATCCGCGTTCAGCGCGTCGATCTGTTCTTGCAGCGCGGCCAGCATCTCGTCCGACAGCGCGTTGAGGTTGCCGGGGCTGTTCAGCCGCAGGTGTGCGATGCCGCCCGCGTCGTGACGTTCCAAAAGTGTCATCTTGTCCTCCCTTTGAAGGCAAGGTTAGCTGGGCCCAAACAGGGAGGAAAGCATGGAGATCATTATCGGCCGCGAAGAGATGTCGGCCTATCTCGAAGAGGTGTTCCCACAAGTCACCGGCATGTTCGGCATCGACCATATGGAGCCGGGGCTGGTGCGGATGCGGCTGCACAATGACGAACGACATCTCAGGCCGGGAGGCACGGTTTCTGGCCCGGCGATGTTCAGCCTTGCGGATGTGGCGGCCTACGTGGCCGTCATGATGCATGTGGGCGAGGAGGCACTGGCCGTCACCACGCACTGCAGCATCGATTTCATGCGCAAGCCGGTCTCAGGCGTGGATATTGTGGCAGAGGGGCGCGTGCTGAAGCTTGGGCGCGCCCTCGCGGTGATCGACGTGCTGCTCTATTCCGAGGGCAATGAGCAACCTGTCGCTCATGCGTCGCTCACCTATTCGATTCCGCCGAAACGCGCGGAACGATAAGAGGCGGCTTAGGGTTCTCCCTTCAGATGACTTAACGCACTTCGAAAGGGAGACCTAACATGTCCATTGCCAGCACATTGCGCCGCGCGGCAAACAGTTTTGCCCGGTCCAAATCACACAAACGCGCCGCACCCCGCGGTCGCCAAAGCACACAAAGCCAATTGGCCCGCATGGCCACACGGTTCCTGAAAAAGAAAACCTGATTCTGGTTTAAGATCGCTGAACGCGCCCTTCGTCGGGCGCGTTTTGCGTTGCATCAAAAGGATCCCGGCCCGGCTCTGGATTTGCGGCTATTCCGCGCCGGCTGATCCGAACCCAGCCTGGCCAAGGCTGACCCAAGGTCCTGCGACCTGTACCGAAACCGTCCCGGATCCTCGGGTGATCCGAGACGGTCGGGCAGGGTGTCAGCCTTCCCAGAATGGGCGGCGTATTTCCTGCCGAGCCTGATCCGGCGTTACGCCGATATCACGCAACAGATGGTCGTCGAGCCCTGACAGGTCGTTTCGGGTGCGACGCAGGACATCCCATTTCGCAACCAGAACAGCAATCCGCAGCGCCACGATGCTCACCGCCGGAAGCGGGGCGTGGGAAACGAGGTAGCTCAGATCTTTGCGTGCGATCATGTGTGCCATGGGGATGTCCTTTTTAAATTGTATTGACACATTTTGCCATTTTGTGGCACTAATGTTGGTACATAATGTGAATGTACTGGTCGAGGAAAACATTGTGCTCGATACAATTCAAACCGGCTTTGCAGCGCACGCGGATGGCCCGAAATACCGCGCGGTTTGTCACGCTTTGCGTGACGCGGTGGAGCAGGGCGCACTCCAGGTCGGCGACCGTTTGCCGCCGGTGCGGGAGCTGGCGTGGCAGCTCCGTATCACCCCCGGGACCGTGGCCCGCGCCTATACGATCCTCACCGATGAAGGGCTGCTGAGGGCCGAGGTCGGGCGCGGCACATTCGTGGCGGACCGCAGTGCGGTGGAAACCGAGTACGCCAATGTGCCCTTGGTGAAATATCTCCCCCCAGCCTCTGATATCACGAACCTATATTACTCTCGTCCGCCGGATGTGGGGCAGGTGGCCTTGTTGCAGGACGCCATGCGCTGTCTTGGCCAACTCCCCGCGCAAGCCTTGTTGGAATACCCCAGTTCCGAACGCTTCGGCCCGACCCGTGCCGCTGCGTTGCGCTGGATGGCAGACGCCGTCCTTGGCCCCGCGACAGAGACCGATGTGGTCTTGTCCCACGGCGGCCAGTCCGGCGTGATGATGGTCATGCAGACCGTGTTGCGCGGCCCCGCACCGGTGGTTTTGGTCGAGGAGCTCTCTTACCCCGGTTTTCGCCGCGCAGCGGAATTGGCACGCGCCAAAGTCGTCACTGTACCAATGGATGCGCAAGGGTTGATTCCCGAGGCCTTGGATGAGTTGGTACAAAAGCACGATGCGCAGCTGCTTTGTACCAGTGCCGAGGTGCACAATCCCACCAGCATCTTCACCCCGCAATCCCGGCGCGAAGCCATTGCCAACGTCGCCGCCAAGCGTGGTCTCGCCGTGATGGAGGACGATTGTTACCGTCTCGCGCCATCGCGCGCGCCCACCTATCGTGCGCTTTTGCCGGATCTGGGCTGGTACGTGTCGTCGATTTCCAAAACCCTTGCCCCTTCGCTGCGCGTTGGCTTCGTGGTTGCGCCGCAATCGCAGGCCGCAGCGTTGCGCCGCACGGCGGAACACGGGTTCTTCGGCCTCGCGGTGCCGCTGGCCATGCTGACAGCCGATCTGCTCACACGGCCCGAGACCGTGCAAACCGTCGAGCGGCTGCGCGAAGAAACCGCGCGCTACGTGCGCTGCGCGGTCAATCTGCTGGGAGGGTTTGACGTCTCCTATAGCGAGGATGTCCCGTTCCTCTGGCTGAAACTGCCGGAGCGCTGGCGCGTCGGGGCGTTCGTTCAGGCGGCAGAGGCGGCAGGCATCACCCTGCGCGGCGCCGAACACTTTGTCCCGCGCGATGGCATTGTGCCACAGGCGGTGCGCATCTCCGTGAACGCGCATATACCGCTTGAGGACTTCGAACGCGCCATCCTGCGCATCCGGCACCTGCTGGACACACCGCCAGAGGGCTTGGCGGTATGATCCAGTCGAGTCTGTGAAAAATGTGGGGTATTTAAATACCGTAATTTTAACTACCTGAATTTACTCGTTTAATTGCGACTTTTCGATATTGACTGGGGCGCTGGCACGTTTATAACCCGCCCATCGGATTTCGGACTGGGGGAGACCCCGGCTCATCTCAATAAAACGGACGATATCATGAAAACCTTCTCTGCAACTCCGGCAGATATCGACAAGAAGTGGATCGTGGTCGACGCTGAAGGCGTTGTCCTCGGTCGCCTCGCGTCGATCATCGCCACCCGCCTGCGCGGCAAGCACAAGCCTTCCTTCACCCCCCACATGGACATGGGCGACAACGTGATCGTTGTGAACGCCGACAAGATCCAGCTGACGGGCAAGAAGCGCCAGGAAAACTTCTACTGGCACACCGGCCACCCGGGCGGCATCAAATCCCGTACCAAGGAACAGATCCTCGAGGGTGCACACCCCGAGCGTGTCGTGTTCCAGGCGGTCAAGCGTATGCTGCCGGGCAACAAGCTCGCGCGTAAGCAGATGACAAACCTGCGTATCTTCGCTGGCGCCGAACACGGTATGGAGGCGCAGAAGCCCGAAGTGCTCGACGTCAAGGCAATCAACAAGAAAAACACGCGGGTGTAATGATGGCTGATCAGATCTCTTCTCTGGACGAACTCGCCCAGGCCGTGACCGACGACATCGGCGGCGTTCAAGGTGTTGAAGAAGCACCGCGTGAGCCGGTTCGCGACGAACTGGGCCGGTCCTACGCCACCGGCAAGCGTAAAGACGCTGTCGCACGCGTCTGGATCAAGCCGGGCTCCGGCAAGGTCGTGGTGAACGGCAAGGACCAGGACAAGTACTTTGCACGTCCGGTGCTTCAGCTGATCCTGCGTCAGCCGATGCAGATTGCTGGCGTCGAAGGTGAATTCGACGTTTACGCAACGGTCAAGGGCGGTGGTCTCACCGGTCAGGCCGGCGCGGTCAAGCACGGCATCTCCAAGGCGCTGCAGCTGTACAACCCGGAGCTGCGCGCAGCTCTGAAAGCGGCTGGCTTCCTGACCCGTGACTCCCGCGTTGTGGAACGTAAGAAGTTCGGTAAGCGCAAAGCGCGTCGTTCCTTCCAGTTCTCCAAGCGTTAATCCGCGACATCTGTCGAACAATCGGGCGGTCCATCGCGGACCGCCCTTTTTCTTTGGTACGTTCGCCGCAACGGCATATCCTTAGGTGATCGGGTGCCCATGAAAGATCGTCCAAAACCGCAGCAATCCCGCCGAGCCGGTCTGATCTTGCGTGCCTTGCGTGAATACAGGCGGCGGGTCGGGCGCGGCGTGACCTCCGGTCCCGAGCCTCGGTTGGGCGTTCGGGGCAGCATTCGCGTCATCCGGGGCGCGTGGGCGTTGAGCTTCGTGTCCTCATTGAATTTCGAAGCCTTTTGCGCATCGAACAAAAGCTTGGTGATGCTCGATACGGTGTCGCCGCAAAGCAAAGCAGCAGGGATTGTTTCCACACTGGAACAGGCGGGTCTGCCGAGCGAGGCGATTGCCCAACCCGGGCGCCTGTCGGCCTTTCGGCGGCTCGGTATCAAGTGTCGTGCCGTCGCCCTGGCGTTCCGGTCCGAGCCTTGGCGCCGCCGTCTGCAGGTGAACGACCTGGTGCTGGTGGTCGCCAGCCTGCTGCATGCGGAACGATTTTCCGGTCTTTCGACGATGACCGTGCATATCGGGGATCGCTCGCCGCGCCGGATTGCGCTGGCGACTGGCGCGGCGCTGGCGGGTCGCCCGACGCTGTATTGGCAGAACGGCTTCCACGATACGGCCATACCGGACCTCGGATACCAAGAGGCCGCGATATTCAACGCAGAGGCGGAAGCGGCGCTGGCAGGACGGGCCACCCGCCTGTGGGCAATCGAGTCCGGCCAGTCTGCGGATCTGCGCGTGCCCGCCCGGATCGAACGGTTGGGGGTTGCGACAAATGCCTTTGTCGGCACCGAAATCGACACCATGCGCAGTCGGATCGACCAGCTGTTTCCCAACGCCCGTGTTGCGCTTCGCTTACATCCGCGCGTGTCCAGCTTTGATGCGGGGCGTGTGCCGGACTGGGACGTCCGCCCGCGCGCGGAGAGCCTCGGCGAATTTGCCATGGGCTGTGATGTGGTTATTTGCGGGAACACCGCCGCGCAGATCGAAATCCTGAAGGCGGGCACACCCGTCATCCATTCTGCCGGGCTCGATCCGCATGGCTTCGATTTGTACGGATACGCGGCGCGTGGCATCAGCTTTGGTTTGGAGCATTGGTCCGAGGGAGACGTCCTGAAAGACCTGATTAGCTTTTACCAGGCAGACGGGTGGAACCAGAGGTTGCTGACAGAAATTGGCGGTCCCTCGACAAAGGTGCCGCCCCTGCGCGATTTCGTTGGTCTTCTTCTGGAGCGCCCCGCTAGTGGCCGCCTGACGTGACCCGGTCATAGACCGCGCGCATCCGGGTGACGTGAGCCCCTGTCGAGAACCGCGCGACTGCGGCCCGCTGTGCCTCTTCCGCCAAGCTGGTGGCCACCTCTCGCTGTGTCAGAACCCGATCCACAGCTTGTGCCATATGCTCGGCATCGTCGGGCGGCACCAGAATGCCGGTCTTGCCGCTCTCGATGATCTCCGTATGGCCGCCGTCTTCGCTGGCGACCACAGGCGTGCCAAGCATCTGCGCCTCCACCAACGTGCGCCCGAAGGCCTCTTGGACAGCGGGGGCGACCAGCACATCTGATCCGCCGATCCAGTGGCTCACCGGGTGACGCGTCCCGGTGAGGTGAAAGCGCGCCTCAAGGCCATCCACCTGCCGCACCGCTGCAACCACCTCTGACGTCATCTCGCGGGACGCGGCGCCGATCATCAGGAAATGCAGCGTATCATGGCCCATCGCCTTCAGACGCCGGGCGACATCCACAAAGATCAACGGGCGTTTGCGCGGGGCAAGATTGGCCACGCAGCACACAAAACGTGCGTCCACAGGCAGGCCCAATTGCTGACAAATGTAGTGGCGCGCGGCCTCTCGATCCGTAAGGGTGGGCGCGGCAAATGGATTGTAAACCACCTCCGCCTTGGCGCGCATATCAGCGGGAAACCCCCGGGCAATGTAGTCGGAAACCGCGATGACGGCGCTGGCGCGCACGGCGGCGCGGGCGTGCTTCGATGCCTTGGCCGGGGTGCGCTGATGCCAGACATGCGGCAAGCCCATCGCACGGGCCGCCGGTCCCCAGGTCATATGCATCCGCATATCCTGCGTGTGGACAAGGCCAATGCCATGCGTGCGCAGATAACCGGCCAGCGGCGCGCGTGACATCAGCCGCCTGAGCCCGCGTTTCACGGTGCTGCCTTCGATGTAGCGCACGGCGGGTGCCGCGATCCAGTCGATGCTTTCCTGCCGGAGATAATCGCACAGGGGGCCGTCTTCGTGCAGGGCAACGACGGGGGTATAGCGTTCGCGCGGCAGGCTTTGTGCCAGGATAAGCGAAGAAATATGGCTGCCGCCAACGCTGGTCCCGGTGTAGGGGAACAGGACTTTAATCGGGTTCATACAGGCTCCGGTCTCTGGAGTGTCACGGTAGCCGAGCCCTCCGGGGCGTGCAACGGGCCGGGCGGCGCATCATCTGGCCAAAGACTGGCGGCAGTGATATTGCAGCGGAAAGGGCGGCCATCGCATGCCGCCTGTGCAAAAAAATCCGGAGCATTTGACCCCGCCATGTTCGACAACAAAACCATTCTCGTGACCGGTGGCACTGGCTCTTTCGGCCATGCTTTCCTGTCGATGACCCTCGCGCGGTACAATCCCAAGAAGGTCATCATCTATTCGCGTGACGAGATGAAGCAGTGGAACATGGCGAAGCTCTTTGGCGATGATCCGCGTGTTCGCTTCTTTATCGGCGATGTGCGCGATCGTGACCGCCTGTACCGCGCCTTCGACGGGGTGGATTACGTGGTGCACGCCGCCGCAACCAAGATCGTGCCCACGGCGGAATACAACCCCTTCGAATGCATCAAGACCAACGTCAACGGCGCGATGAACGTCATCGACGCGGCCATCGACAAGGGCGTGACAGGCGTCGTTGCGCTGTCGACGGACAAAGCCTCCAGCCCGATCAACCTGTATGGCGCCTCGAAGCTGGCCTCCGACAAGCTGTTCGTCGCGGGCAATTCCTACGCCGGTGGCCACAAGACGGCCTTTTCCGTGGTGCGCTACGGCAACGTGATGGGGTCGCGTGGCTCCGTCATCCCGTTCTTCATGTCGATCAGGGACAAGGGCGTCCTGCCGATCACCGATCCGCGCATGACCCGCTTCATGATTTCGCTCGACGAGGGGGTGGAGCTGGTCTGGCACGCCTTCGCCGACATGGTCGGTGGCGAAATCTACGTCAAGAAGATCCCCTCCATGAAGGTCACCGACATTGCCCGTGTGGTGGCCCCGGAGTGCAAGACAGAGATCGTCGGCATCCGTCCCGGTGAGAAAATCCACGAACAGATGGTCGGGACCGAGGATGCGCCCTTTACCTACGAATATGCGGAACACTTCAAGATCCTGCCGAACCTGAATGATTGGTTCAACGACAGCGCCCGGATCAAGGACGGGGTGAAGGTTGCCGACGATTTTGTCTACTCCAGCGACAGCAACGCGGACTGGATGACGGATGAGGCGCTGATCGCCTGGATCGAGGACAACCGCAGCAAGATCGGAGCCATCTGATGATTCCCTACGGGCGGCAAGATATCTCGGAGGAGGATCGTGCAGCCGTTGACGCGGTGCTGCGGTCCGATTTCCTGACGCAAGGGCCAGCGGTGCCTCGGTTCGAGGAGGCGCTCGCCGCGCGCGTCGGTGCCTCCCACGCGGTCGCGGTGAATTCGGCGACCTCCGCCTTGCACATCGCGGTGGCCGCACTTGGGTTGGGGCAGGGCGATCTGCTCTGGACGACGCCGATCACCTTTGTCGCCTCCGCAAACTGCGGGCGCTATTGCGGTGCGGATGTGGATTTCGTCGACATCGCCCCCGAGACCTTCAACATGTGTGCCGATGCGCTCGAAGCCAAACTGGCAATTGCCGAGGCCGCCGGACGCCTGCCCAAGGTCATCGTGCCCGTGCATATGTGTGGCCAGTCGCCGGACATGGTCCGCATCGGCGCATTGGCCCGGCGTTACGGCGTCCGCGTTGTCGAAGACGCAAGCCACGCCATCGGGGCAGATTATGACGGCAAACCGGTGGGGGACTGCGCCCATTCCGACGTGACGGTCTTCAGCTTTCATCCGGTCAAGATCATCACCACCGCCGAAGGTGGGCTGGCAACGACAAACGACCCCGCGCTCGCGGAGCGCATGGCGCTGCTGCGCAGCCATGGCATCACCCGTGACGACGCGCTGATGACCGAGCCGTCTCACGGTCCGTGGTATTACCAGCAGATCGACCTTGGCTGGAATTACCGCATGACGGAAATGCAGGCCGCACTTGGCCTCAGCCAGCTGTCGCGGCTGGACCCGTTCGTGGCGCGTCGCAGGGCGCTGGCGGATCGCTACGACAACGCGCTCCAGGGGATGCCGCTGTCGATCCCGGGGCGTGACCCGAAGGCCGACAGTGCCTGGCACCTCTACGTCATCCGGTTGCACGACCAGACGCGCCATCGCGCGGTCTTTGAACGGCTGCGCGACGCCGGGATCGGCGTGAACCTGCACTATATCCCGGTTCACCTTCAGCCCTATTACAAGGCGTTTGGCTTCGCGGAAGGCGACTTCCTGCAGTCCGAGGATTACTATGCGCGCGCCATTTCCATCCCGCTTTATGCCGGTCTGAGCGATGCCATGCAGGACGAGGTGATCGCCGCGCTGACCGAGGCGCTGTCTTGACGCTTTGCGTGATCCCGGCGCGGGGCGGCTCCAAACGCATCCCGCGCAAGAACATCCGCCCGTTTCTCGGGCGTCCGATGATCGCATGGTCCATCGCGGCGGCGCAGGAGGCCGGTGTCTTTGATCGCATCGTTGTCAGCACGGACGACCCGGAGATCGCAGACTGCGCGCGGGCCGAGGGGGCAGAGGTGCCCTTTATGCGCGCGTCAAAGTTGTCCGATGACACCACGCCAACCGTGCCCGTCATTGCCGATGCCATCGCACAGGTGTCCGTGCCCCCGGATACGCCGGTCTGCTGCCTCTATGCCACCGCGCCGTTCGTAACCGCGGCGGCGCTGAAGGACGGCCTGTCGCTGCTCAACGACGAGCACGCCCGCAGCGTGGTGTCCGTGACGAGCTTTCCCTTCCCGATCCAGCGCGCGCTGAGCCGCGATGACGACGGGCGCATCGCCATGGTCGATCCTGGCCTCATGCAGACCCGCAGCCAGGACCTGCCGGAGCGGTGGCACGATGCCGGGCAATTCTACTGGGCAAGCGCCGGGGTCTGGGCCTCTGGCGGCGGAATGTTCGACACCGGGGCCCATGGCCTTGTCCTGCCGCGTCACCGGGTTCAGGACATCGACACCGAGGAAGACTGGCAGCGCGCCGAGTTCATGATGCAGGCCTTGCAGGCCGCCGAGGGCTGACCGCATGAGCGCTTCGCCCCCCTCGGATGATGCCCCTCAGATCGTGATCCGCGCCGATGCCTCGCGCGACATCGGCACCGGCCACGTGATGCGATGCCTGAC
Source organism: Sagittula sp. NFXS13 (assembly GCF_040148795.1). Classification (NCBI taxonomy): domain Bacteria; kingdom Pseudomonadati; phylum Pseudomonadota; class Alphaproteobacteria; order Rhodobacterales; family Roseobacteraceae; genus Sagittula; species Sagittula sp. NFXS13. The sequence goes on from NZ_JAGEMH010000001.1 coordinate 635,686, forward strand.
GCTGGCCGAACAACTGCGCCGCACAGGCTACGCAGTGCGCTTCGTGTCGCGCGATTTGCCGGGCCATCTGGGCGCACGCATTCAGGCGGAGGGGTTCAAGCTGACGCTGCTGCCCGCGCCGACCGGCGCTCCCTTTTCCCCCGACGGCCCGGCCCACGCGGTCTGGGCAGGCGTGCCGTGGCAGGTGGACGCCGATCAGACCCGCGCCGTGATGGAGGCCACGTCGCCCGCATGGCTGATCGTCGACCATTACGCCTTCGATGTGCGCTGGCAGAAAGCGACCCTTACGCAAGGCACCCGGTTGATGGTCTGGGATGATCTGGCGGATCGGACGCACGCCTGCGATTTGCTGCTCGACCAGAACCTCGGACGCACCGCGGACGCCTACGCCGGATTGGTCCCCACGGGCTGCCGTATCCTCGCCGGACCGCAATTCGCCGTGTTGCGACCCGAATTCGCAGCCGTCCGCCCTCAGGCGCTTGAGGCCCGAAAGGGGCGTGACCTGCGGCGTATCACGGTCTCCATGGGCGGTGTCGACCTGCCCAACGCCACCGGGCAGGTGCTCTCGGTTCTGGCGCAGACCCGCGCCGCGCACGACCTTGAGATCGAGGTCATTCTGGGCAGCCGTGCGCCCGCCATCGACGCCGTGCGTACGCAGGCAGAGGCCATGCCGCAAACCGTCGAGGTTGCCGTGGATGTCACCGACATGGCCGCACGCATGGCGCGTGCCGATCTCGCCATCGGCGCGGTCGGCGGCACAACGTGGGAGCGCTGCACGCTCGGACTGCCCAGCCTGCTGCTCACCATCGCAGAAAACCAGCATCCTGCGGCGCAAAAGATCCACGATGCCGGCGCGGCTTGGCTGTTAGGCGATATTTCCGACCCGGACTGGGGCGCAGAGTTGGCGCGCCGGTTGGGGGCATCGGACAGGGCCGCGCGGATGCGCGTCATGGCCGACACCTGCGCGCGGCTCTACGATGGCTCTGGCGTCGCGCGCGTGTTGGCCGCGCTCTCTGGCAGCCCTGACATCGCCCTCAACACGGAACAGCAGCCATGACATCAAGCGACATTTTCGGCGTTCTGCGACCCGCAACAGAGGTGGACCTGGGCCACATGCGCGCCTGGCGCAATCACCCTGCCGTGCGGGCGATGATGTATACGCAGCACGAGATTTCCGCCGACGAACACGCATCATGGTGGGCGCGCACCCAAACCGACGAAAGCGCGCAGTATCTGATCTATGAACGCGACGGCCGACCGATTGGCGTGGTGGGCGTGACGCAGATCGACCGCCGCAACGGCACGGCCAACTGGGCGTTCTACGCGGATCCCGATGCCCCGCGCGGCAGCGGCTCCTGCATGGAATATCTCGCGCTCACCTATGTGTTCGAGACGCTCGGCCTGCGGAAACTGAACTGCGAGGTGTTGGCCCGGAACAGTCGCGTGCTTCGGATGCACCTGCGCTTTGGCTTTGCCGAAGAAGGGGTGTTTCGCGATCACGTGCTGATTGACGGGCTGGCCGAAACCGTGCATCGGCTGGCCATATTTGCCGAGGACTGGGCGAAAATTTCGTCACAGCAGGCGGCAGGACTAAGGGAGCGGACAGCACAATGACGCAGGATCTGACACTTTCCATCGACGGTCGCAAGATCGGCCCGACCCATCCGCCTTATGTCATCGCAGAGATGTCCGCCAACCATAACGGTGATCTCGATCAGGCGCTGCGTTTGATCGACGCGGCGAAAGACAGCGGCGCAGATGCCGTCAAACTCCAGACCTACCGTGCGGATACCATCACGCTCGACAGCGACGCCCCGGAATTTCGCATCAAAGGCGGTCTTTGGGATGGCCGCAGGCTCTACGACCTCTACGAAGAGGCCCACACCCCTTGGGAGTGGCACGCGCCGCTGTTCGAACACGCGCGTAGCATCGGGTTGACGATTTTCTCCTCGCCCTTCGATCATACCGCCGTCGAGCTGCTCGAAGGGCTCGACGCCCCCGCCTACAAGATCGCCAGCTTCGAGGCCGTCGATTTGCCGCTGATCCGCCGCGTCGCGCAGACCGGCAAACCGATGATCATCTCGACCGGGATGGCCAATCTGGAGGAAATCCACGAGGCGGTGGCAGCGGCACGCGGGGCAGGGTGCGAGCAGATCGTTGTCCTGCAATGCGTGTCCGGCTATCCGGCGCCCGCATCGGACTACAATCTGCGCACAATGCCGGACATGCAACGCGAACTCGGGCTGCCGGTCGGCCTGTCGGATCATACGCTGGACAACACCACGGCCATCGCCAGCGTGGTGCTCGGTGGCTGCGTCATCGAAAAGCACTTTACCCTTGATCGCAACGGCGGCGGGCCGGACGACAGCTTTTCGCTCGAACCGGCAGAGTTCAAGGCCCTCACCACCGCGGCGCGCACCGCTTGGGACGCCTTGGGGACGGTGGACTACGGCCAAAAATCTTCCGAGATGGGCAATGTCACCTTCCGGCGGTCATTGTATTTTGTCAAAGACCTCGCCGCCGGGGAGGTTATCACGCCGGACGCGGTGCGCAGTGTGCGTCCGGGGTTCGGCGCAGCGCCAAAGCATCTGGACAGTATCCTCGGGCGGCGCGTGCGTCAGTCGGTTGCGGCAAAGACCCCGGTCAGCCTGGACAACCTCGACTGACAGCTCCTGCCGGGCTACGCGTCCGGTGGGATCAGCCCCAGCCCGCGCAGATACACCCCGATCCCGCTTTCCAGCAGATCCTCTGGTGGAAACGGCGATTGGGTGCCGGGGGAGTTTCGCGCAAACAGCTCCACCACGCCGTGCGACATGGCCCAGATATGCGCGGAAAACATCGATGCCGGCGGGCGTTTGTCCTCGGGGATATGTTCGGACAGACGCTTGGCGGCCTCTTCCATGACACCGCGCGCGCGGGCGGAGATCTGCGCCAGCTCCGGCGAATGGTTCACCGAAATCCCGCTTTCGAACATGGCGATGTAATGGCCCGGATACCTGCGCGCAAAGGCCAGATAAGCCCGCCCGCAGGACTCGAACGCCGCCAGATCAGAGGGCTTGCCCGCGTTGTAAGCGTATTCCAGGACATCCGCGAAGATCTCGTAGCCCTGCCGCGCGGCTTCTGAAATCAGGTCTTCGCGCCCACCGAAATGCCGGTAGACCGCCGCAGGCGTGACTCCGGCCTGCTTGGCCGCCTCCGAGAGGGTAAAGCCCGTCGGACCTTTTTCCTCGATCAGTTTCAGCGCGGCCTCGACAAGCGCCTGGCGCAGATTTCCGTGATGATAACCACGTTTGGGCATAGGGGGCACAGGTCTCCTTTCGCAGGGACATAGCCTGCACAAGCGGTCGGCGAAAGGGGCTCAGGCGTCCCAGATATCCGGCCCGCCGGTGATCGACGCGTCGGGATGGCCGGTTGTCTGCGCGTCCTTTCGGTCGTAATCCAGATGGGTCAGCACGTGGCGAATGGCCGCCAGGCGCGCGCGTTTCTTGTCATCCGACCGGATCACCGTCCAGGGCGCGGCGGCGGTATGGGTGCGGGTCAGCGTCTCTTGTATGGCCGCGGAATAGGCATCCCAGCGTTTCAACCCCTCCACATCAATCCAGCTCAGCTTCCATTGCTTCAGCGGATCGCTTTCGCGTTTCAGGAACCGGCGCAGCTGTTCGGCACGTCCGACGTTGAGCCAGAACTTGAAGACATGGATACCCTCATCCACCAACATGCGTTCAAAAGCAGGTGCCTGGGCAAAGAAATGTTCCCGCTGGGCATTGCTGCAAAAGCCAAAGACATGCTCCACCACGCCGCGATTGTACCAGGAGCGGTCAAAGAACACGATCTCTCCGGCGGCGGGCAGGTGGTCGATGTAGCGCTGGAAATACCACTGCGTTGCCTCGCGGTCGGTGGGTTTTGGCAGCGCCACCACACGTGCGCCACGCGGGTTGAGGTTCATGCGAAACCGTTTGATCGTGCCGCCTTTTCCGGCCGCATCACGCCCCTCGAAAACGATGGCGATGCGATGCCCATGCTGCTTGGCCCAGGCCTGCACCTTCACCAATTCGATCTGGAGCGCCTCCATCTCTGTCTCGTAGGCCTTGCGCGACATTTCCGCGTCATACGGGTAGGCGCTGCTGAGAATGTCGTCCTTCCCAGCGTCCTTGATGGCCTTGCGCACGTCTTTTGGCGCATCATTTTCGGCGTATTCGGTAATGGCACCGTCGAATGGCAGATCTTGTGGCATGGTCATCGTCCCCTGTCTTGTCCCGACTATGGCCGGGGCGGGCGCGCTTGGCAAATCGCCTTAGCTCCGCACCGCGCGACGATGCGCCCGGTGAACGGCTTCGACGACGGCGCCTTCACGGGCGTGATGCGGCATGTGGCCGATCCCCTCGAGCACGGTCAGATGTGCATTGGGACATTTCGCAGCCAAAGGCTCCGAGTGGATGTGCAGCGGCACAGTATCGTCGGCGTTGCCGTGTATCAGTTCAATGGGCATGGCCAGCGCACTGTAGCGCTGCGCCTGCGCTGATATCTGATCCAGCAGACCGGCGCGGTGCAACGCGTTGGCGCGCAACGCGCCGGGCCGGATCGTCAAGTCCGCCCCGATGTGCGCGTCATATCCCGGCGGCATATCTTGCGGGTTGAACACGCCGGCAATGGCTTTCTTGATATAACTCTTCGGCACCCACGCCGCCTCGAACGGGATGGCCAGCGGCCCCAGAAGCCGGTGAGAATTTATGCGGTACAGCCAAGACATGCCCCCATCCCAGGGGTGCGACGGGCTGGCGACCAGCACCAGCGCCGACAGCGTTTCGGGGAATTCCACCGCCCAAGCCAAGGCCACCGACCCGCCGTAAGACTGGCCCATGACCACCGGCTGCGCCAACCCCAACGCCCGCGACGCTTTCATCAGCAACGTCGCCTGTTCCACAAGGGTCTCGCCGCCCGCATGCAGACTGTCGGTATAGCCCATGCCCGGGCGGTCAAAGGCCGTGACGCGGTAGTCCTGCGCCAGCCGATCCATCAGCGAAAACGTCATGTCGCGCAGATTGCCGGACATGCCGTGGATCAGCACCACGTCCGGCCCCTTGCCCCGTGTCACATAATGCACGCGGGTGCCGTCGACCTCGACAAACTGGCCCTCGGGTGGAAAAGCCGCTTCTGCGGCGCGGGTCCGCTGCGTTGCGCGCAGGTGGCTCAGACCCCAGGCCGCCACCGCACCGCCAAGCACATAGAGCCCCAGCATCTCAGCCCCCAAAGCGCCGCATTACGTGCCGATGGCCTGCATATCGAAATGCGTGGTTTGATAGATATGGTTGATCCAGTTGCCATACAGCAAATGCGCGTGGCTGCGCCAGGCGTTGCGCGGCGTCTTGCTGGGGTCGTTGTCCGGGTAATAATTTGCCGGCACGTTGATCGGTTTGCCCGCCGCCACATCGCGGTCGTACTCTTCCTTCAACGTGCCGTTGTCATATTCCAGATGGTTAAAGACATAAAGCGCACGATGCGCCGGGTCCTCGACCAGACCGGGGCCTGTCTCATCGCTGTCGATCAGGATCGGCAAACCAGCGGCCCGAAGCTCTTCACGGTGCAGTTCTGTCCAGCGCGACACGGGCATCACGAACCTGTCCGAGAACCCCCGCAGATAAGGCGAGGGGGCGTCCTGCGCCGTGTGCCAGATCGCGCCAAAAGCTTTCTCGTCCAGCAGGTGTTTCTGAATGCGGTGGAAATGGTACAGCATCGCCATGCCGCCCCAGCAGACGCCAAAGGTCGAATGCACATGGGTCTGCGTCCAGTCAAACACCTGGGTCAGCTCTTCCCAATAGGTCACATCCTCGAACGGAATCTGCTCGATCGGGGCGCCGGTAATGATCAGACCGTCGAATTTGTCCCCGCTGGCCAACACCTCGGCGAAGGAGCGGTAAAACGCCTCCATATGCTCGGCGGCGGTGTTGCGGGTCTGATGCTCCGTCATGCGGATCAACTGGAAATCGATCTGCAGGGGCGTCGCGCCGATAAGCCGGGCAAACTGGTTCTCGGTCTTGATCTTCATCGGCATCAGGTTCAGCAACCCGATGCGCAGCGGCCGGATATCCTGCGTTGCCGCCTGTTCCTCGGACATGACCATGACGCCCTCGCGGGTGAGCACATCAAAGGCAGGCAAGTCCGAAGGCAGGCGGATAGGCATGGTAAAATCCTGTGGCTGTTGTCGGCGTGACAGATAGGGCAACAGCGCCGCTCTCACAAGGGTCGCAACGGTTTGCGCTCTGACACTTCACAGGAATAGTTCAAGCTGGGTAAAGCGCGTGTAAAGCCGCGCCAAAGCGTGCTTTGACCCTCGCCGCTGCCAGCTTCACTTGGTCAGGATCAGCTTCCCGGCGCGGGTGATACGCAAGGTGTAGACTTGGCCGTTCAGATCGATCTCGGCCTTTGTACCTTCGGGGATCAGGGCCTGTGCGTCGTAGCGCGGCGTGGCATCGGCATAGGCCAGGGAGGAGCTATCTATCTGGAAGGACATGGGCTTTTTCTCTCGTTCATCTGTCATGAAGCGGGCCATCCGCAAAGCTTGTATCGTCAGCCTACGGTTCACGAGTATTTTTGTCAAGTTTACTCACCCGTGTTTTTCAGCCCTTAAATTCAACGATGACATCGCAAAAGGCCACGCGCAGGACGCATGGCCTTCGTGAACAGTCTGGAGGTGAATCAGGCGGGCAGGGCCTCGGCAATCAACCGTTCGAAATCATCCGCCGTTTTGACCTCAGCCACATCCGCGGCATCCAGCGTGATGCCCCAGTTGTTGGCCATGTCTTCGTAAATCGGCTGCCGGTGCGCCAAAGCCTGCGCATAGGTCCAGCGGATAAACGCATCCGGGTCGACCTCGGCCTCCGTCAAACCGCTTTCCGCCAAGTAGCGCGCCCAACCATTGGCCAGGAAATCCGGACGGTAGGCCATCGGCTTCGGCGCGCGATCAAACCGGCGGACCAGTTCCTCGGTATGCGCGTCAGAGCCGCGAATCCACACCATCAGCGCCACCGACGACAGCGCGGTCAGAATAGGATCTGCCGGGTCGGCAGGGTCCACCCATTCACAAATCGATCCCCCGGTGTCGCAGACGAAATGCGGGTAGCCATAGAGGTCGTCGGCCCGGTCGATAAAATAGCTGGTGTCCAGCAGCGCCTGCCGCTCCGCCCGCTCAAATTGTGACTGGCGCAGGGTGTAGTCGCCCATGCTCATGCCGCCACGGGCCGGATCACCGGGTTTACCCAGATAGGTGGACACGGGCGACAGGTTATCAAAGGTGATGTTGGAGCCGATATAGATCGAATCCGTCATCAGAAGGTCCCGCAGGAACGGGTTTTTCATCGCTTCACGCTTGGCATTGTCTGCGATGTATTCGCCCATGTACCGCGTGCCGATGCGATAATCGATCGAGTAGTGAAACCAGCCCCCGGCGTCGCGCAGCATCTTGGACACATGGGTTTTGCCCAGACCAGACATGGCAAACAGCACGACGCGCTTGTGCGGGGCCTTCAGCCAGTCAGCAGCAGTGGGGTAAAGCATGGGCTGTCTCATCGTCTTGTGATCCGGAGCGCAGGGTTACGCGCCGTGCGCTGTCGCGTCAAATGGCGTTTGGCGCGGGGATCTCGCACGCATGAAAAAGGCCGCCCGGAATCTCTCCGCGCGGCCAGATACAGCGATCTTCGATACGATCAGAAATTCATATCCAGCTTGAAGCCGATGCCAACGACGTGGTTGTCGGTCATTTCAGCCTGCGCGACGCCACCAACTTCTGCCTTCGCATCGCCCAGAACAGAGTAGTTGATCCCGCCAGAGATGTTCAGCGGGCCATCGGTCCAACGCCCGCCCAGCGAAATCCCTTTCAAACCATTGGTCGGCCCAAGCGGGGAGACAAGATCGTCACCTTCCGGCTCGTAGCTGAACGTCAGCGACCCGGCCAGTTTGTCCGAGAACTGCCGCGCCACGCCCAGCGTGTAGCGATTGCTGTCATCCAGATTCACCAGATCGGATCCCAGCGCGGTGGGCACCAGGTCCACGGCCGAAAAATCGGTCCAGCGCCATGTGGCCGTAAGCAGTGTGCCCGCTGCGATCCCGGTCTGGGCTTCCAGGTTGAAACTCTGTGGGGTGACGAAATCGACTTCGTCATTCACCGTCACCAGGCTGCCAGCCATCGGGCTGTATATGGTCTCGGTCGTGTCGGCCTTGTGCTTGGTTTCAAAATGGTAGGTACCGGAGATACGCATCGCGATGTCGGGGATCTCGTAGGCCGCGCCGATCAAGTAATGCGGCTGCGTCGACTTATCCATTTTGAAGTTGTAGCCGCCGTTCGCAAGAAACTGACCGGCATTTGCCTGCACGCTTGCGCCGATATTTCCAAGATCGGTGGCGAGGTTGCCCGTCGATGTCGGCAGGGCCAGTATCGTCGGCGCCAAGGCACCCGCCGCCGCTGGATCGCCCTGCAAAGCCGCGCCGAGCGTTCCCGCGTCTACGCCGATTGCGCGCGCGGTTCCGGCCAGATTGATCGCGGTCGCATAGCCGACGCCATTCAGGGCGACAGTGGCGTCAAGGCGTTCCGCCGATACACCACCAAAGACGCTGAAACGATCGCTGAACTTGTAACGTGCCACACCCGTCAGCGCGACGGAATTGAAGTCCGCGCTCGTGCCGCCGAGGCGTGTGGTGAACGGGCTGGAGTCATAGCTGATATCCGCGCCATACGGATTGTCGATAATCAGCGCAAAGCTCGCTTTATCGTTGATATCATAGGTGTAGCTGACACCGAATTGGCCATAATCCTCGGCCACGCTGTCGTAAGAGCCGCCGCCGGCGATATCCTCGCCGCTGACCTCGGGCATGACGATGCCGTAGCTCAGGGTCGTTGTGCCACCCGGCGAAAAGATCGCCGCGACGCTCTGACCGGATCGGTCAAGACCGGCGGCCATGGCTGTTGTGGCGCTGAGGGCCAGCACGGTGGCCCCTGTCGTAAAAGTTTTCATGATGTTGTCCCTCATCCCTGAAATCAGGAAGTCTCCGGGGATCAGCCTAGACGCGAGACTGCGGTCCAATCAATTTTGACGGTACGTCACTGTTTTGTGAATCTTTGTGAGTCACGTTTATGTAACAGTAAATTATGCGTAAAAATCGGCTTACGCGCGGCGCGCACGGGTCTCGTATCTGATGTTTGCGTAATTCGCAGCAAATATCACCGCCGCGCCAAGCAGAACCAGCGGGTCCAGCGGTTCCTGGTACAAGATGATTCCAACCAGGGCGATCACCGGCAGCCGGGCAAAATCAATCGGCATCACAACCGTGGCCGGCGCCAGGCTGAGCGCTGTCGTCAAACAGAAATGCGCCACCAGCCCCGCAAAAGCGATCAACGCGACCCAAGGCCAGCTTTCGGCGGCAGGCAAGGCGATATCCCCGTCGATCCCGGCACAGATCAGACCAAAGGTTGCCTGCGTCACCGTGAGCCAGAACAGGATGCAGGTGATGGTTTCGGTCCTGGTCAGCAGCCGGGTAAAGACCGCCGATCCCGCAAATCCGATTGCGGCCAGCGCCGCGGTCAGTTGCCCGAACTCCAGCGTGTCGGGGGAGGGGCGCGTGACAATCAGAATGCCGATGAATCCGACGACCGCTGCAAGGATCCGGTTCTTCGTCAGCCGCTCGCCAAGGATCAGCGCGCCCATCAGCATCACCCAGAAAGGCGACGTGAATTCCAGCGCGAAAACCTGTGCCAGAGGCAGCACGGTGATCGAATAGAACCATAGGTTCTGCCCGGAAAAGTGAAACAGATTGCGCACGACTTGCAGGTGCATTGACCGGGTGGTGATCTGCTGTCTGGTCCGTGCAAGCGAGGCTGCGACAACAACAAGCACCACGCCGATAAGCGACCGATACAACATGATTTCAAACGTATCGAGGTCGATGCTGACCGCGCGTCCGGCAATGGCCATGGTCGTAAAAGAGGCGATAGCCCCTGTCATCCAGAGGCATCCGCGCAGTGTATCGTTCATTGTCGGCTCGTTCGCATGAGTGGTGCGCGCATCTGGTCAGAGCCGGGTCTGAATGTCCACCGCTTGTGCGACAAGCCGCCCCTTTTTCAGTCCCTTAGCCGGCTCTGACCAGATCATGCTGCGCGACATCCTCGGGCGTGGGTCCCAACAGCGGCGTGACGAGAGCGTCCAGATCCCAGATATCCTGCTGGCTGCGCGGCAGCGGCGCCGGGGTGAGGATGCCCTGACGGATGTCCGCCGCGCATATCGCCAGCGCCAGCGCGTTGGGCGCGCCGATATACAGGGACCGCCAGCGCGGCGCAAAGCTGGTCTTGAAGCGCGCCAGTCCGGCACAATCCGCGATCCGCTTGGGCAGCGACGGGTGGGGCAGGGCGGCAAGGCTCACCTCTGCCAACCCCTCGGCACGTGCATGGTCGATCACCGTCTGGATGAGACCGTGCATGGTGCCTTGCGGCAGGTCCGCCGTGTGTCGCAGCACATCCAGCGAGAGGGCATCTCCCGCCTGCAACCAGCTTGTGAACGCCACCAGTTCCCCATTCAGCCACGCGCCGAACATCGGTTTGTCGCGCAGGAACAGCGGGCAGAACCGCCCCATGGTCAGACCACGCTCCGCGCCGTGAAAATCTTCCCAAGCGGTGTGAATCTCTGTCATGCGCTCCCAGTCGGGCGTGGTGATCGGGCCATAGGTTACGCCTTCCTTTTCAGCTTTGCGCAAGAAACGGCGCAACTGTCGGTGCTCTGGCCCGTCCAGTGCATGGCGGGCCGGATCAATCACCGCCTCCACTGCAAAGGGCGCCACATGCCAACCCGCGCACCGGGCCTCCGCCGCATCGCGGGCGGTGAGTTTATACAGGCAGGCCAAGCGGTTTTCGGATCGCGCGACACGGCGCAGCTCTGGCAGCAGCGCGGACAGGCGGCCTTCGGTCGCGCCAAGAAACAGCGTCAACGCCTGCGGTGTGCGCAGCGCAACCCCCTCGGCGGACAGTGTCGCGATGGCCGCATGGTCGTTCTGCGCGGCAATTCCGATCTCCGCGCGCGCGCCGGTCAGCTTGGCGTCCAGCGGCGGCAATTGGCGATGACTGTGGGCGGGCATCAGCAGGGCCCAGGCCGCACCCGTCACACAAGGAATCGCGTAATAGATGACGCGAAAGGCAATCAGCGCCGCCGCCAATTCGGGAGAGGCCGCCCCAGGCATCACGGTGACCAACGCCAACTCGAACGGGCCGACGCCACCGGGTGTGCCGCCAATCATCCCCGCGCCAAGCGCCAGAGTGAAGGCTGCGATCAAGACCGACAGGCTGGGCGCGATCTCCGCCGGCAGCAAGACATGCAGCGCGGTCCCGGCAAAGATCACGTCCACAGCCGCCAGCGCGGTCAGCGTCAGAAAGGCGGACACCGAAGGAAGGTCAAACCGCCGCCCCAGCATCAAAAGGCGCGGCGTCCGCAGCAACAGCGCGCAGGTTGCGGTCAGCCCCAGAGGGAACATCAGCAGCGACAGCCAGCCCACGCCCGACACCACGGGCAACGCCACGCTGATGGCGATCAGCCCCCAGGCGGCAAAAAAGCTCAGCGTGACAAAGCCGGTGATCTTCAGCACCGTCGCATGGCCGAGGCTTGGCATCATGCGCCAACGCAGCGCCGCGCCCACCGCAGGGCCAAAACCGGTGGTCTGTCCGACCGCGATAGCTGCGGCGCCCGCATTGCGCGCCACGCGGGAGTCCACGCCCGTGCGCAGATGTCGATGCGCCACCACGTCGTATTGCGCCACCGCCCAGAAGCTCGCGGCAGAGGCCAGCGCCGCCACGCCCCACGCCAGCATCGAAATATCGCTGAACGCGGCCTTCACAGCCAACCACTCAAGCGTCTGCGCCTTTTGCCAAAGAAGCAGCAGCAAGAGGCCACCGGCAACCGTGGGAAGGGTGCGTCGCGCGAAATCTGACGCCTGGGCGATGTGTTGGTTCAAGGCACCTGCTCCAATGTCTCAGCTTCTATCCTGAGCGTCGGAGGTAGGTGGCAGAGATTAACGCCCCCTTTGGAACCTGGAACGGTTTAAGATAATGGCAGGGCAGGGTTAACGCTACCACTGCAAAACCCGATACGCCGCCCACGCGAAAAAGGCGCGCTCCGTGTGGACCGCGCCTTTTCTGGTATCGGTAAACCGTTAGGGCTTACTTTGTCTCGGTCATGATCTGCTCTTTGGCGACGGCGATCAGCGCGTTCCGTTTGGCGCGAATCTCGTCTTCGGTCGCCTTGTCGCCCAGATCGGCCACAACTTTTCGGATCACGTCGTCATGGCCCGCTTCCTCGAAGTCGGCCTTGACCACTTCGATGGCATAGGCGTTGGCGTCATCGCCGGTCTTGCCCAGAATCTCTGCCGCCCACAGGCCCAGCAGCTTGTTGGTGCGTGCCTCTGCCTTGAACTGCATTTCCTGATCGTGGGCGTACTTGTTTTCGAACGCGTTCTCGCGGTCGTCGAAGCTGGTCATCTGTCTCGCTCCCTCGGGAATAATGTCGCAATAACGTATGCCGTTCCCCGCGCGCGGGCGCAAGCGCCGGTTGCCCGCTGCGGCATCTGCGACAGGAGCGGTCGCGCGCGCGCCGACCATACGTCAAAGGCTTGCAGCATCCGCGCTTTGGCCGTAAAAGGCCCCTAACACCGCGCGTTTTCCGCGCGGTTTTTACCGTTTGTGAAAGGGCCCTCATGGCACGGCGCAAGAAAATTTACGAAGGCAAGGCAAAAATCCTGTACGAAGGGCCAGAGCCCGGCACGATCGTGCAGTATTTCAAGGATGACGCCACCGCTTTCAACGCCGAAAAGAAGGACGTGATCGAGGGCAAGGGGGTGTTGAACAACCGCCTGTCCGAATTCTTCATGACCGGATTGAACAACGTCGGCGTACCGACGCACTTCCTCAAGCGTCTGAACATGCGCGAACAATTGGTGCGCGCCTGTGAAATCATCCCGCTGGAAATCATCGTTCGCAACTATGCGGCCGGCTCTTTGTCCAAACGTCTGGGCATCGAGGAAGGCACCGCTTTGCCGCGTCCGATCGTCGAATACTGCTACAAGGATGACAAGCTGGGCGACCCGCTTGTGACCGAAGAGCATATCGCCGCCTTCGGTTGGGCCTCGCAGCAGGACATGGATGACGTCGTGGCGCTGGCCTTGCGGGTGAACGATTACCTCTCCGGCCTGATGTACGGCGTGGGAATCAAGCTTGTCGATTTCAAGATCGAGATCGGTCGCGTCTACGAAGGGGACTTCCAGCGCCTGATCGTCGCGGACGAAATCTCGCCCGACAGCTGCCGTCTGTGGGATCTGGAAACCGGCGAGAAGCTGGACAAGGATGTCTTCCGCCACGATCTTGGCAATCTTGCGGATGCTTACACCGAGGTGGCCAAGCGGTTCGGCGTCATGCCGAAGAACGCGACCCACAACGCCAAGCCGACGCTGATCAACTGAAGCGCGACGGCATTTCATGCGCGAAAGCCGGCCTTTGTGGTCGGCTTTTGTGTGTCTGGAGGGGGGAACCGGTGGCTTTCCCCTTGCAAAAAGTCGGCCGATGCGGTTTTTGCGCGGCAACATTGATCCCGGAGGAATGGCGATGAAAGTCCGCGTGCACGTGATGCTGAAGAACGGAGTTCTGGACCCGCAGGGTGAGGCCGTGCGACACGCATTGGGCGCGCTCGGCTTTGAGGGTGTAGGCAGCGTGCGTCAGGGTAAGGTCATTGAAATGGAACTCGCTGACGACACCTCCGAGGCAACCATCGGTGAAATGTGTGAAAAGCTGCTCGCCAATACGGTGATCGAAAGCTACCGCATCGAGACGCTCTGATCCTTTATCTGCGGCACTTCGCTCGTTTCGGGCGCATTTTCGGTATTCCGCTCTGACCGGAGGGATGGTGGAAACCAACTCTTAAAGGTCTGTGTGGCATCCCCCTTGCGACAAGCAATGAGAGGGACGTCATGCGCCGCCTAGGGAAAAACCTTAAAGTAACCCTTGCCGCCGGGATAGCTGTGCTGCTTTTGCTGGTGTGCGCGGGCATGCTCCTGGCTTTCGACATACAAGGCCGGGCCAGCGCGGTGAAAAACGCGCAGATGAAACAGAATACTTCTCTGCGCATTTTGGCAGATAAGTTCGCATCTCAGTTTCCGGGCGTGACCTACACTTTGGATGCTGACGGAAACGTGGACGAGGTGCGCTGGACCGGGCTCGAAGTTCCTCAAGGCCATGACTTGATTGATTCGGTTGGCCGGGTGTCTGGTGAGACTGCGACGCTTTTCGAATGGGTCCCCGAAGAAGGAGACTTCATTCGTCGTACCACGAACATCGTGAAGCCCGATGGTTCGCGCGCTGTTGGAACGTGGCTGGGTAAGGAAAATCCAGTACACGCCATTATGATGGACCGTCAGACCTTCAGGGGCCAAGCAGTCATTCTCGGCAAACCGTATTATACTGTCTATCAGCCGGTCCTCGATGCACAGGACAACGTTGTCGGAATTTTCTACGTCGGTGTCGATAAAGCCGTGGTCGACGGCCAGATCGCCAATCAGCTGGTGACCGAGCTCATCGTGGCTGGACTGGCATTGATGTTCGGTCTTGTGTTTTTGATCGGCCTGCTGACATGGTCCTTGCGGCCATTGAAAGCAATCTCGGGCCGCCTGCAGGGTATGGCCGAGGGTGATCTTGAACATCCGGTTCCGCATACCGATCGCTCGGACGAGCTCGGCATGACTGCGCGCGTGGTGGAAACCTTCCGAGACCAGCTTGCCGCGGCAGCCGAAAGCGAAGCGTCCAGTGCACAGCAGCGAGTGGCGCAGGAAAAGGTTGTTGCAGCTCTGCGAAAGGGGCTGTCAGCCCTGGCCGATCGAAACCTGACGGCGCGGATCGAGAAGGAGGGCTTTCCACCGGAATACGAAGCATTGCGGCGTGATTTCGATAAAGGGGTCGAAAGCCTCGCCGATGCGCTTGCCAAGGCCGAAGGGGTCGCCTCCAGTGTGCGTTCCTCCGCGGCGGAGATCGGGACCACGTCCGACGAACTTGCGCGCCGTGTCGAAATGCAGGCCGCGACGCTGATGCAATCCGCCGAGGCGTTGAATGGCCTGACCGCAACCAGCCAGGACATCAAGAAGAACGTCGACCAGGCGGATGAATTGGCGCGCAAATCCCGCCAGCTCTCGGACGAAAGCAGGCATGTGGTGCAGGACGCCATTTCCGCGATCAACCGCATCGAAGAAACCTCAGACAAGATCAATCAGATCATCTCGGCTATCGACGACATTGCTTTCCAGACAAATCTTCTGGCGTTGAACGCCGGTGTCGAGGCCGCCCGCGCCGGATCGGCAGGCAAGGGCTTTGCGGTGGTCGCCTCCGAGGTGCGTGGCCTCGCTCAAACGGCAGCCAATTCGGCGCAAGAGATCAAGGCGCTGATTACCGCCAGTGGCGAAGAGGTGAGCGAAGGCAGTCGTCTGGTGCAAAAGACCGGAACGTCGCTCTCCGAGGTCCAGACCCAGGTGGAAAGTCTCGGGCAACTGATCTCCAACATCGCGGGCGCTGTGCGTGAGCAAACCGAAGGTCTCGCTGACATCAACGACGGCGTGCAACGTCTTGAAGGTGCGACACAGGAGAATGCCGCCATCGTCGAGGAGCTCAACGCCTCCGGTCAAAGCCTGAACATCGAGGCGGAGCGGCTCACTGACACCATGAGTGTCTTCCAGCAAAAAGGCACGGCTGGCAACTGGGATACGCCGGTCGCCAAGCCAGCGCCCAAACCCAAAGCGCCTGAGCCGCCTGTCGAGAAAAAGGCAGTCAATGCCCCGGCGCCCACTCCCGCAAAGCCACCTGCTGCGTCATCCACATCCGCCTCTCCACGGCCATCAAGTCTCAGCAGCAACAGCGATTGGGGGGAGGAGTTCTAACCTTCGCCGAGCATAACCTCCACGTCCCCCTGTCATCTTTAAACTTCTGTGCTAAAGCAAGCGCGCGCGGCGACTCGCCGCCCGCCTTCTGGGACAAGGGCCGTTTGCCCGCCGTTGAAAAAGGACTGCGCAGATGAAAGCCGCCGTGATTGTCTTCCCCGGGTCGAATTGCGACCGCGATATGGCCACCGCCTTTGAAAACGCAGGTTTGCAGGTGGAGATGGTCTGGCACAAGGACAGCGCATTGCCAGAGGCCGTCGATATCGTCGGTGTGCCGGGCGGCTTTTCCTTTGGCGACTATCTGCGGTGCGGGGCAATCGCCGCGAACGCGCCCATCGTGCACGCGGTCAAGGCGCATGCAGACCGGGGCGGCTACGTCCTTGGCGTCTGCAATGGGTTACAAGTATTGACCGAAACCGGTCTGCTGCCGGGCGCTCTTCTACGCAACGCAGGATTGAAATACATTTGCCGTACCGTGGGCCTGAAGGCTGAAGGCGCGTCGATCTACACCGACGGCTACGGCAGAGATGTCGAGATTGCGCTGCCCATCGCCCACCACGACGGTAATTACTTTGCCGACGATGCGACGCTGGACATGCTCGAAGGCGAAGATCGAGTCGCTTTCCGGTACACTGACAACCCGAACGGGTCTGCTCGTGACATCGCCGGTGTCTTGTCAGAAAATCGCCGCGTGCTCGGCATGATGCCGCACCCCGAACGTGCGTCAGAAGCCGCTCACGGCAACGAGGATGGTGCGCGTCTTTTCGCCCATCTCACCAACGCTCTGACCACAGCCTGACTTGAGACCACAAGACGGGCGGCCTATCCTACGTTTCATGGCATCCGCCCGTAACACGACACGCTTGCGCCGCGCAGCCCCCATCGGGGGCCGTGCACGTGTGGCCCTTGTCTTGCTGTTAATTGGCGCCGTTGCCACCGTCTGGGTCACCAACTGGTTGCTCACGGACCGCTTTACCGAGACGACGCGCAATCGTGCTGAACTGCGCCTGGCACTTTATTCCGGCAACCTGATCTCAGAGTTGCGTCGCAACGCCATCGTGCCAGAGTTGCTCGCCCGCGACAAAGCGCTGTTGGATGCTCTGAATGCCGAGGATTTCGCTCAAAGCTCTCAGCGGCTCATTTCTTTTGTGGATGAAATCGGCGCGGCCAGCCTGATGTTGCTCGACCGTGAGGGGCGCTCCGTCGCCGCGACCGACCGCAACCGACTGGGTGAAAGCCACAACAACGCGCCGTATTTCGTCGATGCCGTGCGCGCCAATACAACCGTTTTTACCGAAATCGCGCGCGAGGCGGGCGGCTATCGCTTCACGTATTCCCGGCGGATGGAAACGGCCGGCGACACCGTTGGCGTCATCATGGTCGAGGTGGATCTGGCAAAGTTCGAACGCGCCTGGGCCGGGATCTCCGACGCGGTCATGGTGACCAATTCCGACGGCATCATCGTGCTGGCGACGGAGCCGAGGTGGCGTGGCCTGACGCCGACAGAGGCGCTCGGCCCGCCTGAGGACGGCGCCATCGAACGGCTCATCGCCTCCGCCGCCGACTGGACCGCTACCACCGCCGACGCCTACCTGCGTGGCGAGGCCGTCATGCGGATCGACGGACGTATCCCGTTCCGCGGCTGGACCCTGTCCACGTTTACCACCTACAGCAGTGTTCGCGAACGGGTGAATGCTGTGCTAGCGCTGGAAATCATGGGCTTTGCCATCCTTGCAGCGCTGATGTTCTACGCGCTGTCGCGCAAGAATGCCGTGCGTATGGCTCTGTTCCAGCGTGAATCCAACGAGCTGCGCGCCCTCAACGCCCGTCTGCAACGCGAGATCGCCGAGCGGGAGAAGGTGCAAAAGAACCTTGCAACGGCCGAACAATCGCTCGCGCAATCCTCCAAACTCGCCGCCTTGGGGGAAATGTCGGCCGCTGTGGCGCATGAATTGAACCAGCCGCTTGCCGCGATGAAAACCTATCTCGCGGGGGCGCGTCTGCTGTTGAACCGCAACCGCCCAGAAGAGGCGCTGACCGCATTTCACCGCATCGACGACCTGATCGAACGCATGGGCGCGATCACGCGACAGTTGAAAGGGTTCGCCCGTAAGGGTCAGGAATCATTCACACCTTTCGACATGGGGGACGCGCTTGCGTCGAGCCTGTCGATGATGGAACCGCAGTTGAAATCGCGCCGCGTGAAGATCACGAAGATCATGCCGGACGATCCTGTGCGCGTCATCGGGGACCGGATGCGGATCGAGCAGGTTCTGGTCAACCTCTTGCGCAATGCGCTGGACGCCACCAAGTCTGTGGAAGATCCGCAAGTTGAGATTATATTGGCAGCAGGTGAGACCGCGACCCTCAGCGTGCGCGACAATGGAGACGGGATCGAAGACCTGGATGCGCTCTTTGAACCCTTTTACACCACGAAGGCGCCTGGCGACGGGACTGGACTTGGCCTTGCGATCTCATCCGGGATCGTGTCGGAGCTCGGCGGACGTCTGACCGCGCGCAACGGCGAAAAAGGTGGCGCGGTGTTTGAAATGCAATTGCCCGTGATGAATGCGGCAAGTGAAGCAGCGGAGTGAAGGCCCATATGGCGAACGCGATGAAGATTGCCATCGTTGATGATGAACAGGACATGCGACAGTCGATCAGCCAATGGCTGGCGCTGTCCGGGTATGACACGGAAACCTTTGCCAGCGCCGAAGAGGCGCTCGGCACTGTTGGGCCTGACTACCCCGGCATCGTGATTTCCGATATCAAGATGCCCGGCATGGATGGCATTCAGCTGCTCAAAAAGCTGATGGGGTCGGATTCCTCGCTGCCCGTGATCATGATCACAGGCCACGGCGATGTGCCGATTGCGGTGGAGGCGATGCGGATCGGTGCGTTTGATTTCCTTGAAAAGCCGTTCAACCCGGACCGCATGTCGGATCTGGCCAAGAAGGCGACCAATGCGCGCCGTCTGACCCTGGACACCCGGCAGCTGCGCCGTGAGCTGGCCGAAGGTGGTCAGATCATGAAAAAGCTGATCGGCGCGTCCCCGGCGATGGAACGTCTGCGCGAGGATATTCTTGATCTCGGCCAGGCCGACGGTCACGTGCTGATCGAGGGGGAGACGGGCACAGGCAAGACCCTCGTGGCGCACGCGCTGCACGCGGTGGGTAGCCGCGCGGGCAAGAAGTTCACCTTGATTTCCTGCGGTGCTCATGACGAAGACACGCTGATGACGCGGCTCTTCGGCCCGATGCAGCCAGATGACACGCGGCTTCCTGCGATCGAAGAGGCCCGTGGCGGCACATTGGTTCTTGAGGACATCGAGGTCCTCTCGGACGCGGCTCAGGCACGTTTGCTGTCCACGATCAACGATCAGGGCAACCCGCCGGAGACGCGCATCGTCGCCATCTCCAACCTGCAAGAGGAAGGGCGCACCTGCGAACAGGCGCTGCGGCCCGACCTGTATTACCGACTTGCCGCGCTCAAGATTGTCGTCCCGCCGCTGCGGGCGCGGGGTGAGGATATCCTGACTCTGTTCACGCGGCTGTCTGAAAGCTTTGCTGACGAATATGGCTGCGATGCGCCCAAGGTCAGCGCACAGGAGGCGGCGCAGCTCTTGCAAGCGCCGTGGCCCGGCAACGTTCGGCAGCTGATCAATCTGGCCGAACGCGCGGTGCTGCAATCGCGGCGTGGGCAGGGGACCATCGCGTCCTTGCTGATGTCGGACCATGATCAGATGCAGCCTGTGATGACCACCGAGGGCAAACCGCTCAAGGAGTATGTCGAGGCCTTCGAACGCATGTTGATCGACAACACCATGCGGCGTCACAAGGGATCCATAGCAGCGGTGATGGACGAGCTTTGCCTGCCGCGCAGAACCCTGAACGAAAAGATGGCCAAGTACGGCTTGCAACGCGCGGATTACCTTTAGTCCTAGACGTTTGGCGAGAGTGCCGACGTCTTTTCGCCCGATGCGAGACACGGCAATCTGGTAAGATGTTGCGGCGGTCCGGACCTTGCGTCCGGGCCGTTTTGCGTAGAGGGTTCCGCTCCGAAAAGAGGTGCCATGGAATTCGTAACCGAGGGGTGGATCACCGCGCATTGGGGCGGCCTGGTCTGGTGCGCTTTGGCGCTGATGATGGGCGGGATATTGAAGGGCGCGACCGGGGCAGGTGGGCCAGTGGTCGCTGTGCCCGTGATCGCGTTGTTCTTTGATGTGCCGACGGCCGTGTCGGTGATGGTGCTGCCGAACTTTTGCACCAACCTGCTGCAAACGATCAGCTATCGGAGCTCCCTGCCGGGAGGGGCTTTCGCGTGGCTGTTTGCCGGGGGTGGACTGGTGGGCGCGTGGCTGGGAACGGTGATGCTGGCGCATGTGGCCCCGCATATCCTGCTGATGATGGTGGCCATCATGGTGCTGCTCTACGTGGCTTTCCGTCTGGCGCGACCGGATTGGACCTTGGGGCGTGGGACGGCGGATCGCACGGTGCTGCCTGCCGGGGTTCTGGCGGGTGTCTTGCAAGGGGCGACGGGATTGAGTGCGCCTGTGTCCATCACGTTCCTCAACGCGATGAGATTGGAGCGGGTGGTCTTTGCCGCGACCATCAGTCTGTTTTTCCTGGCCATGACCTTGATCCAGATCCCGACGATGATCTGGTACGAGCTGCTGACCCCGGTGCGTGCGCTGGCCAGTGCGGCGGCGCTGGTGCCCTTGATGGGGGCGATGCCACTGGGGGCCTGGCTGGCGCGGCGGCTGGACAAGGCGACCTTTGACCGGGTGATCCTTCTGTTGCTGACCGTCATTGCCCTCAAGCTTCTGGCAGACATCTTCCTATAGCAAAACGGCGCCCGCTGGGGCGCCGTTCGGGGCTGATTTGTGAAAAATTGTCAGCCGCAACTATTTAACGATTTCTTAACCATCAGCCGAAGTTACCGGCGACGACGCCCACCGGTGCGGCCCGCGCGACCGCGGCCTTCCTGGCCGGCCTTGGGGGCTTGCTTGTTGAACTCGATCCAGGCGCCACCGCCGCCGTCCTGGTTCATCAGAAGGTTGGCGGCGCGGATGGCCTCCATCTCCTTGCCCGGCTTTGCGGTCGTCGATCCCATGCCAAAGAGGGTGACAAAAACTTCGTCGTCGATATCCTCGGGCAGGATGATACCGGCAGCGGCGATCTCGGCCTTCTTTTCCTCGATCTTCTTGGCGTTGATCGGAATGGCCACCGGGTTCATGATCGCAGAGGTCATGCCCGCGCTCATGGCCATCGGCAGGAACGCGTTGTTCACGCCGTGCCGGTTGGGCAGGCCGAAGGAGATGTTGGAGGCGCCGCAGGTGGTGTTCACGCCCAGCTCGTCGCGCAGGCGACGCACGAGGGTAAAGACCTGGTGCCCGGCGGTGGCCATTGCGCCGATGGGCATCACCAGCGGGTCAACCACGATATCATGCGCGGGGATGCCGAAATCGGCAGCGCGTTCCACGATCTTTTTCGCCACGGCAAAGCGGACGTCGGGATCTTCGGAAATGCCGGTGTCGTCGTTGGAGATGGCCACGACCGGCACGTTGTATTTCTTGACCAGCGGCAGCACCAGTTCAAGGCGCTCCTCTTCGCCCGTCACGGAGTTCAGCAGCGGGCGTCCCTCGGCGGCGGCGAGACCGTTTTCCAGTGCGCCGGGCACCGAGCTGTCGATGCACAGCGGCGTGTCTACGACGCGTTGCACGCATTCGACGAGCTGCTGCATCAGCGTCGGCTCAACGAAGTTGTTGTCGGCGTAGCGTGGATCCTCGGCCATCTTGTTGGAAAAGACGGCACCGGAGTTGATGTCGAGAATGTTGGCACCAGCGGCGGTCTGGGCGATGGCATCTGCTTCGACGCGGGAGAAATCGCCGCGCTCCAGCTCTTCGTTCAGGATCTTGCGGCCCGTGGGGTTGATACGTTCGCCGATCACGCAGAAGGGTTCGTCAAACCCGATGATGGCGGTCTTGGTCTTGGACTCCACAACGGTGCGGGTCATATCACTGTCTCTCCCTTGATACGCTGAAGAAGAGGCTCCAACGCCTTGTCATTGAAATCTTTGAGCGTTTCGATCGCTCCATTGGCGCGCAAGGCGCTGTCGTCGAGGCTGGACCGGATGCCCACGGCCAAGGCACCGGAGGCTGCGGCGGCGCGCATGCCGGAGGGGCTGTCCTCGAACGCGATGCAGCGGTCGGGGGCGATGCCCAGTTGCCGCATGGCCATCTGGTAGGGCAGCGGGTCCGGCTTGCCGCGTTCACATTCCTCGCCGATGATGACCACCTCGAAGGCCTCGCGCAGGCCGATGGCATTCAGCATGGCCTCGGCGTTGACGCGCGGTGCGTTGGTGACGACGGCCAGCCCCCAGCCTTCGACCATGGCGCGTTCCACCAGCCGGGACACACCGGGCATGCCGGGATAGGGCTTGGGCAGGCGCTTGCGGAACTCTGCTTCCTTGTCCTCGGAGAGCTGCTGAGGGTCGCCCGCGTCGGGCATCAGCTCGGCAAAGATGTCGGCGTTCAGGCGGCCGTGGATGTTTTCGAGGTAGAAGTCCTCGGTCACGGTGAGGCCGGTGGGGGCCAACATGTCCGCAAAGACACCCTGATGGATCGTGTCGGTGTCCAGCATGGTGCCGTCGAGGTCAAAAAGCAGAGCGCAGTCAGTCATCTATTCGCAGGTTTCCCGGCGTCGCCGCCGTTGTCGATGGCCCATTGGGCGTTGGTTTTGATGCCGCCCAACGGGAAGAAGTGCACATTTTCAATGCCGAAGTCCGGGTTTGCGGCCTTGTAGGTGGCCAGTTCGGTCAGCACATCGGTGGGCTCGTAGGGCAGCAGAAGCTTGGACACGTCCATCGCACGCTTCTGGAGAACCTTCAACGAGGGGCCGACGCCACAGGCGATGGCGAACTTGATCAGGGTCTGGAGTTTGGCGGGACCGGCGATGCCGATGTGGACGGGCAGGTGGATGCCTTCGGCGTTCAGGCGGTTGACCCACTCGATGATCGGCTTGGCCTCGAAGGCGAATTGGGTGGCCATGGCCATCTTTGCGTCGGTGCGCTCGGAGAAGGACTGTTTCCAATGGGCGGCTTGCATGACGGCGGTGTCGGTGCCGTCGAGGTCGATGTCGCGGTTGCCTTCCGGGTGGCCGGCGACGTGCAGACGCTCAAAGCCCGCCTTGTCGAAGAGGCCCGTTTCCAGCAGCTGCATGGAGCTGTGAAAATCGCCGTGCGGCTCGGACACGCCACCGGCGAGCATCAGGCCCTGTTTCACATTGGCCTCGCCCTGATACATGGCGATCCAGTTTTCCAGCGTGGCGGCGTCCTTGATGATGCGCGCGGGGAAGTGCGGCATGACCGGGTAACCTTCGTCGTTGAGACGCTTGGCGGTGGCGACCATTTCCTCGATCGGGGTGCCCTCGATGTGGGCGATGTAGACGCGGGTGCCCTCGGGCAGGAGGTCGCGGAAATTTTCGACCTTGGCGGCCGTGCGCGGCATCACCTCGATGGAGTAGCCTTGCAGGAAGGCCTCGA
This sequence comes from Sagittula sp. NFXS13, assembly GCF_040148795.1. NCBI lineage: Bacteria > Pseudomonadati > Pseudomonadota > Alphaproteobacteria > Rhodobacterales > Roseobacteraceae > Sagittula > Sagittula sp. NFXS13. The sequence goes on from NZ_JAGEMH010000001.1 coordinate 659,173, forward strand.
CAGCGCCGTTCGACGGGCTCAGCCCGCGCTGGGGATCGCGGGTGCGGAAGTTGAACAGAGCCATGAGAGCCTCCTTCAGTCTCATTGTGATTACGAAGCGGCGGGCGTGCTGGCCCATCCGTTGTTTGCGATCAGGGTCTTGATGCGGTCGGTGTCGTATTCGGCCTCGATCCGGGCGGCGGCTGCCTGCGCGGCCTCCATCGGGTCGCCGTCCACCTTGCCGTCGACGGCCTTGCGCCATTCCGCGAGGTAGTCGTCGGTGCCGGCCGCGCCTGTCTTCATCGCGGCACGGTCAATGGCTTGTTCAAAGCGCTCGGCCAACTGGACCTTTGCGCCACGCCGGCCTTTGCCGACGATCACCTGTGCCGGGATGTCGCGCCAATAAACGATGGTGAGGTCAGAGCTGGCCATGGTCGGCTGATTCCCTTGTTCGCATGTGCAATTCGTAACCATGGCGCGCCGGTTTCGGCGTCGTTTTTCGACTTTCGGCGCACCATCCGCGACAGCCTATGTCAAAGGCCGGACAGTTGGAACGGGGCCAATGCCCCAAAGTTTTCAGGAAAATGATGAACGGATTGCTACTTCGCGGCCAGGTTCGCGCGGCGTTTTTAAGCAATCGTCAGGGGAGGTGAACGAACTCCGAAGAAACGCCCGCCATGGGACAATGAGGTGTTCGGCGCGCAAGCTGGCGTTGGCTGGCTATCTGGTCGGCTGGGTGAAATGGGGTGGGCAGACGGGTGGGTCGGCCTTGGTTTGGTCTGCGATTTGCGGGAGATGGAGGCAGCACATCGGACCTGTGCGTTGCTTTTCGGAACAGGAATGCCGCGACGTCGAAACGTATTTCGGTAAACACTGCGGGTTCTCTTGTTCATGCGCCTTGCCTGATGCCGCTCAGAGCCCTATCCTTATCCTCAAGTTGACATCGGATAAGGCGCAATGACATGGCGCCCAAGCGTCCCAAGGCTGCGGGCGCTTTCCCGAGACCGGTTGAGAGCCTCGCGCCTATCAACCCAGATCCCAATGCGCTGTATGCGGCGCTGGATCTGGGAACAAACAGTTGCCGCATGTTGATTGCCCAACCCAAGGGCAGTCAGTTTCATGTGGTCGACAGCTTCTCCAAGTCCGTCCAGTTGGGACAGGGCCTTGAGATGTCTGGCCGATTGAGTCGTGCGTCCATGGGGCGCACGGTCGCGGCGTTGCGCGTGTGTCGCCAGAAAATCGAACGGCACAAAGTGGAACGCATGCGGCTGGTGGCCACGGAAGCCTGCCGCCGGGCCAAGAATGCCCGCGATTTCATCCGTCACGTGCGCCGGGAAACCGGCCTGACGCTGGAGATCATCCAGCCCGAGGAAGAAGCGCGTCTGGCAGTGATTTCCTGCGCGCCTCTGGTCTCGACCAAGACGGAGCAGCTGTTGGTGGTGGACATCGGCGGAGGATCGACGGAGCTGGTCTGGATCGACCTGTCTGCCGTGGAGCCGCGCGAACGTCCGCGTGCGATCATGCGGTTGCACGCCGGGTTTCACCCGCCCGACAGCCCGTTTCCCAGCGCCAAGGTCGTGGACTGGATTTCGGTGCCCCTTGGCGTGGCCACCTTGCGGGATCAGTTTGCGGACGTGCAGGATGACGCGGCGCGCTACGCGCTGATGAGCTGGTTCTTCGAAGAAAACCTTGCGGACTTCGCACCCTATCAGGACGAGCAGGCGCGCGAGGGGTTTCAGATCGTCGGCACCTCCGGGACGGTGACGACGGTGGCGGCGTCACACCTTGGGCTGCGGCGCTATGACCGGACGAAGGTGGACGGGCTGCGCATGTCCTCGGACCAGATCGACACGGTCATCAACGGCTATCTTGAAATGGGACCAACGGGGCGTCGGAGCGATCCGCGCATCGGGCCGGACCGGCATGCCCTTATCATGAGCGGGTCTGCGATCCTGCAGGCGTTGCTGCGGCTGTGGCCGACGGATCGGCTGTCGGTGGCGGATCGCGGTTTGCGCGAAGGGTTGCTGTATGCGCAAATGTCGGCGGATGGTGTTTTGGAAGACGGTCCCTTATAGGGAGTGAATCTGATCGCCGGGGCGTGTCCACGGACAGATCGAAAGAGTTCAACCAGGAAGTAGCAGAGGGTCATTTGCATGGCGAACGGGCCGACAAAGAACAGTTCGGGGCGCGGGCAACGCGATCTGAAGGTCAAGGTCAAGACCGCACGCGGGCGCAAGTTGTCCTCGACGCTTTGGCTGCAACGGCAATTGAACGACCCCTATGTCAAGCGCGCGCAGGCGGACGGCTTTCGCGGGCGCGCGGCCTACAAGATCCTTGAGATCGACGACAAGTATCGCTTTCTCGTGCCGGGCGCGCGGGTCGTGGACCTTGGCTGTGCGCCGGGCGGCTGGTGCCAGGTGGCGGCCAAGCGGGTCAACGTCATGGGCGAACGCGCCGGCAAGAAACAGGGCTATATCCTGGGCGTCGATTTGCAGGAGATGGAGCCGCTGGCCGGCGTGGAACTGCACCAGCTTGATTTCATGGAAGACGGTGCCGACGACAAGGTGAAAGCGTGGCTTGGCGGCAAGGCCGATGTGGTGATGTCCGACATGGCGGCGTCTGCCTCGGGGCACAAGCAGACCGACCACCTGCGGATCATCGCGCTGTGCGAAGCGGCGGCGGAGCTGGCGTTCGACGTGCTCGAAGAGGGCGGGACCTTTGTGGCGAAAGTGCTGGCGGGCGGGGCCGAAGGCACCTTGCAGCACATCCTCAAGCAGCGGTTCAAGAAGGTGTCGAACTTCAAACCGCCCGCGAGCCGATCCGATTCCTCGGAGAAGTTCGTCGTGGCCACCGGGTTTCGCGGTTAAGGGCGCAGCCTGCGCCAGAAGCCTTTTTGTGGACGTGGCGGCGACAGGGAGCGTGTGGCGCTGTCCAGCAGCACACGGATTTCGTCGCCAGAGAGCGCTGCGGGCGTGTTGCTGAGCCGCGTGTCGATGCGCGGCGTGTCTTCGCCATCGTCCACCTCCGGCTCTTGCTGATAGAGCGCGAACAGGCGGTTGTAGCTTTGGGAGCGATCGTTCGGGGCTGCCACGGTGCGGGTCCGGTCTGGTGAAGGGTGCGCTTTGAGTGGCATGTGGGCGCGGGCTTGCCAAGTGTCTTGAAAGTCCAGTTGTATGGGCCTTTCCGGTTGACCCTGCACGCGGGCTTCGTTTGGGTAAATTTCAGGCATTTGAGGAGAAGACCGGCATGGCGGTGATCTTGTGTTACGGCGACAGCAACACCCACGGCACCGCGCCGCTGGAACGGCCCGGAAGCCATGACCGCCATCCCAAGGGGCAGCGCTGGGTTGATGTGCTGGCCGAGGGTCTGGGCGCGGATCATGAGGTGATCGCCGAAGGGCTGCCCGCGCGGACCACGGTGCATGATGATCCGGTGGAAGGCGGGTGTCGCAACGGCGCGTTGGTGTTGCCGGCGATTTTGCATTCGCATCGTCCGGTGGACCTGCTGATTGTGATGCTGGGGACCAATGACCTGAAGTCGCGGTTTTCCGTGACCGCGTGGGAAATCGCGCGGTCGGTGGAACGGCTGGTGCTGATGGCGCGGGCCGAAGACGTCGTGGATCGCATCCTGGTGGTGGCGCCGGTGCCGGTGCGGGAGTGCGGCACCTTGGAGGCGGTCTTTGTCGGGGCGGAGGTGCGCCAGCAAGGGCTGACGGAGTTGCTGCGCGAGATGGCCACACGACAGGGCTGCGGGTTTTTCGATGCGGGCGCACACGCGCAGGTGTCGCCGCTGGACGGGGTGCATATGGATGCGGCCGGTCAGATGGCGATTGGCCGCGCCATGATCCCTGCGGTGCGGGAAGCGCTGGCGTGAGGGCAATTTGGGTGGTTGGTCTGGTCGCCTTGATCGGCTGTGCCAAGCCGCCGGACGCGGTGATCAACCGGGTGCCTGTGCGCAACCCCACGACGCCAGTGGCCAGCCAGGCGGATGTCACCGCGGCGCGGGTGATGGGCGATTGGGTGGTGGTGCAAAGCTCTTTGGCCCCCCAAGGCACAGCGGTTCATGTGGGAAACTCCGCGCTGCACATCGGGGCCCGCATGATGCCGATGCAGGCGCGCGGGCAGGGGCGTTTCGCCAGCGGTGAGGGCCAGATCTGGGTGCACTGGCTGGATGCGGACAATCGGACGATGGCGCTTGGCGATCCCGAAGGCGGATGGTTTGCCATTCTGGACAGATCGGGGCGGCCCGGGGAACGGTTGCGCGCGGCGCGTGAGATCCTTGAATGGTATGGGTATGATGTGACGCGGGGCCTGGCGGACAGCTGACGCGCGCGACCATCACATGAGGAAGCAAGTCATGGATAAAAGAGCCTTTTTGGTCGAGCTGTTTGACGCGGCCGTCGCGGCGGCGGACCCGCGTGTTGCCCTGCGGGACGTGATGCCACCGAAACCGAAAGGGCGGACCGTGGTGATTGCCGTGGGCAAAGGGGCGGCGCAACTGGCTGCGGCCTTTGAGGAGCTGTGGGGCGACCCTGTGGAAGGGGTGGTGGTGACGCGCTATGGCTATGCCGCGCCGTGCAAGCATCTGCCCGTGATGGAGGCCGCGCACCCGGTGCCGGACGCCGCCGGATGCGCGGCGACAGAGGCTGTGTTGCACGCGGTGGAAGGGCTGACAGCGGAGGATCTGGTGGTGGCCCTGGTCTGTGGTGGCGGGTCGGCGCTGTTGCCCGCGCCGCCTGACGGGCTGACGCTGGAAGACGAGCAGGCGCTGAACCGGGCGCTGCTGGCCTCTGGTGCTCCCATCGGCGTGATGAACGCGATCCGAAAACACGTGAGCCGCGTCAAGGGCGGCCGGCTGGCGGCGGCCTGTGCCCCGGCGCAGGTTGTGTCGCTGGTGGTCTCGGATGTGCCGGGCGATGACCCGGCGCAGGTGGCCTCCGGGCCGACGGTGCCGGATCTGGTGCGCCGCGACGATGCGCTGGCGATGATCCGCACCCGTGGCATCACGCTGCCGGCGCGGGTGATGGCGCATATCGAAAGCGGCCCGGCAGAGGCACCGCAGCCCACCGACAGCTGTTTTGACGGCAATGTGGTGCGGGTGATTGCCTCTGCCCGCTTGTCTTTGGAGGCGGCGGCGGCGAAGGCGGAAAGCCTTGGCATCCCTGCTGTGATCCTGTCGGACGCGATCGAGGGCGAGGCGGCGGATGTGGGCGCGGTCCATGCCGCCATCGCGCGCGAAGTGGCACGGCGCGACCGTCCGTTCAAGGCGCCCGTTGTGATCCTCTCAGGGGGCGAAACCACGGTGACTTTGGGTGAGGCGCCGGGGCGCGGCGGGCGGAACACCGCGTTCCTGTTGGGTCTGGCGGAAGGCATCGAGGGGGCGCCGATCACAGCTTTGGCAGCCGACACAGATGGCATCGACGGGACGGAGGACAACGCCGGTGCCTTTGCCGATGGCCAGAGCCTGTCCCGACTGCGCGCGGCGGGACATGATCCGCGCGAGTTCATGCGCGGGCAAGACCCGTACTCGGCGTTCGAGGTGCTTGGCGATCTGTTCGCGCCGGGGCCGACGGGCACAAACGTCAATGATTTCCGCGCCATATTGGTGGATGCGTCGGAATAGGGCGTCGGATTTGGGAAGCTGAGGATCGGCTTCCCCAGACCCGTCCGGAGTGTTTTGAAGCTAAGACGTGCGATTGGTCGTTGGCGTCGGGTCCACCGCAATGCGGAAGATGGACACGCTGCGCTTTATCTCTGGACGACGGGTGTATCGTGTCAGGTCGGCGACTGCGGTCTGACGAGCCTGCCCCTGTCAGTTGGGTTTGGGCTGGAACGGCGGGTTCGCTTCGGCCCCACGGACGGCTTCCAGACGCTGCCGAAGCAGGCCGAAAACGGAAACAGGTCCGGTGACAGACGCCGGGTCAGTCGCTGAGCGGCATATTATTTATTGCCATCACGGGGCTATCCGTGAGCGTGGTGCCGGCGGCCAGTATGATCCGCTGGCTGTGCTGGTCCAGCATGCCCAGCCCGCCCTGCCACAGGCCTGCGGGCGTATGAAATAGCGCAACGGCGAGCAGCGCGCCCAGAAGAATGCCGCCGGAGTTCTTCTTTTTCCCGTCGGATTTGGCAAAGTAGCGCACCACATGGAGCAAGAGCAGCACCATGGAGGCGGCCAGCATCACCGCGAGGCCGGAGAAGATCCACTGGTGGTAGTGGTCGGGCAGGTTGCCCTGGCTGAGCGAGGCGGTGATGTGATCGCGGCGGTTGGAAATCGAGGCGACCAGATAGATCCAGCCGAAACCCATCAGCGCCATGCTGAGCGGCCGGGCAGGGGTCCGATCCTTGGCGTAGGCTGCGGGTCCCATCCGCGCAAAGCGTGAATCGACGCGGGCGACCCGTTTGCGGAAGTCAACTTGGGACAGTTTGCGGAATGCTGTGCTCATGTCTGCTTTGCTACCCCCGGATTCGGGCAAAATAACGCCGGATTGTGGCCATCGCCCCGAACATGTCGGCTTGGTTGCGAAAAATTTAAGAACGCGGGCCGGAATTGCGTGGAAAGTGCAGCTCCGGCCCTGACGTGTTTTGTTTCCTTCACTCCGAGGGCCACTCAGGCGTTAACCTGGCGGACATCATTGCCGCTTAGCTTATGGCGTCGAGGATTCGCGCCCAGCTGCGGATGCCTTTGTGGAAGCTTTCGACGTCGTATTTTTCGTTGGGAGAGTGGATCTGATCGTCGTCTTTGGCCCAGCCGACGAGCATCGTGTCCATGCCGAGGATCGACTTGAAGTAGCCCGCCACCGGGATCGAGCCGCCACAGCCGGTAAAGGCGGCCTCCTTGCCCCATTCTGCGCCCAGCACGGCGCGCGATTGTTCAAACGCCGGGTGATCGGTGGCCATCTGGCTGGCGGGGGAAGCTCCGTGGGCGTGGAATTCGGCTGTCACATCCTCGGGCAGCTGCGCCTGCACCCACGCGCGGAAGTTGTCGCGGATGGCGTGGGGGTCTTGTTGACCGACGAGCCGGAAGGAGACCTTGGCCCGGGCTTGCGCGGGCAGCACCGTCTTGAACCCGTCGCCAGTGTAGCCGCCGATGATGCCGTTGATCTCGGCGGTGGGGCGGGACCAGAGCATTTCCAGCGCGGTGCGATCCTGTTCGCCTGCGGGTTTCGACAGACCCACGTCGCCAAGGAACGACGCGTGGTCGAAGTTCAGGCCGTCCCATTGCGCCTTGATCTCCGGGTCAAGCTCCGGGACGCCTTCGTAAAAGTCGGGCACCTGGATGCGGCCATTGTCGTCATGCAGGTTGCCGAGGATTTTCGCCAAAACGCGGATCGGGTTCTGGCCCGCGCCGCCGAACATGCCGGAATGCAGGTCCTTGGTCGCGCCGGTCAGGGTGATTTCCTCGCCACACAGGCCGCGCAGCTGCGTCATGATGGACGGGGTTTTGGATTCGAACAGCCCGGTGTCGCAGATCAGCGCGATGTCGGCCTTCAGCTCCTTGGCGTTTTCATTGAGGAAGGGGATCAACGAGGGGGAGCCGCTTTCTTCTTCGCCTTCGAAGAAGAAGGTGATCTTGCAGGGCAGGCTGCCGTTGACCTCTTTCCAGGCGCGGCAGGCCTCGACGAAGGTCATGAGCTGGCCCTTGTCGTCGGATGCGCCGCGTGCGCGGATGACGCGCCCCTTGGGGGTCTCCTCGATGGCGGGATCAAAGGGGTCGCGGTCCCACAGGTTGAGCGGGTCCACCGGTTGGACATCGTAATGTCCGTAGAACAGCACGTGCGGGCCGTCGCCGTCCACGTGACCCACAACCATGGGGTGACCGGGGGTGGGGCGTTTTTCTGCCGCGATGCCGATGGAGGCCAAGTCGGAGACCAGCCAGTCGGCGGCGGTGTCGCAATCGGCCTTGTAGGCCGGGTCGGTGGAAATCGAGGGGATGCGCAGCAGTGCCATCAGGCGGTCCAGCGCCTGCGGCAGGTCGGAATCGATGCGGGCGAGAGTGGCGTCGAGAGTCATGTATGCTCCTGTCATGCTTTGCGGCGAAGCTATCACGGCGCGCGGCCATGTCCAGCCAAGGCCGGTGTGCAGGGGGCTGTGCGTCGACATGCGACAATATGTGTGTAAATCCAATTAGATTGCAGTGGCACCGACGGGCCTGCGGAGATACATCAGCCCGCGACGGCAGTCTGTTTGCCGCGGTGTCCCGTTTTTGCCCGGGTAAACGCCCGCCTTGAGGGGCCGGCCGGCGCAGGGGAAATGGTATGGCCAAAGGTCGGTATCCCCAGGGGTAGGCCGATGGTTTCCGATCCGCTAAACAGGTGTTCGACAGGAAAGATGACGACCGGATATTTCTTTGTGCCGCTTGATCTGGGTCAAGGATGCGACGGAACGTCCGGACTTAGACGGTAGACAGATGCTTTTTCGGGCATTAGTTATTCACGAACTTGAATGCGGATATGCTCCGCCAAAGGGTCGCCGCCGAATGACGCGCCCATGATGAGAAGGAGGAGCCCGGTGGACTACACCGCGAAACTCGACGATGCCCTGAACCAGCTTCACCAAGAAGGTCGCTATCGCACCTTCATCGATATCGAACGTAAGAAGGGCCAGTTTCCGCACGCCACGTGGCGCAAGTCCGACGGATCAGAGACGCCTGTCACCGTGTGGTGCGGCAACGATTACCTGGGCATGGGACAGCATCCGGTTGTCCTGTCCGCGATGCACGACGCGATCGACGCAACGGGTGCAGGCTCTGGCGGGACGCGCAACATCTCTGGCACGACGGTCTATCACAAGCAGCTGGAGGCGGAGCTGGCCGACCTGCATGGCAAGGAAGCATCGCTGCTGTTCACCTCTGCCTACATCGCCAATGACGCCACGCTGTCGACGCTGCCCAAGCTGTTTCCCGGTCTGATCATCTATTCCGACGCGCTGAACCATGCCTCCATGATCGAAGGTGTGCGTCGCAACGGCGGGGCGAAGCGGATCTTCAAGCACAACGATCTGGACGATCTGCGTGCCAAGCTGGAGGCAGACGATCCTGCCGCGCCGAAGCTGATCGCATTCGAATCAATTTACTCGATGGACGGCGATTTCGGCCCGATCGAGCAAATCTGTGATTTGGCAGACGAATTTAATGCGCTGACTTATATCGACGAAGTGCACGCCGTGGGCATGTATGGGCCGCGCGGTGCCGGCGTCGCGGAGCGTGACCGCCTGATGCACCGCATCGACATCATCAACGGCACACTGGCGAAGGCCTATGGTGTGATGGGTGGGTATATCGCGGCCTCTGAAAAGATGTGTGATGCCGTGCGCTCCTACGCGCCGGGGTTCATTTTCACCACGTCGCTGCCGCCTGCGGTGGCTGCGGGTGCGGCGGCGTCTGTCGCCCATCTGAAGCGTGATCCGGGTCTGCGCGAGCAGCATCAGGCTCAGGCCAAGATCATGAAAACACGTCTGAAATCCTTGGGCATGCCGTTGATCGACCACGGCTCGCACATTGTGCCGGTCATCGTCGGCGACCCGGTGCATACCAAGAAGTTGAGCGACATGCTGCTGGAGGGCTACGGCATCTACGTGCAGCCCATCAACTACCCGACTGTCCCGCGCGGCACGGAGCGTCTGCGCTTTACCCCGTCCCCGGTTCATGGCCCCAAAGAGATGGATCACCTGATCCGCGCGATGGATGAACTTTGGAGCCATTGCGCGCTGAATCGTGCCGAAATGGCGGGCTGACCCCCTGCGTGCCTGTCAAAGTGCTTTCTTTGTGGTAACGTTTTATCAATAACCGGGCTGCACGAATCGTGAGAGCCCGGATGGGCAGGCACATATTGATAGTAAGTTGGGGCAGTCGCGCATGATCGGGCGTAAAACCCAGAACCTAACCGACAGCGCCCCTGAACATCAGGGCTTTGACGGTTTCGCTCTGCAATTAGGCGACGTCATGCGTGGCGAACGCGCCACCATGGGGAAATCGCTACTCGATGTGCAGCGGGAGTTGCGCATCAAGGCGAGCTACATCGCCGCGATCGAGAACTGTGATCCCAACGCTTTTGACACACCCGGGTTTATAGCTGGTTACGTGCGCTCTTATGCGCGTTATCTGGGGATGGACCCGGACGAAGCATTTTCGGGGTTCTGCAAGGAAAGCGGTTTCGCTGTCGCGCACGGCATGTCCTCCGAGGCGTCCGTGGTGCGCAAACCCACTGCCGACGATGTGCTCAAGCCGCGTGTGCGCAACCACCTGGCAGAGCCGAACCTGCCCTTTGCCCCGGCCTCCGACAGTATCTTTTCGCACATCGAGCCGCGTGCCATTGGGTCGTCCCTGGTCCTGCTGGCGCTGATTTCCGGCATTGGCTACGGCGCTTGGGCCGTGCTGCAGGAAGTGCAGCGCGTGCAGGTGACACCCGTGGATCAGACGCCTGTTGTGCTGAGCGAGCTTGACCCTCTCGACGCGGCGCGCGCGGACCGCACGCCTTCCGAAAAGGTCACGAAAGATGTCGCGGGCGTGTTCACGCCGCCGACCACCGAGGCCTTTGACCGCCTGTATCGCCCACAGGCGCTGGATGTGCCGGTGCTGGTGGCGCGGGATGAACCGATTTCGACGCTTGATCCCGACAGCGGTGGGCTGTTTTCCGGGCGCGGTGCGGCGTTGCCGTCCGTTCAGGACAGCGCGCTGGCAGCGGCTGCTTTGGCGGAAGGCATGATCGACCGTGCTCAGGGCCAGACCGCTGTGCAAAGCGGACAGATGCTTGCAGGCAATGGCGTCTCCGTGATCGCTGTGCGTCCGGCTTGGGTTCAGGTGTCTGACGAGAGCGGGACCGTTTTGCTGTCCCGCGTGATGAACGCGGGCGAAAGCTATTCCGTGCCGCGCGATTCGAATGCGCCGCGCATTCAGGTCGGTGAATCCGGATCTGTGTATTTCAGCGTCGATGGCACGGTTTATGGGCCTGCGGGATCGCGTGGGGCGGTGACCGAGAATGTCTCGCTCGCCGCGGCCGATCTGACGGAGCAATATGGCCCGGCGGATACATCGCGTGACGAGGATCTGATGACCACGCTGGTGGCGATGGATCTGCTTGGCGATTCGGCGGAACCCACGGTGCAGGTGGCCTCCGCTGTGCCAGAGCGTCAGCTGACAGCGCCGGTGGCGCGGCAGCCCCAGACGCCGGATGTTACGCCGGTTTCCCCGCGTGTCACGGCTGACGCGCCTCCGGGGATCACCGTGGTGGCAACATCGGAAACATGGGTTGAGGTGACGACGACCTCCGGCAAAAAGATCTTTGCCCAGACGTTGCAGGCGGGCCAGACCTACCAAGTGCCTCAGACCGACCAGCCGCCGACGATCTTTTCCGGCAATGCGGGCGGTGTTTTCTTTGCGGTGAACGGTCAGACCTTTGGCCCCTATGGGCAATCCGGCCAATTCGGTCGCAACCTTGCCCTGTCCGCCGACGCCATCACGCAGAAGTTGCAGGTGGCGGATCTGACACAGAACCAGACCCTCGCGCGGGTTGTTGCGGAGCTGCGGCTTCAAGACACCGGCCCGGGTCGCTGATTGGCCGGGGTGGCGGGGCGTTGCACTTTCGCTCTGTCCTCGGCCATCCTATATCCTGACAGGACAACCATAACAGGAGACTCGGCATGAGCCTCAATCATGTTCGCCCGTGGCGTAACATTTACCGCCGCACGTCCCGTCAAATCATGGTCGGCAACGTGCCGGTCGGAGGGGATGCGCCGATTTCCGTCCAGACGATGACGAACACGGCGACCACGGATATCAAAGGCACCATCGCGCAAATTCAGGCCGCCGCCGATGCGGGGGCCGATATTGTCCGCGTGTCTGTCCCGGACGAGGCGTCGTCGAAGGCGCTGAAGGAGATCGTGCGCGAAAGCCCGGTGCCCATCGTGGCGGATATCCACTTTCACTACAAACGCGGCATCGAAGCGGCGGAAGCCGGCGCGGCCTGTCTGCGGATCAACCCCGGCAACATCGGCTCCCCGGATCGGGTGCGGGAGGTCATTCAGGCCGCACGCGATCACAGCTGTTCGATTCGCATCGGCGTGAACGCGGGCAGTCTGGAACGGCATCTGCTGGAAAAATACGGTGAACCCTGTCCCGACGCCATGGTCGAGAGCGGTCTGGACCACATCCGGATCTTGCAGGACAACGATTTTCACGAGTTCAAGATCTCGGTGAAGGCCTCGGACGTGTTCATGGCCGCAGCCGCGTATCAGCAGTTGGCGGAAGCCACGGATGCCCCGATCCACCTTGGCATCACCGAGGCGGGGGGACTTGTGTCCGGCACCGTCAAGAGCGCGATCGGCCTTGGCAACCTGCTGTGGATGGGGATTGGCGATACGATACGCGTGTCGCTGTCCGCCGATCCGGTCGAAGAGGTGAAGATCGGGTTCGAGATCCTCAAGTCGCTTGGCCTGCGCCATCGCGGTGTGAACATCATCTCCTGTCCCAGCTGCGCGCGTCAGGGGTTCGACGTGATCAAAACGGTGGAGACACTGGAAAAGCGGCTGGAACACATAAAAACGCCCATGTCCCTGAGCATCATCGGCTGCGTGGTGAACGGGCCGGGTGAGGCGTTGATGACTGATGTGGGTTTTACCGGCGGCGGTGCAGGGTCCGGCATGGTCTATCTGGCGGGCAAGGCGAGCCACAAGATGAACAACGAACAGATGGTCGATCACATTGTCGAAGAAGTCGAAAAGCGCGCCGAAGCCATAGAGGCCGGGGCCGTGTCGACCGAAGCGGCCGAGTAACACACAGGGATTGGGAGACCCCGAACGCGGGGGGGCATGAGCAGCGCAGGAGCGGTATGAGAGGATTACCCGGGCTGGACACTATGTTTGTGTTGGACACGCACGTGATCCGTGCCCAACATATCTTGCGCCGCCGCGAGTTGATCTTTCGCGGGTTCAGCCTTTTCATTGCGTGCCTGACGCTGTTCCTTGTCTTCGGGATGGGCGAAACGCTTATCTGGTTCGTGGGGCGCATGGCGATCTATCTGCCCTTCATGTGGGTCGCGGCGCGCTTGCCGGATCGGCTGACCGGGTGGCGCCTGATCGGTCTGGTGATCTGGATTCTGGTCGATACGCTGAGCTACACGTTGATGGCCGTCTGGCTTTGGTATCTCGATGATCGCGTGCTGGACCTGTTTGCGCTGGCGATTATCGTGACCGCTATGCTGTCGGTCAGCTGGGTGCGCGCCGAATCTGCGCTGCTGTGGGTGTGTGACAGCATCTCCATCGCGGTGACGGTCATGCTGGTGCCGATCATCTACTACCTGCAAGGCGGCGGGTTGATCGAGACCATGATGGGCTTTGGGGTGTTTGCCTTGGTGCTGGTCTATTTTGTCATGGCCAACTTCTCGGTCTGGCGGGCGCGGAAAGAGACGCGGCAGGCCCAGGGGCTGGAGGTGGCGCGGGCCAAGCGCGACGCGGTGGGCAAGCTGGCCGGTGGCATGGCGCATGATTTCAACAACCTGCTGACGGTGGTTCTGGGCAATCTTGAACTGGCGCGATTGACGACGAAGCCGGGGGATCGCGCGGAATACATCGCGGAGGCGGAACGGTCCGCCAAACGCGGCGCGGAGATGATCAAGCAGTTGCTGGCGTTTTCGCGCAAGGCGCGGCTGGAGACGCGCACCGTCGATGTGGCCGAGATCTTTGACGGGGTCACGCCGTTGATTTCCAACGTGCTCGGGCCACAACACCGGATGATCTGCGCGCCGGTGCCCAAAGGTCTGCCAAAGATACGGGTGGACACGGGGAAGGTGCAGTCGGTGCTTCTGGAGCTGTTCCTGAACGCCCGGGACGCCATGCCTCGCGGTGGCGATATCCGGTTGGAGGCGATGGAAACCACGGCGCTGGACATACCGACCGTGAGCCTGTCGGTTCAGGACACCGGCGAGGGGATTGCGGCGGACCGCCTGAGCCTCGTGTGCGATCCGTTCTACAGCACGCGCAACAAGGCGACGGGCTTGGGCCTGTCCATGGTGCGCGGCATCGTGGAACAGTCCGGTGGTCGGCTGGACATCACGTCTGAACCGGGGCAGGGCACCTGCGTGACCCTGCATTTTGCGGCGGTCACGCAGGCGGTTGGTACGCTACCGAGCGAGGCGTCGAAACTCGGGCCGCACCGCATGGATCACCGGCTCAGGTAGGTCCGGAGCACAAGGTCGGGCATATGTCCCTGGATAAGCCTGTCCGGCAGCACGTAGGCGGGCAGCGCATCGAATTGCAGACGCTCGAACATGGCGCGATGCTCCGCGTTTTCGAGGGAGAACGATCGCCACGGCACGTCGAGGTCATTGGCCAGATCGGTCAGCTCGCGGCGTGCACGGTCGCAATCTTCGCAATCAGGGCCAACAAACAGGACAATCTCGGCAGGACGCGCGCCCTCGGTCAGAGGGGCGAACAAGGTCGGCGCGTCAGCGGCAATGCGGCTGCGATCCGCGCTTTTTTCCGCCCCGTAGAGGTCGGTCGCCGGCGGCGCCGTCAGCGCGCGCAGACGTTCCTCTGCCGTGGGTTCGAACTGGGCGAACCCCGGCGCCGCGATCAGCAGCAGCGCCGGAAGGAGATACCGTATCACTCGGAGGCGCGCGCCTGCGCCACGATCTGTTCCATCGCGGGCAGCGGTGCATAGCCACGCACCATTTCATCGCCAAAGACGAAGGACGGCGTGCCGCTGATCTGCATGGCCTGCGCCAGCGCGCGGGTTTCAGAGATGCGGCGCTTGACTTCGTCGCTGTTCATCTCCGCAAGGATCGCCTCGCCGTCGAGGCCGAAGGTGTCTGCCAGACGGGTCAGCGCGCTTTCGCTGGGGTTGCCTTCGAGCGCGATCAGCGCGTCGTGGACCTGACCATAGGCCTCATCCCCGGCGACGATCTGCGTCGCGATGGCGAATTTCGACGATTCCAGGGACGCTTCGCCCAGGATCGGGAATTCCTTGACGATCAGGCGGATGTTGCCGTCGTTTTCCACCAGCTCGGTGACTTCGGGCGCGGCCTTGCGGCAGTATCCGCAGCGGTAGTCCATGAATTCCACGATGGTGAAATCGCCGTCGGGGTTGCCGCCGACCCAGGAATAGCCGTCGTCGAGAAGCGCCTCGCGGTGGGTTTCCACCAGCGACTGATCTGCGACGATCTGTTGCTGCGCTTCCATTTCCTCGAGCTTGGACACGGCGTCCATGATGGTCTGCGGGTTTTCCAGCAGGTAGTCGCGGACCGCCTCACCAAAGGCCGCACGCTGCGTGTCCGTCATGTTGTCAATGTCAAAGGCGTCCTGCGCAGAGGCCGTGGTGGCGCCCAGAAGGCAGGCGGCGGTGACGCCGGCTTTGAGAAGTGTCTTGGACATGGTGTCTCCGTGGTTGCGGTATTGGTGTAGTCTCTAGCGACGTTTTGCCTGTTTGGCAGCACTTAACACATCTTGGGCCCGCTGCCACGGGGCTGAACCGCGCGGCAGTTGATCGGCGGCGCGCCCGGCATGCAGTTCCGCGTCCGTCAGGCGGCCGATCAGGGCGTAGCGTTCGGCGGTGGCCAGCGAGGCCATGCCGGTGTTGCCGAGCTTGGCATAGGCGACGGCGAGGTCGCGCAGCAGGCGGGGGTCGGAAAAGTCACGGCCCCGCGCGCCTTCGAGCGCCTGCAATGCGCCCTTGGCGTTGCCGGTGGCCAGACGCGCCCGGCCCAGACCGCCGAGGATCAGCGGTTCACGCGGGGCACGGTTGGCCGCGGCGCTGTAGACTTGTTCAGCGGCCTTGAACTGACGCGTTTCCAGCAGGATCTGCCCCTTGAGCTCCAGCAGGTAGGGGTCCTTGGGGCGCATGGCGATGGCGGCGTCGATGGATTTCAGCGCGCGCCGCAGATCGGATTGCCTGTGGTAGGCCACGGCCTGCCGCATCAGGGCCACGTCCTTGTATGGATCGGACCCGGCGCGGCGCAGGGTCCAGCCGGGCGCGCGTTTGAAGGCGGTCAGCTTGCCCTTGGCGCGGGCGAACCAGTATTCGGCGGCGGCATTGGGCGCGGCCTTTGGCGCGCTGGCAACAAGCGCCTCCAGCGCGCGGAGGCGGTCGCGGGACAGCGGGTGGGTGACGGCGTAGGGGTCAAGGCGGCTTTCGTTCAGGTTCAACTGCCCGGTGAAATGCTTGATCGTGTCCACGGCTCCCTGGGGGTCGATCCCGGCGCGTACCATGTAGCGGACGGAGGCGATGTCTGCCGAGCTTTCCTCGGCGCGGGTGTGGCTGAAAAAGCGGCGCTGGCTGGCGCTTTGCGATCCCAGCGCAATACCGAGGGCGACATTCGGATCGGCACCGGAGGCCCCGGCCACAGCCGCCAGCGCAAGTCCCAGACCGGCGGCGTTGCGGGCGGAGCGCATGTTGGCCAGACGGCGCGCGATGTGGCCGTTGGCGATATGCGCGGCCTCATGGGCGATCACCGATTGCAGGGAGGCGGCGCTGTCGAGTTTCATGATCAGGCCGGAGTGCAAAAAGATGTGACGCGCATCGGTGACAAAGGCGTTCAGCGAACTGTCGTCCAACACGACGATCTGCACCTGGCTTGGCGTCAGCCCGGCGGCGGTCAGAACCGGGGCTGCCAGTTGTTTCAACGCGTATTCCATATCTGCATCGCGCAGGAATGTGGCGGCGCGCAGAGGGGCTGCGGCCAACAGGCTGAGGGCGAGGATCGCGGCGAGCAGGCGGGAGAGGGTCATTGACGGCACTGGGGTCTCGCTCATAAGCGTCGGGGCAGACAGGTTGCGCCCAGAGTAGAGAGACAGACATGAGAAGTTCAAGACGCGGGAACGTCGATCCCTTTATCGTG
The DNA here is from genome assembly GCF_040148795.1 of Sagittula sp. NFXS13. NCBI lineage: Bacteria > Pseudomonadati > Pseudomonadota > Alphaproteobacteria > Rhodobacterales > Roseobacteraceae > Sagittula > Sagittula sp. NFXS13. Next base: position 675,977 of record NZ_JAGEMH010000001.1, read on the forward strand.
ATGGATGTCATGGAAGCTGCGCGGGCCCGCGAGGCCGCCGGACATCGGGTGATTCACATGGAAGTGGGCCAGCCGGGCAGCGCCGCACCGGAGCCCGCGCGCACGGCACTGGCCGAGGCGCTGAGCCATGACCCCATGGGCTATACGGTCGCCCTGGGCATCCCGGCATTGCGGGCGCGCATCGCGCAGCTTTATGGCGAATGGTACAACGTCGACCTTGATCCGGCCCGCGTGGTGGTGACGTCCGGGTCGTCGGGGGGCTTCGTCCTGGCGTTTTCGGCGCTGTTCGACGCCGGTGACAGGGTGGCCCTGGGGCGTCCGGGCTATCCGTCCTATCGCCAGATCCTGAAGGCCATGGACCTTCAGCCGGTCGAGGTCGAGACCACGCTGGAAAACCGCTACCAGCCGGTGCCGGGGGATCTGGAGGGGGTCGATTACGAGGGGCTGCTGATCGCCTCGCCGGGCAATCCCACCGGCACGATGCTGGACAAGCCTGCCCTGAGCGCCCTGCATGATGCCGCCAGTGCGCGCGGTGCGGCGTTCCTGTCGGATGAGATCTACCACGGGATCGAATACGACAAGCCCGCCGTGACCGCGCTGGAAATCAGCGACGATGTCGTGGTGATCAATTCGTTTTCGAAGTATTTCTCCATGACGGGCTGGCGCGTGGGCTGGCTGGTGGTGCCGGATGAGTTGGTGCGGCAGGTGGAGCGGCTGGCGCAGAACATGTTCATCTGCGCACCGCATGTGAGCCAGCTGGCCGCGCTCGCCGCGATCGACGCCAGAGAAGAGACGGAGGCCAACCTCGCCGTTTACAGCCGCAACCGTGACCTGATGTGGGAAGGCCTGCGCACAGCGGGGTTTGATCGCATCGCGCCGCCGGACGGGGCGTTCTATTTCTACGCCGATGTCAGCCACATCACGCAGGACAGTGTCAGCTTTGCGCGCGAGATCCTCGAAGAGGCGGGCGTCGCGGTGACGCCGGGCTTGGATTTCGACCCGGTGCGCGGGGGAGGCACGCTGCGTTTTTCCTATGCGCGCGGAACCGATGACATCGAAGAAGGGCTTGCGCGGCTGCACGCCTTTATGAAACGGCGGGGGCTTGCACAGGGGTGAGGCCCCTCTGGGCGGGGCAGGCGCGACCTGATAGCATACCGCAAAACAACCTCTGACCGGGGATACATCGGGTGATGAGCAGAATATTCGCGTTTCTTTTCGTGCTGGTCTGGGCTGTGCCGGGCCTGGCGCAGGAGGCATCGGGCCTTGCGCGCTACGAGGACGGCGGGTTCAAGGACCGCCGGTTTGGTGGCGGCAGTGAGCTGCGGCTGACGCTGTCGCAGGGCGTGCCGTGGCGGGTGTTCACCGTGGCGGACCCGTATCGGCTGGTGGTGGATTTCCGCGAAGTCGACTGGTCCGGGGTGACAGATCGGGAGCTGAACGCCAGCAAACGCGTGCGCCAGGTGCAGATGGGCAGCTTTCGCCCCGGCTGGTCGCGGCTGGTGGCGGAACTGACAGGGCCGCTGCAGGTCTCCGAGGCGAGCCTGTCGGTGGCCACGGAGGGCGGCAGCGCGGAGCTGCTGCTGCGCTTGGAAGACACCGACGATGTGAGCTTTCGCGCGCGGGCCGGTGTGCCCAGCGATCCGGATTGGAAACGGCCCGAGGCAAAGGCGCGGGCGCCCGCACCGCGTGCCGCCGGCGCGCCGATCGTGGTGGTGCTGGACCCCGGCCATGGCGGCGTCGATCCCGGCGCACAGCGGGCAGGGGTCAACGAGGCCGACCTGATGCTGACCTTCGCGCGTGAATTGCGCGATGTGCTGCTACGCTCTGGCAACTACGATGTGGTGCTGACGCGCAATGAGGACAGCTTTGTCTCTCTGGAAAGGCGCGTGGCGCTGGCGCATGAGGCTGGCGCGGATATTTTCATCTCGCTGCATGCCGATGCGCTGGACAGCGGCGTGGCGCATGGCGCGTCGGTCTACACGCTGGCCGAAGACGCGTCTGATGCCGCCTCGGCGGCCCTGGCGGAGCGGCATGATCGCGACGACCTGCTGGCGGGCGTGGATCTGAGCGGGTCGGACGACAAAGTGGCGTCGATTCTGCTGGATATGGCGCGGCTGGACAACACGCCGCGCAGTCAGGCGCTGTCGACCCATCTGGTGGACGAAATCCGAAGCGAATTGGGCTACGTGCACAAGGACCCGGAGCGGCAGGCGGCGTTTTCCGTGCTGAAATCGGCGGACATTCCCTCGGTGCTGATCGAGCTGGGGTTTCTGTCATCACAGGAGGATCTGCGCAGTCTGCAGGACCCTGCATGGCGCGGGGGCATGGCCGCTGGCATTCGCGACGGTCTGGCCGCTTGGATCATCGAGGACAAGGCGCTGGCGCGGCTGCGTCGGCAGTAGGCGAACGCTACGGACCGTGTCCGTCGCGCGTCCGGATAGCAGATCGGCAAAGCCGTGCCGCTCTGGCGCGGTTGTGTTTTGACCCATGCCTCGAAAACCGCTAAGCGAGGCGGAACAAGGCTTGAACTTCCCTAAAATGAGGGCTGTGCGTGACGCGGTTCATCTTCTCCTTCTTTGGCGGCATCTTTGCCGTAGTGACCATGGGTGCGATGATGATCGCGCTGACCATTGGTGCTGTGTTCTGGATGTATGGCCGCGATTTGCCGAGCCACGAACACCTTGCGCAATATACGCCACCGACCATCAGCCGAATCTACAACGGCGAAGGCCGCGTGATCGACGAATTCGCTCAGGAACGGCGTCTGTTCACCCCGGCGAATGAGATCCCGGACATGGTGAAAAACGCGTTCATCTCTGCCGAGGACAAGAATTTCTACACCCACCAGGGCTATGACGTGCGTGGGATCGCGGCAGCGGCGGTTCAAGCGGTCGAATCTGGTGGTCGCGACGTGCGTGGCGCCTCGACCATCACGCAGCAGGTGATGAAGAACTTCCTGCTGTCGGGCGACCGTCGGGCAGAGCGCAAGATCAAGGAGATCATTCTGGCCTCCCGCGTCGAAGAGGCGCTGGACAAGGACAAGATCCTGGAGCTGTACCTGAACGAGATTTTCCTAGGACAGAACAGCTTTGGCGTGACCGCAGCGGCGCAGACCTATTTCAACAAATCCCTTGGCGAGCTGGAACCGCATGAGGCGGCGATGCTGGCCTCCATGCCGAAGGCGCCGTCGGATTATCATCCGGTGCGCCGCAAGGAGCGTCTGACCCAGCGCCGCGATTATGTGCTCTCCGAGATGCTGGACAACGGCTATATCGATCAGGCGACCTATGCACACGAAGTCGCGCAGCCGCTGCGGTCGGTGCAGAACGGCGACTTCGAGCCCTATTCCCGTGGTCTGCCGCCGCGCGATTACTTCACCGACGAGATTCGCCGTCAGCTGAGCCGCGACTTTGGCGAGGAGCAGTTCTTTTCCGGCGGGTATTCCGTGCGGGCGACGCTTGACCCGGAGATGCAGAACGAAGCGGCCCATGCGCTGCAAGGCGCGCTGGAGCGCTACGACCGTAGCCTTGGCCGTTGGCGGGGCACGGGCAAAAGCATCGACGCCGCAACCCTCGATGACGAGGCCGCCTGGCGCGCTGCTTTGTCCGACGTTCGTGCGGCCCGCGATGTGACCCTGGACGACATCTGGCGCGTGGCCGTGGTGCGGGAAGTGCGGGACCAGTCGCTGCTGATCGGGATCGAGGGCGTTCCGCTGGACGATCCCCGTGGGATGGAGATCCCGCGGTCGGACACCAGCTGGTTCTCCGGCAGCCTGTTCGACAACTTCGAGCCCGGCGACGTGATCCATGTGCGCCAGATGACCGAAGACGGGTCCGGCGACTTCTTGCGCTGGACGCTGAGGCAGGTGCCGCAGGTGCAGGGCGGGTTCATGGCGATGGACGTGAACACCGGGCGTGTGATCGCCATGCAGGGGGGGTTCAGCTATCAGAACTCGGTCTTCAACCGCGCGACACAGGCGAAACGTCAGCCGGGGTCGAGCTTCAAACCGTTTGTCTATGCCTCGGCGCTGGACAGCGGTTATACCCCGGCGACCATCGTCGTGGACGCCCCGATCGAGATCAACACCCCCCAGGGTGTCTGGCGTCCCAAAAACGCGTCGAACCAGTTCTACGGGCCGACGCCATTGCGCACGGGCATCGAACGCTCGCGGAACCTGATGACCATCCGTCTGGCCCAGGAGGTCGGTATGGATGTGGTCGCCAACTACGCCGAGAAATTCGGGGTCTATGACAATATGGGACGCGTTCTGGCCAACGCGCTGGGGGCGGATGAGACCACGCTGTTCCGCATGGTCGCAGCCTACGCCATGTTCGCCAATGGCGGAGAGCGGGTGGAGCCGACGCTGGTCGACCGCGTGCAGGACCGCTATGGCAACACGGTCTACAGCCACGATGCGGCGCAGGGCAACAAGCGGGTCTGTGTCGATTGCTTCGATCCCAACCTGCCCGAAGGGCGCAGCCCGCGCATCGTCAACGAGCGGGAGCGTGTCATGGACCCGATCACGGCTTATCAGCTGACATCCATGATGCGCGGCGTGGTGGAGCGTGGCACGGCCTCCAGAACCGTGAAGCTGTCCGTCCCCACGGCGGGCAAGACCGGGACCACCAACGACGCAAAGGACGTGTGGTTTGTGGGCTTTACCTCCAACATCGTGGCGGGCTGTTACATCGGCTTTGACAACCCGCGCTCGCTGGGGCGTGGCGCGTCAGGCGGCGGGTTCTGTGGTCCGGTATTCACGCAATTCATGCGCGAAGCGGTCAAGAAATACGGTGGCGGCGAATTCAAGACGCCGGAAACCTGTAACTTCGTCAACATCGACCGCTTCAGCGGTGCGCGCCTTGGGGCAGGGGCATCGGGCGCGAACGTGGTGTCGGAATGCTTCCGCGAGGATGACCTGATGAACGGCATCTGGGGCGTTCAGCTGGACGGGGGCTTTGCGGTGTCCGGCAGCTTCGACCTGATCAACCCGGACAGCGACTCTGTCGCGCGGGAGGTCACCACCTCCACCGGGCGCAAGGCGGTCGTGGGGCCCAAGGCGGGCTTTGGCACGCTGTCGTCGGGTGGTCTGTACTGAGCACGCACTTTTCGAAGCAATTTGAGCGCGCGTCGGAGAGATCCGGCGCGCGTTTTGCCTTGCGGGTCTATCCGCGGCGGTAGCGGCCCCGTGCCTTCGCAGCGCCGCTGAACATGCCGGAGCCGCGCCATAGACAGTGGATCACGCAGGTTGTGATCGCCCTGCGCCATGGCCAACCGGTGTTGTATCACTTGCCACCTTGCTCCTGTGGCTCCCCCTTGGTATCACGCGGGGCCACAGACCCCAGCCAGTTTCAGGACACTATCATGCGCGCCGAAGCCCAGAACAATGTTGAGAAGATCCAGAAATCACTGGAGCTGCTCAAGCAGCGGCTGGGCTGGGAGACGGCGCAGCACCGGCTGGAAGAGTTCGACGCGCGCATGGAGGACCCCAACCTGTGGGACAATCCGGCCAACGCGCAGAAACTGACCAAGGACCGGCAGGCGCTGGTGTCGGCGCTGGACACCTACAACGCCCTCAAACAAGAGCTTGAAGATCAGGTTGAGCTGATCGAATTGGGCGAAATGGAAGAGGACGAAGAGGTCGTGGCAGAAGCCGAAACCGCGTTGAAGGCGCTGGTTGACGTGTCTGCCAAGAAGGAGCTCGAAGCGCTGCTGGACGGCGAAACCGACGGCAATGACGCGTTCCTGGAGATCAAGTCAGGCGCGGGCGGCACGGAAGCCTGCGACTGGGCCAACATGCTGGCGCGGATGTACGTCCGCTGGGCCGAAAAGCGCGGTTTCGAGGTCGATCTGCAGGAAGAAACGCCGGGCACAGAGGCCGGCATCAAATCCGCGACCTATCAGATCAAGGGCCCGAATGCCTACGGCTGGCTGAAGTCGGAGAGCGGTACGCACCGGCTGGTGCGGATCTCTCCCTTTGGCAAGGGCACGCGGGAGACATCCTTTGCCGCGATCGGCGCCTATCCGGTGATCGACGACAACATCGAAATCGAAGTGAACCCGGCGGATATTCGTATCGACACCTATCGCTCGTCCGGTGCCGGTGGTCAGCACGTCAACACCACCGACTCGGCCGTGCGGATCACGCACCATCCCACGGGCATCGTGGTCACGTCCTCCGAGAAATCGCAGCACCAGAACCGCGACATCGCCATGAAGGCGCTGAAATCGCGGCTCTACCAGATGGAACTGGACCGTCGCAACGCCGAGGTCAACGCACTGCACGAGGCGAAGGGCGACGCGGGCTGGGGCAACCAGATCAGGTCTTACGTCTTGCAGCCCTACCAGATGGTCAAAGACCTGCGCACCAACCACGAAACGGCGGACACCTCCGGTGTGCTTGATGGTGATCTCGACCCGTTCATGGAAGCGACGCTGGCCATGCAGGTGTCGGGCAAGAGCCGTGCCGACGCTCGGTCGGACGACTGATCCTCTGATCTGAAGGACCGTTTGAGTTGTAGGGAAGGCAGTCTGACATCTATGTTGGACTGCCTTTTTTCCGGTCAGGCCAACGAATCGTAAAACCCCGTCCATGCCGGTGGTTCCGGGTATCGGTTGCGGAACGTCTGCTTTTCGTCCGGTCCGAGACCTTTGAACCACGTGACGAAATTCGTCATCAGGGTTTCGCCGCGCCGGACCTTCCACGTCAGACTATCTTTCGTGGATTCAGGGGCTAATAGCCAAGGCGGCTCCCCCTTGTGATTGCGGTCCGGCAACGTTTCGCCAAGCTCTTCAAGTGCGATGCGCAACTGTGCGAAACCGTCCGGCGCCTGCATCAATGTCGGCACGTCGATGTGGCGTATCCGCCCGTCGTCCCCGCGTCGTATCGGGTTGTGTTGATATGGCATAGGTCTCCCCTCCTACATCTTATGGTAGTACGGTTGGGGAGCGTGGGTAAAGAAATCTCTAATATGGCCCAGATACTTGGGAGATATTCGGCCTCATAGAGCCGTGTGCATATCTATTGTGCAGGTTCTGCCACTTTTGGCGGCTGCGGACGGTACACGAGGGGCGCATCGCTGCGTGCGTGGGCGTCGGCGCGCGCTTGCAGGTCGATGTGATGCGGGGACTTCACGCAGACCGGATCGGTCGCGTTGGGGTCACCCAGCAGCGCCATGGCCTGACAGCGGCAGCCGCCAAAGTCCTTGAGCTTGCGGTCGCAAGAGGCGCAAGGCTCCGGCATCCAGTCCGTGCCACGATAGGCGTCGAAGGCCGCGCCTGCGTACCAGATGTCCTTGAGCGCCTTGTCGCGCACATTGTCAAAGGTCAGATGCGGGATGGACTGCGCCGCGTGACAGGGCAGAACCTCGCCGTCGGGCGCGACGTTCAGGCCCACCTGACCCCATCCGCCCATGCAGCGCTTTGGGTAGTCGGAGTGGTAATCGGCGGGCACGTAGTCGATGACCAGCGTGCCCTTCAGCGCGGTGCGCGCCTCGGTCACGATGCGGGTGGCTTCGATGGCCTGTTCGCGGGTCGGCATCAGCGCGTCACGGTTCTGCAAGGCCCAGCCGTGGAATTGCACGGTGGCCACTTCGATCCGGCGTGCCCCCATATCCTGTGCGATTTCCAAGGCGCGCGGCAGCTGGTGCAGGTTCTTGCGGTGCAGCACAGCGTTCAGCGTGAGGGGAAAGCCGATCTCCTTGATCCAGCCCGCGACCATCATCTTGCGGTCGAAGCCGCCCTTGTAGCCGCCGATCTCGTCGGTCATTTCCGGCGTTGTGCCCTGCAGGCTGAGCTGGATGTGATCCAGCCCGGCGGCGTCCAGGGCATGCAGCCGCTTTTCCGTCAGGCCGATGCCCGAGGTGATGAGGTTGGTGTAAAGGCCCGCGTCGCGCGCCGCCCTGACCAGCTCCACCAGATCGCGGCGCGAGGCCGGTTCGCCGCCGGAGAGGTGCAGTTGCAGTACGCCCAGATCTGCCGCCTCCTGAAAGACGCGCGCCCATTCGTCTGTTTGCAGTTCGGCATCGACGCGGGCCATCTGCGCCGGGTTGGAGCAATACGGGCAGGACAGCGGGCAGCGGTGCGTCAGCTCGGCCAGCATGGCGATGGGGGGCGGGGTGGTCATGCGACCTCCGTCATCAGGTCAAGAAAGCGACGATCTGCCAGCGTGCGCAGAAAGGCCGCGCTGTCCTTGGCAATCTGGTCGCGGGGGGCCTGGTATTTTTCAGCCAGACCCGCGGTGATGTCGTCAAAGCTGCGGACACCGTCCACCTCGGACAGGATGGCGTGGCCGATCATGTCCAGCGTCACGGTGCGTTCCGGCGCCAGCAGAACCCATGTGTCGCGCACCTTGTCGAAGTGCAGGCGCACGCCACGCGGCAAGGTCGGGATGGCGGTTGCGTCGATCATGATGCCTTTGCCAACAAAAGCCCGTCGCCCGGTTGCCAGCAGCCCGGTGGGATGCGCCCCTCCACATAGCCGTTCCAGAGCGCGTCAAGCTGCGCCCAAAGCACGTCGGTTTTGAATTCCAGCGCAGCGGCGGCCATGTCCTGCTTTTCGGCAGTGTCAGCGTGGTCAAGCACCCATTGCAGGCCGAAGGCCACGTCTTTAGGCGCTTCTTTCAGACGGTTCTGAAAATAGGAAAGAGAGGAATCATCCGCAAAATCATAATGTTGCAAGAGACCTTTGATGCGGTTTTCGTGGATGGCGGGGGCGAAGAGTTCGGTCAGAGAGGCGGCGACAGCCTCCAGCAGCGTCTTGTCGCGGACAAAGCGCACGTAGGCGTCGACGGCGAATTTGGTCGCGGGCATGATACCCTCGCGCGACTGGACATAGGCCGGATCAAGACCGACGGCCTGCGCCAGACGCAGCCAGCGCTTGATGCCACCTTCGTTGGTGTCTGTGCCGTCATGATCTTCCATCCGGGAGCGCCATATGCGCCGCAGGTCGGGGTCTTCGACGCGCGACATGAAAGCGGCGTCCTTGATCGGGATGGAATGCTGGTAGTAGTAGCGGTTGATGACCCAGGCGCGGACCTCGTCGGGGGTGCAGTGGCCCCCGTGCAGCCGGTCGTGAAATGGGTGTTTGTCGTGGTAGCGGTCGGCCCCGATCTGGCGCAGGCGATGCTCGAACTCTTGCGCCGAAGCTGCTGGTTTCATGGTGTTATCTCCATTCCGTCCTGAGCGATGATCCAGCCGTGACCCTCTGCCGTGTCGCGCTGGTCAGATCCGGGGCGCAGCACGGGATTGGTGTTGTTCATATGGACGTAGACACGCTGGCCGATGTTGAGATCGTCAAAGGCGCCGAGCGATCCATCGGGGCCGCTCATGGACATATGCCCCATACGCGCGCCGGTTTTCTGGCCCAAGCCTTCGGTGATCATCTCGTCATCCGCCCAAAGCGTGCCGTCAAAGAACAGCAGGTCCGCGCCGCGGATGCGCGCCTTCAGGTCATCGGTCAGACAGGCGCAGCCGGGGATGTAGTAGACCCGCTTGCCGGCGGCGGTCAGCTCGACCCCGACGGTGTTTTCGCCCAAAAGCTGCGTCTCCACCGTCTCGCCCTCCATATACAGCGGCACCTTGCCCGGAACGGCGAACAGCGTCGCCCGAAGGCCGGGTGCGAGGTCGAAGGGCCGGTTCAGCGCGATCGGCGTGCGTTTCACGACCGAGGCATTGAGCGCGTCGAATATGGGGTTGTCCCGCAGCACGCCGTGGATGGTTTGCGTGGCAAACAGGGTAAAGGGCTGCATCTCGCGCAGCGTCAGGAGGCCCGCCACGTGGTCGATATCACCGTTGGTGATCAGCACGGACGACAGCGGCAGGACGCGCAGCCCCGTGGGGTGCAGCGGTTTGGCATCGGTCAGTTGCTGACGGATGTCGGGGGAGGCGTTCAATATGGACCAATGCACACCATCGCCTGTAACGGCGAGCGAGGATTGCGTCTGGGTCGGTATTTCGCCTTCGCGGGCAAGGGTGCAATTGGGGCACCCGCAGTTCCATTGGGGCAGACCACCACCGGCAGCGGCCCCAAGAATGTGCGTGCGAAACGCCATAGTGCTATCCCGCACGCTGTCAGATCAGAACAGAACTTCGCGCTCTTCGTCGTTCTCCGGGCCGTACATGTTGATTTCCATGCCGCATTCGATCTCACGGATCTTCGGTGTGTTCCATGCCATCAGTCTATCCTCCAATTGACGTTTCAGCGTAGGTGTCAGGATTGCGCAGGTCTGCCGACGACGCCAGTCTTATATTCTGAGAGCGGCATAGACGATGGTCGGAGTTCACAAAGGTCTCCTGGGAAGTGTGCCTTAAGTTCGATCCGTAACGCGCTGTATAGGTTTATTAATCGCACGGCTTCGTGGGGCGCCCGAAGCGCGCGCATCTTTTGTCACCAAGGGACGCCGCTTAGACAAAGGTCTAAGTCAGAGTCAGATTTTCCTTCGCTTGACCTTGATCCCGGTGATCCGATTAACTGCGGGCGGGCCGGATTGCGGCGGACGGGAGAGGCGGTATGCCGGAGATGAGACAGGCAGAACCGATCGACAGCACGCCGCCGCTGGGTCCGAGCGACCTCGGGCCGGTGACTGTGGCGATGTTTAGAGAGGCCCTGAGGCGGGCGCTCCGCGACATGCGGCGTGCACCGGGGTTCGCTCTGGTCTTTGGTCTGCCGTGGGTCATGGGCGGATGGTTCATGATCTGGCTCACCTGGGTCACCGGGCAAAGCTATTGGCTGGTCTTTGCGGCCATCGGATTTCCGCTGATTGCCCCGTTTGCGGCTGTGGGGTTCTATGACGTCAGTCGGCGGCTCGAAGAAGGGCGGCCGCTGGACTGGAAGCAGATCTTTTCGGTGATCGGTCGTCAGTCGAAACGTCAGTTGCCGTCGATCTGCGCGGTGATCCTTGTGGTGTTCCTGTTCTGGTTTTTTATCGCGCATATGATCTTTGCGCTGTTCCTTGGTCTGTCGACGATGACCAATGTGTCTTCCAGCTTTGATGTGTTTCTGACGCCCAACGGGCTGGCGATGCTGGCGGTGGGCACGACGGTAGGCGCTGGATTCGCGGTGCTGCTCTATATGATCACGGTGCTGGCGCTGCCGATGTTGCTGGACCGGGAAATCGACTTTGTCACCGCAATGATCCATTCATTTCAATACGTTCAGCGCGAACCGTTACGCATGTTCGCTTGGGCCGCCTTTATCGGTGCGACGACATTTCTGGCCATGGTGCCGGGGTTCCTGGGACTGCTGGTCGTGCTGCCGCTGCTGGGACATGCCACATGGCATCTTTACGATATGCTGGCCTATGGGACCGGGCGCGGGGTGGCCTCATCGGAGGCGACCGCGTCGTTTCGGTAGGCGTCAGGATTGAAACGGTTCACCAATGCGCAGCAGCGATCGGATGCACGGCATGAGGTCGTCAGGGTTGCACAAGCCCGCGAGGCGCGCGGCGGGCAGGGCGTCTTTGATCCGGGGGCCAAGGAACTCGTAGGTCTGCCGCTCAACACGTCGTGCCGTTTCCTGGTCGCGGGCCGCGCGTGCGGTGTAGCCAAGCCAGAAATGACCCTCCGGCGCCGGGATCGGCGCGAGGTATTGGAAATGGGTGGTGGCGGAGCCGCGCCGACTGACCAGTATGGCAAAGCCGTCGTCCTGCGCAATCACGGTTCCCCCGAATTCGCGTCGCTGCTGGGTGGCGTCAAGCCCCTGGGCCAGAACCGCTTCCTTGGGATCGAACCCCTTGATAACCGTCAAATCGTTTTGACGTGAAATGGTGATGATGCCTTGGACGTAGACATCGTCCAGGATGAAACAGCGCCGCGTAAACCGGTAGAACCCAGAAGGCAAAAGGTCCTCGGACAGGGGGGATGCCGCGCGCCTGAGCAGAGCTGAAAAGGCTGGTTTGAGCTCTGGGACGTGGGTTTTGAACAAAATGCTGTCCACAGGTTCCAGCAGGATGCGCGCATCCACGCCAAAGTGGGAACAGATGCGGTGCAACACGTCCGGCCGCGGGAAGCTTTCGCCGCCGAGGTAGCGGTTGTACTGCGTGCGGTTGATGCCCAATTCGCGGCACAGGGCAGAAATGGACTTCGCCTGGCGCGACAGCTGCCGCAGGTTGGCCCCCAACATGCTGCGTAACGCTGCGGGGCTGGGACTGCGTGCTTTCTGGGCCTTTGATTTCAAAGGCTTGGCAGCTTCACCCTTTGGTATATTTCTATCACCGACCCGTGTCACTCTGGACGAATTGGAGGTGGACTCCGTCATGGACTGTTTCCGCCTAGCGTCACTTTTGATGGATTCAAGGAGCAATCATGTCGACTTTCGTCCTATAAATCAACCCGACGGGCTGGGCTTGCTGCACCAAGTACTCTGGAAAGGGGCTGACATAGGCGGCTTGATGCCGGTCGTGTCGCCAAGACACGTATGTGGCGCGATTGCGTTCGGCTCGGCCCGTGCGGCGCCCACGGACCGTTTCCGGTTGAAGGGTCAACAGTTCCGGCAGGGTCTTTGAAAGTGACCGCGGCTCTGGAAGGAGAGCCGGCCTTTCCTCCGGAAGGTGGCCGGGATAAAGCTGATGTTGAAAGATCACCTACTGGCGCGGCGGAGCAAAGAATTGGTCACTATGAAAATGGATCACGGGCACCTGCTTGGCATGGCGGGCGCACAAGTCGTCACCGTAATGCATTTCGACGGGGTTGCCTGATGCAAGGCGTGGATCGTTTTGACACCGGTGGGGTCGAGGTCATTTGCCTCACCGATGGTGCAACCGTGTTTGACCCTTCGGTTTTCGAGACCTGTCCGGAGGAGATCCAGCAGGCTCGGCTGGTGCTGGTCGGGCTGAAGGAAATCCAGTCCGAATTCAATGTCTACGTGCTGCGTCACGCGGGCGGCGTCGATCTGGTCGATACCGGCTGTGGCGCGCATTTCGGCGATAAGGCGGGACGTCTTGGCGCCTTGCTTGCCGAAATCGGTGTCTCTGCAGAGGACGTGGGGCGCGTGATCTTCACTCACCTGCATCGCGACCACGTGGGGGGCGCGATGGTGGAGGGCCGGCTGGCGTTCCCACGGGCGCGGGTTGTCGTGCATAAGGATGAGGTTGCCTTTTGGACCGGTAAAGAAGGGCCGGCGGATGATCTGCTCAAGGCGGTCACGCCTGAACTGGTCGCGCATGGCGCTGACCTCGGGCAGGGCATGACGCTGGAACACCTTCCCGGTCACACGCCCGGTCACAGCGGACTGCGGATCGGTGATCTGATGCTGGTGGCGGACATCGTGCATTCCGAAGCGTTGCAATTGCCCGATCCGTTCCTGTCTCCGATTTATGACGTGGATGGGGCGCAGGCGGCGGACACGCGCCAGCTGACGCTGGCCCGGATTGCCGACAAGGACCTGATCTGGTCGGGCTCGCACATGCGTGGACCGTCTAAATTCGCGCGGTTGCGGGCCGTGGGCGATGGCTTTGAACGGGTGCCGCTGTGACCCCGGCGGCCCGTGTTCAGGCGGCCATCGAGATACTGGATCGCGTTCAGGCGGGTGAAGCGGCGGAGAAGGCCCTGACCTCATGGGGCCGCCGCGCGCGGTTTGCCGGGTCAAAGGACCGGGCCGCCATCCGTGACCATGTGTTCGATGTGTTGCGCATGTGGCGCTCGACGGCCACGTTTGGCGGAGGGGAGACCGGCCGCGCCCGGATGATCGGGCTGTTTCGCGCGCAAAACCAGGATCCCACAGAGCTGTTCACCGGCCAGGGTCATGCGCCTATGGCTTTGACCGACGTCGAAGTGGCCGCTGGCGATGCGCCGGACGGGGCCGCGGCGCTCGACTTGCCCGACTGGCTTGCCGCCCGGTTCGCCGAGGATCTCGGCGAGCGGACCCACGAGACGGCAGAGGCGCTGCGCACCCGCGCGCCGGTGTTTGTCCGTGCCAATTTGCTGAAAACGGACAGGGAAAAGGCTCGGGCGCGGCTTGCCGAAGACGGGGTCGAGACGGTGCCACACGCCTTGGCCGAGACCGCCTTGGAGGTCACCTCCGGTGCGCGTGGTCTGATCCGCACGGACAGTTTCACCGACGGCTGGATCGAGCTTCAGGATGCGGCCAGTCAGGCTGTGGTCGAGATGATCCCGCTCGGCGATCCGACACGCATTCTGGATTATTGTGCAGGTGGGGGCGGGAAAAGTCTGGCACTGGCGGCGCGGGCGCCAAAGGCAGAGCTGTTTGCACATGACGCTGATCCCGGCCGCATGTCCGACCTGCCGAAACGGGCGCTGCGTGCCGGGGCGACCGTCACCTGTGTCGCCAGGCCCAAAGGGGTTTATGACATCGTCATGGCTGACGTGCCGTGTTCCGGAAGCGGAGCGTGGCGCCGTGCGCCCGAAGGCAAATGGCGGCTGACGGAGGCACGGTTGGCGGAGCTCACGGACATTCAAGCGGATATTCTGACCACCTGCGCGAAGCTCGTCCGTCCCGGCGGCGCGATGGTCTATGCCACCTGTTCCTTGCTGCGGGCAGAAAACGAGGCACAGATCGATGCCTTCCTCGCCAGCCACACCGATTGGCGCATTGGTCCCAACCGAGGGTTCCTGCCGTCCGACGGCGGTGACGGGTTTTACGCCGCGTGCCTGATTGCGCCTGATTGACGGGGACAACGTCCGACCCCAGTCATCGCGTTCAATCACCTGTTGAGGTGCGACGTTAACGCAACCTTAACCCTGACTGGCTTGGATGGTGCCAAGATTCGAATGTGAGGTTGGAGTGTCAAATATCGCAGGTGAGATGGACAGACCGCAATCCTTGACCCCCGTGTTCGGGGCCGCATTGCTCATCGTTCTTGCGGCTGGGGCGCTCTGGCTGTCGCAAAGCGCGACGACGCAACAGGTGCAGATTGCGGCCTTGGCGGCCACCGGCGCGCTCAGTGCGGTGGCACTGTTGTGGCTCTTGGCGGATGTTGTCTTGGCGAAGCGACGGTCGCATCAGGTGAAACAACTCGCGGATCTCGTCGAAACGGAACCGGGGTTTTGTTTCATCTGCGATGGGGGCGGCATCACGTTGCAGGCCAACGCCGCAGCCCGCGCCAGATTTCAACCCTCTCACCAGGAACCGCTGGCTGATGTACTGCGCGATATCTTTGCCTCGACCGAGGGGATCTTGTACCGGCTTCAGGACAGGGCGCTGAAAGAGGGCACCGCCTTGGAAGAGGTGACAAGCCATTCGGAAGGCTTCAGAATTTACGTTCGAGCCTTTTCGCCGGACGTGATCCTGTGGCGGTTTGAAACAGAAGCCCATCGCGGTGCCACGCCGGCGCGCGCCGATCAACCTGTGATGTCAGTCGGTCGCAATGGGGCGATCCTTTACATGAATCCCTGCGCGCGCGCCCTGGTCGGTGGCCGGGTAAAGCGGCTTCAGGATGTGTTCAGCGATCTGCCTTTACGCTCCGGCGGTGTGCATCACATACAAGCCGCGGACGGCGACCAGCGCGCCCTGGTACAGACCAATGACATCGGCGCAGGGCGGATTGAACTGGTGATCTCTCCCATCGCTGAAGAGGTCGAACAGGCAGACACAGCCGGGACGTTCGACGGGCTTCCTGTGCCTTTGCTGAAGGTCACGCCGGAGGGGCGCATCCTGCGCGCCAATCCGGAGGCGCGGCGCATGTTGAACCTCGAGAGTGGTGAGCCGGGTCATATTGCCGAGCATATGGAAGGGCTTGGCCGCGCTTTGAAAGACTGGCTGCAAGAGGCCGTTGATGGTCGCGGCCTCCATCGGTCTGAGTTCCTGCGCCTGACACGCGCCGACCGCGAAGTCTTTGTGCAGGTTACGCTGAATCGCGTTGTGGAAGACGGCGAAAAATGTCTGATCGCGGTGTTGAACGACGCGACCGAATTGAAAACGCTCGAAGCGCAATTCGTGCAAAGCCAGAAGATGCAAGCCATCGGGCAGCTTGCCGGCGGTGTCGCGCATGATTTCAACAATCTTTTGACTGCAATTTCAGGGCATTGCGACCTCTTGTTGATGCGTCACGATCAGGGCGATCCGGAATACGGTGACCTTGTTCAGATCAACCAGAACGCCAATCGCGCGGCGGCTTTGGTGGGGCAGTTGCTGGCCTTCTCGCGCAAACAGACCATGCAGCCGGAGGTGCTGGACCTGCGCGACACGCTGTCCGATCTGGCACATTTGCTGAACCGTCTGGTGGGGGAGCGGGTGCGACTGACACTGCGCCATGACCCGGTTCTGCCGCCTGTTCGTGGTGATCGTCGTCAGCTTGAACAGGTGATGATGAACCTCGTGGTCAACGCCCGCGACGCCATGCCGGACGGCGGGGAAATCGTCGTGGAAACAGAGCGTCGCGAGCTGCGCGAGCCGCTCAAACGCGATCGCGCGGTGGTGGCGCCCGGCACCTACGTGTCCGTCCGCGTGATCGACGAAGGCATGGGCATCCCGCCGGACAAGTTGCAGAAGGTGTTCGAGCCGTTCTTTACAACCAAACGTCCCGGCGAAGGGACGGGGCTTGGGCTCTCGACCGTCTATGGGATCGTCAAGCAGACTGGAGGGTTCATCTTTGTCGACAGCGTGGTCGGACAGGGCACCTGCTTCACGCTGCTGCTGCCCTCGAACGAGATAGACGCGAAAGCTGCAACTGCGGTTGTCGAGGAAAAGACCGTCGCCAAGCTTCCCGAAAAAGGGTCCGGCGTCGTGCTTCTGGTCGAGGACGAAGCCCCGGTCCGTGCCTTTGCTGCGCGCGCACTGCGGCTGCGCGGCTACACGGTGATCGAAGCGGAGACGGCGGAGGATGCGCTCGCCACGCTGGAGGACGAGGCCCTGGGCGTGGACATCTTTGTCACCGACGTGGTGATGCCCGGAATGGATGGGCCGACCTGGGTGCGCAAGGCGCGTGTGAATCGACCCGACACGCGGGTGGTCTTTGTCTCCGGGTATGCCGAGGATGCCTTTGGAGAAGGATCGGAAGCCATTCCAAACTCCGTCTTTCTGCCCAAGCCGTTCTCATTGTCGGAATTGACGGAGACGGTTCACCAACAGCTCCACTAGCTCACAAGGCGCTGTCCCAGATGGCAAAATCATCGGCACATTTGCGGCGCAATTTGACTTCTGTCTCTGTCGTTAATTCGGTGTCCCGCCTGGGCGACACATTTTCCCGTGGCAGGTCGATGGTCGTGTTCAGCCGCGTTTCCAGGAAATCAATCAGACCGGATTGATTCTCGTATTTGAACAGATGCGTGACGGAGATCCCATTGGGGCGCGGCTCGACGAATTTCGCCTGACTGCCCACATTGGCAAACGGCGGTCGGTCGCCGGTGGCATAGGCCTGGCAGAAATCGTCGAAGCTCATCCCGCGTGTCGACGTCGGACGGCCCTCAAGAAACCCGCGTTGACGATAGCGATACCACGAGCCGAGCCAGGAAATCGGTTCACGGATCACCGCGAGCAGCTCCATGTCATCGCCGCCAACCTTTTCCAGCATGGGTCGGAAGAACCGGTTATAGCGATAGACCGGCGCATGTTTCAGCTCTGGCGGGTCATTCACGACCATTGACGCGAGGGGACCCAAAGCGCGGGCATAGGCCGATGTTCCAGTCTTGGGCACAGCGAGCATCACCAGCCGAGGCTTCCAGAATATCAGCATTTCTCTCAAGCCCCTCACATTCCTCAATGTTCTTTTAACCAACAAGTGTCAGCCTGAAAAAGGCAAGATTTAACTTGATATGTTCTCACTTTGTGCTCATATCTGATGAGAACAAGCCGCGAACAAAAGCGACATTGCCGCGTTACGGCGCGTGTGAAATAAGGAGCCAACCCCAATGGCAACGGCAGATCTTCTGAGCATGGACAACAAGAAAAGCGCAGACAAGCAAAAGGCGCTCGACAGCGCCCTGGCCCAGATCGAACGGCAGTTCGGCAAAGGGTCCATCATGAAACTGGGCGGCGACAACGTCCTGCACGATATCGAGGCGACGTCGACCGGGTCTCTCGGTCTTGATATCGCGCTCGGGATCGGCGGTCTGCCCAAGGGGCGGATCATCGAGATCTATGGCCCGGAATCGTCGGGCAAGACCACGCTGACCCTGCATGTGGTGGCCGAGGAACAAAAGAAGGGCGGGGTCTGCGCCTTTGTTGACGCCGAGCACGCTCTGGATCCGCAGTATGCAAAAAAACTGGGCGTCGATCTGGACGAGCTGCTGATTTCGCAGCCTGACACCGGCGAACAAGCGTTGGAGATCGTCGATACGCTGGTGCGGTCGGGCGCGGTCAGCCTTGTGGTTGTCGACTCGGTGGCGGCATTGACGCCGAAGTCCGAGCTCGAAGGGGACATGGGCGACAGCAGCGTCGGTGTTCACGCCCGCCTGATGAGCCAGGCGATGCGCAAGCTGACCGGGTCGATCAGCCGATCGAAGTGCATGGTGGTTTTCATCAACCAGATTCGGATGAAAATCGGCGTCATGTTCGGCTCGCCCGAAACCACCACCGGCGGCAACGCGCTGAAGTTCTACAGCTCCGTGCGTCTCGACATTCGTCGCATCGGCGCGATCAAGGACCGCGACGAAGTTGTGGGCAACCAGACCCGCGTGAAGGTGGTGAAGAACAAGGTCGCGCCGCCGTTCAAGCAGGTGGAATTCGACATCATGTATGGCGAAGGCATTTCCAAGATGGGCGAAATGCTTGATCTCGGGGTGAAGGCCGGCGTCGTGGACAAATCCGGCGCGTGGTATTCCTACGGCGATGAACGCATCGGGCAGGGCCGCGAAAACGCCAAGACATACCTCAAGGAAAACAAGCGTGTGGCGCTGGAGATCGAAGACAAGATCCGCGCCGCGCACGGCCTGGAATTCGACATGCCGCCGGACGATCCGGACCTTGTGGACGACGACGATAAGGCGAACTGACACACGAACGGGCGCTCATCTGGGCGCCCGTTTTCGTTAAACCATCACGGTTCAGTAATGCGGGGGCCGTTCGTCGCCAAAGATGGCGGCACCGGGGGCTTCGGATTGCCGGTCAGCTTCGCGGCGGACCAGCAGATCGACCCTTTGGGTGAGGGCGCGCAGCTCCATATCCTGCTTGGCAATCACGTCGGACAGCTCCTCGACGGTTTTGTACAGGTGGGCGACCTGTTCTTCCATCTCTTGCGTACGGTCTGACATGGCGGTCCTCTTTGGTGTTTCGTCTTCCCTAAGCGCGGCTGCGTCACATCGCAAGAGCGGCGCTTGCTTGCCCCCTCGGGCCGGAGCCGATAGAGGAAGCGCGACGGACAAACAGCCGGACGGTTCCCATGGCCAAAGTGAAGAAATCCCCCCGCCCCAAGGCGCAGACGCCCAAGGGCTTTCGCGACTATTTCGGCACCGAGGTGACGGAGCGCAGCGAGATGCTGCGCGCCATCGCCGGGGTCTATCATCAATACGGCTTTGAAGCGCTTGAAAGTTCCGGCGTCGAAACGGTCGAGGCGCTGGGAAAGTTCCTGCCCGACGTGGACCGCCCGAACGAGGGTGTCTTTGCCTGGCAGGACGAAGACGAAAACTGGATGGCGCTGCGCTATGACCTGACCGCGCCGCTGGCCCGCGTCTATGCAGAGCATCGCAACGACCTGCCGCTGCCGTATCGGCGCTTTGCCATGGGGCCTGTCTGGCGCAACGAAAAGCCGGGACCGGGGCGCTATCGTCAGTTCTATCAGTGCGACGCGGACACCGTGGGCGCGGCAAGCGTCGCGGCGGATGCCGAGATCTGCGCCATGCTGTCCGACTGTCTTGAGGTGCTGGGCATCCCGCGCGGCGACTACGTGGTTCGGGTGAACAACCGCAAGGTTCTGAATGGCGTGCTGGAGGCGATGGGCGTGTCCGACGATGCACAATCCGCCGACGTGCTGCGCACCATCGACAAGTTCGACAAGGTCGGCGAAGCAGGCGTGCGCGAGCTGCTGGGCAAGGGGCGTCTGGATGCGTCGGGCGCCTATATCGACGGTGTCGGTCTGGCCCCGGAACAGGCGGAACCGGTGGTGGCCTTCCTGACCTCCAAGCGGGACAGCAACGAGGCAACGCTTGACGCGCTTCGCGCCGCCGTCGGCGAGAGCCAGATCGGCGCCGAGGGTGTGGATGAGTTGGCGGAGATGGCATCGCTGCTTGCTGCCCAAGGTTATGGCCCGGACCGTATCATCATCGACCCGTCCGTGGTACGTGGCCTTGGCTACTACACCGGTCCGGTATTCGAAGCAGAGCTGACCTTTGAGATCCTTGACGAAAAGGGCCGCAAGCGGCAGTTCGGATCGGTCGCGGGCGGCGGGCGCTACGATGACCTCGTGAAGCGTTTCACCGGCCAGGTTGTGCCTGCGACGGGTGTCTCCATCGGTGTGGACCGTCTGCTGGCGGCGCTGCGCGAGAAGGGCCGTATTGGCGGAACGGAGCAGGGTCCGGTGGTCGTCACGGTCATGGATAAGGCGCGCATGGCCGATTATCAGGCGATGGTTGCCGAGCTGCGCCAAGCTGGCATCCGGGCCGAGGTCTACCTCGGCAACCCCAAGAACTTTGGCAACCAGTTGAAATACGCTGACAAGCGGCTGTCGCCCGTGGCCGTCATCGAAGGCGGTGACGAGAAGGAGCGCGGCGTCGTGCAGATCAAGGACCTGATCCTTGGCGCCAAGCTGGCGGAGAACGCGACACTGGACGAATGGAAAGACCGGCCCAGCCAATACGAGGTGCCGCGCGGCGACCTTGTCAAGAAAGTGCAAGAGATTCTGGACCTTTACGCATGACAACCGCAGAGAACAGAGCGAAAGCCGCCTCGCTGAAGGCGCGCTTCGAGGCCGCGGGCGCGGCTCCGGTCGATTGTGCCGTGCTGCAACCGGCAGAGGTGCTGCTGGATCTGTATGGCGAGGACGTGCGCACGCGCGCCTTTGTCACCAGTGATCCGGTGCGGGGCGAGGTGATGCTGCGCCCCGATTTTACCGTGCCAGTGGTGCAGATGCATATGGCGGAGGGCGCGGAGCCCGCGCGCTACACCTACGCAGGCGAAGTGTTTCGGCGCCAGGAAGACCATCCCGAGCGCGCGGCTGAATATTTCCAGGTCGGGTACGAGGTGTTTGACCGCGAAAGCCCGGCCGCGGCGGATGCAGAGGTCTTTGCGTTGTTTTTTGAGACCTTGAAGGACTATCACCTGAGTCCCGTCACCGGCGATATTGGTATTCTGACGGCGGCGGTCAAAGGTTTGCAGACGTCTGAGCCACGGCGTGCGGCCTTGATGCGCCACATCTGGCGGCCTCGGCGGTTTCGGGCGTTGCTCGACCGATATGCGGGCAGGGTGCCGATGCCGGCCTCGCGCGCGGCGTTATTGTCAGCTGACAATCCGCTGGACGGCGCTGGCCCGATGATTGGCCTGCGCGGCGAGGACGAAATCCGTCAGCGTGTCGACGCGCTGCGCAAGGACGCGGACACGCCGGCTTTGCCGTCCGAACAGGTGAGCCTGATCGAGGCGCTGTTGAAGGTCTCCGAGGCTTGTCCCTTTGCGTTGGAGCATTTGCGCGATCTGGCGGTGGATATGCCGGCGATTTCCGTTGCTGTGGAACAGTTTGGCGCGCGGTGCGACGCGATGGCAGAGCGCGGCGTCGACGTCGATACGCTGGCGTTTGATGCGGGCTACGGTCGGTCTTCGATGGAATATTACGATGGCTTCGTCTTTGGCTTTCTCAACCGTCAGCAACCCAACTGGCCGGCGGTGGCCACAGGCGGACGCTATGACGCGCTGACCCGGCAATTGGGGCAGGGCAAGGAAATCCCGGCAGTGGGTGCGGTGATCCGCGCCGGCCTGCTGGTCGATATGGACGCGGGAGCGGGCGCATGACGATCAAGCTGGGGGTGCCGTCCAAGGGGCGGTTGATGGAAAAGACATTCGACTGGTTTGGTGCGCGGGGAGTCTCGTTGCGGCGCACCGGGTCAGAGCGCGAGTATTCCGGCGAGGTCGACGGCGTCGAGGGTGTCGAACTGGTGCTGCTGTCGGCGGGCGAGATCCCGCGGGAACTTGCGGCCGGGCGCATTCACCTTGGCGTTACGGGCACCGATCTGGTGCAGGACAAGCTGGTGCAGTGGGATCAGAAGGTCGAACCGATGGCGGAGCTTGGCTTTGGCCACGCGGATCTGATTGTGGCTGTGCCAAGCTGCTGGGTCGATGTGGATACGCTGGACGATCTGGATGCGGCGGCCTCTGCCTTCCGGGCGAAGCACGGTTTCCGGATGCGCATCGCGACCAAGTATCACCGGCTGGTGCGGTCCTACCTGCACGCGGGCGGTGTGGCCGATTATCAGTTGGTTGATAGTCAGGGCGCGACCGAAGGCACGGTTAAGAACCTGACAGCCGAAGCCATCGCGGACATCACCTCATCTGGTGAAACTTTGCGTGCCAACCATCTGAAAATATTGTCAGAAGAGCCAGTGTTGCGATCACAGGCAACGCTGTTCCGGTCGCGTGTGGCAAAGCTGGATGACGCAGAGCGCGGCGCCCTGCGGGCCTTGTACGCGCAGCTCAGCCTGGAGTGAGATAGGGACGGACCAGCGCGCTGAGGGGAACTTTGGCGCGCAGGGTTGTCGCCATCAACACCAGGCCGGCCAGTTTGCGTTGCAAAAACAGCGCCTCCACCGGCGGGACCTTGGTGTAGTTTTCCTGCAAGGCCAGACGCTGGCCGAGCACCCGGGCTTGATCCAGAGTGCTTGTGTCGCCAAAGTCAAAGGGGCTGTCGCTGGTCAGCGGTGCGCGGACCAACGCGGCGATTTCGGTCAGTGTGTGCCATTGCGCGTCGCTCGTCGCGTCATCGGTGTAGCCGTTCAGGTCCATGGCCGCGCGGACCCCGTCACCCGTGGCCGTGGCGCGCAGAAGCTGGCGCAGATCCTGCACCGTCTTTGGGCTGTAATGACGCAGCGCGCCGTAATCGAGCAGCACGATGCGGTCACCGTCGAGGCGGTAGTTGGCAAGGTTGGGATCGGTTTGCACGGCGCCCCAATCAAAGACCTCTCGGAGGAACAGCGCAAACAGCCGCGTGACAAGCCTGTCTCGGGTGTCCTGATCCGCGCCTTCCAGCGTGTCCAGCGGCTGTGAGGGCATGAAGTCCATGGCGAGGATGCGCGGCGTGCTGAGGTCGTCATGCGGTGTGGGCAGGGCAAAGCCGGGATCGTCGCCCAAGAGCTGCGCGGCCTCGCGGAGGTTTGCGGCCTCTCGGGCGTAGTCGGCCTCTTCGTGCAGTTGCAGCCGGGCCTCTTCGAGCAGGGCGGGCAGATCTACGTCACGCGGCAGCAGGCCGGAAAGCCGGATCAGCGTGCCGAGGTTGGCAATGTCGGCGTCAATGGCGCGGGCGATGCCGGGGTACTGGATCTTGAGCGCGAGGGGACGACCGTCGAGCGTCTCTGCCCGGTGGACCTGCCCGATGGAGGCGGCGGCGATGGGGCGCGGGTCGAACCGTTTGAAACGGCGTTGGAAATTGGCTCCGTAGTCCTCTGTCAGCAGGCGTTTGAGCTGCGCGGGCGGCATGGGCTTTGCGTCGGCGCGCAGCCGCGCCATGATCTGCGCCAGGTCCGGCGGCAGCAGATCGTCGGTCTCCATCGAGATCAGTTGACCGAGCTTCATGGCCGCGCCACGCATACGCGACAGCTCTTCGGTCAGGCGGGAGATGTTGGCGGGGGTGAGCATCAGGCCGCGCGCAGTGGGGCGGTGCCCTCGAGCCAGTTGACCGGCAGCGCCAAAAGCGGCACCGGCCAGGGTGCGGCTGGTCAGGCGGCCCAAGCCGGCGGCGCGGGCAAACCGGGATTGGGGAACGGGGTGGCTGGTGTCATCGCTCATATGCGGTGAGGTAGGCGGCTGACGGCGCAGGGGAAGGCGGGGGATCCCCCGCCCTCTATTATGTCGCGCCTCAGGCGTTCAGCACGGCGTCAATGTCCGCGGCAGAGTGGCGGTTTTCCACAAAGCCGTCGCCGGTGCGGTTGATGATTTTGCCACGCTTCACCGGCGTGCGTGCGCCGATCTCATCCGCCCAGCGGATCACGTTCTTGTAGCTGGCCACGTCAAGGAAGTCGCCTGCGTTGTAGCTTTCGCCGTGCACGGTGCGCCCGTACCACGGCCAGATCGCCATGTCCGCAATGGTGTAGTGATCGCCCACCATGAATTGATTTTCCGCCAGATGCCGGTCGAGCACGTCGAGCTGGCGCTTGACCTCCATCGTGAAACGGTTGATCGGATATTCAAACTTTTCAGGCGCATAGGCGTAGAAGTGACCAAAGCCCCCACCGAGGTAAGGCGCGCTGCCCATTTGCCAGAACAGCCAGGAGAGCATTTCGGCCCGGTTGTCGCGCGGGCCGAGGAAGGCATCGAATTTTTCCGCCAGATGCATCAGGATCGCGGCGGATTCGAACAGGCGGACCGGGGTGGCGCCGGAGTGGTCCATCAGCGCCGGGATCTTGGAATTCGGGTTGGCCTCGACAAAGCCGGAGCCGAATTGATCACCATCGCCGATCTTGATCAGCCAGGCGTCGTACTCGGCGGCGTGGCCCGCGGCGAGCAGTTCCTCGAAGAGGATCGTGACCTTCTGGCCGTTTGGGGTGCCCATGGAGTAAAGCTGGAACGGATGGTCGCCGACGGGCAGGGGCTTGTCATGAGTGGCGCCCGCGATGGGGCGGTTGAGATTGGCCCAGGTGCCGCCGGATGGCGCGTCCCAGGTCCAGACTTTGGGCGGTGTGTAGGTATCGGTCATGTGATCTCCTGTCGCTTTGGGCGCAGGGTAACGGATGGAGCGCGGAGTGGAAGGGCAGATACGAGAGCGTGATCGTTCGGTGGCTTTGGTGCTTGGCGCGATGGTGCTGGAAGGCGGACTGGCCTCGCCCGCGCTGCGGCGGCGGGCGGTGCATGCCGTCAGGCTGTGGCAGGCGGGGAAGATCGACGCGATGGTGCTGTCGGGCGCAGAGCGGTGGCATGCGCCTTCGGAGGCGGCGGTCATGGCGGTGATCTGCCGGGCGGGCGGCGTGCCGGAGCAGGCGTTGATGTTGGAGGAGGCGGCGCGCGACACGGCGGAAAACCTGGCGCTGTCGCGTGTCCTTCTGGAGCAACGCGGGGAAGCCGGACGCGTGATCGTGGTCACGGATGCGTTCCACGGGCCACGGGTGCGGATGATCGCGCGCCGTCTGGGGATGCAGGTGGAGGTGTCGAGTCCTCCGGAGCCGCATATGTCATTGCGCGGAGCCACACGGCAGTACGGTCGGGAAGGCGGTGCGATCCTTCGGGAATGGTGGCGCAGCCTGCGCGCGGCGCGCCATATCTGAGGCGGCCCGCGGTGGGATGGGGCAAACTGCCCCCGCTTGACGCGCGCGTGATCGCGGGGGGTTGCCATGTCACTTGATACTGAACGACCGTGTGAGTGATAGAAATTTTGCCAGCTGGGAGAGTTGCCGTGCCTTTGCGCAACATTCCGGTTTAGATTTGACCTTTATGGTCGGAAATGGCTATCGAGATGCCAAATTGGGAGGTTTCCTATGGTCAAAGCATTGGTGCTTGAGAAAAAGGGCGAACTGTCGCTGCGGGATTTTACGCTGGAGCAGACACTCGGCTCGGCTGATGTTCGTATAGATATCCGTACCGTCGGCGTGTGCGGGTCCGACGTGCATTACTACACCCACGGCAAAATCGGCCCCTTCGTGGTCAATGAGCCCATGATCCTTGGACATGAGGCAGCGGGCGTCGTGGTCGAGGTCGGTGCGGATGTGCGCCACCTTTCCGTCGGCGACCGTGTCTGCATGGAGCCGGGGATTCCCGACCAGACGTCGCGCGCGTCAAAGCTGGGCATCTACAACGTCGATCCTTCGGTGCAGTTCTGGGCGACGCCCCCGGTGCATGGCTGCCTGACCCCGCAAGTGGTGCATCCGGCGGCCTTTACCTACAAGCTGCCCGACAACGTGAGCTTTGCCGAAGGGGCGATGGTCGAACCCTTTGCCATCGGCATGCAAAGCGCCCTGCGCGCGCGCATCCAGCCCGGCGATATTGCCGTGGTCGCGGGCGCCGGGCCGATCGGGATGATGACGGCGCTGGCGGCCTTGGCTGGTGGCTGTGCGAAGGTGTATGTTGCAGATCTGGCGCAGCCGAAGCTGGACATCATCGGGGCCTATGACGGCATCGAGACCATCAACATCCGTAACAAGCCCGTGGCTGAGGCGATTGCCGAGGCCACCGACGGTTGGGGTGCGGATGTGGTGTTTGAATGTTCCGGGGCGGC
The DNA here is from genome assembly GCF_040148795.1 of Sagittula sp. NFXS13. NCBI lineage: Bacteria > Pseudomonadati > Pseudomonadota > Alphaproteobacteria > Rhodobacterales > Roseobacteraceae > Sagittula > Sagittula sp. NFXS13. Next base: position 702,210 of record NZ_JAGEMH010000001.1, read on the forward strand.
GCCTGCCATCCTGGGGGTGCCGGCGCTTGCCCGTCCCGGTGGGACGGTTGTCCTGGTCGGTATGCCGGTCGATCCGGTGCCGATGGATGTGGTCGGGCTGCAGGCCAAGGAACTGCGTATCGAGACCGTGTTCCGCTACGCCAATATCTATGATCGGGCGATTGCCTTGATCGGGGCGGGCAAGGTGGATTTGACGCCTCTGATTTCCGCGACGCTGCCATTCGAGGAGAGCATCGCGGCCTTCGACCGTGCGGTTGAGGCGCGGGAAACGGATGTGAAGATCCAGATCGAGCTGCCCGCATCCTGAGACGGGGCTTTTAGACGAAGAATCGAGGTGCGCTGGCCGCGAGGCTGGCGCATTTTCTGTTTCGGATCACGGCGTAAAGGTTTCGGAAAGCATGATCTGCGACTGACCTGATACGAAATCAGCACTCTCACCTGCAGAATAGTACGTGGCCTGCGGGTGGGGTCTGAAACGTTTTCATTGAAAATTAATGTGCGTTATCAAGTGCTGGATCGCTAAAATACCGCGCAAGGTCGGCTCTCAGCAACGCTGTTGCTGCGTTGCAGCGCGATCTGGCACGCTCGTCGCGGCTTGAATCATGGCATCGGATTTAAGCCTATTCGCCTTCAAGGTTAACTGACGGTCAAAAAAGTATCAGAAATCGGGGGCTGATGTCGTGGCTCGGCTCCCTCTGGAATGATACAAACAGAATCAACGCTGATCGGAGGGTCGATGCCACGACATCAAGGCGCGACTTCGGCGGGGCTGGGAGGATGTGATGCAACTCGACCTTGAATTGGTCCATATCAGAGACGGAGAGTCCTTTGCTGCGTGGCGGCATGGGTATCCGTTTCGCACGGTGCGCTGGCATTACCACCCGGAATACGAAATTCACCTGGTCGTTGCCACGGACGGCAAGTTTTACATTGGCGACCATGTGGGGGAGTTTTCCCCCGGTCAGCTGATCATGACCGGCCCGAACCTGCCGCAGAACTGGATCAGCAACATCGGAGATGCGGAGACCGTGCCGCACCGCACCGAGGTGATCCAGTTTCCGCAAAGCTTCGTTGATAAGGTGCTGGACGCTTTTCCAGAGGCAGATGGCGCGCGTGCGCTGTTCGAGCGCAGCCACCGCGGCATTCTGTTCGACTACGCCACCGGCGAGGCCATCCGCCCGTTGATGGCGCGCTTGATCGGCGCGCGTGGGACGCTGCGGTTGGCGCTGTTCTTCGAAATCCTCGATATCTTGTTGCAGGCCAAGAAGACCCAGACCCTGTCGAGCCTGAGCTTCATGCTGGACATGGCCAAAGCCGAGGAGTCCGACATGAACCGCGTGATCGCCCATTTGCGCGATCACCTGACCGAACCGGTCAGCGAAAGCGAGCTGGCAGAGATGACCGGCCAAAGCCAAAGCGCCTTTTCGCGGTCGTTCAAACGCCATACCGGCACCACGCTGGTGCGGTTCCGCAATCAGATCCGCATTGATCTGGCCTGCCAGATGCTGGTTTCCGACCCCGAAGCACGGGTGTCTGACATCTGTTTCGACGTGGGATTTCTGAACCTGTCCAACTTCAATCGACATTTTCTGCGACTGAAAGGCATGTCGCCGTCTGAATTCCGACAGACCTTCGCAGAGAACAAGGCGGTGCCCATGCCCGTCTGACCATCGCCAATCTTCACTCCGATCCATAATCCGCAGGCGTGCTGCCTGCGGACGGGGAAGATTTTTGTCTACTATCCAAGGGAGGATACAATGAAGACCTTTTTGAAAACCGTTTCCGCTGCGGCGCTGGCCGTCACTGCCACGACGGGCATCGCGCAGGCTCAGGACGATCAGCTGAAGATCGGCATGACGTTCCAGGAAATGAACAACCCCTACTTCGTCAGCATGCGTGAAGCGCTTGAAGACGCGGCAGCAAGCCTTGGGGCTGAGGTTGTGGTGACCGATGCGGGGCACGATGTGGCCAAGCAGATCTCTGACGTCGAGGACATGCTGCAACAGGACATCGACATCCTGCTGCTCAACCCCACGGACAGCGCCGGGATTGAAACAGCCGTGCGCATGGCCAAGGACGCTGGCGTGATCGTGGTCGCCGTGGACGCGAATGCCAACGGTCCGGTGGACACGTTCGTCGGCTCCAAAAACCGCGACGCCGGTTACATGTCCTGCCAGTATCTAGCAGAGGCCATGGGCGGCGAGGGCGAAGTTGCCATTCTTGACGGTATCCCGGTCATCCCGATCCTCGAGCGCGTCGAAGGCTGCAAGGCCGCGCTGGAAGAGGCCCCCGGTATCACGCTGGTGGACACGCAGAACGGTCGTCAGGACCGCTCGGTGGCACTGGGTGTGGTCGAGAACATGATCCAGGCCAACCCGAACCTTGGCGGCATCTTTTCGGTCAACGACGGTGGGGCCATGGGCGCGCTGGCCGCGATCCAGGGGTCCGGCAAGGACATCCTGCTGACCTCCGTGGACGGCGCACCGGAAGCGATCGACGCCATCGCGCGCGGCACACCGTTCATCGAAACCACGGCGCAGTTCCCGCGCGATCAGGTTCGCGTCGGCCTTGGCATGGCGCTGGCGCAATATTGGGGCGCGCGCGTTGTTCCGTCCGAGGTTCCGATCGACGTTCGCGTCGTGGATGCGGACAGCGCTGAAGGCTTCGCCTGGTAAGCCATGACACCTCTCCACGCCCGGGAATGTCCGGGCGTGGATCACGTTGGGAGGCAAGACATGCTACAAATGAAGGGCATCCGGAAGGCCTTTGGCCCTGTGCAGGTGCTTCACGGTGTGAACCTTGAGGTTCAGGCCGGAGAGGTCCACGCGCTTCTGGGCGAAAACGGTGCTGGCAAATCCACCATGATGAAAATCCTTTGCGGGATCATCGGAGCGGATGACGGCGTGATCGAGATCGACGGCAAGGCGCGGCACTTTGCGCATTACGACGAGGCGATTGCCGCGGGTGTGGGCATCGTCTTTCAGGAATTCAGCCTCATTCCCTACCTGACGGCGGTGGAAAACATCTTTCTGGCCCGCGAGAAAAAGACCCGTTTCGGGTTGCTCGACCGCAAGGCCATGCGCGCCCGTGCCAAGGAAGTGCTGGACAAGCTGGGTGTCGAGGTGTCGCTCGACAAACCGGTGGCAGAGCTGAGCGTGGCCGAGCAACAGTTCGTCGAGATCGCAAAGGCGTTGTCCCTGGATGCACGCATTCTGGTGCTGGACGAGCCGACCGCCACATTGACGCCCAGCGAAGTCGAATACCTGTTCAAGGTGATGCGCGAGCTGCGCAGCCAAGGCGTGGCCATCGTCTTTATCTCGCATCACCTCGAAGAGATTTTCGAGATTTGCGACCGGATCACCGTGCTGCGCGACGGCGAGTACGTGGGCACGCGCAAGGTGGGTGACATCGACACCAATGAGCTGGTGGAGATGATGGTCGGCCGCCGGATCGAAAGCAACTTTCCACCCAAACCGGAGGCGCGTCCGCAGGCCCGTGTGGTCATTGATGCGCAGACAATCCAACTGCACAAGGCAGGTCCGTTCAGCAGCTTTCAATTGCGCCAAGGCGAGATCCTGGGCTTTGCCGGGCTTGTGGGGTCGGGACGCACGGAGACGGCGCTGTCGATCATGGGGGCCTATCCGGCCGTGCGTGTGAACGTCGAGATCAACGGCGACCCCACGACACCACGCAATCCAAGCGAGGCGCTGGCCCGCGGCATTGGCTTGCTGCCCGAAAGCCGCAAGGAACAAGGGTTGATCACGTCATTTTCGATCATGCAGAACGTGTCGGTGAACAACTACGGCAAGTACCGCAAGATGGGCGCGTTCCTCGACCTCGCCGCAGAGCGCAAGCACACGGTCAAGGCCATCAATGACGTCCGGGTCAAAGCGCCGGGGCCGGATGCGCCCTGCGATACGCTGTCGGGGGGCAACCAGCAAAAGGTGGTCATTGCGCGCTGGCTGAACCACCATACGCCGATCCTGATCTTTGACGAGCCAACCCGCGGCATCGACGTCGGGGCCAAGGCCGAGATCTATCAATTGATGCGCGAACTGACCGAGGAAGGCTATTCGATCATCATGATCTCCTCGGAATTGCCGGAAATCACCGGGCTTGCGGATCGGGTTTGCGTGTTCCGGAGCGGTGCCGTCGTGGCGACGCTCGAAGGGGCCGCCATCAACTCGGAAGAAATCATGAAACACGCCACAACGGGGAAGCTCAACTATGTCGCATGACGCCACCACCCAATCGTCGTCATCGGCCTTGCAGGCGGTGACGGCGCGTCTGAAGCACTCGCCTTTGCTGTTGCCCTTGGCTGGTCTGATCGTCGTCTCCATCGCCATGGCCTTTGCCAGCGACAACTTCTTCAGCCTGGACAACATCGTCAACGTGTTGCGGCAGCAATCCATCATCGGCATCCTTGCGATCGGCATGACCTTCGTCATCCTCACGGGCGGGATCGACCTGTCCGTGGGCGCGGTCATGGCGCTGTGCGGAACGCTTGGCACTGGTGTGATGGTCAACATGGGCATGCCCGGCGGCATTGGCCTGTTGGCGATGATTGTCGTGGGCATTCTGTTTGGCCTGTTCAACGGGCTGCTGGTGGCCTGGGGCAAGATGCCGGCAATCATCGTGACACTGGCCACCATGCTGATCGCGCGGGGCCTTGGCCTGGTCTATTCCGGCGGCTATCCCATCAGCGGCTTGCCCGGCTGGGTTTCCTGGTTCGGCATCGGCCGCGTCGCAGGTATTCCGGTGCCGATCATCATCATGGTCGTGCTTTACGCGATGGCGTGGGTCTTGTTGCAGCGGACCGCCTTTGGCCGTCACGTCTATGCCATCGGCGGCAACGAGACCGCGACCACGTTGTCCGGTGTCAACACCAAGCGGATCAAGCTGATCGTGTTCATGATCTCCGGCTTCACCTCTGCCATGGCGGCGATTGTCTTCACCGGGCGTCTGATGAGCGGGCAGCCGGGGGCTGGCGTGGCGTTTGAGCTGGACGCAATTGCCATGGTGGTTCTGGGCGGCACGGCAATTGCCGGGGGCCGGGGTCTGATCCTTGGCACGCTGATCGGCGCGGTGTTGCTGGGCATCATCAACAACGGTCTGAACCTGGTCGGCATCAACCCGTACCTCCAGGACGTCATCAAGGGTCTCATCATCCTTCTGGCCATCTACATTGGCCGTGAATGGCGGTGAACTGAACCTGCGGCCCCGGGACAAGACTCCTCCTAAAGCCCGGGGTCGACAGGCGCAGGGATGCCTCACGAACAGGACAAGATTATGACGGATCATTTCATCGGCGTGGATGTCGGCACAGGATCAGCGCGGGCCGGCGTGTTCGACGCACAAGGCACTTTGCTGGCGACCGCCAAACATGACATTGCCATGCACCGCGCACCCGGTGGCATCGCAGAGCAATCCAGCACGCAGGTCTGGCAGGCTGTCTGTGACGCCACGCGCGCCGCCGTGACACAGGCTGGCGTGGCGGCGGACAGCGTGCGCGGTATCGGCTTTGACGCGACCTGTTCGATGGTGGTGCGTGATGAGACGGGGGCTGCATTGCCGGTGGGCGATCCGGATAATCCCGAACGCGACATCATCGTCTGGATGGACCACCGCGCCATTGCACAAGCCGCCCGGATCAATGCCGAAGATCATGCCGTCTTGAAATACGTTGGCGGGACGATTTCGCCGGAAATGCAAACCCCCAAGCTGCTGTGGCTCAAGGAAAACCGGCCCGAGACCTATGAGACGGCGGGACATTTCTTTGACCTGACCGATTTTCTGGGATGGATGGCAACAGGCAGCCTTGCGCGGTCGTCATGCACCGTGACCTGCAAATGGACTTTTCTGGCCCATGAGGGCCGTTGGGACCCGGCGTATTTCCGGGCGATTGGACTGGGCGATCTGGCGGAGGGTGATTTCGTCCGGATCGGGCAAGAGATCGTTGCACCGGGCACATCGCTTGGGTCCGGGCTGACGGAAGGCGCGGCTGAGCAGCTTGGGCTTTTGCCCGGAACCGCCGTGGCCGCGGGTTTGATCGACGCCCATGCGGGTGGCGTTGGCACCGTCGGTGCGGGCGGGTCAGAAAACGTGACCGATTGCCTTGGATATGTCTTTGGCACCTCGTCCTGCACGATGACCACGACCCAAGAGCCGACCTTTGTGCCGGGGGTCTGGGGGCCATATTACGCGGCGATGGTGCCGGGGGCATGGCTCAATGAAGGCGGACAGTCCGCAGCGGGCGCGGCCATAGACCAGCTTGTGTCCTTGCACCCAAGCAACGGCGCGGCCTTGGCACAGGCACAGGCGCAGGGCATGCCGCTGCCGGCGTGGCTGGCCGACCAGGCGCTGGCCGCCGCTGAGACGCCCTCTGATGCCGTCGCATTGGCGCGGGATCTGCATGTGGTGCCCGAGTTCCTCGGCAACCGCGCGCCCTTTGCCGATCCGCATGCGCGGTCGGTCATCGTGGGGCAGGGGATGGAGCAGGATCTTGCGTCATTGGTGGCGCTCTACGTCGCGGGGATCTGTGGGCTGGGCTACGGCCTGCGCCAGATCATCAAAACCCAAGGCCAGCACGGTGCGCCTGTCTCCACGATCGCGGTCAGCGGCGGTGCGGGGCAGCATCCCCTGATCCGCCAAATTCTGGCGGACGCGACGGGGTTGCCGGTTGCAACCACTGTTTGCCCGGAACCGGTCTTGCTTGGGTCGGCGATCTTGGGGGCCGTGGCGTCCGGCATTTTGCCAGACATTTCAACGGCCATGCCGCGCATGTCGCATATCGCCGAGGTGATAGAGCCGACCGGCGGGGCCATCGGGCAGATCCACGATCAACGCTACGATGCCTTTCTCAGGTTTCAAAATCTCGCCCGCGATGTTCGGGCCGAAACCGCGCAGACCGTGGCGTAATCGAAACGCACCATCAGACGACATCCCGCTATGCCAACTTTGGAAAGGCAGCCTATGCAATTCTCAGGAAAATCCATCATCATCACCGGCGCGGGCAAGGGCATTGGACGCGCGACCGCCGAGCTGCTAGCGGCCCGGGGCGCGGAGATCATCGCGATCAGCCGTACGCAGTCCGACCTTGATAGCCTGCGTGCCGATATCGGAGGTCGGAGCATTGCAGCGGATCTGGCCAGCGCAAAGGGCGCGCGGCAGGCAATGGCCGAGGCCGGGACCTGCGATATGCTGATCAACTGCGCCGGAACCAACGTGCTTGAAAGCGTTCTGGACATGACCGAGGAGGGGTACGAGACCGTCATGGGCATCAACCTCCGCACCGCCCTGATCTGTGCGCAGGAGTTTGCGCGGGCCCGCATCGCGGCAGGTGGTGAGGGCGCGATTGTCAACGTGACCTCCATCGCCGGGCATCGCGGGTTTCAGGACCATGTGTGCTACGCCGCGTCAAAGGCCGGGCTGGAGGGGGCGACGCGCGTCATGGCAAAGGAATTGGGTCAGCATGGCATTCGGGTCGTGGCGTTGGCGCCGACGGTCACCATGACGGAACTGGCCGCCGAAGCCTGGAGCAATCCGGCCAAAAGCGCACCGATGATGGCGCGGCACCCGGCTGGACGCTTTGCAGAGGCAGAGGACGTGGCCCGTGCCATTGCGCTGCTGCTGTCTGACGATGCGGCGATGATCACCGGGGCGATGCTGCCGGTCGACGGCGGGTTCCTTTCGGTTTGATCGGGTCAGTTTGATCGGAGCGCCGCCGGCTGCGGCCCCGTCACACACCACATGCAGTGGCTTGAGCGCTGCACGTATTGGATAACAGGAGACAAGACATGGGAATGCCATTGAAGGGCAAGGTTGCGGCGGTCACCGGCGCGGCCTCGGGGATCGGTTTGTCGATCACAAAGGCGCTGCTGGCGGACGGCGTGACAGTGGTCATGGTCGATCGCGATGCAGAGGCGTTGAACGCGCTGACCGCCGATCTGGGAGATGCCGCCATTGCGCAGGTGACGGACCTTCTTGACCCGCAAAGCTGTAACGCGATGGTGCCGGAGATCCTCTCCAAGGTGGATCACATCGACATCATGCTGTGCAACGCAGGCAGCTACATCGGCGGCGACCTGGTGGACACCACGCCCGAGGCCATCGACCGCATGATGAACCTCAACGTCAACGCTGTGATGAAAAACGTGCACGCGGTGGCCCCCCATATGACAGAGCGCGGCAGCGGCGATATCATCGTCACCTGCTCCATCGCGGGACATACGGCCATCCATGTGGAACCTGTCTATTCCGCGTCCAAATGGGCGATCACCAGCTTTGTGCAGACCATGCGCCGTCAGCTGATGCAAAGTGGAGTTCGCGTGGCGCAGGTGTCGCCCGGTCCGGTGATTTCCGCCTTGCTGTCGGATTGGGAGCCGGAACGTTTGCAGCGGATGAAGGATGCAGGCGCCCTGATGGAGACGCAGGAGGTCGCGGATGCCATGATGTACATGCTGACGCGTCCCCGGAACGTGACCATTCGGGACATGGTCGTTCTGCCGTCGAACTTCGACATCTAAGTGATTGAAACTTATATCGGAAAGAAGGCTGGCTCCGAGTGTGACGCTCGGGTCCGGCCTGACACGGCAAGCCGTCCTGCGCGGTCAGGACACCCGGTCCGGCCCTAGCCGATCACCGGGAATGTCATCTCTACCATCAGGCCGTTTTCACCGGACACATTGAGATGACCGAGGTTGCTGGACACGGTGGCACGGATCATCCGCCAGCCAAGCGAACCTGACCGTTCGGGCTGTTGGCCCGGCGCAAGACCGATGCCATCGTCGCTGAAGCGGTAGGTGATGGTCTCTCCTTCGGTGGACATGGAGATGGCGATGCGCCCTTCGGACCGATCCGCGAAGGCGTGTTTGTAGGCGTTGGTGATCAGCTCCCCCGTGATCAGCCCAAGGTCCAGCGCAAGCCGTGCCGGTATCGGCGTGTCATCGGCATTCACATCGACGTGCACAATCAGATCGGAGCGGTTGAAGCTCTCGGCCAGGGCGGAGATCTGTTGCAGGTAGGTCAAGGGGCGCACGCTTTCGGTGTCGCCGCTTTGCAGCAGCTTGTGGGTGCGGGCCATGGATTCGATGCGTATGCCAAGCGAGGAAAGGACGCCTTTGGCTTCGTCGGTCTGGGCGCGGCGCTGCTCCATCCGGACCAGAGACCCGATCATCGTCAGGTTATTGGCGGTGCGGTGATGCACCTCTCCGATGGTCAGGTCCCGCGCGGTAAGGTCGCTTTCCAATTGGCGGATCCGGCGGTCGGCATTGCCTTCGCGCATCAGGATTTCATCGCAGCGATTGCCTGCGGCCTCGGCGCATTGAGCGATGTCGGCGCTGTCGATCGGAGCCGCAAAATCCGCCTTGATCAGGGTGCCGGTGCTGCCCGTCTCGATCTGGAAGTTGTCCGCCATGCGCCGGGCGCCTGCCAGCCCAAGCCCCATGCCTTCGCCGTGGGCATAGGGCTCACGACCGGCCATCGCCGCATCCAGATCGTCAATCCCCGAGCCCTGATCCGCAAAGGCCAGGCGCAACACCACGGCACCGCCGCGCGGCTCATGCAGGCTAAGCCGTGCATGTCCACCTTGACCATGCTCGATCACGTTGCGCGCCAATTCCATCGCGCAGGTGGTCAGCCGTGTCGCATGGAACGGTTTGAACCCGATGGTGGCGGTGACGGCCTTGGCAATCTTTTGCAAGATCTTGATGTCGTCTGAGACGGTCAGCGAAAGCGAAGTGATTGTCTGGGCCATCGTCCTCTCCGGATGGGCTAAGGGAAGGGGCATGTCAGTCAGCGCGAACCCAGTGGGCAACTGCGACGCTGATGTCATCGTGGCGATGTAAATCGCGATTGGCTATCAATAGCGCCGCTGTCATCAGGGCGCTTTGCCCGAACAGGGGTCTTGTGTCCTCCGGTCCTACAGTGCGCAAGCCATCACTGTGAAGCACGAAGGTATCACCGGGTTCAAGGTCGATGCGTTCTTCCATCGGACGTGCGGCGGGGCTTCCGATGTAGCCGTCGCGTGTGGCCAACCGCTTTTGGTCGCCGCGGCGCAGATAGAAGGTGCTGATATTGCCAAGGTTGCCGTAGTCGACGCGAAGGGCGCCTGGCTGAAGATCCAGAAGCGACATGACACCGCCTCGGGTACGTTTCAGATCGTCTGCAATCTGCAACAGGCGCTGCTTTGGCGGATGAATGGGGCGGTGGAGCGCGCCGTCCACCATGGCCTGACCGGCCTCGGCCGCGGAATCGCCGTGTCCCATGCCATCTGCAAGCACAAGCCGCACCCCGCCGCGATGCTCTGTCGTGCCCCAAACGTCACCGCACACAGTCTCGGTGGGATGGGACAGACGCAGACCGGCGATGTCCAGCCCATGCGGGCGCGTCACATCGGCCGTGTCAAAACGGCAGGCCCAAACGGTGCCCGTGGGCCCGGTGACGATCTCTGCCCGGTCGGACAGACGCTCGATGGCGCCGATGCCGATGCCAGCGCTGTCTCCTTCGCTGGTGCGATCTTGGCGCATACGGTCCAGATCGTCGATGCCGGGCCCGTCGTCAAAGGCAATCAGGGCGAGAGAAACTCCCATCGGCTGGGGCATGACCTGCGCCAGAAAGCACCCTGTGCCGGCATATTTCAGAATATTGGTGGTCAGTTCGGTGGCTACGATGGCGATGTCCTCGGCCCGCGTCGGGCTGAGCCCCGCTTGCACGGCTTCAGCGCGCGCTTGCTGACGCGCGGCGGCCACGTCGGCGCGTGTGGTGATGTGGAGGCATTCCAGCATAAGGCACCTTTCCCTTCTGCGTTGGCGGCGTTACGCGCGCCCGGCCAATCTGACCTGCGTGCCGATCCCCGGTTCGGAGAGGATCTCGAATGCGTCGACCAGACGTTTCGCGCCGCCCAAACCGCGCCCCAAGCCGCTCCCGGAGGTATAGCCGTCGCTCAGGGCGAGCGCCATATCCTCGATCCCCGGGCCGTCGTCGCAACAGTCTATCCAGACAGTGCGCGTGGCATTGTGGCAATGGATCAGGGCCAGGGCACCGCCGCCGTAAATCAGCCCGTTGCGAAATATCTCACTGACTGCTGTCACCAGCCGGGTCTTGCGGATGACCTTGGCGCCGAGGGCGTCCATGGCACGTCCTACGGACTGCCGGGCACGAAAGATATCTTGTTCGGTACGGATTTCATAGCTTTCGAAAAGTGTTCCCGGCAAAGGCGGGAGCCGTCTCACCGACTGGCCCTGAGCCGCGTCACCGCGTGTTGCAGATTGCGCGCGGTTTTCACCGCAGGCAGGGTCATGCCCAGCTCCACCAAAGTCATCGCCACCGCTGGCCGCATCCCGACAAGGTAGGTCGGCGCATCCATGAGCACGCCGATCCCCGCCAACTGCGCGATGATCCGTCCGACAAAGGTGTCGACGATTTCCAGCGCGCTGATGTCGATGACGATCCCCTGGGCATTGTTGGCGTGGACCTCTTCGGCCAGCCGATCCTGAAGCGCCACGATGTCGCTGTCGTTGATGTTTTCGTCAATCGCGACCAGCATGATCTCGTCGACCATGAAAAGTCCTGCAGCCTGGCTCATATCGACGGCTCCGCGCTTATTTCGCAATGCGAGAGATGACGTCAGTGTCCAACTGACGGAACGCATCGGCCAGCGCCATGCGCAGCGAACTGCGGGTGCGGATTTCGCCGGTGTCCACGCCGAGCTGCACCATGGTCTGCGCGATGCGCGGGCTGATGCCGCTGATGATCGCTTCTGCGCCCATCAGGCGGACGGCGGCGGCGGTGCGGATCAGGTGCTGGGCCACCTGTGTATCGACGGTCAGAACGCCGGTGATGTCGATGATGACGATGTCGGCCTTCTTGTCGACGATGGCTGACAGCGTGTTTTCCATCACCTCCTGGGCGCGCATGGAATCAAGCGTGCCGACCAGTGGCACCGCGACGATGCGATCCCAAAGCTCCACCACGGGAGAGGCCAGTTCCATCATTTCTTCTTGTTGACGTCTGATGGTCTTGTCGCGCTCCGAGATGCAAAGCTCCGTGGTGTACAGCGACACCGAGTCGATCAGGCGGGTGAACTGGTTCACTGCGTCAATGAGCACCTTGCCGTTGGAATCGTCCACCGTTGTGCGCAGACGTTCGAACAGCGGATATTTCAGCGCCAGAACAAAAGCTGCCATTTCGGCGGTGGATACACCGCGCTTTGTGCGCTCGCGCGTGACATCTGCCAAAGCCGCGCGCATGTCGTCCCAGCACTCGGCGTCGGGGTCCAGAAGGTCGGTTTCGACGCTGGCCTTCACGCCCTTCGAGAGCGCATCATACAGCATCTCGGTCTGGGTGCGCGCCTCGCGCTCGGTGAACAAGTCCCGGCGGATCAAGCCTTCTTCGGCTTGCGTGGAGCCCCATGCCTTCAACAACAGCTCGCGTTCGTTGTCCAGGATCACATGAATATAGCGCACAGGCATAGGGAAGGTCCTTGGATCGGATAAGTTGAGTTGTTGGACGTAGTTTATATGCTCGACCGAGGGAGTTGCAAGCAGCCGAAAGGAGCAGTTGCGAGGCGGCACATTTTGCGAGGTGAAATCGTCGAGCAGGCAACTGGCGGGAGGATCTGGCTTTGCCAGAATGACGTTACAGCGCAATGGTTTTGCCAAGACGCAGGAACGGGCAGCTGCGTGGATATTTCGTTGCCGTATCCATTGCGCCGCAGGCACGGTATGCCAAAAAGACGAAGCGTACATTGAACTTAGTGATGCACGATACGAGATATGCCCGGCCACTTGTCGCGTTGAGAATCTAAATTGGCGGTTTGGGCGGGCGGGCCGCGTTTCTTCGATGGATTTGGCGCGTTGGGAGCTGTCTTCCAGGCTCCACGTTCCAAGCCGCCGATCTTATGCGTCAGCGCTGGTTCGTTGTCCGTCGTTCCAAAGCAGCGTTTTATCGCTCGCCGCATTGCAAGCGATAGCGCAACCTGAAGTGGAATATCACCTAAGGCGCATCGCTCTGCGCAACCATGTCAGTTGTCACCCGGCGCAGGAAAGAAACGCCTCCCGTTCGGACGGGAGGCGTTTGTGTTTGCATTTTTCCCGCCACAGGACGTTTTGCCCGTCAGAACGCACGGCGAGCCAGCGCGACAGTTTTTATGCGCCGCGAGCCAGCGCGGCAGGTTCTATGCGCCGCGAGCCAGCGCGGCGACGCCCGTGCGGGCCACTTCGATCAGGCCCAAGGGTCGCATAAGGTCCGCGAATGCATCAATCTTGTCCGGTGTGCCCGTAAGCTGAAAAACGAAGCTCTCCAGCGTCGAATCCACGACTTGAGCGCGGAAAATGTCGGCCAGACGCAGGGCTTCCACACGTTTTTCGCCGGAGCCTTCCACCTTGAACAGCGCCAGTTCCCGCTCGACAGAGGGGCCCTCGACCGTCAGGTCGTTGACCTTGCGCACCGGAACAATGCGGCCAAGCTGCGCCTTTATCTGTTCGATCACCTGGGGCGTGCCTTTGGTGACGATCGTGATGCGCGACAGGTGGCCCTGGTGATCGACCTCCGCCACCGTGAGGCTTTCGATGTTGTAGCCCCGGCCCGAAAACAAGCCGATGACCCGTGCCAGAACACCGGGTTCGTTCTCCACCAGAACCGCGATGGTGTGAGTTTCAGTCACGTCGGAAAAATTCGGACGCAGGTTGTAGGCAGAATGCTTCGATGAGCCTTTTTTGATCTTTAGAGCGGACATGGCGTGCTCCCTGAGCGTTGACTTGTTTGTTAAAAACCGATGAGACGGGGCGGCATGATGCGCCGCGTGAGGTGATAGAGCGCGATCGGCCCGGCAAGGCCGAATGCGGTGCCGACAAGAAGGTGCGGCAGTGTGGCGTCGGTCACACGGGACAGGCCGATGCGCGTGGCGGCAGTGAACAACGTGTGCGCCAGGAAAATAGGCATGGATAGACGTCCAAGCTCATCAAGCCAGCTTGTGATGCGACCACTCGGCAGGGCATTCATCAAAACGACAAACGCAATGGACAGACAGGCGGCCACGGCGATCCGCACGATGATCACGGGCGGCAGTGCCAGCGTTGCGGCGTCGAGCAGGATGAACCCGGCAGCCGCCGTGACCACATACCAACCCGTGGCAGGCAGGGCAGACATGCGTGCCAAGGCGATGCCAACAAGAAAGATGGGCAGATGAAGCGCTGCGCCCACCGTGAGTGGCCCGAGCGGCAAGCCCGGAATTGACACCAAAAGCGCCGTCACAGCTGCAAGCGCTATCCAGACGCCGCGGGGCAGGGCGATGAGACGGACCAAGGGCCAGACGATCAGCTGCACCAGAAACAGCGCCCACAGAAACCAGAAGTGGTCGACCGGTGGCAGCGGCAGGCTGAAGACCGTGTTGAGCCCGCCCGGCGTGTTGGCGGCATCACCAGCGAGAAAACGGGCCCCCGCAAAGATATAATGCCACAAAAACAAGGGCCAGAGCAGCCGGAGACATCTGTCCTTGATCGCCTCCGATGGGGTGCGCCGCGCCGCCCAGCGTTCAAACGTGTAGCCGGACAGCAGGAAGAACAACGGCATGTGAAAGCTGTAGATCAGCCTTTCCACCGTATTTATGACCCCTGTATCGGTCAGAATGCCGGCGGAGGCCAGCCCCAGCCAGCAATGACCAAACACCACCAGAAAGATGCCTGCCCCCTTGGAGCGATCGAGCCATTCGATACGACCGCGTCCTTTGGTTGCCGGTGCAGTTATTTCTGCAGCCGGAGGCGGAGCGCCCGCTGCTGCGAGCCCTCCACCGGCATCTTCCGTGGCGTTTCTGGTCACACCAGCACCGCGCCCTTGCCGGCAATGGCGTTGGTGGCGTTGTCGTCGCCCAGCAGCATCTTGTTGTGCGGCGCACCCGACGGGATCATCGGGAAGCAGTTTTCGTGCTTTTCCACCATACAGTCGAAGACGACAGGTCCGTCATACTTGATCATGTCCATGATCGCGTCGTCCAGATCCGCCGGATCGCTGATGCTGATCCCCTTGCAGCCAAAGGCCTCGGCCAGCTTGACGAAATCAGGCAGGCTTTCGGACCAGGACTGTGAGTAGCGTTCGCCGTGCAAAAGCTGCTGCCACTGGCGCACCATGCCGAGACGTTCGTTGTTCAGGATGAACTGCTTCACGGGCAGGTTGAACTGCGTGGCCGTGCCCAGCTCCTGCATGTTCATCAGCCAGGACGCTTCGCCAGCCACGTTGATGACCAACGCGTCCTTATGCGCCTGCTGCACCCCGATGGAGGCGGGGAAGCCGTACCCCATGGTGCCGAGGCCCCCGGAGGTCATCCAGCGGTTCGGGTCCTCGAACCCAAGGTACTGCGCCGCCCACATCTGGTGCTGGCCGACTTCGGTGGTGATGTAGCGGTCCATGCCTTTGGTCAGCTCTTCGAGCCGCTGAAGCGCATACTGCGGTTTGATGACGGTCTCGGAGCCTTTGTAGGACAGGCAATCGACGGTCTTCCACTCTTCGATCTGTTTCCACCACTTGGAGATCGCCTCGCGGTTGATCTTGCGACCACGGGATTTCCAAAGCGCCAAAACGTCTTCCAGAACATGGGCAATGTCGCCCACGATCGGGATGTCGGTCTTCACCACCTTGTTGATGGAGGACGGGTCGATGTCCACGTGTGCCTTGCGGCTGTCCGGCGAAAACGCGTCGATACGGCCGGTGATCCGGTCGTCAAAGCGCGCGCCGAGGTTGATCATCACGTCGCAGCCATGCATCGCGAGATTGGCCTCGTAAAGACCGTGCATCCCCAGCATCCCGAGCCAGCTCTTGCCCGACGCGGGATATGCGCCCAGACCCATGAGAGTCGAGGTGATCGGAAAGCCCGTGGCCTCTACCAGTTCGCGCAGCAGCTGAGAGGCCGCCGGACCGGAGTTTATGACGCCGCCGCCTGTGTAGAAGATCGGCTTCTTGGCGGTCTCGATGGCCTCGACGAGGTCTTCGATCATCTCCATGTCGCCTTTTACCTGCGGCTGGTAGTGCCGGGTGTTGGCGGATGGCTTGGGCTGATAATCGGCGGAGGCGAACTGCACATCCTTGGGGATGTCCACCAAAACTGGACCGGGACGTCCCGCGGTCGCGACGTGAAACGCCTCGTGGATGGTTTTCGACAGCTTCTCGGTCTCTTTCACCAGCCAGTTGTGCTTTGTACACGGGCGGGTGATGCCGACGGTGTCCGCTTCCTGAAAGGCGTCAGAGCCGATCATGAAGGTTGGCACCTGGCCAGTGAGCACAACCAGCGGGATCGAGTCCATCAACGCATCCGTCAGGCCCGTCACGGCGTTCGTCGCGCCGGGGCCGGAGGTCACGAGCACGACACCCGGCTTGCCGGTGGAGCGGGCGTAGCCCTCTGCCATATGAACGGCGCCCTGTTCGTGGCGCACAAGAATGTGCTGAATGTCGTTTTGCTGAAAGATCTCGTCATAAATCGGTAGTACGGCACCGCCCGGGTAGCCAAATACCGTGTCCACACCCTGATCCCGCAGGGCTTGAACCACCATTTTCGCTCCGGTCATCTGACGTGTCATAACTGTCTCCGATCTTGACACTTGGGGCGGGCGATCCCGCCTTGGCTGTTGCGCATAAAAAAGCCCCCGATCAGGTGACGGGGGCGCATGGGGTCCTGTTCAGGGAAACCGTTACCGGCCCATGCGCTGTTCCTGTACTACGACGACTAGAATGGTCATCCGAAAAGCTCCTTGATGCGCGGGCGACATTAGGTCGGACAACGAGAAGGGTCAACACGGGAATCCGCCTGTGAAGGCGATTAATTTTGCATTTGTTGCGTCAGCGGGTTGGGAAATGGAATTTTGCACCGGCGATTTCGCGCCGATTGGTGCGCAGGCGCGCGGCGGGTTTCTGCGCAGAGGTTGTGTGCAAATTTGGTGAGTTGGTGTCCGCAATTTCTGACGTTATGCAATCTTTGCGTGAATTCAGCGGCTTGGCGATGACCCAAGGGAAGTAGACCGTCGCGCGTGCCGATATTGCAACAATTGCGCTCAATTTAGTGAATTGATCGCGAAACTCTTTTGGGCAACTGTGTCGCCAAGCGGCGGACAAACCCGTCGTGGAATTGGTTCCAAGGAGGACGCGACATGGTCCGCAACATCTTTTACCGTGACTTCAGCCTGTGCAAGGCGGCAGCCCTCGTTGGTCTGATTGGCGCGGCGATGATGTTGGGCAGTGTTCCCAAGGCTGAGCCTGACATCGCGGAGGAGATGGATGCATCTCTGCGCATGCTTCCAGTCGCGTTGCACATCCCTCACTCCGACTGTGCCGAGGCGCAGAGCGGGATCGATATTTAATATCTTCAGATAACCAAGGCGCACGAACCTCAGGCGGCTCCCTCCAACGGGAGCCGCTTTTTTCTGGCTCAGACGTTGGCGCCTGTGCCTTGCAGCACGCCGTGTTCCATGGCGTATCGCGTCAGGCCGGCGGTGGTGGAGATATCGAGCTTGCGCTTGATGTTCTTGCGGTGGGTCTCGACGGTCCGGACCGAGATGTTGAGCGCCAGAGCCACTTCCTTGTTGGACTTGCCTTGCGCCAATTGCAGCAAAACTGTCTGTTCGCGGGTGGTCAGCGGATCACGGCCCCCTGCATTGATCGGCGTCAGCGCACCGGTGGCCCCGGTGCACAGGTAACGCTCGCCGCGCATCACCGCGTCAATGGCTTCCTTGATCTCGTCCGTCGGCACGTCCTTGAGGACATAGCCGCGCGCGCCATGCGAAAGCGCGGTGGAAACATATTCAGGCGTGTCATGCATCGACAGCACAAGGATCCGGGTCTCTGGCGCGCGTTCAAGGATCATTTCCGTGGCGGACAACCCGCCCAATCCCGGCATGTTGAGGTCCATCAGGATCACGTCCGGATCCAGGTCGGACAGCCGGTCAATCATGGTCTGCCCGTCGCCCAACGTGGCCGCGACTTCTATGTCGTCGTAGCTTTCGAGCAGTGCCTCGATGCCTTCGGCCACGAGGGGGTGATCGTCTACGATCACGACGCGGATGCGCATGCCGGATGCCTCTTTTTGCTGGGGGTCTCTTACTCGGGCGGCAACAGTTGGGTCAAGGGAACCTGAGCTTCTACCACGGTTCCCGTCCTTGTGGAATGCACACGCAGCGTGCCGCCGAGTTGATCAATACGCTCCTGCATGTTTCGCAGGCCAATCCCCTTGAGCGGACGCGCGCGGTCATCAAGGCCGCATCCGTTGTCGGCGATCCACATGGTCGCGCCACTGCGATGGCCGCGCAGGTCAAGGCGGACCTCCGTGGCACCGGCATGCCGTTCCACATTGGTCAGCGCTTCCTGGGCAATGCGGTACAGCGCGATTTTCGCCTCCTGGCTCAGGCGGTTGCTGAAGACGACCGTCTCGAACTGCGTGTCGATGCCCGTGCGTGTGCGAAAGTCGTCGGTCAGCGCCTTTAACGCGGGCCCAAGGCCAAGGTCGTCCAGGATGCCGGGCCGCAAATCGCGCGAGATGCGGCGGACCTCCTGAATGGCGGTCGCAAGATTGGTGACCCCGGAGTCCAGCGTATCCTGCGCCCGGGGATCGCCGCTTGCCAGTCTCCGCCGGGCGATGTCGAGGGCGTATTTTATTCCGACAAGCAATTGGCTGATGCCGTCGTGCAGCTCGCGGGCAACGCGCCCGCGCTCTTCCTCCTGGGCGTCCAGCACACGCTGGGTCAGCTCTTTCAGCTTGGCATCTGCCAGCCGTCGTTCCCGGATATTGATGACAAGTCCGGACAGGAACACCAGCAGCAGCGAACCCAGGGCAATTGCGCCGATCCACAAGAAAGTGCGGCGCACGCGGGTCTCAGTCTCGGCCCGGGTGGCGGCGACGGTGCGCAGCACATCGTCGATGAAGACCCCGGTGCCGACGGCCCATCGCCACGAAGGGAATGAGGTCACATAGGTGATCATCCGGGCCTCTTCGCCGGTGGTGGGTTTGGGCCAGAGATGTTCGACGTAGCCCGCACCCTCGCGCGCGGTGGCGATGAAGTCCTGGACGACGCGCGTCCCCTCGCTGTCCGTGCGGTCCCATTGATTGGTGTTGATAAGCTCGGTCTGCCGAGGAGAGACGAGATTCACACCGTCATAATCATACACAAAGAAGAACCCGTCTTCGCCATAGATCATCGCTGACAGGATCTGCATGACCCGCTCTTTGGCGGCCTCGTTGTCCGGCCCGGCGGAGCCGTAGATGAAATAAAACCCGTTGCGCGCCTGCGTGACGTAATTGCGCAGCTCTCGTTTCTTGGCCTCGATCAATTGCGTTTCCAGCCCGCGAATTTCCCGTTCCGCCAAACTGCGGGCCTGAAAGGCCACGAGCAACGCAATGGCCGTCACCGCCAGGATCAGCGGCAGTGAGGCGAGCAGGAACATTTTCTGGCCATAGGTGAGCCACAGGCGGTGAAAGCGCGACATCGGGACATCAAATCAGGTTGCCGGCCGCGGCGAAAGAGGGTGTTTGCATTGTTAAAATGCGGGACGCAGCCAGTAGCTGTGCTATCGTCTTGTGAATACCGTGTTGATGTTGCTGCATGAACGCCATCTGCTGTAGCCTGTAGCAAGGACCATGACGCTTTTGCGAGAACGCCCGATGCTGACCGGACTGGAACACCTGCCATTAAACGGCCTGCGCGCATTTGAGGCAGCAGGGCGTCTGGGCAGTTTTCGGGCAGCCGCCGAAGAGATTGGTGTATCTCAGGGGGCCGTCGGGCAACACGTGCGCGGGTTGGAAGAAAAGCTCCGTACGGAGCTGTTCGAGCGCCATCCACGCGGCGTGCGGCTGACCCGCTCGGGATGGCGGATGCATGCGCGGATGCAGCGGGCCTTTGAACACATGGAAGATGCGGTGGCGTCTTTGCATGAAGAGGACCTGCCGGTGCGGCTGGCGATACCCGGTGACCTTGCGGTGGGGTGGCTGGACCCGCGCCGCGATCTGCTGCTGGCGGCCCAGCCGGGTCTGACCCTCGAAGTCACAACCCTTGAGGACGCGGAGGCGGATCTGGTGCTGACCGCCGGAGAGCCGCCTGCCGGTCTGGTGCCGATAGGCGCGGCGCTGTTCCCGTCAGAGATCGTCGCCGTGGCCAAACCCGGTGTTCTGGCCCAGGGGCGCGGTTTTGCGGGGGTGCATCTGTTGCACGATCATCGTGATCTTTGGCCTGCTTTTATCGAAGGCGTGCTGAAGCTGGGACGTCCGGCGCAGCTTGGCGGTTTGCGGCTGGGCGACCCCGAAGCGGCGCTGACCGGCGCGCTGACCGGGCAGGGCGTCGCCCTGGCCGAAATGCGGTCCGTCCGACATATGATAGAGACAGGACAGTTGGAACGGGTCGAACCGGGGGCGCTGCGCAGTGGGGAAAGCTATCGCCTGTGCGGCCCGGCTCAGAAACTGACACGACCCGAGGTCCGGTCGCTGTTGGATTGGGTCACCGCAGAAATGGCGCAAGACAGCATGGCTGCACGCCTTAAGAAGAGTTCCTAGGGCGGAATACACGCTCAAAACATTTTTTCATCTATATTTCGGTCAAAAAAGCGCTCCGTCTCCGTAGCAGTGGGTATTCCCATGGTCGGACACGTTTTCTACGGTTCCCGGACTTTCAAGGAACCGCGCAAGGTGGGGAGCTTTGCGCAAGTTAACGAATCTGGGAGGATTCCATATGGATCGTCGTTCTTTCCTGCGCGCCTCGACTGTTGGCGCGGGTGCTGCTGCTGCCTCCACTCTGGCGGCGCCCGCCTACGCGCAGGGCAAACGTACTTTGACCATGGTCACCTCGTGGCCGCGCGGCTTCGCCGTTCTCGATGACGCCGCGACCTATCTGGAGCAGATGGTGTCCGAGATGTCCGATGGCAATCTGACCATCGATAAAAAAGCCCCGGGCGAGCTGGTGGGCGCGCTGGAAGTCTTTGACGCCGTGTCCTCTGGCCAGGCTGACATGTACCATTCCGCCGACTACTACTTCGTTGGTCAGCACCCTGGCTATGCGTTCTTTACGGCCGTTCCGTTCGGCGGCACCGCGCAGGAAGTGACAAACTGGTACTACCACGGCGGCGGCGAAGAACTGCATGACGAACTGGGCATGATCTTCAACATGAAGGGCCTGAATGCGGGCAACTCCGGCTCCCAGTCCGGGGGGTGGTTCCGCAACGAGATCAAGTCCGCTGATGACTTCAACGGCCTGAAATTCCGGATGCCGGGGCTTGGTGGTCAGGTTTTGGGCAAACTCGGCGCGTCGGTTCAGAACATTCCCGGCGGGGAGCTGTATCAGGCGCTGTCCTCGGGCGCGCTGGACGGTCTGGAGTGGGTTGGCCCGATGGCCGATGAACGCGCGGGCTTTCAGGAAGTGGCGAAGATCTATTACACCGCCGGTTTCCACGAGCCGGGCTCTGCGCTGTCCGCGAACGTCAACCTTGATGTCTGGAATGACCTGACGCCGCAGCAGCAGGCGATCATGCGCTACGCCTCCATGGCGACCACCCACTACCAGCTGGCCGAAACGCTGGCCAACAACGGTGCCGCGCTGGCCCGCCTGCAAAGCCAAGGCGTCAAGACGCTGCAGTTCTCCGACGATGTGTGGGACGCATTCGGCGCGGCCTCCAAGGAGGTCATGGACGAGAACATGAATGACGAGCTCTTCGCCAAGATCCGCACCTCCTTTGAGGAGTCTCTGGCGAACTCTGCCTCGTGGATCAACAAGTCGGACAACTTCTACGTTGAGCAGCGCGTCCGCGTTCTGGGTCAGTAATCTTGATCTAAACATATGGAAGGCCCCCAAGGTGGGGGCCTTTTCGCCGTGAGGTGAGCCTTGGCGACCTTTAGGGACAGGGCAAGCACTCACCACGAACAATGCGAACGGGGCAACCGGCATAAGCGGGGGAAAACATGGACGAGACAGGCTCGCAGAACCTGATCGTGTGGATTGCGACCGAGATGGTCATGGCGATCGTACACATCCTGCAGGGGATCTGGATGGCCCTTGTCGGGCTGTTCACGGCCGTTACGGGCTGGCAGCCCACATTGGCCGAGGGCGAGACGCCCATGGTCAACGCGTTTCAGTGGATCGCCTGGGACGGCTCTACCGAGGCGAAGCAATCGCTGATGACCTTCATCTATTATGGCGCGTCGTCGGAATTCTTCTTCATCTGCTTTACCGCGTTTCTTGTCATCTTCCTGATCGGGATCTGGTCGAACCGGTTCCTGTGGGGAGTCGTTGTGGGGTTGGAATTCATCGGCAACACCATCGGGCGCTTCTTTGCCTGGGCCGGTTTGCTGATGGTGGTGCAGCAGGTGATCATCGTCTTCATGCAGCGGATCTTTACCCGGCCGGATATCGTGTTCGGATTTGGTCTGCCGTTGCAGTTCGACATCTCTTGGTATGCCGAAGAGCTGAAGCTCTTCAATGCCATGGTGGTGACGCTCTGCCTGACCTACACCTTTATCCAAGGCGGGCATGTGCGGGTCGATCTGGTGTATTCCGCCATCTCCTTCCGTGCCAAGCGGGTGATCGACATGATTGGCGCGATGATATTCATGGTGCCGATGGCGGTGCTGATCTGGATGTACACATGGTTCTTTATGTGGCGGTCGCTGATTGTACCGAACCCGTCCGCCTCCGAAGAACTTGACCGTCTGGTGATGAAGGCGCGCGCCTTGCGCTGGAACGTCGAGACCATCGGTTTTTCGCCCAACGGCTTTAACGGCTACTTCCTGTTCAAGATGCTCATGGTGCTCATGATTGCCCTGATCTTCATTCAGGCCTGGGCGTTCTTCTACCGCTCGTTCCTTGAATGGAAAGAAGGGCCTACGAGCGAGGGAAAGCACCTCGACCAAGACGTGCTGGAACAGGGCGAAGAGCCCTACGACCACGCAGAATTCTGAAAGGCTGACACAGATGTTGTTTGGACTTGATGGCGTCGAGATCGGCCTGATTATCGTCTTTCTCACGCTTTTTTCCGCGATCCTTTCGGGTTTTCCTGTGGCGTTTGCCATTGGCGGCGCCGGGATCATTTCCTTTGGCATCATTGCCGCGCTCGACAGCGCGGGTTTGCTGATCCATCAGGCCATCGACCAATCGTCGGATGCCTACAGCGCGCTGATCGCCGGCGGCGTTCCGGAAAAGGCCATTTCGGTCTTTCGCTACCCGGACCTGCCGCGCCTTGATCAGGCGCTTTTCCCGCGTGGCTGGGAATACGCCATGGACCGCAACCTGTCATTCATCGTGAATCGCATCAACGAGCGCGTCATTGCGGGCCAAAGCATCGAGACGCTGCTGGCGGTTCTGATGTTCGTCTTGATGGGGATCGTGCTGGAACGCTCAAAGATCGCGAACGATCTGCTGACCACGATGGCCCGGGTCTTTGGCCCGCTGCCTGGCGGTCTGGCCGTGTCCATCGTTGTGGTCGGTGCTTTCCTTGCTGCTTCGACCGGGATCGTGGGCGCGACCGTGGTGACAATGGGTCTGTTGGCTTTGCCCACCATGCTGCGCAACAACTATTCGCCGGAACTGGCCACAGGTGTGATTGCGGCGTCCGGAACCTTGGGGCAGATCATTCCGCCGTCCATCGTGATCGTTCTGCTGGGCACCCTGGCGGGGGATTTGTATTCGGCAGCTCAGGAAGAGCGTGCTGTTCTGGCGGGTTGTACAGATGCGCTGACCTACCTGGGAAAACCGGCGGTGGTCTCTGTCGGGACGCTGTTCCAGGCGGCGCTGGTGCCGGGCATCCTGTTGGCGGGGCTTTATGCGGCCTACGCGTTTGGCTACGCGATGCTGAACCCTGAAAAAGCACCAGCCGTGGAATTGGGCACCTCGACAAGCGAGCCTGTAACGCGGGGCGAAGCGTTCACATGGTTGCTAGGGGTTCCGGTCGCGCTGATCGTGGTTGCGGTCCTGCTGGGCCAGATTGGTCTGGTGGGCACACAGGCAACCGACGTTTCCAGCTTTTCCGATCAAAGCGAGTCTGCCTCATTGCGCACTCAGGTGTCGCCGCAGTGTCAGGAGTCGATGATCGAGCTCCACGGGCAAATCGCGTGGGATGCCGCCGTTGCAGAGCAGGCGGCGATCGAAGCGTCCGGCGGCGTTCAGCAAAGCGTTGCGCGCAGCGCCGAGCAGATCGAAGCGCTCCGCACCGCAAAAATCGCCGTCGCTGCGCCGATTGGTCTGGGAATTGCCACGTTGACGGTGATCTTTGGCCTGATCCTGGCCTTTGCGCGGGGGGTGTCACCGTCGGCCAATCCGCGTCGGTTGCAGATCGGTGCCGCTGGTCTGGTGCTCGGGCTGCTGGTTGATTGGCTGTTCATTGCGCCGACCACGTCCTCCGGGGCAACCGTGATCGCGATGCTGATTCCATGGGCGATCACGCTCTATGGCGTCATCTTTGCCATGGGCATCCTGTCTAGGAACGAACTGTTGCGCGTCGTCTTCCCACCGCTGATCCTGATTGTTGCTGTGCTTGGGTCCATCCTTGGCGGCATCACCAACCCGACGCCTGCTGCGGCACTGGGTGCGGCGGGGGCGATCATGCTGGCAGCGTATCGCAGATTGGCCGAAGAGGACCGCTCGCCCAAGGTGATCTTGTGGTCCACGTTGGCCGTGGTGCTGCTGATCCTGGTGGGCGTGAACTTTGACCTGCGCATCAATACAGAGAGCGTCAGCGCAGAAAGCTGGATTGCCTTCTTCTTTGCCAATGCCCTGTGGCTTTATGCGCTGTTTGGGTTGCTGTTCAGCTGCTGGGTCTTGTTCAAGGCCGGTGTTCTGACACCAGCGGTGCGGGAGACAGCCAAGGTGACCTCGATGGTGTTCACCATCCTGATCGCCTCGCAGCTTTTGAACCTGGTGGTGATTTCGTTTGGGGGGGAGCACTACATTCAGGACTTCCTGCGCAGCTTTGACAATGTCTGGACGGTGTTCATCATCGTGATGATCGTGCTGTTTGTTCTGGGTTTCGTGCTGGATTTCCTTGAGATCATCTACATCGTGGTGCCCATCGTCGGGCCGGTGATCTACGGGGCGCATTTTGACCCGAAGTGGGTGACGATCATGATCGCGGTGAACCTGCAAACGTCTTTCCTGACACCGCCCTTTGGTTTCGCGCTGTTCTACCTGCGCGGCGTTGCGCCCAAGGAGGTTACCACTGGCCACATCTATCGCGGCGTGATCCCATTCGTGTTGATCCAGGTGTTCGGGCTGCTGTTGCTTGCGCTGTTCCCGGGAATTGTAACCATCGTGCCGAATCTTCTTGGCGGCTGAGACAAGGCGCAGTTGCGGATGAGGAGGGCGTGCCATAGGGCGCGCCCTTTTCGCATCTTGGCCACTGTCATGGCCAGGGTTCCTATGCGTTTGGGGAAAGCCGTTTAGCGCGGCGCGATTATGACCGGGACAGCGCCGCTGCAATTTGTCCTGCGCTTGGGTGTCCGCGCCCTCGAAACGCAGGCAAGCAGTCAGCCGTTTCGGGGAGACGGGCAAACCTCGCCGGAGGGGGCACGATTATAGCGAGCCACGTTACAGCGTTCGCAGGTGGATGAAGGCCCCCTGACTGCGCATGGCTCAACGGACGATTTGTCACGGTCCCGAACTGTGGTCAGCTGCTCATCCAGGAAGGTTGATGACAACCGCCACCAACACCTATCTGCGAATGAGTTGCGCGGTCCGCAGTGTCGTTTTCCGAATGGCGGCAGTTGCTACTTCATCGGGACAAAGCGCCATTTGCCAGATGTCAGCTGCGACTGTTGGGGATGGAGATATTGGCAACCTGTTCGGCAATGGGCGCAGTGGACAGAGGGTGCGTGTCTTCCTCGAAATCTTCGGGTTTGTCCAACGCCTGCCATTGACCGCGATGATAGATTTCCAGCCCGGAGAACTGCGCCTTGTACCCCATCTTTTCCGATCCGGGCACCCAGTAACCAAGGTAAACATAGGGCAGGCCGGTTTCCTGCGCGATGGCGATGTGGTCAAGGATCATCCAGGTGCCCAGAGAGTTTTTCTGATGTTCAGGATCGTAGAACGAATACACCATCGACAGCCCGTCATCGAGCATATCCGTCAGGCAGGTGGCGATCAGCGCGCCGCTTTCACGGTCGAGATACTCGACGACGCGGGACCGGATCGGCGTTTCTTCGACCATGGCCGCGAATTCGAACACATCCATATCCGCCATGCCGCCATCCGCATGGCGGGTGTCCAGATAGCGGCGGAAAAGGTTGTACTGCTCTTCCGTCGCCCAGGGAGAGGTCGCGCGCCGTTCCAGATGGGTGTTTTTCTTCAGGGTGCGTTTTTGCGAGCGCGTCGCCACGAATTTGCACACGTCGATGCGCGCCGACATGCAGGCAGAGCACTCCGCGCACGACGGGCGGTAAAGCACGTTCTGTGACCGGCGAAACCCCTGTTTGGAGAGGGAATCGTTCAGTTTCTGCGCGGTATCGCCTTGCAGAGCGGTGAACAATTTCCGCTCCATCCGGCCATCCAAGTAGGGGCAGGGCTGTGGAGCTGTGACATAGAACTGCGGAGCGAGGGGCAGCGAATGGCGCATGGTCTTGGCTTATCCGAACCTGTTTAACGAAACGGTAACAACGAAGCGGTGCGCCGCCAACCCCTCTGAACGCCAGAAGGCCCCGTGATGGGGGCCTTTCTGTACATAGAGTTAACGGCTGCCGGACCAACGCAGCGGTTTTTAGAGAGTTCCAAAGCTCAAGCGCGACGATTCAGCATGACGGTGCCCAGCACCATATCGGTCAGCCCGCGGCCACGCTCATCGACGAACATCAAGATCACCGATCCGATCTGAACAATCACCATGGACATGGCGACCATATAGCCGAGGACATGCAGCATGGCCTGAACCGGGCTGAGCCGCATCCCTTCGGCGTCGCGCAGCTCAATCGCCATCAGGCGCATCCCCCACGTGGCAGACCCACCAGAGATCGTCATCCAGCGATAGAGAAAACCAACCACCAGCCAGATAACGGGGATGAAAAACAACCCGACAATCGTAACGGTGCTGATGACGGCGGTCACAATGCCGATGAGAATGATATCGGCCACCCATGCGACGCCGCGCTTTGCGGTGACGCCTTCGTAGAACCCGGCCTGTCGCTCTGGGTCGGGCAAATGGCTGGTGGGTTCGTAGTACATGATTATGTCCCTCGGATCAGGCGTGGGGGCAGGGCCGTCATCAGCCCCACCCGTCAAGTCAATTTAGGCAGCTTCTGTGTCTTTTGCCATCTCGGCGGCGCGCTTTTCGCGGTCCTCCATGAACTGGTCGAATTCGGTTTTGTCCTTGGCTTCGCGCAGACGCTCCAGGAAGGCCTCAAAGGCTTCCTGCTCGTTTTGAAGGCGCTGCAGCGTATCGGCCTTGTAGGCGTCAAAGGCGCTGTTGCCAGAAGGTTTCATCGCCGACCAGGCGGTGTGACGACTGGGGGTGCGTGCGGTGCGATTGCAGCCTTTGCCAAACATGCGTTTACTCCAGATCATATATGCCAGAAGGGCAGCGCCCACGGGCCAGAAAATAATGAACCCAAGTACCATGGCCGCGATCCAGGCAGCTTTGCCCTTGTGATCCAGCCAAGCCTCGGTCCGGGTGAGCCAGCCGGCGTTGGCGGGCAGAGTGGACTGATATGCGGCGGTGGTCATGTGTGTCTCCGTTTGTGTTTCAATGTGAATGCGTTTCACATTATAGGAGATCGGGATTGTCCGGCGGTCTTTCAAGTGATGATGTGAATGTTTTTTACATTAGCCGTCGGTTTAAGTTAAAAAGCATTTAGTACCAATGGGTAAGACGGGATATTGAGGCCTCGAAAACTGATGGCTTATATGAAAACCAACAGGTAAATTGCGCCTCAGCAAGTGGGCGGAGGCGAATTTGCGCTCTATTCGGTGAAATCGGCAGTCTGCGCACCGGTCAAAGTCATCAGCACTGTCGGCGGCATGTCAAACAGGTGGCGCGGTGTACCTGCGGCGGCCCAGACCACCTCGAACTCCAGCAAGCGCGGGTCCAGCCACGCGCGGATCGGGTTCAGGTGTCCCAATGGCGAGACACCTCCGATGGCAAAACCCGTTTGTGCCCGGATCAGCGCCGCGTCGGCCTTGCCCAGCGGCTCACCCGCCACCATGGCGGCCTTTTCGGCACTGACCCGATTGCCGCCAGCGGTCAGGAACAGCACCGCCTCGCCCGATGTTTCCGCGCGAAAGATGATGGATTTGGCGATCTGATCAAGGTGACACCCGACGGTGTCGGCGGCCTCCTGTGCAGTGCGGGCCTTGTCGACTTCGCGGATATCAGAGGCTAGGCTGGCGGCCTCTATAGCAGCGCGGACACGTTTGAGACTTTTGGACATGGCTCACCTTTTGCAGACAATTCTTTGCGGCAGAAGGGTTGTCGCAGGGCAGCCGGGGCTTGCCAAGGGCGGGCGGGCATGTCCATTTGCCGCTATGGATTTAAGCAAACGCATCACCCGACTGCCGCGTGCCTTTGACCCCGATCGCGGGGCCGAGGCACTGTCCACCACGCCATGGGCCAGCGGTGCGCTGGCCGAGCTGATCCAAGGGACCGGTGGCTCCAGCCCCTATCTGAACGGATTGATCCAACGCGAAGCCGACTGGCTCGAAGGGGCGATCCCCGACCCGGAAAAAGCGTTCTCCACGCTGTTGAACACCTTGCCGGAGGTCGCGGCGGATCAACTGCCATCGGCCTTGCGTCAGGCCAAGAGGCGTGTCGCGCTGCTGACGGCGCTGTGTGATCTGTCCGGCGCCTGGCCGTTGGAACAAGTGACGGAGGCGCTGACGGCGCTGGCTGATCTGGCGACCACACTGGCCATGCGGGCCACCGTTGGTCATGAGATCAAGCGCGGCAAGCTGCCCGGCATGACCGAGGATGACGTGCAGGAGTGCGCTGGCATGGTGGCGCTGGCCATGGGCAAGATGGGTGCAGGGGAGCTGAATTATTCTTCTGACATCGACATCATCATGCTATTCGATGAGACGCGCTACGATCCTGATGATTACCACGAGGTCCGCTCCGCGCTGGTTCGGGCAACGCGCAAGGCGTCGGCGATGCTCAACGATCTGACCGGCGAAGGCTACGTATTCCGCACGGACCTGCGGTTGCGGCCCGACCCGTCAGTCACGCCGGTCTGCATCGCCATGGAGGCGGCAGAGCGCTATTACGAAAGCTTTGGGCGCACGTGGGAGCGCGCGGCCTTCATCAAGGCACGGGCGTCTTCCGGCGATGTGGCCGCGGGCGCGCGGTTCCTTGAGACGATCACACCCTTTGTCTGGCGCAAACATCTGGATTTTGCCGCCATTCAGGATGCCCATGATATGCGCCTGCGCATCCGCGAGCATAAGGGCTTTCACGGCGCGATCACCCTTCCGGGGCATAACATGAAGCTCGGGCGTGGTGGCATTCGGGAGATCGAGTTCTTCACCCAGACGCGTCAGCTGATTGCCGGGGGGCGCGATCCGGACCTGCGGCTGCGCGGCACGGTGCCAGGACTGGCGGCTTTGGCCGACAAGGGGTGGATACCGCCTGACGTGGCGCGCACGCTTACCGACCATTACAGGGCCCACCGCGAAGTGGAACACCGTGTGCAGATGGTGGGGGATGCGCAGACCCATGACTTGCCGAATTCATCCGAGGGGATGGAGCGGCTGGCCTGCCTCATGGGCGTCGCGCGCGATGACATGGAGGCGGACCTGATTGAACGCCTGTCCGAGGTGCATGACCTGACCGAGGGGTTCTTCGCGCCCGGGTCTGGAACGCCCTGTGAGGTGCCGGAGCACTTCGAGGACAATCCAGTGGTCAGCCGATGGACCACATATCCTTGCATGCGGTCCGACAGGGCGCGCGCCTTGTGGAAACGTCTGCGCCCGGAGATCCTTCGGCGGCTGGCAGAAACCGCGCGCCCGGATGAGGCGTTGCTGGCATTCGACGGGTTTCTCAAGGGGTTGCCGGCCGGGGTGCAATTGTTTTCCCTGTTCGAGGCCAATCCTCAGTTGATGGATTTGCTGGTGGACATCGTGGGCACCTCGCCCGATCTGGCGCGACATCTGGCGCGCAATTCCAGCGTTTTCGATGCCGTGATCGGCGGCGATTTCTTCAGTCCGTGGCCGGGTCGCGCGGCGTTGAGCGGCGAGCTGGCCGAAACGTTGTCCCGCGAGGCCGATTACGAGGCGCGGCTGGATCGGTCGCGTCGGTGGGCCAAGGAGTGGCACTTCTGTATTGGGGTGCAGCTGCTGCGCGGCATGATGGGGCCGCAGGAGGCGGGAAAGGCCTATGCCGATCTGGCGGAGGCGGTGCTGGCGGCCCTTTGGCCCGAGGTTCAGGCGGAATTTGCGCGCAAACATGGCACACCGCCGGGACGCGGTGCGGTGGTTGTGGGCATGGGATCGCTGGGAGCGCAGCGGCTGCACGCGCGGTCTGACCTCGATATCATCGTGATCTACGACCCGCTTGATGTAGAAAACTCGGACGGGCGGCGACCGTTGCCCGCGCGCACGTATTACGCACGGCTCACGCAAGCCTTGGTGACGGCGATGAGCGCGCCCATGGCAGAGGGGCGGCTGTACGAGGTGGACATGCGTCTGCGGCCCTCCGGCAAACAGGGACCGGTGGCGACGTCGCTCACCGCGTTCAAGCGCTATCAGCGCGAAGAAGCATGGACCTGGGAGCACCTCGCTTTGACGCGGGCGCGCGTTGTTGCGGGTCCGGGCGACCTGGCAGAGGATGTCGAGGCGTTCCGCCGCGAGATCCTGTCGGCACCGCGCGACAAGGAAGAGGTTCTCACGGCCGTGGCCGAAATGCTCAGCCGTATTCGCGCGGCCAAGGGAACGGGTGGCCCGTGGAGTGCCAAGATCGGGCCGGGAAAAATGCAGGAGATTGACCTGATGGCGCAGGCCGCGTCGCTTTTGTCGGGCAAGGCCGTGCGGCAGACGCCGCGCGCTTTGCACGGTTGCGATTGGCTGGACAGTGCGGCTTTGGTGGCGGCGTATGAACTGGCCTGGGCGCTACAGATCGGCGCACAGTTGGTGAGCGAGAAACCCCTGGAGCCCGAGGACCTTGGCGGCGGCGGGTGTTCCTTTTTGTTGCGCCTGTTGGGACAAGACGACATGGACCAGATGCGTGAAGCATTGCAGGATCACGCGAGCGCCGCTGCGGCGAGCATTGACGCGGCCTTGCCGGAAGGGAAACAGACATGAGCGACGCAGACCCCAAGGGGCTGGTTCGGGAATCCTACCGCATTGATGGTATCACGCTGGGCGAATGCCGGTCCATTTTTCTCGACTGGGCGCTGTCGGTGCCGGTGGATGCAGACACCAAGGTCCTGATCGAAGTGCTTTTGGAGCGTTACGGCGACGAAGGGCATCCGATGACGCAGGTGCTGCGCGAAGGTCTCGAAGGCATGACAAAGCCAAAGCGGCGTGGCGGATGGCGGTCGCGTCCGCGAGACTGATCTTTTGAAAAGTCAGGTGATAAACGGGAAACGCGCGCCGATTTTAGGCGCGCGTCTGGTAGTTGGTGCGATGATATATCAGGTAAGGGGCAGAGCGGCGGCTTCGCGGGCCAGTGCCTCGATCCCGGCCCAGTCGCCTTTGGCCACCATGTCCTTCGGCGCGACCCAGGAGCCACCGCAGCACATGACGTTGGACAGGCTCAGGTAATCGTTCACGTTTTTCATGGAGACGCCGCCGGTCGGACAGAATTTCACCTGCGGGATCGGAGCGCCAATGGCCTTCAGGGCCGGTGCGCCGCCGTTGGCCTCCGCCGGAAAGAACTTTTGCACGGTGTAGCCGCGCTCCAGCAGACGCATGACTTCGGACGAGGTTGTGGCACCGGGCAGCAACGGCAGATCGGCCGCTTCGCAGGCGTCGAGGATCGTGTCTGTGGCACCGGGTGAGACGCCGAATTTTGCGCCGGCATCCACTGCGCGTTTTACATCATCAGGCGTCAGCAGGGTGCCCGCGCCGACGATGCCGCCCTCAACCTTTGCCATCTCGGCGATCGCGTCGAGCGCGGCAGGCGTGCGCAGCGTGACTTCGAGTACCGGCAGCCCGCCCTTTACCAGCGCCTCCGCCAGACCGCGTGCCTGAGCCGCGTCGTCAATCACGAGAACCGGAATGACCGGGGCGAGGCGACATAGTCTTTCGCTTTCGATGCTGGCGTCTTGGGGCGTCATGGGCGGGTCCTTTTCGAGTATTTTCAAGCAGAGGATCGGGGGAGGCTCAGACCACCACGGCAGCGCCGTTGGAGGCAAGGCCAACATTTTCACGGAAAGCTGCAAAGAGTTCGCGGCCCACACCATGGCCATTTCCCGTCAGATCGGCGGTCGCAGGCGTGCGCTGGTCAAAGTCTTCGGCCAGACAGTCAAGTGTCCCGCTTGTGGCGTCAAGCCGAAGTATGTCGCCGTCCCGGACGCGCGCCAAGGGCCCGCCATTGGCGGCCTCTGGCGAGACGTGGATGGCGGCGGGGACTTTGCCTGATGCGCCGGACATACGGCCATCCGTGACGAGCGCGACTTTGAGCCCGCGGTCCTGAAGCACTGCCAGCGTGGGGGTCAGCCCGTGCAGTTCGGGCATGCCGTTGGACTTGGGTCCCTGAAAGCGGACCACAAAGATCGTGTCTTCGGTGATTTCGCCGTTCTTGAAGGCTGTCTTGACCGACTCCTGATCCTGGAAAACGCGCGCTTTGGCTTCGATCACATGGCGTTCCGGTGCGACGGCGGAGACCTTGATCATCCCCGTGCCGAGGTTGCCGGTCAGTTCTTTGAGGCCGCCGGAGGCCTGGAACGGATCGGACGCCGGACGCAGGATCCTGTCGTTTTGCGACTCCTTCGGGCCGTCGCGCCACGTGAGCTTGCCGTCTGCCAGAACGGGTTCCTGGGCATAGGGAGACAGACCTTCGCCGACCACGGTTTTCACGTCGTCATGCAGCAGGCCCGCATCGAGCAGCGAGCCGATCATATATTGCAAACCTCCCGCCGCGTGGAAGTGATTCACATCGGCCAGACCGTTTGGGTACACCTTGGCCATCAACGGCGTGACGGCGGAAATGTCGTTGAAATCCTCGACCTCCAACGCGATGCCAGCGGCGCGGGCCATGGCAGGCAGGTGCAGCACGAGGTTTGTGGAGCCGCCGGTCGCCATCAATCCAACGATGCCGTTCACGAAAGCCTTGGCATCGAGCACGTCACAGACAGGACGGTAATCATTGCCAAGAGCGGTGATCTCGAGCGCGCGTTTTGTCCCTGCGTCGGTCAGCGCATCGCGTAGCGGGGTGTTCGGCTGCACAAACGAGGTGCCGGGCAGATGCAGCCCCATGAATTCCATCAGCATCTGGTTGGTGTTCGCAGTGCCGTAAAACGTGCAGGTGCCTGCGGCATGGTAGGACGCCATTTCGGCTTTCATCAGCTCGTCGCGACCGATGTGGCCTTCGGCGAACTGCTGGCGGACCTTGGCCTTTTCGTCGTTGGGAATGCCGGATGGCATGGGGCCTGCGGGCAGGAAAATGCCGGGAATATAACCGAACGTCGCAGCGGCGATGATCAGGCCGGGAACGATCTTGTCACAGACGCCAAGGTAAACGGCGGCGTCAAAGACGTTGTGGCTGAGGCCGATCCCGGCTGCCAGCGCGATGACGTCTCGGGAAAACAGCGACAGCTCCATGCCGACCTGACCTTGGGTGACACCGTCACACATGGCCGGAACCCCGCCTGCGACCTGTGCCGTGGCGCCGTTGTTGCGGGCCGCGGTTCGGATCAGATCGGGGAAACGCTCGAACGGCTGGTGCGCCGAGAGCATATCGTTGTAAGCGGTGATGATGCCGATGTTGGGCGCGCGCTCGGTTGCAAGGCTGTCTTTGTCAGCGCCCATGGCAGCGTAGGCGTGGGCCTGATTTCCGCAGGTCAGATGCGCGCGGCGCGGCCCTTCGTCGGCGGCGCGAGCCATGCGGTCGAGATAGGTGGCGCGCATCTCGGCGGACCTGTCCTCGATCCGCGCTGTGACGCGGGCAATGGTGTCGTTGAGGGTCATGCGAAGCCTCCGTATCCGGTTTGAGCGAAACATAACCCCGTTACCGCTAACAGTAAAGGCGTCTCTTGGCGCGGCCAAGGATGCCGACGTGTGAGAACTTTCCTGCTTTTGTCGTTATCGCGCCCGACACAGAAGCGATTGAAGGGGTTGCAGCTTGTTGTCCGGGCATCGGATCAGAACGTTAGCACGAGGACAGGGCCGTGATGATGCCGGCCCTGTCCGGTTGTGTCGCCGGTAGGTCGGACGGCGCCCATTGAGCAGATGGGCGGCTGACACTCGCGCCTTTGCCGCCGTAGAGACACCTTAGCAGCCTTCCTCGAGATGCATCCAGCTCCAGTATCCATGGATGCGGCGGTGATGTTCGCAACGGTGCCGGACGTGAAGGCCGCGCTGGATAGTATCTTAGGTTGCGAGATTCGGATTCCGGCGCGGCCTGTTGGCTGGGCATGCAAAGACATTGGCCCGACCCATTCCACTGACGGATCCCACCTTCTGCAAAAGCGCCTCAAAGAGACGTTCAGAGACGCTTTTATCTCGGCAGAAAGCGGGGTAAGGCGAGGGGTATGACAGCCTCCGCCTCACCTGTTGGTGCCCGCCCCATTCTGCGACTGAAGCCCAAGGCGAACGCCCGTGCGATCCGCCATGGTTCGCCGTGGGTGTTCGACAATGAATTGGTGATGGACCGCCGGTCCAAGGCCATCGCGCCCGGCACCATCGCCACGCTCGAAGACAACGACCACACGCCGCTGGGCACTGTCGCGGTCAACACTGCCAGCCGCATCGTGGCGCGGATGCTCGACCGTGATCCGGAAGCCGTCATTGACGCTGACTGGTTCACCATTCGCCTGAGCAAGGCGCTGTCGCTGCGCGAACGGGCTTATGATGCGCCTTACTACCGTTTGGTTCATGCCGAGGGCGACGGTCTGCCGGGTCTGATCGTCGATCGCTTTGGCGATACCTGCGTGATCCAGCCCAACGCGGCATGGGTTGAGTCGCATCTGGACATGCTGACGGACGCTTTGGTGCAGGTGACGGGCGTCACGAATGTGCTGAAAAATTCCGGCGGGCGTGGGCGTACACTCGAAGGGATGGATGATGCCGATGCAGTGCTGCGTGGCTCTGCGCCGGACGAGGCCGTGCCGGTGGAAATGAACGCCGCGATTTACATGGCGGATCTGACCGGCGGGCAAAAGACCGGCCTGTTCTTTGACCAGCGCGACAACCATGCTTTTGTCTCGAAACTGGCGAAAGATGCGTCTGTGCTGGATATGTTCAGCCATGTTGGCGGCTTTGGTCTGGCGGCGCTGGCGGGTGGCGCGGCAAAGGCGATCTGTGTCGACGGCTCTGCCCCGGCATTGGCGCTGGCCGCCGAAGGTGCGGCGCGCATGGGCGCGACCGACCGGTTCGAGGCGCGTCAAGGCGATGCCTTTGCCCAGCTGGAAGCCATGAAAGAAGAAGAGGCCAAGTTCGAGCTGGTGATCTGTGATCCGCCCGCGTTCGCCCCGGCCAAAGCCGCGTTGGAAAAGGGCCTGCGTGCCTATGAGCGCATCGCGCGTCTCGCCGCGCCTTTGGTGGCCGAGGACGGCTATCTTGTGTTGTGCTCCTGTTCGCATGCGGCTGACATGAACGCCTTTACCGGCGCCTGCTTGCGGGGCATCGGGCGTGCAGGACGGCGGGCACAGCTGCTGCACAGCGGCACCGCTGGTCTGGACCATCCTCTGCTGCCGCAACTGGCTGAATCCGGGTATCTCAAGGCGCTGGTTTTCCGCCTGTGAGCCAGATGCGCGCCGTCCTCGACACCTGCGTCATGTTCCCTACGGTCATGCGCGAGGTGCTCCTGGGCGTCGCGGGGCAGGGGCTGTACACCCCCCAATGGTCGGAGCGCATTCTTGAGGAATGGGCACGCGCCGCGCGCAAGCTGGGGCCAACGGGCGAACCTCAGGCGCGGGGCGAAATCGCATTGGTCCGTGCCGCGTGGCCCAAGGCTGAGATCACCTGGAATCCCTCGCTCGAAAGCCGGCTATGGCTGCCGGACCCTGCGGATGTGCATGTGCTCGCTGCCGCCATCGCGGGCAGCGCTGACGTGATCGTAACCATGAACGCCTCGGACTTTCCGCGCGGCACGCTCGCCGAAGAGGGGCTGTCCCGCGTCGATCCCGATGCCTTTTTGCTGGGGTTCTGGCAGGCGCATCCCGAACTGGTGGCAGACGTGGGCAACAGGGTTTTGGCCACCGCTTGTCAGCTTTCCGGCAAAGACTGGGAAATGCGTGCTTTGCTGAAAAAGGCCCGTTTGCCGCGACTGGCCAAGGCCTTGTCCCAGCCGGGCTGACGCTAAGTCACGTTCGCGCCAAGGGCCTGAAACAGCGTTCCTTTGCCCCCATGCCTGAGCTAAGCCGGTACGGAATTCGTACGCAGGAAGTCCCTATGTCTCCCATATTGATACTTGGCGGTTTCGCCGTTCTTGTCGCCCTGAGTCTGCTGGCTGCGCCGAAACGCGTGACGGAGGCGGGGTTCTTTGGCGGGCAGGGCGCGGATGGTTGCACGCCCGGTCTTTGGACGCTGGTCCTGAGCCAGGTCACCACGTGGATCTTTGCGCGCTCGCTTATGAATGCTGCAATCCTTGGATATTTCTATGGCATTGCCGGGGTGCTGGCCTACACCGCTTACTACGGCTCGTTCCTGACCGGCGGATTTATCGTCGGCCGTCTGCGCGACACCGGGGCCGTGTCGGTTCAGGACTGGCTCGGCGCGCGGTTCGGCGCAGCGGGCAGAGTGACCTACAACCTCGTCATCGCGCTTCGCTTGTTGTCCGAAGTCTTTGCCAACCTCGTGGTGGTCGGGCTCATCTTTGCTGCGCTGTTGCCGGGCTCGGATGTCTGGGCTGTGTTGGCTGTGGCGGTGCTTGCGCTGGCCTATTCCGCTTGGGGCGGGCTGGCGGCGGCGCTGCGGACGGATGTCGTTCAGATGCTGCTGTTTCTCGTGGTCTTTGGGGTCGCCTTTGTGGCGTTGCTGCTGTCGCCGGAATTTTCGCTGTCCGCCGCGCTGACCGCGCCGGGCCAATCCGGCGGCTATCTTGGGTGGGTGTTGCTGGTGGTTGCGGCGTTGCAGGTGTTTTCCTATCCGGCGCATGATCCGGTGATGATGGACCGCGGTTTTGTTGCCGACCCGCGCACCACGCGGCTGTCGTTCCTGCATGCATTCTGGATTTCGGCGCTGTGTATCCTGGCATTCGGACTGTTCGGCATACAGGCCAGCCTGATGGGCGCCGCCTATGAGGGCCAACTTATCGGCACATGGGCCGCTATGTTTCCCGGCCCGATTTTTGCCGCGCTGATGTTGTCGCTGCTGGTCTCCGCGCTGTCGACGCTCGACTCGGCCCTTTCCTCCGCCGCGCGCCTCGGCGTCGAGGAGTTGCGCATTGCACCGCGCAGCATGACGGGCGGGCGCATGGTCATGGCGGTTTTTGCCATCGCCGGAACCGGTCTGACGCTTTGGGGCAATCAAGCCTTGTTTGATGCCGTCGCCGTAAGCGGAACGGCAAGCATGTTTTTGACGCCCGTGCTTTTCGTCGGGCTGGTCATGAACCGTCCCGTGGCTCTTTGGTCCTATCTTGTGGCATGGGGCGCCGCCGTGGTCGGCGCGGGCGTGTATTTTTTGCGCGAGGGAGCCGTCGTCGCCGCGATTCTGCCTCAAGGTCACAAGTATGAGCAGCTCTTCGTCATCTGCGTCGTGGTGCTGATCGTTGGATTTGCCGCAGTTTTCATGGGCGGCCGCAGGGTTGCGGGCCACAGCGCGGGCTGATACCTCCCGGATCAATCCCGAGCGTTTTGCTCAGTCCGATCAGAAAGAGACCGCGTGAGCGCATCCCACGTTCCCCCGAGACTGGAAATCCGCAACCTTGTCCGTCGCTTCGACGGCCAGACGGTGGTGGATCACGTGTCACTGTCTATCGCGCCCGGGCAAGTGACCTGCTTGCTCGGTCCCTCCGGCTGCGGAAAGTCCACGACTCTGCGCATGATCGCGGGCGTCGATACGCAGGATGAAGGCACCATTCACGTTGATGGCAGCCTGGTCTGCGATA
This sequence comes from Sagittula sp. NFXS13, assembly GCF_040148795.1. Classification (NCBI taxonomy): domain Bacteria; kingdom Pseudomonadati; phylum Pseudomonadota; class Alphaproteobacteria; order Rhodobacterales; family Roseobacteraceae; genus Sagittula; species Sagittula sp. NFXS13. The sequence continues at coordinate 740,349 of NZ_JAGEMH010000001.1, forward strand.
CGGTATTTCGGATCCCGCCGGAACGTCGCTCCATCGGCCTGATGTTTCAGGACTTCGCGTTGTTTCCGCATATGAGTGTCGGCGAAAACGTCAGCTTTGGTCTGCGGACCAGCGCCTCGGAAAAACGGGCCACGGCGACACGGCTGCTCGACCGTGTCGGGCTGGCGCATTACATCGACTTTTATCCACACCACCTTTCAGGGGGGGAACAACAGCGCGTCGCTCTGGCCCGTGCCATGGCGCCCGAGCCGAAGATCATGCTGATGGATGAACCGTTCAGCGGCCTGGACAACCGGCTGCGCGACGGGATTCGGGACGAAACGCTGGACCTGCTGAAAGAAGCCGGGGCAGCTGTGCTGCTGGTCACGCACGAGCCCGAAGAGGCCATGCGCATGGCGGACGAGATCGCGCTGATGCGTGACGGGCGCATCGTCCAGCAGGGCGCGCCCTATAACATTTTCAACGCGCCTGCCGATAAGGGCGCGATGGCGTTCTTCAGTGATATCAATGTTTTGCGCAGTAGAGTCCAAGGCGCTTTGACAGAAACTCCGTTTGGTCAATTCATGGCGCCGGGTGTTGCCGATGGCACAGAGGTCGACATCGTCTTTCGGCCGCAACACGTGGGCATCGACTTTGACCGTGGTGGCAAAGGACCGCATCCGACGGTCATCGCGGGCACTCCGGCGCGGGGTGTGGTGCGGCGGGCACGTTTCATGGGGTCGGAGAGCCTCGTGGAGTTTCTGATGGACCACGATCAACAGGTGCTCAAGGCCACCGTACCCAATGTGTTCCTGCCCAAGGTCGGCACGCCCATGTGGCTGACGCTGCGCCGCGATCGGTGCTTTGTCTTCCCGGCGAACCCTTAGGGGCGGGCGTCGCGCTGCTCGATCAGCCGATGAAGGACATAAACCCGGATGGAGGACGCGAGGCCGACATCTGGATCGCGGGCCTCGTCAATTGCGGCGGCAAGCGCGTTCAGAGCCATGCCTTCCTCTTCCGCAAGACGGCGAAATTCCCGCCAGAACACATCCTCCAGAGAGACCGACGTGCGATGCCCCTGCAAGGTAAGCGAGTGTTTGATCGGTCGACCGCTCATTCGCTTTCGTGACCGTCGAGGTCCTTGTCCGCCTTGTCTTTGCGCGCCTTGGCGAGGGCCTTTTGTGCCTTGGACAGGCCGTGCTGCGCGGCATTGGCGTCCGCCTCTGTGCGCTTGGCGCCACGGGCCTTTTGTTTGCGAAAGGTGTTGAGGTTCACGATGTTGCTCATAAGGAAAGGATAGCGCGGCAACATGCGCATGGTCCATCACGATTTATTCAAATGCGCAGGATAGGGCCGTCGAGCAGGCCCATGAGCGCGCCGAAATATCCGCCGGACCTGGCCGGGCGGTTCGGGTCCGATGTGATCGCCACTGCAAGGTCGCGTTCAGCGTGGCTTGCGATGATCTGCCCGCCATAGCCTCGCGCCAGAACCCAGCCCGAGGCGCTCAAAAACCAGCCGTAACCATAGGACAGACCGGAATAGGGAGACCGCGTCAGAGGCTGGGTTGAACGAGTAACCCAATCGTTTGAAACAACCTGTTGCCCGGCGAATCGTCCACCGTCGCGCATCATCACCGCAATCCGCAGCATCCCGCGCGGTGTCAGTCCCATCTGGTTGCCACCCATGTAGTATCCTTGGGGATCGCGGGTCCACGCCGGCACGTCGATGCCCAAAGGCTGCCCAATGCGCGCGCGGGCCTGCGCCAGCAGGCTTTGCCCGGTGGCCTCTGACAGCGCCGCGCCAAGTACATGCGTCGACCCGGTTGAATACAGCATCGGCCCGCCCGGCTCTGCCACCATGGGGCGTGACAGCGCATCGCGCACCCAATTGCCGGAGGCGACCCAGCTGCCGTAGTTCGACCCCGACGTGCGTTCCAATCCCGCTCGCAAGGAGGCCAGATCGCCCAGCGTGATCTCTGAGACCTCTGGCGCCGCGTCCGCCGGAACAAGGCTTGGCGCGACCTCGGCCAGCATATCCTCCAAGTCCACTTCGCCGCGATCAATGGCGCAGCCCAGCAGAAGCGTCACAAGACTTTTGGAGCAACTCTTGATGTTTGCAATCGCATCCAATCCGGGACCAGAGAAGGTTTCCGCCACCAGACTGTCATGGCCGCGTTGCACCATGATGGAGCGGAACTGATCGTATCGTCCGGCAAAAGCGGCAAACGGATCCGTTTGTGCCAAGCCGGGCAAGGCAGGCAGAGCGAGGGCGGAGGCAAGGAACGCGCGTCTTTTCATCCGTTAGAACATCGCACTGGGCGGCCGCATTTCAAGCCACTTCGCCTCACGTTATCGCGGGTTAAAGCTTCGCTAAAGAAAAACGCGTCCCGATTTCTCGGGGCGCGTTTGTTTGCTGTGTCATGGTAAAGCCAACGGGGGGCGTGAGGGATGGACCCTTGCAGCCTTACTTGGCTTTGGGCCCGACCATCTGTTCGGGACGCACCACTTTGTCAAAGGTCTCCGCATCGACAAATCCCAGCGCGATGGCTTCTTCCTTCAGCGTGGTGCCGTTCTTATGCGCCGTCTTCGCAACCTTTGTGGCGTTGTCATAGCCGATTGTGGGCGCGAGCGCCGTCACCAGCATCAGCGACTCGGTCATCAGTTTCTCGATGCGCGGGCCGTTGGCCTGAATCCCGTTCAGCATCCGCTCGGTGAAGCTGTCGGCCACATCTCCCAGAAGCTGCATGGACTGCAGAAGATTGTATGACATCATCGGGTTGTAGACGTTCAGCTCGAAATGACCTTGCGACCCGGCAAATTTGATCGCGGCATCGTTGCCCATCACGTGAGCGGCCACCTGCGTCATGGCCTCCGCCTGCGTCGGGTTCACCTTGCCTGGCATGATCGACGACCCCGGCTCGTTTTCGGGCAAGATCAGCTCGCCCAGACCGGAGCGCGGGCCGGATCCGAGGAAGCGGATATCGTTGGCAATCTTGTACATGGCACCCGCGGTGGTCGCCAAGGCACCAGACATGAAGACCATGGCGTCATGCGCCGCCAGTGCCTCGAATTTATTGGGGGCCGTGACAAAGGGAAGGCTGGTGATCTCCGCCATATGGGCGGCGACGGCTTCGCCCCAGCCTTCGACGGTGTTCAAACCGGTGCCCACGGCGGTGCCGCCCTGGGCCAGTTCGTAGATGCCGGGCAGCGCCTGTTCGATCCGCTTGATACCGTTGCGCATCTGCATGGCATAGCCGGAGAATTCCTGCCCCAGTGTCAGCGGCGTTGCGTCCTGCGTATGGGTGCGGCCGATCTTGATGATGTCCTTGAACTCATCCGCTTTGGCCTCCAGCCCTTCGGCCAGTTTGGTCAAGCCCGGGATCAGAACGTCGCGTGCCATCATGGCGGAGGCGATGTGCATGGCCGTCGGGAACGTGTCATTGGACGACTGGCCCATGTTGCAATGGTCGTTCGGGTGCACCGGATCCTTGGAGCCGATCACGCCGCCGAGGATCTCGATCGCGCGGTTGGCGATCACCTCGTTGGAGTTCATGTTCGACTGCGTGCCAGAGCCTGTCTGCCAGACCACAAGCGGGAAGTTGTCGTCGAACTTGCCGTCGATCACCTCGCCAGCGGCCTGAATGATGGCGTCGGCAAGTTTGGCATCCAGATTGCCGGTCGCCTTGTTTTCAATGGCGCAGGCTTTCTTGATCACGCCGAGCGCGCGGACGATGGCCACCGGCTGCTTTTCCCAACCGATGGGGAAGTTCATGATCGAACGTTGAGTTTGCGCGCCCCAATACTTCTCTGAGGGGACTTCGAGCGGGCCGAAGCTGTCGGTTTCGGTACGGGTGGCGGTCATGGGGCTCTCCTGCAATTGGAAGCGATGAGCATGTGTATGCGATTGTATGCCGGATACCCCAAAATGTGCCCTTGGGCAATCCGGCTTTGCGTACAGGTCTACCCAACAGACTGACGCGAGGCCATGCCCCAATTGGAGGAGAAGTGTCCCTTGTTTTTCAGCCTGCCTCCAACGCCTGTTGATAGCGCAAATTAGGCAAATGGATGCGGAACATAGTGCCGCCCTCAGGCCGGTTCACTGCCTGAATGGTGCCTTGTCGGATCTGCACAAGGCGCCTGAGGCCCAGCAGGCCAAAACCTTGACCGTACTCGTAGCTTTTTCCTTCGAGGAAATCCAAGGTGCCCTCCGGCAATCCCGGCCCATTATCGAGCACCAGCAAGTCCAGACCGTCACCAATATCGTCCAGCTGAATGCGCAGCCAGATGCGATCCTTTTCAGAATGCTTGATCGCATTGTCGACGAGGTTACGCAGAATGATCTGAACCGCTGTGCGATCACCGGTGATCCGTCCGCCGTCAGAGCCAAGATCATGTCGCTGCGCGGGGTCCAGCACCGTAAAAATGTCCCGTGCGAGCAGCCGCAGGTCAAAGCTCTCGACCTTTACCGTGGCATTGGTCGCTTCGCTGAATTTCAACACGTCGGTAATCAGTTCCTGAGCCTTTTGGCTGACTTGCTCCATCATGCTGGCCAACTCCCGGGCCTCGTTCGCATCGGCTGGCAGTTCTTCCTGAAGCATCTCTGCCAGTCCGGCCATCTGGCGCATCGGTGCGCGCAGATCGTGGGCGGCAAATGCGAGATAGCGCTCCATCTCGTCGCGAGCGCGTTCAATCATGGCGTATGTCTCCAGCTCAAGTTGTTGGGAGGCGCGCAGCGACGTGAGAACGACTGACGTTCCCACGATGGCCAGCATAGAGTCGTCATAGTTCAGGATAGGGTGCAGAGTGACGCGCACTTCGATCGGTTCATCGTCGATAGAGAGCATTATATCGTAGGATTGCGCCTGCTTACTGTGCAGGGTTTCCTCGTGCCTGCGTTGAGCACCTTCACCAAAGGCGCCGGGATAGATGTCGCGTGCGGTCTTGTTATACACATAATGTCGGCTGTGACCGCTGAGGTTTTCGGCTGCGCGATTCCAGAAGATGTAGACCGGCCTGCCATCCTTGTCGGGCCGGAGCACAAAGACCGGCTGCGCGACGTAATCCAGCGCATCAAAATTGATAGAGCTCAAACGAAACATCCCGACTGAAACCAATCGGGAAGTTTTTACTGCGCCAAGCTTTAGATGTGGTTACTTCCGGAAGCGATCCAAGCTGACGACCTCGGCATCGTGCTGCACGGGCTCACTGTCAGGTCCGTCGGGGCCATCATCCGGCGGTGTTGGGTCGTCGTCATCCTCGTCGTCGACTTCCTGGCTTTCGAACCGAAGCCCGAATTCCACAGACGGATCGACAAAGGTGCGGATCGCGTCATAGGGAATCACCAGACGTTCTGGCGCATCGCCAAAGTTCAAAGTGATGGAAAATCCGTCCTCGCGCACATCCAGGTCGTCATACCAATTCTGCAAAACCACCGTCATTTCGCCCGGATAACGGTCCGTCAGCCAGGTCGCCAGTTCAACATCCGGATGGGTGGTGTCGAACGTAATGAAGAAGTGGTGATCGCCCGGCAGGCCGTCAGCGGCCACACCTTGCAGGACTTCGTAGATCAGCCCCCGCATGGCGCGGTGCATCAGCTTGCCGTAATCGATACTGTCGGACATGAGGTCTGCCTTTGGTTTTGTTGGCCCTATCATATTGGTTTTGGCGCGGAACGAAAGGGGGGTCATCCCGCCTGACCCAAGCCCCAACCTGCGGCCGCGCAAATTGCCAACAGAAGTGGCACAGGGGTTTTAAGGCGCAACAGCATCGCGCCAAGTACCACCAATGCCAATGCGTCGGGTCTGAGCGTCGCCAGATCGGGCAGGAGGCCGTCGGAATGCGGTGTGAACAGGACGTTCAGCCCGAACCAAAGCGACAGATTGGCAATGACACCGACCACTGCGGCGGTGATGGCAGAGAGCGCCGATTGCAAGCGCGGGCGCTGCAACAGGTTTTCGACATGTGGGGCCAGCGCGAAGATCCATAAAAAGCATGGCACAAAGGTCATCCACAGCGTCAGGGCGGAGGCCGCGAGCGCCATCTTTGTGCCGCCTGCGGCCTGTCCGGTCAGTTGTCCGACGAATTGCGTTACAAGGATCAACGGGCCGGGCGTCGTTTCTGCCAGCCCCAGCGCGTCGATCATTTCTGGCGCGGTCAGCCAGCCGCGGACTTCCACCACCTCTTGGGCCATGTAGGCGAGCACCGCATAGGCGCCGCCGAATGTCACCACAGCGAGTTTTGCAAAGAACGCAGCGAGGTCGAAAAGCAGTATCTGGCCGGACAGCCATAGGACGGGCAGGGGAGCCAGCCATAGCATGAGCCATATTATGACCGTGAAGGGACGCGTCTTTTTGTAGTCTTTGAGTGCGATTTCCGTCAGCGGTGCGGTTTGACGCAGCGCACCCCAAAGCGCGGCAAGGCCGATTATCAGCGGAAACGGCAAGCGGAAAGCGAACAAAGCCACAAATGCCAAACCTGCGATCAACAGATCGATTCTGCCATGCAGCGCCTTCTGCGACAGCCGGTACAGCGCCTGACCTATGATTGCGATAACACTCGCCTTGATGCCCAGAAGGATGGCGGCGGTCTCTGGGCGCGCGCTGAATTGAGCATAGGCCAATGCAAGGCAAGCGATCACGATCGCACCGGGAAGCACAAACAAGCAGCCCGCGATCAATCCGCCGAGCGTGCCGCGCAGTCGCCAGCCCGCATAAGTCGCAAGCTGCATCGCCTCCGGTCCCGGCAGCAACATGCAAAAGCTCAGGGCGCGCAGGAAATGTTGCTCAGAAAGCCATTTGCGCTCCTGCACAAGCGTGCGGTGCATCAGGGCGATCTGTGCGGCAGGTCCGCCAAACGACAGCAGGCCAATGCGGGCAAAACTGAATAAGATGTCGCGAAGCGGTGTCATACATCTGCGTTAAATCGGCAGTGTAACAACCGCAAGAAATCAGGCCTCGGGCCAGTTCACCAGGATCAACCAAAGCGCAGGGAACGCTTCGAGCGCAAACCACATAAGCGCCTTGGGCTGCGGCGGCTTGTCGAGGATCATGGAGACTGCGCGGCCGGTGGCGGCACCCGCGTACGCCACGCCGAGCATGGCGTAGGCCCAGCCGGCACCGGTCGCGATGCACACAAGGCCAACTGCTACAAACAACCCGCCGGCTGAAGCGCGGTACTCTGACAGTCCCATCGTCGACGCAGTGGGAGCCATATCCAATGTCTTTGCGGTAAAGCGCGGCGCGAAGAAACCAAAACCGCCAAATGCGATGGTCATCACTGCAATGAGTATGTTCACGATTTCGGACATTGTGTGCTCCGTTCTGGTGAAGCGGAGGTAGCGGCGGGCCAAGGCCGGTCAATACCCGTCTTTAAGAAGAAGGCATAAACTTGGCGGGGTAGGGATAAAGTGCAGGTTTCTGTTGCCAGGTACCTGCGAACCCCGCCTTACGCTGCTAGGCGCAAGGGCTTAAGTTTCGATCACTCGAACAGCTTACGCTGCGAGAGCAACCGGAGCACGATTGTCGTTTGCAATTGTACTTTGTGAACCGATAACGGTGGTATCTCACCGAAGCAAAGCTACATCTTTACGCGTTCGTCGATCCTGTTTCGGCCCCAAGATCCCTCAAACGAAGAGATATTTGGTGGAGCCGCCGGGTACCGCCCCCGGGTCCGATCCGTTTATTACATGCGCGTTTATGCTCATAGTCCCCGAAAGGACACTCGACATATAGGCGGGTCGGATCGGCTTGCCAAGGAGGGGGCGATGAAAAATTACGCCGGGATCGCGTGTTGCGTCCTAAGGGCCAGATCTTTCGGGTGACAGAATGCGACTCCGCGAATGCGAGAGTGAGGGAGTAGTCAAACTATTGTCTCAATCGCAGGTGTTTCACACTGATTTAATTCATTTAAAAACCAGAAACCTCACGCAATATCAATATGTTGCGGTAAGAGTCTCGTGCGGATTGCGGTGAACCTGTCAAGCGCAGCTCTGGCCCCAGGTCAAAGCTTACGCTAATCTTGGTTTGGGTCAGACTGTAGGAAAAGCGATGCGCAGCAGTGTCGAAATTTACGATTTGGAAACCGGAGACACCGAGGTTGTGCTCGACAGTCCAAATATGTTGGAAGCGCCCAACTGGGCGCGGGACGGCGCAGGCTTGATCGTGAACGGCGAGGGGAAGCTTTACCGTCTGGACCTCCGGACAGCTGAGCTGACGCAGATCGACACGGGCCCGCTCCACAAGTTGAACAACGATCACGGTCCGTCGCCCGATGGCGCATTCATGGCAGTCTCCGACAAGGTCGAGACTGGGAAAGCCTGTATCTATGTCCTTCCCGCTGCCGGAGGCACGCCGACGCGCATCACGCAAAATGTTCCAAGCTGGTGGCACGCATGGACGCCCGATAGCGCAAACCTGATTTACACCGCCGTGCGAGATGAAACTTTTGGCATCTACATTATACCTGCCGACGGCGGAGCGGAGCGTCGCGTGATCGGTGGTCCGCATCACTATGATGGGCCGGACATCACACCTGACGGTCAGTGGATTTGGTTTAATTCTGAACGCGGCGATTTGCCCTCCAGCCTGTGGCGGGTCCGGCAAGACGGCAGCGACCCGCAACAGATGACGCACGGGGCGCGTGTGGATTGGTTTCCACATCCTTCGCCGGACGGTCAGCACGTTGTGTACCTCAGCTACCCCGAAGGCACCGAAGGCCATCCGTTCGGACGCGATGTGGAACTTCGGCTCATACCCATTGAGGGTGGCGAGCCAAAGACGCTTGTGCGGCTGTTCGGTGGGCAGGGCACGTTGAATGTGCCTTGCTGGGCGCCCGATGGACGGCGCTTTGTCTTTGTGCGCTACTTCCGCGAGAGCGAAGCCGTTGTCGCGCCCGAGCCTTCGGTCTAGGACGGGGCGAGCCGCAACAGGAGCGACCATGGATCTTTTCGACGCAGCGCCGTCTGACCGCCGCCGTCCGCTGGCCGATGTGCTGCGCCCCACAACGCTGGATGAGGTGATCGGGCAGCAGCCGCTGGTGGCCAAAGGGTCGATCCTGCGGCGGCGCATCGCGGCTGATGCGCTTGGCAGCCTTTTGTTGTACGGGCCTCCGGGGATCGGCAAGACCTCGATTGCGCGCGCGGTCGGCAACATGCTGGGCAAGGAGTTCCGCATTCTGCATGCCGCAGGGGTGCGCGTGCAGGACATTCGCAAAATTGCCGACGAGGCACGGATCAAACCAATCTTGATGTTTGTGGACGAGGTGCATCGCCTGTCGTCCACCCAAGCCGATGATCTGCTGACAATCTGTGAAGAAGGCACCACCGATTTCATCGGCGCCACCACGGAAAACCCCTATCATGCCATCCCCAAGGCCCTGATCTCCCGGTCTCAGGTGCTGAAACTTGAGCCGTTGAGCCTTGAGGATATGAAAGATGTGATCCGGCGCGGCGTGGCGTTTTTGCAAGCGCAGAGCGTGGACATCGAGCTGACCGACGACCAACTCACGTTGATCGCCGGGCGGTCTGGTGGGGATGCGCGGCGCGCTTTGACCACGCTGGAGAGCCTCGCCATTGGTCACACCGGGCAGGTCACCGAGGCCATGATCGACGAGGTCTATGCCGCCGCGCCCGTGAACTTTGATCGCACCGGTGATCAGCATTATGACGTGACTTCGGCGTTTATCAAATCCATGCGTGGCTCGGACCCTGATGCGACACTGTATTGGCTCGCCGTGCTGGTGCATGCGGGCGAAGACCCGCGTTTCATTGCACGGCGCATCATGATTCACGCGTCAGAAGATATTGGCCTTGCCGACAACACCGCGTTGCAAACCGCTGTTGCGGCGGCAGAGGCGGTGGAGCGCATCGGCTATCCTGAGGCGCAGATCATCCTCGCCCACGCCGCGCTGCATATCGCGCGCGCACCGAAGTCCGCTGCTGCCTGTCGCGGCATCGGCGCGGCGCTGTCTTATGTACGCTCCAACCCTCAGCTGGCCGTTCCGTTGCATCTGAGGGACGCGCATTATGCCGGCGCCAAGAAATTGGGCCATGTGGGCTATCGTCTGCCGCATAAGGACCCCAAAGGCTGGGTCGACCAAACCTATGTGGAGAATGTCCCGCGCGGCGCGTTTTACCAAAGCGATGCGCGGGAGGCTGCGACCTTTGAAAAGCGCGCGGACGAGCATTGGCACCGGATCACCGGGAAACGCACGCCGCGCACCTTTGAAGACTAGCGCTTAGCCCTGGGCCTTCAGCTCCAGGCGGCGGCGATGGAGCACCGGCTCGGTATAGCCGGACGGTTGCTCGCGCCCTTCAAATACCAGATCGCAGGCGGCCTTGTAGGCGATGCCGTCAAAGCCCGGTGCCATGGGGCGGTAGCGCGGATCGCCCGCGTTCTGGCGGTCGACGACCTCTGCCATGAATTGCATGATCTCGGACACCTCCTGGCGCGAGACAACGCCATGGTGCAGCCAGTTGGCGATATGCTGGGCGGAGATGCGGCAGGTGGCGCGATCTTCCATCAGGCCGACATCGTTGATGTCGGGGACCTTGGAACAGCCCACGCCCTGATCGATCCAGCGCACCACGTAGCCCAGGATGCCTTGCGCGTTGTTTTCCACCTCGCGTCGGATCTGATCGCGGGTCCATTTGCGGTAGGTGGCCAGCGGAATGTCCAGCAGGGCCTCGACGTAGGCACGGCGTCCGCCCTCGGCGAGCTTGGCCTGAACCGCCAGAACGTCAACCTTGTGGTAATGCGTGGCGTGTAGCGTGGCGGCCGTTGGAGAGGGCACCCATGCGCAGTTTGCACCGGCACGCGGATGTTCGATCTTGGACTCTAGCATGGCGGACATGTTGTCGGGCTGCGCCCACATGCCTTTGCCGATCTGTGCGCGACCAGACAGGCCGCATTCCAGACCAATGTCCACGTTCTGGTTCTCGTAGGCGGTGATCCACGATTTGCGCTTGATGAAATCCTTGCGCGAGAACGGCCCGGCTTCCATCGATGTGTGAATTTCGTCGCCGGTGCGGTCAAGGAAGCCGGTGTTGATGAAACATACGCGGCTCTTGGCGGCACGGATGCACTCTTTGAGGTTCACCGAGGTGCGGCGTTCCTCGTCCATGATGCCAAGCTTCACAGTGTATTGCGGCAGGCCAAGCACCTGTTCCACGTGGCTGAAGATCTCATCGGCGAAGGCGACTTCTTCCGGGCCGTGCATCTTTGGCTTCACCACATAGACGGAGCCGGACAGGGAATTGCGCGCGCCAGATGTCTTTTTGAGGTCGTGCATGGCGATGAGAACGGTCATCATCGCGTCCATCAGACCTTCGAAGATCTCCTGACCGTCGCGGTCGAGGATCGCCGTGTTTGTCATCAGATGGCCGACGTTGCGCACCAGCAGCAAGGCGCGCCCTTTGAGCGTGAGGGTCGAGCCGTCCGGCGCGGTAAAGGTCCGGTCGTCATGCAATGCGCGCGTGACCGATTTGCCGCCTTTGTCGAACGTCTCGGACAGATCGCCTTGCATCAGGCCCAGCCAGTTGCGGTAGGCAGTGGTCTTGTCCTCGGCATCGACGCAGGCGACGCTGTCCTCGCAATCCACGATGGCGGACATCGCACTTTCCAGCCGCACATCCGCAAGGCCGGAGGGCGTCGTCTTGCCAATGGGATGGTCGGGGTTGAACACGAGTTCCACATGCAAGCCGTTGTTGCGCAGAAGGACGGAGGTTGGCGCGTCTGCACTGCCGGTGTAGCCGGCAAAACCGGCGGGCGCCTTCAGCGGTGAGCCATCCACCAAAAGCGCGCCATCCACCACGCGATAGGCCTGAGCCTGCGCATGAGACACCGCTTCGAGCGGGAATATCTGATCGAGGAACACAGCCGAACGTGCGACCACGCGGGCCGCACGCCCGTCATCGAAACCACCCGTCGGGATCGGGCCCATGGCGTCTGTGCCATAGAGCGCATCGTAAAAGCTGCCCCAGCGCGCATTTGCAGCGTTTAGAACGAACCGCGCATTTGTCACAGGAACCACCAACTGGGGGCCGGCAACCTTCGCGATTTCAGGATCAGTGTTGGCGGTCTCGATTTCGAAGTCCGGCCCCTCTGGCAGAATGTAGCCGATCTTTTGCAAGAACCCCTTGTAGGACACCGCATTGTGCGGGCCGCCGCGATTGCCTTTGTGCCACTGGTCGATCTGTTTTTGCAGATCTTCGCGCTTGTCCAGCAGCGCTTTGTTACGCGGTCCAAAGTCGTGCACCAGCGTGGACAGCCCCTCCCATAGAGTGTCGGCAGATACGTCGGTGCCGGGCAGCACCTCTTGTTCTACGAAAGTGACAAGCTTGGGGCTGATCTGCAATCCGGCACGCGCGACGCGCTGGGTCTGGCTAGGCTGGTCTGTCAATTCGGGTATCCTTGGATGGGACGTTAAACTTTGCCCAATTGTAGTCTCTCGGTCTCGTCGGGAAAAGGCGCATTTCCCGAGAAGGTGTTACACTCTAAGGCAGATGGTGACGGTATCAGCCCGTCCAGCGGTGCTTATGACATCAGGCGACGGGTTCGCGCGCCGCCGCGCCGCACCCGTGGTGGTGGCGCCAGGGTCATCGGCTGCAAAGGTGTGTCCAACGACTGGCGCAGCAGCGCACAAAACACCGCGACGGCCGGTGAGCCGTCGGCAAAGATTTGCGCCATGGCAAGTGCGCGCTGCGCCTCTGCGGCGTATCCGCTGTGGCCGGGCAGGGCGCCCAACCATTGCAGATATCCCATGCGGCCCATTTCCGTGGCGCGGCCGGGATGGACCGGGCCAATATCAAGTTGAGAAATCGTGCGTTCAAGTAGCATAGCGCCCTCCGCGCAGCTGGACGCGGGTCGTGAGGGACAGCGATGTCAAAAGGTCGGATCGGACCATATTGCCTGCTTTCTCCCGAGGCACCCCGCCCGAGGATTGAAGGTGACTGCGATATGCGGACCGCATACCGGAGATGGCAGGTCTCCTGACTTGCGGGTCGTCGTGGTCCCGAACCTTCCCGGACGAATGGGTCCAGTGGTCATTTCGGGGCACTCGCCGCTTACAGTTGCGGGGGCAGTTGCGGCATAGGGCGTTAACCCGCACCGCATTCCCTTTTCAGCCCACCCTTGAAGGGCGGGGCACCATCACGCACAAATTGTCACGGTCGCTGGCATCTGTCCAGAGCGCTAAGCAGGCATTCAGAGCAGAGGTTATTCAAAATGTGTGCCCGAACACTTGCTGGAGGAGGCAAGAGAGCCTTGCCCTGAGATTTCCGCGGTTTATCTGGCGGTTCCTCCTTCGGCGGCTGGGCATTGGTGGCATCGAGGCGAAGCTCTATGCCCGGCTGCTTTTGATAAAACCGGGTAGGCGCGGGGGAACCTATTTGTTGGCGAAGGTCGGCGCCACGCGGATGTTCAGAAGGATGAAGGACTTCACGCCCCGCGTCTGCCCAGTGGCCACGGTGATGCGCTCAATCTCGTCCCGGACCGGGCCGGGAATACCGTTCTCCCGCTTCGGTCTGCACCACCTTGCGGCCAGTGCGACTGAATAGGCGGACCTCGATATGCACTTAGATGGCGCGGACTTGCTGACTGACGGCGGACGGGAAAATCCCGCGGTGAACAGCGAAAGCCAGAAGATCCAGGAAGAACAGGACTATATGGCCTTGTCCGATTACAAGCGGGAGTTCCCGGCGTTGCTGGCCAGCAAAGTGACATGGGCACAGCTGTCGGACGCGGAAAATGGCCGGCTTTCCGAAGCATCGACCGCCGCAACCGAGTACCAGCGCAGCAACGCCACCGAGGCCAATGCGGCATTGCTCGCGATCGTATCCGAGGCGGCGAAGGTGAGCGAGATCAACACCGAGACGTTCCGCGAAGCAACCGCACCGGTTTATGACGCGTGGCGCGAAAAGTACTGCGACTTCGTCGAAGCGTTGTTCACCCAGTCGCAGGCCTAATCTTCCGCGGCCGTCTCGCCATGACCGACAGCAACGCAACCAGCCGCGGCGCGCAGGATCCGGGTATAGCTCGGATGATCTTTAGGGACGGACGCGATCATCACGCATCTGGCCCAGATCACCGGTATCCTCTCGCTGGTCGGATTGATCGTGGCCGTCCCCGCCGGGGTCGCGCTGCGCTAACTGACCGAACAGGGCGCGGGTTGGGTGAACGAGACCCCTATCTCATGTTCCCTTGTCTATGCGCGAGCGCCTTCGTGCTTGCGGCCCATGCCGGTGGCCATATCTGCGTCGAGGCCTTGCTGTCATCCCTGCAGCGCCGCCACAATCATGTCCTTGCCGGTCCATGCGGCGGCCATGCTGCTCTTCGCCTGGCTGACCCGCGCGGGTCAGACCGTGGTCGAGGTGGCCGTGTCAGAATTCCATCCATCCTGCGCATTCCCACCGCTTGGGGCGAAGGCGGTCTGACCGTGGCCTGCGCTTTGCTGCCGGTCACCGCGCTGACCGCGCAGATCGAGGCAAGCCACGACCGGGTCGCAAAAAACTGAATTGCTGTCCCTTGATCTGATCTTCTGAGGGAGGTGGGGCAGATGCTTCTGGGATGTATCGCCGATGATTTCACCGGGGCCAGCGACCTTGGCAACACGCTGACTTGTGCTGGGATCCGCACCACGCTGATGACCGGGATGCCCGGCAACAGAAATGCGGTGGACTGCGATACGGGTTTCATCGCGCTCAAGACCCGATCTATTCCGGCAGACGATGAGGTGGCGTAAAAGCTCGCGGCGCTTGACTGGCTGCGCGCACCGGGGGCAACACAGATCCTGTGCAAGTATTGCTCGACTTTCGACAGCACCGCCGACGACAATATCTGCCCGATGTCCGGAGCGCTGATGCAGGCCCTTGGAGCCGACCGCACCTTGCTCGTGCTCACTTTTCCGGGCACCGGTCAGCGGGTGTTCGTGGAGCATCTTTTCGTCAATAACAGGCTTTTGTCCTGTTTCGAGGGCACCGATTTGAAAGCCCCCTTGCGGCGATCACGCCCTATGCGGTGATGTGGCTCGGGAATGTGCCGATGGTGCATTACACGAGGCCCGGTGCGGATACCGTGATGCCCTAAATTGAGGGGGCGGCAGTCGACCATCTGGCGGTGCTGCTTGGCAACCACGGCCCCGTGGTCAGCGCCGACGGCCTCGAAAACGCGGTCTTCGCCGCTGACAACCTTGAAGAGACCATCAAGCTGATCGTCCTTGCCGGGGATCGCCCGGTGTGCCTTCTGGGGCATGGAGACATCGACAAGTTGAACGCAACCTTCCGGCTGAGAGGCTGATATGAAACGTTTTTCCGCCAATCTCGGTTTTCTCTGGAGGGAGCTCGACCTGCTTGACCGGATCAGGGCCGCAGCGGACGCAGGTTTCGATGCTGTCGAACTGCACTGGCCCTATGACACCCCGGCGCAGGACATCCTGAACTGCTGTCAGGACGCTGGCGTCCGGCTTCTGGCGTTGAACTCACCGCGCGGCGATCTGTCGAAGGGCGAATACGGCTTGGCGGCGCTGCAAGGCCGCGAGGCGGAGTTTCGCGAGGGCTTCCTGCGCGCCGCCGAATTCGCCATCTCCGCAGGTGCGCCGCGCATGCATATCATGGCGGGGGTCACGCCCAACACGCCCGCGGCGCGGGCGACCCTTGGCGCAAACCTGCGCTGGGTCGAGGCGACTGTGCCCGAACTGAGCTATCTTCTCGAGCCCCTGAACATTTTTGACGCCCCGGGTTACTTTTACCATCTGCCTGAACAAGCCGTCCGCGTCATCCGGGATGAAGACCTGGGGCGCACGCAGCTCATGTTCGACATCTACCATGTGGGGCGTGAAGGGCTGAGCCCTGAAAAGGAATTCGACCGTTTCCGTGACGCTGTGGGCCATGTCCAGATCGCCGCCGTCCCGACCCGGACCGAGCCACATGCCGGTTCGGTCGACATGGCGGCTGCCCTGAACCACCTGCTGCGCAACGGCTATTCCGGCTGGATCGGTTGCGAATACAAGCCTGAACGCACGATCGAGGCTGGGTTGCCTCGTCTGCGGCAGCTTGCGTCCTATCTTGGCGCCGGTGCTGAAAGGCCAACGAAGGGGGCGTAATCTTTCGATATGGCAGACATTTCCATATCCCGTTGAGGTTGTGACATGCGAATGACCTCGGCGGTTGTCGCTCGCCGCCTCTCACCTGGCTAGCATTTTACATAAACCGGCAGCCTGGCCGACGTCTTAGAGATCGGGCGCGCTGCCGCCGCTCGACATGTACGACGTCGGTCAATTTGTGTGTCTGGGCGGATCTTTGAACGGCGCTCGTGGGCCACTCGTGGACGTCACGCCGACGGAGAGACGGTGCTCACGTTCAAAAACGATTCCGTTCGTGCGGCAATCGCCATGTTTTCCCAAAACGCCAAACACGTTATTTGCCAGGCAAGAGGCGCTACAGCTTTTGGATCAAATGGGAGGCTAGACTTTTTCGCCGAGCTTTTCCTCGTAAAAGACCCCGGCGGTTGGAAAGCCCACGCACGCGTCCCGCGAAATCAGGCTGGCGCGATGTGTCCGACCATCTGCCACCTTGCAACAACGTGCCATTCCGAAATCAGCCTGTGCTCAAAAGCGGATGCATCGACCTGATGCTATCACACTCTGAAACTTGATCGAAGCCATCGCAGCGCAAAAGCGGATCGCCCAATAGAGGCACTGACTGGTAGGTCCTTCCAATAGGTCACTCTCCTGTGTCAGGATAGTGTGTGTATTGCGCCTTTCCGAGCTGCGGATGCTGTGGTCTGGCCACCGTCCGTTCAAATAAAACGGAAATTTCCGAGCCATCTGCGGTGCGTCGATCCTTGTCTGACACGGAATGTTGCGCTGATAAATCTAAGAGAGACGTAGATTTTAGACGTTGGCGATGTATTCGATGATCACTGTCTCCGACTGCCGCCGCGTTTCCCACGCCCGTGGCCAGATTAGCTTGGCATGGAGGATTTAGAACAAGGTCTCGGGAAGGGCGATGCCATCGCAATTGTCCTTACCACTGATCGGCAACCCGGCAGCCTTTGTTTACATGAAAGAGCGGGGAAGAACTGGAAGCCATGCTGGTATAAGGCCTTCTGATCACAGCAAATGATGCGCAATTTCTGGATTCGCGATCATGTGGAGGTCGCCACTGGCCGTATCGCCAAACGGGAGGGCCTCGCTTGTGCCAAGTCCGTCTCGGTATGGAAACTGTGGGGGCTGTGACCGACCAGGCCGACAGAGGTCCTTGCGCTGACATAAGGGCGGCGAGGTGGCAAGGCGCACTAACCTCAGATCGACAGCGATCTCGATGTAAAGTTTTTCGATCATAAAAGTCTCTGGCTGTGCGGCCGTATAGGTCTGCTCTACCATTCGATTCCGAAGGACGCAGATCTCAACCGACATGGCCGCCAAGAAAGAAGCGCTTTTAACCAGGCTCCGGCTACGAGACCACGCAAAGCACTTGGCTGGCGAACGCTCGCAGAAGCACGTGACCGGCGGCTCAAGACAGATATATCCGAAGGTGAAGCGGCGATTGGTTGTAGCTGTCTTGAGATCCGAGATCGATATGAAGAACTCAGCCCTTTGCTGGTGACCGCTGCGTGATTGTGGTTTCCACTGCCCAGAAGGGGGTGTCTGCGAGAAATGTCGCGAGAGCGGCCACGTCCCACGACCTTCGTCTGGCCCCTCTCACAACCGTTGTTGGACTGAGAAAACGTCCCGTTGCTACGCTTTTTCCATGTGCAATTGCAAACTTACGGGATTTGGGAGTCATGAGAGTATCACGTGGCTGACGGATGTGCATGGGCTAAGAAAGCCGATCTGCCAGGATGTGTGCGCTCTTTGGAGGTTCTGCCAGCTTTCAACGTGGGACGATAAAGAGACCAGTTTGAATGGCCTGTGCGTCAATTAAACCAATGCGATTTCAAGTGCGGCAAACTCCGTCATCAAAGTTTGGTTTTCCTAGCCGGCATCCGACCGGAACAAGGCGGATGTTGGGATTGTGCAGACGGAACCGATCCATGACTTTAAGATTGAGGATTCCATCACTTGGGGATACTCGGCGCCCACAGGCAGGGCCGGGATCTGGCGGTCCGTCCCTATATTCGGAGAGCGTCCATGATCACGTTGATCGCAGCCCATGACCATAATCGTGCAATTGGCAGGGATGGTGACATTCCCTGGCACATCCCGCAGGATCTGGCGCTGTTCAAGCGTGAGACTTTGGGGGGCGCTATTGTCATGGGGCGAAAGACCTGGGACAGTCTTCCGTTCAAGCCTCTGAAAGATCGCCTGAATATTGTGGTGTCGCGTGACATGTCCTTGCACGAGCATGTGGTCACCTCGGTCGAGGCGGCCATTGCTCTGGCCTATGCAGAGGGCTATTTTCGGATCTATGGCATTGGCGGGCAAGCTATTTACGAAGAAATGTTGCCATTGGCGGATCGCTTGTTGCTCACCCAGGTGGACACGACGGTTACGGGCGCGGATACATGGTTTCCGGACAAGGGACAGGGCTGGACCGAACTGGGCCGCAACAATCTGACAGACGGCACACCCAGCGCTATCGCCTGTGAGATGATCAGGCGCCGGTAAGTCCCGGAAGGTCTGTTCGGCATGGAAAGGCTGTGCAGCTGCTTCGGGCGTCTTGCCTTGTACGCGGTCAAGTGCTTTAGACGGCGCATCGAGTCGCCGGGACGGTTGCAACCATATTCCTCCGATGCACACAGACGATGGCCGCAGCTCTGATATTGCCAGCAAACACAACATCTAGATCGCTGCGAATCCAGGATTGCCAAAAATTCGGGCATGTGGACAGATTTCTGCCGCTGGTGGCGCATGTGACGCTTGCGCGTTACTGCCGCGCAACAGCACCAGCCTTTGTCCACAGGAAATTTTCGGTGCTTCCCGCGCGCTCACGTTTGCCTGCCACCGGGTGGCTGGTTGTGGATAACGTTGTGCAAATGCGTTCAAAATCGCGGTTTCTTCCACGTGGCAAATATTAACAGCTTGTGAGTGAATCGTGGGCACCCCACAGGCCCTTGTGGAGGACGCCATGGTCAACACTAAATATATGGTAGCTTCGCCAAAAAAGCCGTTGACGACGCGGGCTCCTCGTGGCCATTTTGTGATGCCGGTCGAGAGTGCCACAAGATATAGTGCGCCGAGATCAGGAGCAGACAAGTCAGCCAATTGGACGGAGGGGACACTCCGAACATATGCGCCCACCGCGCATGGGGGCTGATGTCTGCATTCTGTGACTGCGACGCGGCGTTGAATTGGTCACCAATCGACGGGGCAGGATGCGATGAAGATCGAAAGAAAATACACCAAGGCCGGGCAGGATGCATATGCGGAGGTGCCTTTCGTCACCACCAAATCCGAGATCCGCAACCCGGATGGCACGACCGTTTTCGCGCTCGACAACCTTGAGGTTCCCGCCAAGTGGAGCCAGGTCGCCAGCGATGTGATCGCGCAGAAGTATTTTCGTAAAGCCGGCGTCCCGGTCGAGCTCAAGCGCGTTGCCGAAGCTGACGTGCCCGAGTTCCTGTGGCGCTCCGTTCCCAAAACCAAAAATACTCCGAAGGTAGGCGAAACCTCTGCGCGGCAGGTGTTCGACCGTCTGGCAGGCGCATGGACCTATTGGGGCTGGAAGGGCGGCTATTTCTCGACCGAGGAAGACGCGCAGGCTTATTACGACGAGATGCGCTACATGCTGGCGACCCAAGTCGCCGCGCCCAACAGCCCCCAGTGGTTCAACACGGGCCTGCATTGGGCCTATGGCATCGACGGGCCAGGTCAGGGTCACAGCTATGTCGACTACAAGACCGGCGAGCTGACCAAATCGCAATCCGCCTACGAACACCCGCAGCCGCATGCCTGCTTTATCCAGTCGGTGACCGACGATCTGGTCAACGAAGGCGGCATCATGGACCTTTGGGTGCGTGAGGCGCGTCTGTTCAAGTACGGCTCCGGCACTGGTACGAACTTCTCCTCGCTGCGCGCTGCGGGCGAAAGCCTGTCCGGCGGCGGCAAGTCGTCCGGCCTGATGGGCTTTCTGAAGATCGGCGACCGCGCGGCGGGCGCGATCAAATCCGGCGGCACCACGCGCCGCGCGGCCAAGATGGTGATCTGCGATGCGGACCACCCCGATATCGAAGAATTCATCAACTGGAAGGTCAAGGAGGAGCAGAAGGTTGCTTCCATCGTGGCCGGGTCAAAGATGCACGAGAAGATGCTCAACGGCATTTTCGATGCGATCCGTGGCTTTGACGGGTCCGAGGTTGACGCCTACGAGCCCTCTGCCAACGCCAAGCTGAAGAAAGCCCTGCGCACCGCCAAGCAGGTGATGATCCCCGAGACCTACATCAAGCGCGTTCTGGACTACGCGCGGCAGGGCTACGCCTCGATCGAGTTCCCGACCTATGACACCGATTGGGACAGCGAAGCTTATGCCTCGGTCTCTGGCCAGAACTCCAACAACTCGATCCGCGTCACCGACGCCTTCCTCAAGGCTGTGCGCGAAGACAAGCCGTGGGAGTTGATCCGCCGCACCGATGGCAAGGTGGCCAAGACCATTTCTGCCCGCGAGCTGTGGGAACAGATCGGTCACGCGGCATGGGCTTGTGCAGACCCCGGCATCCAGTTCCACGACACCGTCAACGCCTGGCACACCTGCCCCGAAGATGGTGAGATCCGTGGCTCCAACCCGTGTTCCGAGTACATGTTCCTCGACGACACGGCGTGCAACCTCGCGTCCATGAACCTGCTGACGTTCCTGCATGACGGGGAATTCGACGCGGAAACCTATATGCACGCCACGCGCCTGTGGACGCTGACGCTGGAAATCGCCGTTCTCATGGCGCAGTTCCCATCCGCCGCCATCGCGCAACGCAGCTACGATTTCCGCACCCTGGGTTTGGGCTATGCCAACATCGGCGGTCTGCTGATGAACATGGGCTATGGCTATGACAGCCGAGAGGGTCGGGCGCTGTGTGGTGCCCTGACCGCGATCATGACCGGTGTGGCCTATGCGACCTCTGCCGAGATCGCCGGCGAAGTGGGGGCCTTTGCCCGCTACGAGGCCAACAGCGACCACATGCTGCGTGTCATCCGCAATCACCGCACCGCCGCCTATGGCCGCACCGAAGGCTATGAGGGGCTCGAAGTGAAGCCCGTTGCGTTGGACCATGCCGGCTGCCCGGATGAGAAGCTGGTTTCACTGGCAAAGACATCCTGGGACGAGGCGCTGAAGCTGGGAGAACGGCACGGCTATCGCAACGCGCAGGTGTCTGTTGTCGCGCCGACCGGGACCATCGGTCTGGTCATGGATTGCGACACCACGGGGATCGAGCCCGATTTTGCGCTGGTGAAGTTCAAGAAGCTCGCCGGTGGTGGCTACTTCAAGATCATCAACCGGTCCGTGCCTGCGGCGCTGGTCAAGGTGGGCTACACCTCCAGCCAGATCGAGGAGATCATCTCCTACGCGGTCGGGCACCAGACCCTTGGCAACGCACCGGGCGTGAATCACACCTCGTTGATCGGCCACGGCTTTGGCCCGGCGCAAATCGAAAAGATCGAGGCCGCGCTGGCAACCGCTTTCGACATCCGCTTCGTGTTCAACCAGTGGACGCTGGGCGAGACCTTCTGCACCGAAGTGCTGGGCATCCCGCAGGCCAAGCTGAACGATCCGACCTTCGATCTGCTGCGCCATCTGGGCTATACCAAAGCAGAGATCGACGCCGCCAATGACCACGTCTGCGGCACCATGACCCTGGAAGGCGCGCCGTTCCTGAAGGACGAGCACCTGTCGATCTTTGACTGTGCCAACCCCTGCGGCAAGAAGGGCAAGCGGTACCTGTCCGTCGACGCGCATATCTACATGATGGCGGCGGCGCAGTCGTTCATCTCTGGCGCGATCTCCAAGACGATCAACATGGCAAACGACGCCACGATCGAAGACTGCCAGAAGGCCTACGAGCTGTCGTGGTCGCTGGGGATCAAGGCCAACGCCCTCTATCGCGACGGCTCCAAGCTGTCTCAGCCGCTGGCCTCTGCGCTGGTCGAGGACGACGAGGACGCTGCCGACATTCTGGAAACCGGCACCCAGACACAAAAGGCGCAGGTGCTGGCTGAAAAGATCGTCGAAAAGGTCGTGGTGAAGGAAATCATCCGTTCCGAGCGCACCAAGATGCCGGAACGCCGCAAGGGCTACACGCAAAAGGCCGTGGTCGGTGGCCACAAGGTCTATCTGCGCACCGGTGAGTACCAGGACGGCAGCCTGGGCGAGATCTTTATCGACATGCACAAGGAAGGCGCGGGCTTCCGCGCGATGATGAATAACTTCGCCATCGCCGTGTCCGTCGGTCTGCAATATGGCGTGCCGCTGGAAGAGTTCGTGGATGCCTTTACCTTCACCAAGTTCGAACCGGCGGGCATGGTGCAGGGCAACGACAGCATCAAGAACGCGACCTCGATCCTCGACTATATCTTCCGCGAATTGGCGGTCAGCTACCTCGACCGCACGGATCTGGCGCATGTAAAACCCACGGGCGCTGCGTTTGATGATCTGGGCCGCGGGTCCGAGGAAGGCGTCGCCAACGTGCAGGAGCTGTCTGAAACCGCTGCGACGCGCTCTCTGGAGGTGCTCAAGCAGATCTCTTCGACAGGCTATCTGCGCAAGCGTCTGCCGCAAGAGCTGGTGGTGTTCCAGGGCGGTGGTGGCGACACGGTTGCGGCGCTGAACACGCTGGTGCCGGAAACGTCAGGCGGCATGGGCGCGGCCTCTGTGATGGCGACGTCAACTGTTGCTGCGGCCTCTGCTGCCATGTCGATGGACGAACGCACCAAGGCGAAGATGCAGGGCTACGAGGGCGAAGCCTGCGGCGACTGCGGCAACTACACGCTGGTGCGCAACGGCACCTGCATGAAGTGCAACACCTGCGGCGGCACATCCGGCTGTAGCTAAGGGATTTGGGCGGCCCTCACGGGTCGCCCCAACGCGATACCCCGGTGGGGGGGGTGGGCGTAGGGAACCGTGTCCCCGGGACCCGGCGCTTCGGTCGGGATGGGACCATATCCATCCGAACAAGGGGTCGGTGCGCTGACCCTAAGCGCGGGCAGGGCCGCAGGCAAAAACACTCGAGCGGTACAATCTTGAGCCCTGTCAGCGAAACTTCAAAGGGCCCCGTTCCGGGGTCCTTTTTTTGTTTTAAAACAGGGGCATGACAGCACTCCTTGAACTTTTTTAAGAAGGTGATGATGAGCGTTTGTCGTCGCGTTAATCCACATGGCTGTAAAGCGCAGGGAGCTGCGCTGCAGTGTAACCAATGTCCCGTGATTGGGAGCTAATTGCGCATCGGGCGGTTGTGCTGGGTGCTCCGCTCTGGAACAGTCAGCCCAATGGCATTTGAGGTCGTTCATGAAAATTGCTGCCTTGACGATGGTGTACCGCGACCACTGGGCGCTGTCGCGGTGGTATGCACATCACGCCGCGCAGTTCGGGGCGGAGAACCTGTTTATCGTGGCGCACGGCGCCGATCCGGAGATTGCGCGCCTGTGCCCCGGCGCCTCCGTCCTGACGATCCCGCGCGATGATCTGGCGCATTTCGATCGGGCCCGGGCGGAGATGCTGGACGGTTTCCACGCCGGTTTGTCCAAGGTCTATGATTGGGTCATCCGAACCGACGCGGATGAGCTTATTTGCGTGGACCCCGATCTGTGGCGTGATGTGCCACAGGTCTTGGCCGCACAGGACGTGCCAGTGGTCACTGCGCTTGGTTTTGACCTGGTCGAGCAGCCTGGCGATGCGCCGATGCATTCCGAGCCTGTCTTTGCGCAACGCACAGCTCTGGCTTTCTCTGGGCATTATTCCAAAGCGATTGCGGCCAGACGGGCGATCCCGTTTCATCTTCATGGGGTGAAGGTTGCGCAGCGTCGACTGGCAGGGTTTCCCTTTCGGATGCCGCGCGGCCTGTACCTTGCGCATCTGAAATATGCCAACGGGGCTGCTTTGCGCGATGCGATAGGGGTCCGCATGGCGGTTGCACAGGGTGATGCGGCCGGGCTGCCCGGTGTCGGCTGGTCAGAAGCCGATGCAGATGCCGATCGGTTTCACATGAGCTTTGCCGAGAAGGCCGTGGTCAACTGGGACAAGGCCGAGGCGCGCGCTCATGCAAAGTTGTCCGTCAACCCAGCGAGGGTGGAACGTTACAGTCTCGTGAAAACGCGGGCACTCAAATTCGATATCCGAACAGAGCTGCCCGCGCGATTTGCACAGCAAGGGTAGGTTAGCCTTTCAGCGCCTTGTTGAGGTTTTCGTCTATCTTTTCGAGGAAACCCATGGTCGTCATCCAGCCTTGGTCAGGGCCGACCAACAAAGCAAGATCCTTGGTCATATAGCCGGATTCCACTGTGTCGATGATCACGCGTTCCAGCGTTTCCGCAAATTCGAGCAGGGCAGCGTTGTCATCCAGCTTCGCGCGATGCTTTAGCCCGCCGGTCCAAGCGTAAATGGATGCAATGGAATTCGTGGACGTGGACTCACCTTTTTGGTGCTGGCGGTAGTGGCGGGTAACGGTGCCGTGGGCGGCTTCGGCTTCCACAATTTGGCCATCGGGGGTCATAAGTTGCGACGCCATCATGCCCAGTGACCCGAACCCCTGGGCCACGGTATCGGACTGCACATCGCCATCGTAGTTCTTGCAGGCCCAAACGAATTTTCCGTTCCATTTGAGCGCGCAGGCGACCATGTCGTCGATCAGACGGTGCTCGTACCAGATGCGGGCTGCCTTGAACTTATCTGCGAACTCCGCCTCGTAAATCTCTGAAAACAAATCTTTAAAGCGACCATCGTAAGCTTTGAGGATTGTGTTTTTGGTTGACAGGTAGACGGGCCAGCCGACGTTCAGACCGTAGTTGAAGGACGCACGGGCGAAATCGCGGATCGACTCGTCCTGGTTGTACATACCCATATACACCCCGGCGTCTGGCGCGTCGTAAACGTCTCGTTCGATCACCTCGCCATTGGTGCCTTCCCACTTCATCGTCAGCTTTCCGGCGGACGGAAAATGAAAATCTGTGGCTTTGTACTGATCGCCAAAGGCGTGACGTCCGACGACGATGGGATTGGTCCAGCCCGGTACGAGACGGGGCACGTTGCGGCAGATGATCGGCTTGCGGAACACCACGCCGCCTAGAATGTTGCGGATTGTGCCGTTGGGCGATTTCCACATCTTTTTGAGACCGAACTCTTCGACCCGCTGTTCGTCCGGCGTGATCGTTGCGCATTTAACCGCAACACCCACTTCTTTTGTCTTTTC
The DNA here is from genome assembly GCF_040148795.1 of Sagittula sp. NFXS13. NCBI lineage: Bacteria > Pseudomonadati > Pseudomonadota > Alphaproteobacteria > Rhodobacterales > Roseobacteraceae > Sagittula > Sagittula sp. NFXS13. The sequence goes on from NZ_JAGEMH010000001.1 coordinate 765,652, forward strand.
AGCGGCGTCCACCGTGATCTGGTCGTTTGTGCGATCCCGCTCTTCGATCCCGAGATCGTAATAAAGCAAATCCAGATCCAAATAGGGCAGGATCAGTTTTTCCTTGATGAAGGCCCAGATGATGCGGGTCATCTCGTCTCCGTCCATCTCGACGATTGGGTTGTCGACCTTGATCCGGGTCATGGGAAATCCCTCTTTGAGTGTGAGTCGTTGCCTGAGTTCTAACGTATGAAGTGTTAAACAGAAACATGGTACACCAATGTATACTGTAAAATCCCATTGAGCGCCTTGGAATGCGGCGAATTTTGTCGAACTGGGGTGGTTTGACCGCTGAAAAACTGCGCATTCCAGATGGGGCTGAAGATAATAGTAACCGTTGAGGCGGTATCGGTGAGAGTATGACACGCTCACCACCCTCAGCTTCTATCAACACGGTCACGCGCCGTCGGATTCTGCGTCTCAACATGTTTGGTCGGCTTACGAATTTGCATTGCAATTGTGTTTCAATATCTGCCCACCGGTGGAGGGTTCCCCCTCGTAATCTTGATGTCTTGGCGTTCTAAGCCGCTTTGAAAGTCGCGCTGGCGGGTTTTGACGGATCCTTGCGAGAATCCATCCCGCGCAACCGTGGTGCGTGGTTTCGGTAGAGGTTGAGCGTTGTATGCAAATTTGTGAAGGAGCCTGATATGTTCGACCTTCAGGACGAAGAAAATGCAAATCGCATAAGGCGCTTGGTCCGTGCGGTGTCTCTGCTGTTGCTGCCTCTGGCACCCTTGGCAAGTGTTTTGACACAGGCTGACGTTTCTTTAACGGTCGTTGCTGCTTCGACTTTAGGGTTTGTGCTGGTGCTCAGCTTTCGGATGACCAGCGTGTTGTCCGAATATGTATTGGCTGGCGCGTTGATGGGGCAAGCGGTCCTGTTGGTGGCCGTTTTCGCCGGGCACCCATGGGAATCGGACATTCACATGCTCTTTTTCGTGCTGCTGGCCATGATTGCGCTCGGAGGGCGGGCCGGTCCCGTGATCTTTGCCGCCGCGGTCGTGATAGCGCACGACCTCTCTCTGGAGATCGCATTGCCCGCCCTTGAACTTGGAAGTGTCCCATTGGGCATGGAATTGTTGCGTGCGGCTTTGCATGTGGGCATGATTTTGCTTGAAACGTCCATTTTGGTCATTGCGGTTCGAAACCATCGCCACGAGCAAGCAGTGGCGGACGCCGCGCTCCGGGAGGCCGAACTTCGCACGCGCGCGGCGGAGGCTGCGAGGTCGGAGGTGCAGACAGTTCGCGCCCGCACGGGGATCGTGTTGAGAGGGATGCAGAGTGCCTTCGCTCAGTTGAGGGCAAAGCCCGCGCCGGACCCGGTCCAAGCGCCTTCCGTGGCAGATGAAGCCAATCTTACGGATGAATTGGACCTGACGATCACAGGCTTGCGACAGGCTTTTCGCGATATGTCGGAGGTGATTTCAGCGTTTTCATCGGACTCTCTTGGGGCGCAGCCAGCATTCGAGGAACTGCAAAGGATGAGCGCCATGCATGCCGATGTGGTTGCCCAGATGTCCATTGCAACCCGGGAAATCGCCGCGGATATGGCGGTTTGCATGTCAGCGGCGGAAAACCTGACACCCAGGCAAATGGACGCGCGCGGTCCGTGTCCCATGGACGAATGTTCCCGTCAGATCATCCGGATCTCGGAACTGATACAGGACATTTCCCTGCAGGCGGACATGCTGGCGCTGATCACCGAGGCGGAAGCAAAGCAAGCCAGTGGCGCACAGAACGCACAGATCGCGCGCATCGCAGGCGAAGCGCGTGGCCTGTACCGCACCACGGCGGAGGCCGCGCTGAGCATTCAGAACATCATCGGACGCGCCGCGCGGTTTGCCATGACACACACTGAGATGACAGAGGCGTTGCGGACAATCTTGTCAAACATCGTGAACCTAAGCGAAACCACGCGCGCGTTGACCGCTTCGCTGGAGGTGCAGGGTGAGGGGGGCAAGCAGCTGAAGACCAAGACCGCTGCGGCGGATGCGCTGAACTGGGATGTTTTTCAGGAACAGAATGGCGATGCAACGCTGCGTGGTGGACTTCGCTCTGTCGCGTTGCACTAGGCCGCTGTCAGCTGTCCTCCGGCAAGCGCATCATGAGGGTCAAGCCAAGGCCGGAGAAGCAGATACAGCCAAGCATAAGCGGAAATGGCGTGCCATTGAACGCCAACCCGACCGGGACTGCCAACAGCACGGCAAAGGTCGTCGCTCCGGCGCTGATGACGGAGGCCGCGGTGCCGGCGATATGTCCCATAGGTTCCAATGCCAAGGCGTTCAGATTGCCGATGCCCAGACTGGCCTGAAAGAACTGCGCCTGTTGCCAGATAAGCAAGATCACCAGCTGCGCGACAGGCCCGGGGGACATGTTCAGGGCCACAAGCGCCCCAATCGTCACCGCGATGTAACCGGTGAACATCGCCTTCACCAGGCGCCGCATTCCCAATCGCATGACCAGCCGCGCGTTCAAATAACTTGAGGAGGCCGTGACGATAGCCGTCAGGCCGAACCAGGCAGGAAAGGAATCAGCACGATCCATCCAAACGTCGTAGATCGACTGAATGGAAGAAATCGTTGCAAACAGACCGGCAAACACCAGCGAGAGGGTAAGGATCGCAAGACGGACCTGCTGATGCCGCAGAACCTCCAGCACCGCCGCCTTCAATGTGGCAAAGCGGAACGGGCGACGGCGGTCGAGCGGCAGCGTCTCCGGAACGCGCAGCAGGAACCACGCCGTGCTTGCAATACCAAAAATCGCAAAGGCGAGAAAAATCGCATGCCAATCCGCCACACGCAGAATCTGCGCGCCCATAAGCGGGGCCAATGCGGGGATGATCGCAAAGACCATCATGACAAAGGACACGATCTGTGCCATGCCGCGCCCCGAATAGAGGTCCCGGATCACGGCCATCACCACAACGCGCGGCCCAGAAGCGCCCACCCCCTGCACCAACCGTGTGACCAGCAACCATGTCATGTTCTGCGAAAGCGTCGCGGCCAGCGCGGCCACGATATACAAAACTACACCACACAGGATGATGCTGCGCCGTCCGAAACGGTCAGACAGCGGCCCGGTAAAAAACGTGCCAATTCCCATGCCAAGCACAAAGCTCGTGATGACCAGCTGCGCAGCATTCGGGTTGGCGGAGGCAAGGTCGGCGGCAATGGCGGGCAGGGCGGGCATCATCGAGTCGATGGAAAACGCCACGAGTGCCGTCAGCAGCCCCATGAGCGCGATGAATTCGCGGCGACCAGGCAGCTTGTGCCTGGACAGCGGCGCCGCTTGGGGCGCTTCAGTGGGATGGGTCATGTCGCTGTCTCTTGGATGCTGTCAGGGCTTGCGGTCTTGCGTATGAGGCGGGTCATCCTCATTGGCGGCGGCGTGATCTGCCGATCCAAGCCGCGCGATCAGCCATTCGGTGTGCTCTTCGCGTTTGCGCATGGCGTATTGACCGAACTGTTGCACCGCGACCGCAAAAATCCCGAGACCGACCAGGATGAACACCGTTGTTCCGATGCGGCCAATCGCGGTTTGCGGAACCAGTTCGCCGTAGCCGACGGTGGACAGCGTCACCACTGTGAAAAAATAGCTGTCAATCCACGACCAACCTTCGACATGGCGAAAGAAGATGGTGCCGATCAGGATAATCCCGACCAGAGTACCAAGCAGAGTTATCACACGCAGGCGATTCATGCCTGCGCGGCAGCCCCGCTGCGCAATTCCTTGATCACGCTGTCCCACAACTCGGGCGGCTGCGCTCCGGGCACTGCGTGCTGGCTGGCCACGACGAATGTCGGGACGGATGTCACGCCCATGCCGCGCGCCGCCGCATCGCGTTCCACCATCTCGCGCTGGTCCGCATCAGAGGACAGCAGCCGCAGAACCAGGCTGGCGTCCATGCCGTAGCTGTCGGCAATATCCGCCAGAACCTCGTGCTCGCCGATATCACGTCCGTCCACGAAATTTGCTTTGAACAGCGCGGAGACGATGGGCGTCTGGCATCCTTCGACCTCGGCCCAGTGGATCAGGCGGTGTGCGTCGACGGTGTTTGGTGTCTTTTCTATCTTGTCGAGGTTGAGCGTCAGCCCGGCCTTTTCGGCCTGTTCATGAACGGCCGTGTAGGCTTTTACCGCCTTGTCCTTGCCGCCGAATTTCTCCTCCAGATAGCTGCGCCGATCCATACCACTCTTGGGCATCGTCGGGTTCAGCATGAAGGGCAACCAGCGGATGCGGAAAGGATGGCCGGGGTTTGCTTCCAACGCTGTGTCAAGGTTGGCCTTGCCGATATAGCACCAGGGGCAGATCGGGTCGGAGAAGATATCGAGTTGTGTCATGTCGCCTCCCGGCGTGGTTTTGGCGGGCTGTGGCGCGTTTCATAGCATCGGCGCGCAATTTGTGCCACTGCGGATCAAATCGCGTGATCTCGCAGCGCCTTGCGGATCAGTTTGCCGTTCGGGTTGCGCGGCAGGGCGTCGACGCGCACCCAGGCGCGCGGCTGCTTGTAATTGGCGAGCCGCGCGGCGGCCTCGGTTTTCAAGGCGTCGTCGTCAAGCGCGGTTTCGGCGGTGTAAAACGCCACGATGATCCGCACGTCGTCCTTGATCTGAACATCCGTCACGGCGAGGTCCGTGACACCTGACAGTGACGCGAGTGCGCCCTCAACCTCCAACGGGGAGACACGGTAGCCGCCAGCGTTCATCATGTCGTCGTCGCGTCCTGCGTAGGTGATTTGCCCGCTTGCATCCATCGAGGCCATGTCGCCGGTCAAGTACCAGTCGCCGTTGAACTTTTCAGCCGTGGCCTCTGGTGCGCCGAGGTACTCCAGCATCAGGCCCGGATCGCGACGGTCGATGGCGATGACACCGGGAGTGTTCATCGGCACGGGGTGATTGTCGGGGCCGAGGATCGCCACACGGCGGCCAACCTGTGGCCGTCCCAAGGTGCCGGCGACTGGGGGCGAGACCGGCGCGTTGGAAATGAAGGTGGAGCATTCGGACATGCCGTAGGCCTCGAATACCTCTGTGCCGGTGGCGTTGCGCCAGCCCTCGCGGATGGTTTCGGACAGTTTTTCCCCGGCGGAGAGCCCGTGCCGCAACTTGGGCATTGGCGGAAGGGGAAACTTGAGAATCTGTCGGTAAACGCCTGGAGCAGCGGCGAAAATCGTAGCATCGTTGCGCTTCATCAGCAGTGGGATCTGCGCAGGCTCGGTGCCTGCAGCTGGGATCAGCGCCGTGGCACCTGCGGTCCATGGGTCCATCAGACCGGTGCCCAGCGTGTAGGTCCAGTTGAAGGCGCCCGCGTGCAACAGGCGGTCCTCCCGTCGCAATCCGTACCAGCCGTCCACCATCATCTGTCGCGCCCAGATTGCCCGATGTGCGTGTGCCACGGCACGCGGTGTGCCTGAGGTACCGGAGGTGTAGACGATGTAGGCCATGCGCTCCGGATCGCCCATCTCGAAGTCCGCAGGCGACAGATCGTGCCATCCTTGGTAGGTCGTGGGGCCGTAGACAGGGACATCGGTCTGCGGGCAGGCAACACCTTCTGCCCGCAAAATGGCGCGCGGGGCCAACTGCGTTATCATGCTGGCGACTTCTGGTGCGGTCAGCTGAGAGGACGAGGGCACCGGCACGACACCTGCCGTGATCGCCCCGAGATAGGCAATGGGGAAATCGACCGTATTGCCCAGGCGCATCAGCACCACGTCACCGGGGGTCAGACCTGCCTGCAACAAACCTGTGGCCGTGCCACGGATGGCGGCGATAAGACGCCCGTAGGACCATCGTTGCGCGCCCGTTGGTTTGACCACCGACAGGGCGACCTTGTCCGGAGTGGCGCTGCCGGCGCGCAGCACGTGCTCGGCCAGATTGAATGGCGCGGGGCAGGGCGCGAAGGCGCCTTCGTCGAAGATCGAAACTGTCATGTATGATGGAGTATTCAAGGCCACGCATGCTTGCAAGGGGCTGGGACCGCTCCTATAAGCGTGCGCCATGGCCATCGATCCCAAAGACAACACCGCCCTGATCCGCCTTGCGCGCGAAAGCGGCGAAGACGTGCAGGCAGAACCGCTCGACCTTGGTTTGCGGGTCCGTGAGCTGCGCAAGGACAAGGACTGGACGCTGGAACAGGCGGCGCGCAAGGCCGGTCTGGCGCGGTCCACCTTGTCGAAGATCGAAAACGGCCAGATGAGCCCGACCTATGACGCGCTCAAAAAGCTGGCCGTGGGCTTGGAAATTTCTGTGCCGCAACTGTTCACGCCGCCGCAACAGGCGCAGGTGAACGGTCGCATGGCGGTAACGCGCGTGGGCGAGGGCAAGCGGCAGGCCACCGTGACCTACGAACACGATCTGCTGGCCGAGACCCTGACCCGCAAAAAGATGCTGCCCTATCGCGCCACCGTCCGGGCGCGCAAAATGGAAGAGTTCGAAGGCTGGGTCCGCCATGACGGCGAGGAATTTCTGTATGTACTGACCGGCGTGGTGCGGCTCTACACCGAATTTTACGAGCCAATCGAAATGAAGCGCGGCGACAGCGCCTATTATGACGCGACAATGGGGCACAATGTGGTCTCCGTCTCGTCCGAGGATGCCACGATCCTTTGGGTGACGTCGCTCAGCTGAACGCTGGCCCTTGACTTGGGGGCGAAGTGATTGATCTTGTTGCGCGACCCCGGCACTCCGCCGGTGCTGGAGACACTATGACCCCTCTCATGACCGCCTTTCTGGGCGGGTCCGTTGCCGCCATCGCCACCACCGCTGGCGCCTTCCCAGCCGTGATCGGGCGCCGGATGAGCCGGGGCACCTCGGACATGATGCTGGGCTTTGCCGCTGGGGTAATGTTGTCGGCGGCTTATTTCTCGCTGATCCTGCCGGGGCTGGAGCGCGCCGAGATGCAGACCGGATCGGTCTGGTGGGCGGCGGCCATTGCGGCGGCGGGGATCTGCATGGGGGCGGGCTTTGTCTGGCTGCTGAATGCCAAGATCCCGCACGAGCATTTCAAATCCGGACCCGAAGGCGGCGCGGATCAGGCCACCGTGGCCCGCATATGGCTGTTTGTCATAGCGATTTCGATCCATAATCTTCCAGAGGGGCTGTCGATCGGCGTGGCCTTTGGCGTGGATCAGGCCAACGGTTTGTCGGTGATGACAGGGATCTCACTGCAGGATATTCCGGAAGGGCTGGCCGTGGCAGTGGCGCTGATGGGCTTAGGCTATTCCCGCTGGACGGCGCTGGGGGTCACAGCGCTGACCGGGGCCATAGAGATCGTCGGTGCTGTTCTGGGGGCGGCGGCCGTGTCTGTGTCGGCGGCGTTGCTGCCCTGGGGGCTGACCTTTGCCGCCGGGGCCATGCTCTTCATCATCAGCCATGAGATCGTACCGGAAACACACCGTCACGGCCATCAGGACAAGGCGACGCTGGGGTTCATCGTCGGTCTGGTGCTGATGATGTTTCTCGATGTGACGCTGGGGTGAGGGCGGCCAGCCTAAAGGGTGCTGGCCAGAGCGGCCCCCTGTTGGGCGATGAACGCGACATCGCGGCTCAGACTTAGGGGGCCGTTTTCCAGCCCGACTATCGCAACCCATTTGGCGTCCAGCGCATCGTCGTTCGCCACCGGCTGACCGGACACCCATGTGCAGAGAACAGCAATCAGCACGTAGTGATAGCGAAGGGCCCCCGTTGCATCATGGTCAAAGGCATCAAGGGCGGTGATGACCTGCTGCGCTTTGGCTAGTATGCCGGTTTCCTCTCGCAGCTCTCGCAGGGCGGCACATGTGATCTCTTCACCGAGGTCAACCTTGCCGCCGGGAAAGCCCCATAAACCAGCATCCGGCGGGTTTGCCCGGCGCACCAGCAGGACATCTTGGTCTTTGACCACCACTGCAATCACTGCGACGGTCGGGCGGGCTGGTGGATGGGCTGCGGCCTGTGCGTTTTTGTCGTCGGTCATGAAGGTCCCCTCGGATATAGCGCCTTGAAACAGCTGCGCGGCCGAGCCTCTGCCGCGCATGCGGAGCTTTCAGGCTGATAAGACAACAGGCCCTCGATGGTAAACCGAGGGCCTGTTGATATTCTGGCATGGTTGCGCGCGGATAATTCCTTGCGCGGCGCCGCGTCAGCGCTCCGGCAGCAGGCCCCTTGGCGAGAACCTGAGCACCAGCAACAAGATCACGCCCATGGTCAGTAGGCGCATGTGCTGGACCGACTCCAACAGATGCATCTTGAGCGCAGAGCCATCAGGCAGGGCGCTTGTGGCCCAGACCATCAGCTCCGGTCCCACCGTTTCGACCTGAATCCACAGGAACCAGATCAGCATACCGCCAAGGATTGCGCCGAAGTTGTTGCCGGAACCACCGACAATCACCATCACCCAGATCAGGAAGGTGTAGCGCAGTGGTTGATAGGCTGTCGGCTGCAGCAGGCCATCCAACGTGGTCATCATGGCACCGGCGATGCCGCAAATGGCAGAGCCGAGGATGAAGACCTGCAAGTGACGAAACGTGACGTCCTTGCCCATGGCGCGGGCGGAGGTTTCGTTGTCGCGGATTGCGCGCATCATGCGGCCCCACGGGCTGTTGAGCGCCAATTGCGCCAGCACCAGCAGGATCACGAGAACCACGGCGAACATCCCCACGTAGCCAAGCTTGACGTAGAGGGTAGAGGCGCTCGTCGGGTCTAGGCCCCAATTCGCCGCGCGGTCGATGAAGGCAGGATCGCTTTGCAGATCAATCTCATAGGGCATGGGGCGCGGCAGCCCGTTCACGTTTTTCACGCCACGGGTCAGCCATTCCTCGTTCTTCATCACCGCGATGATGATCTCGGAAATGCCAAGCGTCGCAATCGCCAGGTAGTCGGATCGCAGGCCCAGCGCGGTCTTGCCGATGATCCACGCTGCGCCAGCGGCCAGCAGGCCACCCACGGGCCACGCCAGCACCACCGGCAGGCCGAGGCCGCCGAGGTAGCCGGTTGCGGCCGGGTTCACTGCCTCGATCGCGTTGACCGCGTCGTCGCGGACCCATCGATACAACACGAACCCCGCTACCAGCAGCGCCACCAGCATCAGCGCGCTGCGGGTGCGTTTGTAGACGACGACGCTGGCCGCCACGACGACGGCCCCGATCACCAGTGCCAGAAGTGCCCGGACGCCACCTGCGGACCAAGCCTCTGGCACCGGTTGCACAGAGGTCAGCACCACGGCCATGCCACCGAGTGCGACAAAGCCCATGACACCGACGTTGAACAGCCCGGCGATGCCCCATTGCAGGTTCACGCCCAGCGCCATGATCGCGCTGACCAAACCCATGGCCACCAATTTCAGCGCATAATCCCAGCTTTGGAAAAGGCCGGTCATGAGGATCAGCACGCCCACCAGCGCAAACAGCGCATAGGTTTTCACTGTCTGGTTCATACGGATTTCCCCTTGAACAGGCCGGTCGGGCGGAACAGCAGAACCACCACAAGGATCATGAAGCTGACGGCAAATTTGTATTCCGTGGCAAGCAGTTGCACGAGACCGGAGGGCTCCAGCGCCTCCGGCATGGCGTAGCCCAGGACCTTTTTCCACGCGTAGGTCAGGCCCACCTCGGAGAAGGCGATGACAAAGCCGCCCGCGATGGCACCCAGAGGATTGCCCAGACCGCCCACGATGGCAGCGGCAAAGATCGGCAGCAGCAACTGGAAATAGGTGAACGGCTTATAGCTTTTGTCCAGACCGTAGAGCACACCTGCAATGGTGATCAGCCCGGCGACGATCAGCCATGTCACCATGACCACACGCTCGGGGTTGATGCCGGACAGCAGCGCCAGATCCTCGTTGTCGGAATAGGCGCGCATGGATTTGCCCGTGCGCGTGCGGTTGAGAAACCAGAACAGGGCCACCACGACAATGATCGCGGTGATCACGGTGATCGCCTGTGTCGTTTTCAGGCCCAGACCTTCGGCCAGCCCGGTGGAGCGTTTGAAATCACCCGCCGAAATGATGAAGCGTTCGCCATCATCAAACCGGATATCATCGGTTCCAAGGATGATCCGCGTCACACCGTTATACACGAACATCACACCGATGGAGACCATGACAAAGATGATCGGCTTGGCTTTTTGCGCGCGGTAGAACCTGTAGACCACCCGGTCGGTGGCCAGCACCATCAGCGCTGTGCCCGCGATGCCGAATGGGATCGCAAGCAGGGCCGTCGGCAGCGGGCCAAGGCTGATGCCCCAAGACTGAAACAGCCAGGTGAACAGGATCGTCACCATCGTGCCAAAGGCCATGGTGTCGCCGTGGGCAAAATTGGAAAACCGCAGGATGCCGTAGATCATGGTGACCCCCAGCGCGCCCAGCGCAAGCTGACTGCCATAGGTCATGGCCGGGATCAGCACGAAATTCGTCAGCGCCACGATGGCGTTCACAAAATCCATCTATCTCTCCTCGCTGGCTGTCACGAACCGAAAACGCGCGGTCGGGCCAGTCTTGTTATCGAAAATATCTGTCATGGTTGCGGCGCACAGCTGCCAAGGTAGGACACCATCATCGGCCCATCCGCGTCGTGCACCGTAAACCGGGCTGTCCCGTCGGCATTGGTTGTCACCATGTGACGCCCGCCGTCGACACTGCCAGCCAAAGCCAGTGCGCCGTTTGATCGATTGCCCATCAGCGGCACGTCTGCTGCCTCACTTCGCATCCGAACATCCACCAGCAGATTTACATCCTCAAATCCGCTGGCCTGTCCCTCCAGCGTCACGGAAAAGCGCGTGTCCTGACAGGGCTCGGCCTCGTAGCATTCGGTGACGAAATCGCAGTTCAGAACAATGGGCTGATGTATCGGGGCATCAGAGAGACTCATCTTGTCGGCATGGGCCGGAAGCGCCGCCCCTAACATCGCACAGACCAGCGGCGGCTTGATCGAAACACCCATTCTAGCCCCCAAGGAAAGATTGGCGCACTTCCGGGTTTGCGAGCAATTCCTTGCCACTCCCGGTGTGGGCATTGGCACCCTGGACAAGAACATACCCCTTGTCAGCGATCTCCAGCGCCTGACGGGCGTTTTGTTCCACCATCAGGATGGAGATCCCGCTGCGGGCCACTTCGATGATGCGGTCAAACAGCTCGTCCATCACGATGGGCGAGACACCCGCCGTCGGCTCATCCAGCATCAGGACCTTGGGCTGCGTCATCAGGGCGCGTCCCACGGCCACCTGCTGACGTTGCCCACCTGACAGCTCACCCGCAGGCTGGCGCCGCTTGTCACGCAGGATGGGAAACAGGGTGTAGACCTGCTCCATCGTCTGCTGCATGTCGTCCTCGCGGATGAAGGCCCCCATTTCAAGGTTTTCTTCGACGCTCATGGAGGTGAAGATATTGTTGGTCTGCGGCACAAAGCCCATGCCATGCTTCACACGGTCCTGAGGGGTCAGCTGAGTGATGTCCGCGCCATCCAGACGAACCGCCCCGGATCTGACGTCGAGCATCCCGAACACAGCCTTCATCGCGGTGGATTTGCCCGCGCCATTGGGACCGACGATCACGGCGATCTCGCCACGATCCACGGCGATGGTGCAATCGTGCAGAATGTCAGGCCCTTTGCCGTAGCCGCCGGTCATGCTGTCGCCGATCAGGAACGGGCCACCTGAGCCTTCGATCACCGGGCCGGACCGCCGCGTGGGATCGACCGAGCCGCCAGCGCCGGGCTTCGTGATGGATGCATCGTGGTTGCCTCGATCATCCTGATAGGGATTGCCGCCACCGCTCATCCAACCTGTTCCTTGTTTTTCAGGCCGGTGCCAAGATAGGCCTCGATCACCTGTTCGTTGGCCTTGATCTCGGCCAATGTTCCTTCGGCCAGCTTCTTGCCCTCGGCCATGACGATGACCGGGTCGCAGATGCGGCCGATGAAATCCATATCGTGTTCGATCACGCAGAAGGTGTAACCGCGCTCGGTGTTCAGGCGTACGATCGTATCGGCGATGGTGTTGAGCAACGTGCGGTTCACGCCGGCCCCGACCTCATCCAGAAACACGATCTTGGCATCCACCATCATGGTGCGCCCCAGCTCCAGAAGCTTTTTCTGGCCGCCGGAAATCGCGCCCGCGGGATGGTCCGCCAGATGGGAAATCGTCAGGAAGTCGAGAACCTCATCGGCCTTGGCCTTCAGCGCGCGTTCTTCTTCGGCGATGCGTTTACGCCCGAACCATGTGCTCCAGAGAGTTTCGCCGCTCTGCGCCCCCGGAACCATCATCAGGTTCTCGCAGCAGGACATGGAGCTGAACTCATGCGCAATTTGAAACGTCCGCAGCAATCCCTTGTGGAACAGCTCATGTGGCGGCAGGCCGGTGATGTCCTCACCATCCATCACAACGCGGCCAGAGGTCGGCTGCAATGCACCCGCAATCACATTGAACAGCGTGGTCTTGCCCGCCCCATTCGGGCCAACCAGCCCGGTGATCGAGCCTTTTGCAATCTCCAGCGATGCACCGTCCACAGCGCGAAATGACCCGAAGTGGCGGTGCAGGTTCTCTACCTTGATCAAGGAGTGTCTCCCTTAGGGATCGCGCGCACACGCGTCCCGCATACAAAAAGAGGCGGCCCGGACAGGGTGTCCGGATCGCCCCACCAATCAGGTCAAATTACTTGAATTCGACGGTCTCGGTTGCGCCATCGACGACGTTATAGTGACGGTAGGAGCCCGCCGCTTCGCCACCACCGATGAATTCCACGCCGGATGCGCCGACATAGTCGATGTCGCCACCCTCTGCGAGGATCTCAAGCGCCTTGCCCAGCTCGCCCGGCAGGATCGGCTCACCCGGTGCGTTGGCCACGTCCATGATGTTGGCTGCAACCGCCTCGGAGGAGACCTCGCCGCCCTTCATCATCGCCAGCGCGATCAGCGCCGCCGCGTCATAGCTTTCGCGGGTGTAGGAGGAAGAGGCGTCAAAGCCCGCGCCCTCGGTGATCGCCGCAAAGGCATCCGCGCCTTCGCCCTCGGCCCAGGGGATCGTGCCGTAGGAGCCTTCGAGCGCGTCGGAGAGTTCCGAGAACAGCGTATCGCCATACATTCCGTCGCCCATGACATAGGTGTCAAACGCGCCAGTGTCGTAAGACGCCTGGATCATGCCTTTGCCGCCTTGGTCGGTGTAGCCCAGCACCACCAGTGCTTCGCCACCGGCAGAGGCCAGCGCGCCGATTTCGGCAGAGTAGTCGGCCTTGCCGTCGTCATGCGGCGAGGACAGGGTGATCGTGCCGTCGAAGTTTTCAGCGAATGCGTCGGCGAAACCCTTACCGTAGTCGTTGTTGGTGTAGGTCACCGCGACTTCGGTGATGCCTTTCTCGGCGAGTATCTCGGCCAGAACGGCGCCCTGACGGGCATCAGACGGCGCGGTGCGGAAGAACATGCCGTTGTCTTCTGCGTCAGAAAGGGCGGGCGAGGTGGCCGACGGCGAGATCATCGGAATGCCATTCGGCACAGCCACGTTGGACAGAACCGCGCCGGTCACGCCGGAGCAATCCGCGCCCATCAGGGCCACGATGCCGTCGGAGGTGATCATACGCTCGGCGGCAGCGGTCGCAGCGGCCGGATCGACGCAGGTCGAATCAGCGCGCACCGGCACAAGCGTGACGCCGCTGAGGAACTGGCCGGAGTCGTTGACTTCGGTCAAAGCCAGCTCGGCGCTGTCCGCCATCATCGGCGTGATGGATTCGATCGGCCCGGTAAAGCCCAGCATAATGCCGATTTTCGCCTCGGAGGCGTGGCTTTCTGCATGTGCTGCACCTGCTGCAAGCGCAGCTGCGGAAACCGCAAGCATCATTTTTTTCATGTCTCAACTCCCTGTGTTGGAACGATGTGTTCTGCGCGGAGGCTAGTTTCGGTTTTATCAAAAGAAAAGCCCCCGGTGATGGGTCGCGCCGCGTTAAACGTTGCTTGCAACGGTTTTCTATCGACCAAGGACGACGCTTTGGACGTGACAACGTTGCAAAATATTCGACACTCGCGCGATGGCGACCGCAGACCTGTTCCTGCTGGCTGGGCCGCCAGTGTCGCAAGCCGTGCAGATCCGCGCCAGAGAGCTGGAATTGATGTTTTGCGCCAAGTGCTTGCGTACTTTGGGTAGCGTTGGCACACCACACGACGTGCCGATTGAACCGACCAATCGGGGCGTGCGCGTGCTGACCGTGGGCAACGGCATCGCGTTGCCCACGCGGGGGCAGTAGCGCAATATCGTAGCCGGAGGGCTGGGCGGTTTGCCGAATGTGCCTGTGCCCGGTGACTTTACGGAAAGGCGCGAAATTATTCCAAACTGCGACAAGACACTATATCGAGTCGCAGGCACAGATATTCGTCGGGCCGAGTGAGAGGGCGTGTGCGTCATCTGCGCAAGGAGCCGAGAGACATGCTACTCAGGGCGGTCTGCTATGGGCGAATGCGTCGGGGCACTGCACCCCGGCCGCCCCTCAGACCGACAGCTTTGATGTCGCTTGCGTCCCACGTTCCCGGTAGGGTGTGGTTTCATAATGCGAGCGGTAGCATTTTGAAAAATGCGACGGCGAGGCAAATCCACAGGCCAAGGCCACGTTGATCACGCTCATATCGGTCTGCATCAGCAGGTTACGTGCCTTTTGCAACCGCAATTCCATATAGTATCGCTTTGGCGACCGGGTCAGATAGCGCCGAAACAATCGCTCCAATTGGCGCGTGGACATGCCCACCTGTTTCGCAAGAAGCGCGGGGCTGATCGGCTCTTCGATATTGGCTTCCATCATTTGAATGACCTGGCTCAGCTTTGGATGGCGGACACCGATGCGGGTCGGAACAGACAGACGCTGGGTGTCCTGATCCGTCCTGATCGAGGAGTAGATCTGCTGATCGGCGACAGCGCTTGCCAGTTCATCGCCGTGATCGCGGGCAATGATCCGCAGGAACAGGTCGATGGAAGATGTTCCGCCCGCCGTGGTCATACGGTTGCCGTCGAGGGTGAACACGGACTTGGTGAGGATCACATCCTCGAATTCTTCAGCAAAACTGTCCTGGTTCTCCCAATGGATGGTGGCGCGCTTGCCGTCCATCAGGCCTGCGCGTGCCAACGAATAGGCCGCTGTGCACAACCCCCCCACGGCAAGCCCACGCCGCGCCTCGCGCCGGAGCCAGTTCAGCAGCTTCTTGCTTGTGGCGTCCTGCACATTTGCTCCGCCACACAAAACCAGAACGTCGTCACGGTGCAGCTCTTCGAGATCGCCGTCCAATTGAAACATGGTTCCGGTTGAGCAGTTCACCGTGTCACCGCCTTCGCCAACCACGCGCCACTCATAAAGCTTGCGGTTAGACATTCGGTTCGCAAGCCTCAGACAATCGAGCGCCCCGGCGAAAGATAGAAGCGTAAAGTCCTTCAAAAGAACGAAGATAACCCGTTTGGGCTTGGCTGGCACAGTGTCGAGTTCGACAATTTGGCGCTGGCTCGGGGGCAGCATGAGGGCCTCGTTCGCAAAAGTGAGTGAAGCAGGTGAAACGTTAACAAAACGCTACGCCCAAAAAAGTATCGGGTCACAAGGACAGAGAGTCGTTTTCCCGTCAAGATATCTTACGAAAAACACGGGTTTTCAGCCTGAGAATGCTCAAGTATAAGCCACGGACTGTTTTGTTACCGTCGACATTGCTAAACCGGAGAGATCAGATGACCGAGTGGCAGAAATCGAACTGGCGCGACCTTCCGCGGGTTCAGATGCCCGAATATACGGACGCAGCCGCCCTGAAGACCGTCGAGGCGCAGCTGTCCAAGTATCCGCCGCTGGTCTTTGCCGGGGAAGCGCGCCGTCTGAAGGACCAACTGGGCGCGGCGGGCCGTGGTGAGGCGTTCCTGCTCCAAGGCGGCGATTGCGCCGAGAGCTTCGATCAGTTCAGCGCCGATGCGATCCGCGACACCTTCAAGGTGATGTTGCAGATGGCGATGGTGCTGACCTACGGCGCGAAGGTGCCCGTGGTCAAAGTCGGTCGTATGGCCGGGCAGTTCGCCAAGCCACGCTCTGCGCCGACCGAGACGATTGATGGTCTGGAGCTGCCCAGCTACCGTGGCGACATCATCAACGAACTGGCGTTCACGCCCGAGGCGCGGATTCCCGACCCCAAGAAGATGCTGCACGCCTACACTCAGGCCGCTGCGACGTTGAACCTGCTGCGCGCCTTTTCGACCGGTGGCTACGCGGACGTGCATCAGGTGCACCAGTGGACGCTGGGATTCACCGAAGGGGAAAAAGCCGCGAAATACCGCGAGATGGCGCAGCGCATCACCGATACACTCGACTTCATCAAGGCGGCAGGTGTGACAGGCGACCAGGCGCATTCGCTGCAGTCGGTTGATTTCTTCACCTCTCACGAGGCGCTTTTGCTGGAATACGAAGAAGCCCTGACGCGGATGGATTCCACATCCGGGAAATGGCTTGCCGGTTCTGGGCACATGGTCTGGATCGGTGATCGCACGCGTCAGCCTGACGGGGCCCATGTGGAATTCTGTAGCGGTGTGCAAAACCCGGTGGGTCTGAAGTGTGGTCCGACGACGACTGCCGACGACCTCAAGGTCCTGATGCGAAAGCTCAACCCGAAGAACGAGGAGGGCAAGCTCACCCTTATCGCGCGTTTCGGCGCCGGCAAGGTGGCAGAGCATCTTCCGCGCCTCATCAAGGCGGTTCAGGAAGAGGGCGCCAAGGTCACTTGGGTCTGCGATCCGATGCATGGCAACACGATCAAATCGGCAACGGGGTACAAAACGCGTCCGTTCGACAACGTCCTGCGCGAAGTGCGCGAGTTCTTTGGCGTGCACGACGCGGAGGGCACCGTCCCAGGCGGCGTGCATTTCGAGATGACTGGGCTTGACGTTACCGAATGTACCGGCGGCGTGCGTGCCGTGACTGACGAGGATCTGTCTGACCGTTACCACACGGCCTGCGACCCGCGTCTGAACGCCTCCCAGTCCTTGGAGCTTGCCTTTTTGGTGGCCGAAGAGCTGTCGACGCGCCGCGAAAACGCAAAGGCCGTTGCACACGGTTAAGGTTCTCTCAAGATTTGTGAAAGGCCGGTCCTGTTGGACCGGCCTTTCGCGTTTTATCGGCGGGTCCGTCTAGGTGGGCGTTCCTTTTCATGCAGCGCTTTCAGAAAGGAAAAGGCCGTCCCCCACAAAGAGAAACGGCCTGCATCACATGCTCGAAAGGCTTGGTTGTGTCCTAGCCGTTATCCACCACCAGCTTCAAATGATGGCGCTCGGTCTCTTTGCGGATAGTATCAGAGCCACTGCCAGCGATCGACTTCGGACGGAACGGCGCGCGGTCTTCGCTCAGACTATGCACGGGCTGCTTGTCGCTCAGGTCCAGCGTCTTACGCTCTTTGATAACGCCGGTGCCGTTATTGTTCTCCAGCGCCGGGATGATCTCGACCCGCTCCACCTTGAACCGGCGGGGCGTACGACCGATCCGGCCGTGGGAGACCAGCGCACCAACGCCACGTGTCAGATCACCAAAGTCGGAACGCAGCGGCAGCAGGATCAGAGAGGCCGTGATGTCCGGCTTGCCAAAGCCGCCTTCGGCCCTCAGCTCCATCCTGACGATGGCGGGATCTGCGAACAGCGCCGCGACCCCTTCGCCAAATTTCTCACGGTCGGACGGGGCGATCAGGGAGGACAGCGGCATACCGGCGACCTGCATTCCCATCAATTCGTTAAGATGCGTTCCCGCCACGCGGACCTTTGCCATCGTGGGCGCGATACGCTCCATCAAGAAGGCATTTTCCAGCGCCTGCTCCATGCCGCGCGGATCAATCTGACTGCGCAGAGGGACGGCTGTGCCGTCGCAAAGCCCACGCCAGTAGGCCTCTACCTGCCGCAGGGGCGCCTCGCGACGCGATTTTTCCCGCTCGGTCATGGATACGATACCTTGTCCGTTCTCACCTTTACCAAACATGCTTTCCGCTCCTTATCTTGTCGGATGCGGCGTGACGGGCCCCCGGCCACCATGCCTGCATTGTAACCCTTATTGTGAAAACATTACTAGCAGAGCCGTGTCCTAATTTCGCCCCAATTCTGGCTCAAGGGTTAATGCCCCGCAAAAGCAGCACCGGCGAGGCGGTCCGACCTTGGGGATGGGCCTCCGGAGACTTGCTTAATTTGGGCGCAGCCGATACCCGAATGAGCATGTTATGAAGGAGACTTCCATGCGCCAATCCATGACCGGTTTCGCCAGTGCGCAAGGTTCGGGTTTGGGCCTGTCGTGGCAATGGGAACTGCGCGGCGTCAATGGCAAGGGGCTGGACGTGCGGTTGCGGCTGCCTGACTGGGTCGATGGCCTCGAGCCTTTGGTGCGTGCTGAAACCACTAAGTCCCTGACACGCGGGAATATTCAGATAGGATTAAAGCTGACCTCCGACGGGGCCGAGGGCACCGTCCGGATTGATGAGGGGCAGCTTTCAGCCGTCCTGCAGGCCATGACCCGAATCGAAGAAGAGGCAATGCAGCGGGGCCTGTCCCTTGCTCCGTCGACGGCGGCCGATGTTGTCGCGTTGCGCGGAATGTTGACCACCGAAGCAGCCGACGTGGACCAGGACGATCTTCGTAAACGGCTGATGGAGGATTTCCACAGCGCACTGAAGAGTTTCATCGAGATGCGGCTGGCCGAAGGTGCCGCTTTGAGTGACATTCTGAACCGTCAGCTGACAGGTATTGAGGCGCTTGTGGGGCAGGCGGCTGCCGCAATCGCCGCGCGTTCTGGCGCGCAAGCGGAACGGATGCGTGGCCAGTTGGCCCGTGTCATGGAGAACATCGACGGGATCGAAGAGGCGCGCATCGCGCAGGAACTGGCTATGATCGCAGTGAAATCCGATGTGACAGAAGAGATTGACCGCCTTACCGCCCATTTCGCCGCAGCGCGCGGCCTGCTAGCCCAGACCGGGCCTGTGGGCCGAAAGCTCGACTTCCTGTGCCAGGAATTCAACCGTGAGGCCAATACACTGTGCGCGAAGTCCGGCGATGCCGAGCTGACCAGAATCGGCCTCGACCTCAAGACGCTCATCGATCAGATGCGCGAGCAGATACAGAACGTGGAGTAACCCATGCCCGATACGAGCCGCCGCGGCCTCTTGATCATTCTATCCTCGCCTTCGGGCGCAGGGAAATCGACGCTGGCGAAACGGCTGCGCGCCTGGGATCCATCGGTGATTTTCTCGGTCTCCGCCACCACCCGAGAGCCGCGCCCCGGCGAGGTCGATGGCGAGGATTATCATTTCATGACCGACCAGGCGTTCAAAAAGGCGGTCGGCAATGGAGAGATGCTGGAACACGCCCATGTGTTCGGCAACTTCTATGGCTCGCCCAAGGGGCCGGTTCGCGATGCGATCATCTCGGGCAAGGACGTTTTGTTCGACATTGACTGGCAGGGCGCGCAGCAGATGACCAACTCAGAACTGGCGCTGCATACGTTGTCTATCTTCCTTCTCCCGCCGTCGATCGCTGAGCTGAAGCGTCGGCTGGAGGCCCGTGGCCAGGACGGCGTAGACGTGATCACCAAACGGATGCAGAAAAGCTGGGATGAAATATCCCACTGGGGGTCCTATGACTTCGTTTTGGTGAACGACGATCTGGACACCACGGAAGAACGCCTGAAAAGTATCATTACCGCCACGCGTTTGCGCCGCACGCAGCAGCCTGAACTGCTCGATCATGTGCGCGGACTACAAGCGGAATTCGAGGAGAGTGGAGAATGACCATATACGCGCTCGACGGCCACACGCCGCGCATTCACGAATCCGCCTGGGTCGCACCGGACGCCAATCTCATCGGTCGGATCGTGTTGTCCGAGACGTCTTCGGTCTGGTTCGGCTGCACATTGCGAGGCGACAATGAGGAAATTCGCGTCGGGATCGGGTCGAACATTCAGGAAAACGTCGTCTGCCATACGGATATGGGCTATCCGCTGACAATCGGCGAGGGCTGCACCATCGGTCACAAGGCGATGCTGCACGGCTGTACCATTGGCGCGAATGTTTTGATCGGAATGGGGGCAACGGTGCTGAACGGGGCCGTTATTGAACGCAACTGCCTGATTGGCGCAGGCGCACTGATAACCGAAGGCATGCACGTGCCCGAAGGCAGCCTCGTGCTTGGCATGCCCGGCAAAGTGGTGCGCGATCTGACCCCCGAACAGATTGACGGTTTGCGCAAGTCTGCCGAATCCTACCAGCGTAACGCGCGGCGCTACGCCTCTGGCCTTACGGAGATCTGAAGCGCTGAAACGCCAGTGCGGGCGTTTTGTACACGGTTCCAACCCTTTCGAAACTGACACGAAGCGCGGGGCAAGCGTCTCCGCCAAAAGACAGGGGTGCTTCATGAAGCCCACCATCCAACGTCCCGTTACCATTCCTGACAGCCTTTCGACTCCGGTCATCACGCCTATCATGCCGTCGGTTGTCTATGCCTCCAGAACGCCTGATGAGTTGGACAGCCAATATGAGGGCCGCGCCTCTGGCTACACCTATGCGCGGGAGGGGCACCCGAACGCGTCTGTGCTGGCGGCGCGCATCGACGCGCTGGAAGGCGTCTCCGGCGGAATCGTCCTGGGGTCCGGCATGGCGGCGGTGACAGCGGTGTTGCTCGGCTTGACCAAGGCGGGCGATCACGTGGTTGGCGGCGATCAGTTGTACGGACGATCCCTGCGGATGATGGCCGAAGACCTGCCGCGCCTCGGGATCACGACCACGCTTGCGGATGTGAGTGATGTGGAGGCCGTCGAAGCGGCGCTCCGTCCCGAGACCCGGATGGTGCTTATCGAAGTGGTGTCCAACCCGACGCTTCGGCTTGCCGATCTCGATGGCATCGCTGCCTTGTGCAAGTCCAAGGGCGTGCTGCTGGTGGTGGACAACACCTTTACGACGCCACTGGCGGTCAAGCCCTTCGAGCATGGTGCCGATATCGTGCTGCATTCGGTGACCAAGCTGCTGGCGGGCCATTCGGACGCGACATTAGGCTGGGTGGCTGCGAAGGATCCCGAGCTGATGCAACGGATGAATGTGTTCGCCGTGACCACCGGCATGACGGCCAGCCCCTTTGACTGCTGGCTGGCGGAGCGGGGACTTGCAACCTTCCCGATCCGGTTCCAGCGCGCCCAAGAGACGGCAAAGCGGCTGGCAGATCACCTCGCCGGAAAGGCTGGTGTGGCCAAGGTGCTGTATCCGACGCGCAGCGATCACCCGGATATGTCCCGCGCGCAATCGCTTTTGAAAGGGCAGGGCGGGAACATGGTGTCCTTCATCCTCGACGGCGGACGTGCGCAAGCCAATGCCTTTGCCGAGGCCGCCAAGGGGATCGCGTTCGCACCGACCTTGGGCGATGTGGGCAGCACGTTGTCGCACCCTGCCTCGTCCTCGCACCGCGCGCTGACATCAGAAGGCCGCGCAGCTCTGGGAATCACGGAAGGCTTCTTTCGTGTGTCCGTCGGTCTCGAAGACCCCGAAGCGCTGCTCGCCTGTTTTGACGATGGCCTGAGCGCCGCGCGGTCTGCCTGATGCGCGCCGATGCTTCGGATGTGGTCGAGGCGGTTCCGCTGCCTTGTCTTCTGGTGCGACGCGATGAACGGATCGAGGCCGCGAATGACGCGGCTCTGGCGCTGTTGGGCCAGGGAATCCGCGGACGGCATTTCATCACCGCCCTGCGCGCGCCAACGCTGCTGGACGGGATCGAAAACTGCCTTCGCGATGGCGAAGGGCGTACCTGTGACTACCTGACCAGCAACGGGCGGCAGGACACGACGTATCGCGTGACCATCCGCGCGCTGCCGCTAGACAGCGGGCGTGGCGCGTTGATCACATTTCTCGACGTAACAGAGATGGCGCAAGCC
Organism: Sagittula sp. NFXS13; assembly: GCF_040148795.1. NCBI lineage: Bacteria > Pseudomonadati > Pseudomonadota > Alphaproteobacteria > Rhodobacterales > Roseobacteraceae > Sagittula > Sagittula sp. NFXS13. The sequence continues at coordinate 787,549 of NZ_JAGEMH010000001.1, forward strand.
GGACAGATGCGCCGTGATTTCGTCGCAAACGTCAGCCACGAGCTGCGCACACCGCTGACAGCGCTCATCGGCTTCATTGAGACGCTAAAAGGCCCGGCGCGCAATGACCCCGTCGGGCAGGCGCGTTTCCTGTCGATCATGGAGGCAGAAGCCGCGCGCATGAACCGACTTATCGGGGACCTGTTATCCCTCAGTCGGGTAGAGGCAGAGGAACGGGTGCGCCCCACGGACAGGATTGACCCCGTGGGGATCGTGCGCTCTGTCATGCACGGATTGCAGCCCTTGGCCGAAGAGGCGCGTGTCACCTTGGCCGAAAGCTTGCCTGAGGCGCCGCTGTCCATGATGGGAGATGAAGATCAGTTGCGGCAAGTGCTGACCAACCTGATTGAGAATGGCATCAAATATGCCGGAGCCGCTGCACAGGTCACGGTCACCGTCGAACCCGTCGCCGACGATCCGCGCCTGCGCGGTCCTGCGGTGCGGTTCACCGTGGCGGACACCGGTCCGGGGATCGAACACTACCACCTTCCGCGTCTGACGGAACGATTCTACCGGGTGGACGGCCATCGCTCGCGGGAGAAGGGCGGCACCGGGCTTGGTCTCGCAATCGTCAAACACATCGTGAACCGCCACCGTGGTCGTCTGCGGGTGGAAAGCGAGCCGGGGCAGGGCACTCAGTTCATCTTCTCCCTGCCGATGGCGTAAGTGTTCGTGAACAAACTGTCATAAATCCGCTCTGACGGCTCTTCGACAAGGGAATCTCTGGCTCGTTTGGGCCAAGTGGACCCGAAAACTGTCGCCAAAGGTTATCGCCATGACCCGCAACCTTCTCGAAAAACCGTAGGAAAAACTATCTATAGGTGTAATTCAAACCCCCAACTCCATTTCAGGCAGTGATTTGGCCGAAAAACAGGGCTTCGGCTCAGAGTTCATGAAACTGTTACACAAGCGTCACAAAAGCATCGTGCAGGGACACTAGGTCTGCCCCCAAGATCACCACACAGGCGATCGCATCCTAAACCTCAGGAGCAAGATATGACCCTCAAGATGACCGCCTCCGCTCTGGCGATGGCCGCAGTTGCCGCGACCTCCGCCGCTGCCCGTGACAACGTGCAGGTCGCTGGTTCGTCCACCGTTCTGCCCTACGCTTCGATCGTTGCCGAAGCCTTTGGCGAAAACTTCGACTTCCCGACACCGGTCGTGGAATCCGGCGGCTCCTCCGCTGGCCTGAAGCGTTTCTGCGAAGGTGTGGGCGAGAACACCATCGACGTCGCCAACGCGTCCCGTGCGATCCGCGAAAAGGAAATCAAGGCCTGCGCCGACAACGGTGTCACCGACATCATCGAAACCCGCATTGGCTATGACGGCATCGTCTTTGCCTCGCAGATCGACGGCCCGGCGTTCACCGCGTTTGAACCGGCTGACATCTACAACGCGCTTGGCGCCAAGGTCCTGAAGGACGGTGAACTGGTCGACAACGACTACACCACCTGGAACGCCTTCAACGCCGACCTGCCCGACGCCGAAATCATGGCCTTCATCCCCGGCACCAAGCACGGCACACGTGAAGTGTTCGAAGAGAAAGTCCTCGTCGCCGGCTGCGAAGCCACTGGTGCGATGGAAGCCATGATCGCTGACGGCATGTCCGAAGACGACGCAGAGGACGCCTGCATGTCCGTGCGCGCTGACGGCCGCTCCGTGGACATCGACGGCGACTACACAGAGACGCTCGCATCCATTGACTCCAACCCGAATGGCATCGGCGTGTTTGGTCTGGCGTTCTACGAGAACAACACCGACTCTCTGAAGGTTGCGACCATGTCCGGCGTCGCGCCCACAACCGAAACCATCGCCGCAGGCGACTACCCGGTTTCCCGCCCGCTGTTCTTCTACGTGAAGAAAGCGCACATCGGCGTGATCCCCGGTCTGAAGGAATACGCATCCTTCTTCGTGGCTGACGAAATCGCAGGCCCCGACGGCCCGCTGGCCGAATACGGCCTCGTGTCCGATCCTGAGCTTGCCGACACGCAGGCAAAGATCGAGAACGAGACCACCATGGGCGAAGGCATGTAATCAAGCACACCGGGATATTTCCCCGGTGTCTGCGGGGGCGGCGCTATCCGCTGCCCCCGTTCCCTTTTAGGACCTTCAACGAACCAAGACCTCGGGGGGCATATGCCTGCTTACTGGCTTTTCCTGATCGTGCTTGCCATCGCGGCTGTGGGCTTTGTGCTCGGCCGGATGCGTGCACTGCAAAGCGCGAAAGGCGACAGCCGTGCGCTGCATTCGCTTAAGGGCTACTACGGCTGGAACGTCGCGCTAAAGGTGCTGATCCCGGCGCTTTTGGTGCTGGTGGTCTGGCAACTGGCCTATCCGCTCTACACCAACGCGACGGTCGCCGGGTTGATCCCTGAGGCCAGTGTCAACGATGGGTCGAGCGCCGATCTGGTGCTGGCCGAAGTGCGCCGCACCGCCAACGGACTGGAGGCCGCCGTTGCCTCCGGACAAATCGCAGATACCCAGGCGCGCGATACCCTGGCCGATCCAGTCGCGATGACGGACAGCCTGCGCAGCGCGGGCCAAATCGTCACGTCTGAGCTGACAACACCCATCCTGAACGCCGCGCAACACTACCGGGCCATGGGCGAAACCGGCGCTCTGATCCGCACCGTGGTCGTCTTGCTGGTTGCATTTGGTGGTCTTTTCTGGGGCCTGTCGGACAGTTACAAGGATTTCCGCGCCCGCAATACGGTGGAGCAAACGGTCAAATACCTGCTGATCGCAGCCGCGTCGATCGCGATCCTGACCACGCTTGGCATTGTGCTGTCGCTGATCGGGAACACGATCCGCTTCTTCAACCTTTATCCGGCGTCGGAATTCTTTGGCTCGCTCACATGGCAGCCGTCCTTTGGCGGCGGGTCCGAGCTGGGCATCTGGCCGTTGCTCTGGGGGACGCTCTATATCTCTTTCGTGGCGCTTCTGGTGGCCGTTCCAATCGGTTTGTTCGCTGCTGTATACCTGTCCGAATACGCCAGCCCGAAGCTGCGCGCCTTTGCCAAACCGGCGTTGGAGGTGCTCGCGGGTATCCCGACGATCGTCTACGGCCTGTTCGCGCTGCTCACCATCGGGCCACTCCTGATCAGTGTTTTCGGTCCCGACGGTGCAGGTTGGATGACCGGCACACGCTCGGTGATGACCGCTGGCATCGCCATGGGCATCATGCTGATCCCTTTCGTGTCTTCGCTTTCTGACGACATCATCAACGCCGTGCCACAGGCGATGCGCGACGGCTCCTACGGTCTGGGCGCGACGAAATCCGAAACGGTGAAGCAGGTGGTTCTGCCTGCTGCGCTGCCGGGCATCGTTGGCGCCGTGCTGCTCGCCGCCTCCCGCGCCATTGGCGAGACCATGATCGTGGTGCTTGGGGCTGGGGCTGCGGCCCGCCTGTCGCTGAACCCGCTCGAAGCCATGACCACCGTAACCACCCGCATCGTGTCACAGCTGACCGGCGACGCAGACTTTGCCTCGCCAGAGGCGCTGGTGGCTTTTGCCCTTGGCATGACCCTCTTTGTTCTGACCCTCGGGCTGAACGTCTTTGCACTCTATATCGTGCGCACATACCGGGAGCAGTACGACTGATGACCGACGCATCCATGCCCACCGACACTCCGCGCCACGGCAAGTCCATCATGGTGGCTGACGCGCACACGAAAAAGCGTAACGCCTCCGAGAAACGCTTTCAGGCTTATGGTCTGGCGGCCATCGGGGCAGGGGTCTTCTTCCTGCTTGTGCTGCTGGGCGCCATCCTGTCCAACGGGCTCAGCGCGTTTCAGCAGACTTTCATTGAGGTGCCCGTCTACCTTGATGCAGCAAAGCTCGATAAAAATGGCAACCGCGATCCTGAAGATCTGAAAAAGGTCTCGACCTTTGGCTACAACCCGCTGATCCAGAATGCCATTCTGGAGCAAGTGCAAGCCGCCGGGATCGACACGCCCCTGGATAAAGCCAGCGAAATGAAGGCTCTGATTTCAGCCTCCGCCGCGGCGCAGCTGCGCGACCGTGTCATCGCCAACCCCGATCTCGTGGGCGAAACAGTAGATTTTCGCATCCTCGCGGCGTCTCGGGTCGATGGCTACCTCAAAGGCCGCGTGCAGCGCGAAGACCTTGCCCGCGACAAGAACATCGATGCTGTACACCTTGATATCGTTGACCAAATGAGGGAAAGGGGTTTGCTCGCCAAGGCCTTTAACTGGGAATTCGTGTTCGGCGCGGATGCCTCTGAAAGCCGCCCGGAACAGGCGGGCATCGGTATCGCCATGCTTGGCTCGTTCTTCATGATGCTGGTGGTGCTGGCGCTGGCGCTGCCCATCGGCGTCGCTGCCTCCATCTATCTCGAAGAATTCGCTCCGCAAAACTGGTTCACCGACCTGATCGAGGTGAACATCTCCAACCTCGCGGCGGTGCCATCCATCGTCTTTGGTATCCTTGGCCTTTCCGTGTTCATCCAGTTCGCCGGGCTGCCGCAGTCCGCGCCTTTGGTGGGGGGACTTGTCCTGACGCTGATGACACTGCCGACGATCATCATCTCGACCCGCGCCGCGCTGAAGGCCGTTCCACCCTCGATCCGTGATGCGGCGCTCGGCATTGGCGCGTCCAAGATGCAATCGGTCTTTCACCATGTCCTTCCGCTCGCCATGCCCGGCATCCTGACCGGGACCATCATCGGGCTGGCTCAGGCCTTGGGAGAGACCGCGCCGCTGCTGCTGATCGGCATGGTCGGCTACATCGCCACCAACGCCCCGGATGGCCTGGTCGAAGGCTTCATGTCGCCAAACTCAGCCATGCCCGCGCAGATCTACGAATGGGCCAAACGCGCCGACCCCGCATACTATGAACGCGCTTGGGGCGGCATCATCATTCTTCTGGTGTTCCTGCTGAGCATGAACATCATTGCCATCATCCTGCGTCGCCGCTTTGAGCGCCGCTGGTAATCCGTTGCGGAACAAAGGAACATGAATATGTACGACGCACCGCACACCACGGAGAGAGACGTGACGCAGACCGAGATAAAGATCGCCGCCAGCAACGTGCAGGTTTACTACGGCGACACCCACGCCATAAAAGACGTGGACGTCCAGATCGAAGACAAGACAGTGACCGCCTTTATCGGCCCGTCGGGCTGCGGCAAGTCGACCTTTCTGCGCACGCTGAATCGTATGAACGACACCATCGATATCTGCCGCGTTGAAGGCGACATTCGCATCGACGGCGAGGATATCTACGACAAGCGCGTCGACCCGGTGCAACTGCGCGCCAAAGTCGGCATGGTCTTTCAAAAGCCGAACCCGTTCCCGAAATCTATCTACGACAACGTGGCCTATGGCCCGCGCATCCATGGTCTGGCCAAGAACAAGACCGATCTCGATGAAATTGTGGAACGGGCCCTCAAACGCGGCGCCATCTGGAATGAAGTAAAGGACCGTCTGCATGCGCCGGGCACCGGCCTGTCGGGCGGCCAGCAGCAGCGTCTGTGCATCGCGCGTGCCGTGGCGACTGAACCCGAGGTGCTGCTGATGGATGAGCCGTGCTCCGCGCTCGATCCCATCGCAACCAGCCAGGTCGAGGAATTGATCGACGAGCTGCGCAAAGACTATTCGGTGGTCATCGTGACTCACTCCATGCAACAGGCGGCGCGCGTGTCGCAGAAAACCGCGTTCTTTCACCTGGGCAATCTGGTGGAATATGGCGAGACCGGGAAAATCTTTACCAACCCCGAAGACCCGCGCACCGAAAGCTACATCACCGGACGGATCGGATAAGCCATGAGCGACCTGAACAAACATATTGCCTCGGCCTTTGATCGTGATCTCGAAGGCATTCAGGCTCAAATCATGAAAATGGGTGGTCTTGTCGAAGAGGCCATCATGTCTGCCGCCACGGCGCTTGAAACCCGCGACGAAGAACTGGCGCAAAAGGTGCGCGATGGCGACAAGGCCATTGATGCCATGGATGAGGCGCTTGGCGAAGAAGCGGCGCGCGTCATCGCCTTGCGTGCGCCCATCGCCTCAGACTTACGGGTTGTACTGTCGGTGATGCGGATGTCTGCAAACCTCGAACGCATTGGCGATCTGTCCAAGAACATGGCCAAGCGGACCTCGGTTCTGGCGCAGATGCAAAGCATCGGTGGCACTGCGTCATCGCTGCGGCGCATGGCGCGCGAAGTGGAACTTATGCTGAAGGACGCGCTGGATTCCTACATCCAGCGGGACGAGGCGCTGGCGCTTGATGTGATCTACCGCGACCGCGACGTCGACCAGATGTACAACACGCTGTTTCGCGAAGTTTTGACTTTCATGCTGGAAGATCCGCGCAACATCACGGCGTGTATGCATCTGCATTTCATTGCAAAAAACATCGAACGCATGGGCGACCACGTGACCTCGATCTGCGAACAGGTGGTCTTTTTGACCTCTGGTGCGCTGCCTGACGAAACCCGCGAAAAGATGGACAAAACGTCCACTGAAATGGGTCCGAACCCAAACCTCGTGACGCGGAAGGACTGACACCATGTCCGCAGATCAGCCGACTGTTTTATTGGTAGAAGATGAGGCCGCGCAGCGCGCGGTCTTGTCCTACAACCTTGAAGCCGAAGGGTTTCGCGTGGCCCAAGCCGAAAATGGCGAAGAGGCCCTGATCATGGTGGCGGAGGAAAATCCGGACATTATCGTATTGGATTGGATGTTACCGAATGTGTCCGGGATCGAGGTCTGCCGCCAGATCAAATCGCGCGCAGAGACACGTAGCACGCCGGTGATCATGCTGTCAGCGCGCTCCGAAGAGGTCGATCGCGTCCGGGGTCTGGAAACCGGCGCCGACGACTATGTGATCAAACCGTACTCCGTGATCGAGCTGATGGCACGCGTCCGTGCCCAACTGCGGCGCGCGCGGCCTTCTGCGGCTGGTCTTCGGCTGGAGTATGAGGACATCATGCTCGATTCCGAAACCCACCGTGTGACGCGTTCTGGGCTTGCGTTGAAGCTGGGACCGACGGAATTTCGGCTGCTCTCGACCTTTATGGAAAAACCTGGCCGGGTCTGGTCGCGCGAGCAATTGCTCGACCGTGTATGGGGTCGTGACATCTACGTCGACACGCGCACTGTGGACGTTCACATCGGCCGTCTGCGCAAAGCGCTGAGCCAACACGGCGGCGGCGATCCGTTGCGTACCGTGCGTGGTGCGGGATACGCTTTAGGATAGGCGTGCGTGCCACCAAAGGGCAGGGCGCGGCTCTACGTTTCGCAGTGCCCCATCTACCACAGATCTGGCGCGTCGAACGGCGGGACGCTTTCTGACGGGCCGCGCAAAGTCGGCGCGCTCTGATCCTTCAGCACCTGTCCCAACCAGCCATGCGGCATACTCAACGCCTGTGGTGGTTGAACATTCTCGGTCGTGATCGGTTGAAACCCGACGCGATGATAGAACGCCGGATCGCCATAGGTGACCGCCACATCAGCGCCTTCGCTGTGTATGGCACTCAGCGCGTCTCGAAGCATCGCAGTCCCGACACCTGTGCGCTGCACCTCTGGTGCGACCGCCACGGGAGACAGCAGAACAACACGACGCGGATCCTCGGGAAACCTCAGCGGGCTGAAAAGGCACGCTGCGATCAAGTCTCGCTCCCTGAAAGATCGAAACACATGAACCTCGCCATCAGGCAATTCCAGTAGATCATTAACCAGATTACCGATCACGTCACCTGCAGCAGAACCTTCAGATGCGCTGAAAACCTCTTGAAAGAATTGAACAAGTTCATCGTCAGGGTTGGCTACGGCGAGCGGCATGGTTTTAGGTCTCCAAAAAAGCTTGGCACAATCCTAGCATCAACGGGCACGTATTTCCGAGCGACTTAATGCTTCATCCATTTTGCAACCACGTTGAGATGAGCGTGTCTTGGTCGGTGAAATGTTTCCGCGTGATCTTGCTATAGACGATTGAGCGATGCCTGCCGATCTGTGCCGCGATCTTGCTCACCGCACTTTCGCGTTCAGCGTGTCCTCAATTGCGCGTCTTTTACGCAAATCCAGGTCGGCATAGGTCATATCCGGTATCCTTGCTTTCCGGCAAGGTAGGGGATTTGTCGCAACCCAGTTTAAAATGTGCCTGACTACATACGCAAGGCCAATAATCAGTATTATGTTATAATGAGGTCCATACACAAACGATTATCGTAATAACACAAGCTGACCTCAACGCACCCACTGTGTTACGGGTCTCGGCAAAGTTGACCAAACGGTAAGCCATCACTGGACAACACTGGCCTCCACTCGGTATCTCCTTGCGACACATTAGGAGCGCGTCATGACATCGATCCTCGTACTTAACGGTCCAAACCTCAATCTGCTCGGAACCCGGCAGCCGGACGTCTACGGCCACGACACGCTTGATGATGTCGAGCAGATGTGCCGCGATCATGGCAAAGCCCACGGCGTCACAGTCGATTGCCTTCAGTCCAATTATGAAGGTGAGCTGGTGACTTGGATCCACGAGGCACGTGGTACCTATGACGGCATCATTCTGAATGCCGGAGCTTACACCCACACCTCGGTCGCTTTGGCGGATGCGGTCAAAGGCACTGAAGCCAAAATGGTCGAGCTGCACATCTCAAACGTCCACGCCCGCGAAGCCTTTCGCCATCACTCCTATCTCAGCGCAGTCGCGATCGGAGTGATGGCCGGATTTGGCGTTCGCGGCTATACTCTCGCTATCGATGCCCTGCTGGGCCATCTGGAGGACGCCGCGTGACATCCGATCAGCGTGACATCCTCATCGAACTGACCAACATCGACCGTGTCGAAGCCCTCTGGCAGCGGCATTGCCAATTGATGGAGGCCTACGGGTTTGACCGGCTTCTTTACGGGTTCACGCGGTTCATGACGCCCAATTCACTGGGCGATCCCAATGACTTCGTCGTTCTTACCAATCATACGCATGCCTACCGCAAAGGCTTCGTCGAGGATGGGCTGTACCGTCACGCTCCCATGGTGCGTTGGGCGCTGCAGAATGAAGGTCATTGCTCGTGGCAGGTTCTCGCGGATCAGCTATCTGCTGGCGCTCTCGACGAAAAAGCGCAGAAAGTTATGGCGTTCAACCTGCATCACAAGGTGCACGCGGGCTACACCATCAGCTTCAAATCCGTGTCGAGCCGTGCAAAAGGTGCGATTTCCATGACAACTTTGCCAGAGATGTCGCAAGACGATGCAGACGCCATTTGGGCGGAACATGGGTCTGACATCATCTTGTTAAACAATATCGTACACCTCAAGATCCTCACCCTGCCCGTTCCGCTGCAAAATCAGAACCTGACCCCCCGACAACGCGAGGCGCTCGAATGGGTCGGTGATGGTAAGACCATGCAGGACATTGCGCAGATCATGGGCCTGACTCAGGCCACAATCGAAAAGCACTTACGCCTCGCGCGCGAAACGCTAAACGTGGAAACCACCGCACAAGCCGTGGCGAAAGCAGCATTCCACAACCAGATGTACATTCTCGAAGCTTGACCCAACTCAACTTTATCGAGGATAAAGTTATTTAGCTTCCCGTTATACGGTTTTGAATATGTAAAGTCGTATCAAAAGTGCGGACCAGAAATCGCCTATTGTATTGGTTTTCCGATCCTTGCGGTTCATATTTTGAAATCCGTCCCCTATCTTTAACCCTAAATCGCATTTTACCGCACGGTCAGGAAATCCCGACTTCCCTAACGGCAGGTTAATTGCGAGATTGTCACTGTTCCGTGAGTGGTGGCTTTGGCCATGGGACTTGGAATGGCTGTGCGTCGTTTATTTCAGGGCGTTGTGGCTTTCCGGGCTGGCGCGGCGGGGAAATTTCTGCCTCGCAGCCAGCACCGCGACAGGACCTCCCGGCATTATCCCCAACGTCTTCGCCGGGGGGTCCGCTTTGCGTTGTCACCGTGCTGAAGCGCGTATGGCCGCGATAAGCGTTGCGGTCTTTTAGGGCCGCGTCCAGGCGTTCGACGGCCTGTGACTGTGGCGCGAAAATTCCACAAATGTCAGACAACAAACGTCCTTGAATGTAAAAAAAAGGCGCCGCTGAAACAGCGACGCCTTGGATTTCCAAAGATCTGTGAAAGATCAGCCCTGAGCGGCTTTGGCCACTTCTGCTGCGAAATCTTCTTTTTCTTTCTCGATGCCTTCGCCGACCTGCATGCGGACGAAGCCAACGATCTCTGCGCCGTTGTCTTCTGCTGCCTGCTGGACGGTCTTGTCGGTGTCGAGCGCGAACTGCTGGTTCACCAGAGTGATCTCGGCCATGTACTTCTTCATGCGGCCAACGATCATTTTCTCAATCACGGCGTCCGGCTTGCCGGACTCTTTCGCGATATCGATCTGGATCTGCTTTTCTTTTTCAACAACAGCGGGGTCCAGGTCCGCTTCGTTCAGCGCCTGCGGGTTGGCCGCCGCGACGTGCATGGCAACCTGCTTGCCAAACTCTTCGGTGCCGCCCTTCAGCGCAACCAGCACGCCGATCTGGCCCATGCCAGCGGTCGCTGCGTTGTGCACGTAGGATGCGACCACATCCCCTTCGACCTTCGCCATGCGGCGCAGGGACATGTTCTCGCCGATGGTGGCGATCTTGTCGGTGATCAGGTCATTTACGGTCTTGCCGTCGACGTCCGCGGTTTTCAACGCTTCGACGTCGTTCACGGTCAGGGCCGCTTTGGCAATGCCGCCAACCATCGCCTGGAAGTCGCCGTTCTTGGCAACGAAATCGGTCTCGGAGTTGACTTCGACAGCCACGCCAGTGCCACCGTTCACTTCGACGGCCACGAGGCCCTCGGCAGCGGTACGGCCCGCTTTCTTGGCAGCCTTCGCAAGGCCCTTGGTGCGCAGCCAGTCAACGGCGGCTTCCATGTCGCCATCGGTCTCGACCAGGGCTTTTTTGGCATCCATCATGCCAGCGCCGGTCATCTCGCGCAGTTCTTTCACCTGTGCAGCAGTGATCGCCATGTCTTGGCTCTCCTATTCTCGTCAACGGGTCCGGGTGGCCCGGTCAGCCACCCGCTTTTGTCACGGCTGTATGTCGCTTACACGACAGCGCCTGTGGAGGCGCGCGCCAAACCGAATGGTCAGGCGCGCGGCAATGCAGATTACTGCGCTGCGCCTTCCAAGGCTTCTTCGGCCGGAGCTTCTTCGAGCGCGCCGAGGTCAACGCCTGCCGCTTCCATCTGGCCGGTCATGCCGTCCAGTGCAGCGCGGGACACCAGATCGGTGTACAGAGCGATGGCACGGGCCGCGTCGTCATTGCCCGGAATGATGTAGTCGATGCCTGCGGGGGAGCAGTTGGTGTCGACGATGGCCACAACCGGGATACCCAGCTTGTTGGCTTCTGCGACTGCCAGCGCTTCTTTCTTGACGTCGATGACGAACAACATGTCCGGCACGCCGCCCATGTCACGGATACCGCCCAGCGAAGCTTGAAGTTTGGTCTGGTCGCGTTCCATGTGAAGGCGCTCTTTCTTGGTGAGGCCTTCGGCGCCGACTTCCATCTGCTCATCAATCTGCTTCAGACGGTTGATGGACTGGGACACGGTCTGCCAGTTGGTCAGCGTGCCGCCGAGCCAGCGGTGATTCATGTAATACTGTGCGCATTTTTCTGCGGCATCGGCGATCGGCTGAGCAGCCTGACGCTTGGTGCCGACGAACAGAACGCGGCCGCCTTTTGCGACGCAATCACGGATTGCCTGCAGTGCCTGGTCCAGCATCGGAACAGTTTGCGTCAGGTCCATGATGTGGATGCCATTGCGCGCGCCGTAGATGAACTCGCCCATACGGGGGTTCCAACGCTGGGTCTGGTGACCAAAGTGAACGCCAGCTTCGAGCAGCTGACGCATGGTGAACTCGGGAAGAGCCATGCTTCTATCCTTTCCGGTTTATGCCTCGGCGGGGGATTTGTCTTGGGGTTCCAAGTCAACCGGTGGACCTGTTGGGATGTCTCCCCACCAAGGCCCGCCCCCGCCTGCGGGTTCGTGACGCGGCCATTAAAGTGCTTTTTCCGGAAACGCAAGCACAGACTGATCTAAATGGATCTTACGGCCCCTCGCGTCGCGAGTGTCCGCACATTCTGGACAGATATGGGACAGTTTGCTTAAGTGCCACGTCAAGGAGACTTAAAACATGGTAAAATTGCTTGATGTGCGTGGCATCGGCCCTGCGATGGAACGTGACATGAAATCGCTTGGGCTGTCTACGCCAGACGCTGTGGCGCGCGCTGAACCGCAAGACCTGTGCGCCCTGCCCCGCGTTCAGCTTGCCCGTGCTCGGATGTTGATTGCCGCAGCCAAAGAAGCGCTGGGTCAAGCATCTTCGGCCGCTGTCGAGGATGCCGAGGACGATGGAATCCCCCTGATCCCCAGCGCTGATCCCTCTATCGATCTCGAAATTCTGGAAGAGCTGAAAGCTGCAAAGGTAAAGATAAAGCCCGCCAAAGGCGGCAAGAAAAAGAAGAATAAGAAAAAAGCCGACAAGGCCACAAAGTCCTCAAAGAAAGCCAAAAAGGACAAACAAGACAAGGCAGACAAAAAAGCCCGCAAGAACGCAAAGACCGCGAAGGAAAGCGCCGCGCGTAAAATGGCCAAGGCCGGTAAATCTGTCTCTGCAAAGTCCTCTCCGAAAAGTAAGAAGAAGAAAAAGAAAGACGCCCGCGCGTCGACATGACGGCACGGGCGGCACAAGCGGCGTCAAGAGAACCAGATTACAGGAAAACGCGTTCCACAAACCAATAGGCGCCGACGCAAGCGATTGCGCAGGATGCCGGGACCGCGACGATGCGGCGGTAGGCGTTGATGTGGTCCACGAAATGCGCAGACGCCAGACACAGCAGCGACAGCCCGGCCAGCGGCCAAAGGAAGACCGGCGCGCTGGCTCCCATGATCTGGGTAAATCCGGGTCCGTTCAGCAGGAAACCTGCCAGAACAAAGGCAATGGCCAGTAACCCGTAAACCACTTGTGCCGTGCGCTGATCTGCCTTCATCTCGTCCACCCGCTGCGCCAATACCACGAGCAGGAAGGCAATCGCCACAACCGTCAGCTGGCCGAACTCGACCCCGACGTTAAAGCCGATGAGCGCAGGAATGAACTGCCCCTGTGGCAGGCCGAATTCCTGCAGGACGCTTGCAAACCCCAACCCGTGCAGGAGGCCAAAGACAAAAATCACCGCAGGTCGCCATTTGTGCAGCTTATCAGAGACGATGTTCTCGACTGCGACATAGACGATGGAGGCCGCGATGATCGGCTCCACAATGCTGCCGGGGACGTTCACATACCCCAAGGCGCCCAAGGCCAGCGTGACGGTATGCGCCAACGTGAAAGCCGAGATTTGCCAGACCAGCGTCCGCAGACGCGTAGACAGGAAAAACAGGCCGAGCACGAACAGGATGTGATCGAGCCCCTTGGGCAAGATGTGGTCAAACCCCACGGGAATATAATTGGCAAACGTCCACCAACCTGTGGTCTCATCGCCACCGGATAACGAGATCGGATCAGACGGGCCACCGTTGAGGTAGCCGGTAAAACCATCGTCGACCCCCATTTGTCGCAGGATCAATGTGCCGTATTGCGCAGGCCAATCGACCACCAATTCCTGCGCCCCCGCCGGCAGCGTACCGTTCAGAAACAATTGACTTTCGCGCGGCAGCTCGGTGTTCTCGACCGTCTCGACATTGACCTCCGTCAGCGCCAGGTCGACGATCTCGCCATCGGCGGTCATCTTGATCGGGGCCAGAATGGCGTCGATGTCGGCCTCTATCCGCGCTTGCAACAGCTCTGGGGGCAGTTCGCGCAGCGCGTCGACGGCATTTGATCCCTCTGTTGCGTTGGTGTCCTGTATGCCCTCCAGGTCGACGCCAGCAACGATAGGCTCAGCAGACAGGCGCAACACAAGCGACAGATCCTGTCCCTCTGTCGTCAGATCGCCAATGGCAGGGCGCACCTCATGTGCCTGTGCGGCGGACAGCCAGAACACGCAAGCCAACATGGCGGTCACTAGTCGGATCATATGTCACCCTTTCCCGGTGTTTGGGCAAAAGATGACCCACCTCACAGCCGAGTCAAGCGACGGGCCGCGCATCGCGCCCCGTCGCAAAGTCACCCAAGGTCAGGCAAAGGCTTGTAGCCCGGTCTGCGCACGCCCAAGGATCAGCGCATGAACATCATGCGTGCCCTCGTAAGTGTTCACCGTCTCAAGGTTCATCATGTGGCGGATCACTTGGAATTCCGCAGAAATGCCGTTGCCGCCATGCATATCCCGTGCCATCCGCGCGATATCCAACGCTTTGCCGCAGTTGTTGCGCTTGAGGATCGAGATCATCTCAGGCGCGGCGTTGGCTGCATCCATCAGATGACCCACCCGCAAACAGCCCTGAAGCCCCAGCGCGATTTCGGTCTGCATGTCCGCGAGCTTTTTCTGGAAAAGCTGCGTCTGGGCCAAGGGACGCCCGAACTGCTTGCGATCCAGACCGTATTGCCGTGCTGCCTGCCAGCAGAACTCAGCCGCGCCCATCACGCCCCAGGCAATGCCGTAGCGCGCGCGGTTCAGACAACCAAAGGGTCCCTTGAGGCCCTGCACATGTGGCAGCAACGCGTCCTCGCCCACCTCGACACCGTCCATCACGATCTCGCCGGTGACAGAGGCCCGCAGCGACAGCTTGTTCTCGATCTTCGGCGCGCTCAGGCCCTTGGCGCCTTTTTCAAGCACAAAGCCCCGGATCTTGCCATCATGCGCGTCGGATTTCGCCCAGATCACAAAGACATCGGCGATCGGGCTGTTGGAAATCCACATTTTCGAGCCGGACAGTTTATAGCCTGTCGGCGTCTTGACCGCGCGGGTCTTCATGCCACCGGGATCGGACCCCGCGTCGGGTTCGGTCAGACCGAAACAGCCGATCAGCTTGCCCGAGGACAGGCCGGGCAGATATTTCTGCCGCTGCTCCTCAGAGCCATAGGCATAAATCGGATACATCACGAGGCTCGACTGCACCGACATCATGCTGCGGTAGCCGGAGTCGACGCGCTCGATTTCGCGCGCCACAAGCCCGTAGCTCACGTAGCCCGAGCCGATGCCGCCGTATTCCTCGGGGACCGTCACGCCGAGCAGGCCCATTTCGCCCATCTCGGTGAAGATTTCCGGCACAACCTCTTCGTTCAGGAAGCCTTTGGTTACGCGCGGGGCCAGTTTTTCAGAGGCGAAAGCGCGCGCGCCTTGCGCCAGCATCCGCTCTTCTTCGGTCAACTGGTCGTCCAGCCGGAACGGGTCGTCCCATGTAAACGTGCCAAGGTCCGGAGCGTCTTTGGGTTTCAGGGTGGGGCGGTCTGTCATATGATCCTCCATCTTTGCGACGGTTATATCTTGCGCTTGTCGCATGTAAAAACGATAATTCCGCAGGATTTCATGAGGTAATGTCATGCATCGACCCCTGCCCCCACTGACCGCCCTGCGCGCGCTGGAGGCGCTCGACCGTCTCGGCTCGGCAACCGAGGTCGCCGAGGAGATGAACCTGACACAAAGCGCGGTGTCCCGCCAGCTCAAAACCCTGGAGGAACAGCTTGACGCGCCGCTTTTCCTGAGGGATCGCAGGGCCTTGCGGCTAACACCTCAGGCAGAAACTTATGCGCAGGTGGTGCGCGAGTCGCTTGACAGCCTGACCGAAGGGGCGCTGGCCTTGCGCCTCGATCCCGCCGCAGGATCGCTACGGCTTGCAATCCTGCCCAGTTTCGGGATGCATTGGCTGGTGCCGCGCCTGCCGGATTTTGCCCGCGCCCATCCCGATGTGACGATCAACATGACCACTCGGCTGAAACCGTTCAACTTTGCGTCTGAACCCTTTGATGCTGCAATACATTTTGGCACAAGGCAGTGGTCAGCCACGCAGTCCCTTCGCCTGATGGACGAAGCGGTGCAACCCCTTGCCAGCCCGTTGCTCGTGCCCGAACCTATCACACCCGCCGCGCTGGCTGACATGCCACTGTTGCACATACAAAGCCGCCCGCGGGCTTGGACGCACTGGTTCGAAATCCAAGGTCTGCGCCCCGCACGCCTGCCCGGCACCAGCTTTGATCAGTTCCCGACGATCGCACAGGCCGCTGCACACGGCTTGGGCGTGGCGTTGCTGCCGGATTTCCTCAGCACACAAGACCGATCAGCAGGCCGCCTTGTTCCGGCCACCAACCTGCCGTCGGTGCATCTTGGACGCTATGATCTGGTCTGGCCAACGGACCGCCCCATGCCGCCCGCCTTGCGGCTGTTCCGCGACTGGTTGGCGCAGATCGTGGCTTCCGATACCGCGGCCTCTTGCCCATCGCCAAAATCGCAGTCAAGAGAGCACATATGACTGATAGGCCAGACATTCTTTGCATTGGTTCCGTCCTGTGGGACGTGATCGGACGTGCCACGTTGCATATGCAGCGCGGCTCGGATGTGCCTGGACGCATCACCCGCCTGCCGGGTGGCGTGGCGCTGAACATCGCCATGACCTTGGCCCGTTTTGGGCTGAAGCCCGCTTTGCTTTCCGCTGTGGGACGCGACTCCGAAGGAGATGAGCTGATCTCGGATTGCCGCGGACTGGGCCTGAATACCGATTTTGTCTATCGGTCCGATGACTTGCCGACAGATCGTTACATGGCCGTGGAAGGGTCGAATGGCCTGATCGCGGCCATTGCTGACGCCCATTCGCTTGAGGCCGCAGGCTCCAAGATCCTGCATCCTCTGACTGACGGAACACTCGGCTCTGCCGATGCACCTTTTGAGGGTCCCATCGCGCTCGACGGCAATCTGACGGAAAGCCTCCTGTCGGAAATTGCCGAACATCCCGGTTTTTCAGCCGCGGATCTGCGCATCGCGCCCGCAAGCCCCGGCAAGGCGCTGCGCCTTGCCCCGTTTCTGCGCGCGGGACGTGGCACCCTGTATGTCAATCTAGAGGAAGCTGGGCTCCTCTGTCAGGCCCGCTTTGCCTCCGCGACCGACGCGGCTCAAGCGTTGTTGGACCGTGGGGCCGCGCGCGCCGTGGTCACCAATGGCGGCGAGACGTGTGCCGATGCCAGTGCCACCGGTCTGATCCATGCCTGCCCGCCTAAGGTCCTTGTGACCCGGATCACCGGTGCGGGTGATACTTTCATGGCGGCGCATATCGCCGCTGAACGCGACGGGGCCACCGCAGAGGCCGCGCTGGAGCGCGCGCTGACCGCCGCCGCCGCCTATGTTTCCGGAGACATGCCGACATGATCAATCTATCCCCCGAAGTGCAAAAAGCCGTGGACGCCCAGCAACCTGTTGTGGCGCTGGAATCCACCATCATCACGCACGGGATGCCCTACCCGCAGAACGTCGAAACCGCCCGCCGCGTGGAAGCCGAAATCCGCGCCCATGGCGCCACCCCTGCCACCATCGCCATCTTGGATGGGCAGATCCACGTCGGCCTGACGGAAGAACAGCTCGAAACGCTGGCACAGTCGCGGCATGTGGCCAAGCTCTCGCGCGCCGATCTTGCCGCGTGTCTCGCCACTGGCGGTACCGGCGCGACAACTGTCTCCGCCACAATGATCTGCGCCGCGCGTGCCGGGGTGCAGGTGTTCGCCACTGGCGGCATCGGCGGCGTGCATCAAGGTGCCGAGAACAGCTTTGACATTTCTGCGGATCTGCAAGAGCTCGCCCAGACGCCTGTGACCGTGGTTGCTGCCGGGGCCAAGGCGATCCTCGACCTGCCCAAGACCTGGGAAGTGCTGGAAACCCTCGGTGTGCCGGTCATCGCCTTCGGTCAGGACGAAATGCCTGCCTTCTGGTCGCGTGCCTCGGGCATCAAGGCCCCGCTGCGGATGGATACCGCCATCGATATCGCCCGCGCCCATCATCTGCGCGGCACGCTTGGGATTCCCGGCGGACAGCTTATCGCGAACCCGATCCCGAAAGAGGCCGAGATTCCGTCCAGCGTCATCGGGCCAATCATCGCTCAGGCGACTGCGGATGCTTCCAAGCACGGCATTTCGGGCAAGAACGTCACCCCCTATCTGCTTCAGCGCATATTCGAGCTGACCGACGGCCGGTCGCTCGATGCCAATGTCGAGCTGGTGCTGAACAATGCCCGTCTCGCAGCCGCGATTGCCCGCGAACTGCGCAGCTTGGCCTGATAATTCATCAAATCCGCGCGGCCCCCATTGTGGCGCCGCGCGCCAGCGCATACTTTTGTCGCATCGCTTGCCCTGCCATGCTTCGCTGGCCCGTATCGGATTTACCATGAACGCCCCTTTCGAGCCCGAGCCGAAGAAACGCGGCACGCTTCTGACAAACCTTCGCAACTCTTTCCTGACCGGCATCGTCGTGATCGCCCCGGTTGGGTTGACCGTTTGGCTGATCTGGACGGTGGTTGGATGGGTCGACAGCTTCGTCTGGCCTTTCGTGCCGGAGGTTTACCAACCCGCATCGCTTCTCAACCGTTGGCTGCTGGACGATAACGGAACGGCGCATTGGCCGTGGCTTTACAACTTGCTGGCGAACGACCTCTCCGGACGGATCGAGGTCAACGTGCGCGGCCTTGGCGTCGTCGTGTTCCTGCTGTTCACCATGCTGGTGGGGTGGATCGCCAAGGGCATTATTGGCCGTTCCATGATCACCGTCGGTGAAAGGCTGGTGGAACGCACGCCCGTGGTGCGCTCGATCTATTCCGGGATCAAACAGCTGGCCGAAACCATCTTTGCCCAGTCCGAACGCTCGTTTGAGACGGCTTGCCTGATCGAGTACCCGCGCAAGGGCATCTGGGCCATCGGCTTCATCTCCACCCAAGCCAAGGGCGAGATCAAGGCACGCGCGCCGAACATGTCCGGTCTCACTTCGGTCTTTGTGCCGACAACGCCAAACCCGACCTCGGGCTTCTTGCTGTTCTTTCCGAACGAGGACGTGATCGAACTGGACATGAGCATTGAGGATGCGGCCAAGCTCGTAATCTCTGCCGGTCTGGTCTACCCCAACGGGCAGGATGCCAAAGAGGCGGTTGAAGCCTGGGCACAGGCCTCCTGAAGCAAGTGGCGCGAACGCCCACGCTCGCCATTCAGCAAGTGCTCTGTCGGGGCGCAATTCCCCTGCTCGTGTCTGACACGGCGGGCATCTGCTTCGTCGCCCCACAGGAGATCGACCGCCGAAAGGTCTACCGTCATTTCGGTCAGCTTTGGGCCCGACCTTGGTGGGACTCTGGTTTGAGATGCGCGCAGAGCCTGCCCGCCCTCCTCAAGTCCGCTCCGGCCTCTCTGCCATAATCCTGACGCTTGGTATCCCTGACCCGGACGCCTGAGAACCGATCTGCGCGACTGACGCCGAAAGGAATATCGCCCCAGCCTAAGGCCTAGCGTGATGCAAGACAACGATGACACGCCTCTGAAAAGCGCACCCTTGGCAACAAGGGTGCGCTTTTCCATGGAACTCATTTGCGGCCAAAGCTTTGTCTGGTTAGGTGGACATCCTTCGCCAAGCCGATTCTCCCGGAGATCAAATGCAAATCCAGATCGACGTCGCCCTGCACTACCGCTTCGCCCGCGCCAACACGGTCTTTATCGCGATCGAGGCGGCAGAGACGGATGGGCAAACCATCCTGTCGCAATGGATCGACATGCCGGGTGCGATCGTGAAACGGATCAAAGGTGACTCGGATGTGGGCGAACGTATCTGGGCACAGGTGCCGCAAGGCGACATGTGGCTCACCTACACGTCCACGATGAACGTCACCCGCACTCGGTCTGATCTGTCGACCCTCAACGCTGCGCCCCGCCACGACATCCCGGCACAGGCCGCCCCCTACCTGCGCCCTTCGCGCTATTGCCAGTCAGACAAGTTCCTGTCTTTCGTTAACAAGCGCTTCGGATTTTGCTATGGTGGCGCAAGGGTCGCAGCCATCCGCGACTGGATCGAGCAGAACCTGTCTTATGTCCCAGGCGCTTCTGACGCTGACACCAACGTGCTGGAGACATTCGCCTCGCGCGAGGGGGTTTGCCGCGACTACGCACATCTGTTGTGCTCGATGGTCCGCGCGGCGGGCATCCCCGCCCGGATGGCTGCGGTCTACAGCCCTTTCGTCAATCCGCCGGATTTCCACGCCGTGGCAGAGGTCTGGCTTGACGATGCATGGCATCTGGTGGACGGGACAGGTATGTGCCATGCCGACGACCTTGTGGTGATCGCCGTAGGCCGTGACGCCTACGACATCGCCTTCCTCGACTCCGAGGCCCCGGCGGAACTGATCAACCAAAGCGTTCGCGCCACCATCACGGGCTGATCAGGCGAACATTTCTCGCAGATTGGTGGTCTGCCGCACCCCGATGTCGTCACGGTGCTCCGCCAGAAAGGCACCAGCCGCGCGCCGACCGGCGGCCTTCATCTGCGTCAGAAGCGACGGCACGGCCACGGCCTTTGTTGCCACGGACAGCTCGTTCATCAGTGCATCATCGGAAATCATATGCACCCGCACGTCCTTCATCTGACCTGGCATCAACGTGCCGTCATGCAAAAGGCGCTGCACGAAATCAATCGCCCGCAGCTCTCGGAGCAATGACGCGTTAAAGCTGATCTCATTTATCCGGTTCTGAATTTCCGAAGGCGTCACAGGCACCTTTTCCCGGACAAGCGGGTTGATGTTTACCACCATGATGTCGTCGGGCAGCGAAGGTTTGAAGAACGGGAAAAGCGCCGGATTGCCCGTATAGCCGCCGTCCCAGAACGCTTCGACCACGCCGGTTTCAGGATCTTCCACCTCGACCGCCTGAAACATCGTCGGCAGGCAGGCTGAGGCCATGATCGCGCGTGTGTTGATACGATCGCCCTCGAAAACCCGGATCTTGCCGGTCCGTACCAGCGTGGCGCAGACAAAGAACTCCGGCCCCTGGTCGGCGCACACGTTGTTGAAATCCAACGCATTCACAATGTCTTCCAGAGGGTTTCGGTATAACGCACCCCACGAATAGGGCGACACCGACCGCGACACGGCGTCCGACCACATATAGGCCCAGGAATACTCGATGCCTTTGGACACGAAGCCAGGATCGGGCAGAAACGCCTGTGCCCAATCCGGCACGGCTGACATGTCCAGCGACCCGACCTTGTTCCACACTTGGTTCAAGGCGGCTCGGGCACCGTCGCGCCCGCCCTGCACCATGCCCGCCTTGAACGCCGCGCCGTTCAGCGCCCCCGCAGAGGCCCCGGAAATAGCGGTGACCTCGATCTCCTCGTCTTCCAGTAATCTGTCGAGCACACCCCAAGTATAGGCCCCATGCGCGCCGCCCCCTTGCAGAGCAAGGTTGATCCGCTTCGCCATTCAATGGTCCTCTTCGTATGTCGATCTTTGAAAATCAGGGACTAAACAAATAGCCGTGACGGGGCTGTGCCCCGCTGCCCGTCACGGCCCATCTTATCAATGGATCACAGTGCGGTCCAACCGCCATCAACAGAAATCGTCGTACCCGTGATCTGTTCCGCCGCGTCAGAGCACAAGAACACCGCCGTGCCGCCAATCTGCTCTGTGGTGGCAAATTCGCGCGACGGCTGACGTTCAAGGATGACCTTCTCGATCGCCTCCTCCTCCGTCATGTTATATTTCTTGGCCGTATCGGGGATCTGCGCCTCGACCAGTGGTGTCTTCACATAGCCCGGGCAAATCGCATTGCAGGTGATCGGCTCCTTTGCGGTTTCCAGCGCCGTCACCTTGGTCATCCCCACGATACCGTGCTTGGCCGCCACGTAGGCCACCTTGTAGGGCGAGGCCGTCAGACCGTGGGCCGAAGCGATGTTCACCACCCTGCCCCAGCCCGCCTTGCGCATCATGGGCAGTGCCGCGGCTGTGGTGTGAAACGCCGAGGACATGTTGATTGCAATGATCGCATCCCATTTCTCCTGCGGGAACTCCTCAATGGGCGCGACGTGCTGAATGCCAGCGTTGTTCACAAGTATATCGCAGGCCCCGGCTTTTTCGATCAATGCGCGGCACTGATCGGGCTTCGACATATCTGCCTGTATGTATCGACAGGTCACACCGTGTTCGTCGGCAATGGATTTTGCCAGTGCGTGATCGTCCTCAGTATCGCTAAAGGAGTTGATGACGATATCCGCGCCAGCCTTGGCCATCTCATGTGCGACACCCAGACCGATACCTGAATTGGACCCCGTGATGATCGCCGTTTTACCTTTGAGTGACATGCTACGCTCCTATGCTGCTTTGCAGCGAAGGATAGCCGCCCGTGTGCCAAAAGAAAGGCCGGATCGCGGTTTCGTGCATGGAAACCGCCGCGCGTCTTGGGTATTGCAGGCTTCTGCCGATCCACCTTTAACGGTTCGGGCAAAGACGTGACATTCCACTTGTCGATTGGACAAAAAAGACCCCGGCCGAAGCCGGGGTTTAGTCATTGAGGCAGGTTTCATACAGGCAAGAAACCTATCGAGCAGTGACACCTGTATAAGCAATCTCCCGCAGGAGTCCAAGCTAAAAGTTTGATAAGGCGTAAAAGCATCGGTACGCTACGGCCAAGAAAACAAGGGCAGATCGGGATTGTTTCTAATATGAACGCGAACATTTTCTCAAAGACGCGACGCTGGTCCGTCAGCATTGCGGCGATTCTCGTTGCGGGAATCGCCAATGCTGAACCGCAGCATGGCATAGCTATGTATGGTGAACCGGAACTGCCACCGGATTTTGTGTCGCTTCCCTATGCAAATGCCGATGCCCCCTTTGGCGGCAAAATCGTACTGGGTGAAGTGGGCAGTTTCGACAGCTTGAATCCGCACATTTTGAAAGGCACCGCACCGTGGCAGCTGCGCTTTCTGGCTTACGAAAGTTTGATGGGCCGCAGTTACGATGAGCCCTTCACGCTTTATGGTTTGCTAGCCGAATCTATCGAGGTCGGCCCGAATCGAGAGTGGGCAGAGTTCACGATTCGTCCGGAGGCGAGATTCTCCGACGGCTCCCCCGTAACGGTCGAAGACGTCATGTGGAGCTACGAGACGCTCGGCACCAAGGGCCACGGACGTTATCGTGGTCTGTGGCCCCAGATCGAAAGCATGGAGCAGACCGGCGAGCGGTCAGTCCGGTTCACCTTCAGCGAGGACAACAGAGAGCTGGCGATGATCGTCGGCATGCGGCCCATTCTGAAGAAAGCCCAGTGGGACGGGATCGATTTCGCAAATTCCGGACTGGACGTGGTTCCAATCAGTTCTGCGCCTTACCTCATTTCCGACTATGAGCCTGGCCGATTCGTCGAACTGAGTCGTGACCCGAATTACTGGGGAAAAGACATCCCTTTTCGCAAAGGCACAAACGTCCTCGATACGATTCGAATGGAATTCTTTGCTGATTCGACCGCGCATTTCGAAGCCTTCAAAGGCGGGCTCTTGAATTCGATTCGCGAGACGAATGTCGAAAAATGGCGCACCCAATATGATTTCCCCCGCGTGCAAAACGGCGAGGTGGTGAAGTCCGAGATCGGTCACGATCGGCCAACTGGGCTTTACGGATTCGTGATGAACACGCGCCGTCAGACCTTCGCAGATTGGCGCGTCCGCGAAGCCATGCTTTTGGCCTTCAACTTCGAGTACATTAACGACGTTCAAACAGGCGGCAGTCAGCCTCGGGTAACGTCTTACTTCTCCAACTCCGTTCTGGAAAAACAGGACGGTCCGGCCGAGGGGCGTGTGCGTGAGTTGCTGGAGCCGTTCGCCGATGACCTTCTGCCCGGCGCACTTGAAGGCTACAGCTTGCCTGAAAGCGACGGCACCCCGCGCAACCGTGCCAACCTGGCAAAGGCGATGGATCTGCTCACAGCGGCAGGATGGACTGTCGATGCTGGCACTTTGGTCGACGACGCCGGTCAGCCCTTCGAGTTCGAAATTCTGATCCGCCAAGGGCAAAGCGACAACGCCGCAATCGCTGATATCTATGTCACCGCACTGGAACGCCTCGGCATCGCCGCCACCGTGATCGAAGTCGATTCCGCCCAGTACGAGGACCGGATCGCAAATTATGATTACGATATGACGTATTATGAGCGCGGTGCCTCGCTCAGCCCCGGCAACGAGCAGAAGCTTTATTGGGGCGCAGACGGCGTCGAAACGCCGGGTTCACGGAACTACATGGGCATGAACTCCCCGGCTGCAGAGGCAATGATCGACACGATGTTAAGCGCTGAAAGCCGCGATGACTTTGTTGCTGCGGCCCGTGCTCTGGACCGCGTGCTCGCCTCTGGCCGGTATGTGATCCCGATTATGTACCGCTACGACAAGACCCGTATCGCCCACGCTAAGGAACTGAAGTATTCCGAGGATCTGCCAATTTACGGTGATTGGCTGGAATTTCAGCCTGACGTCTGGTGGTGGGACAAGACCGAGTAGTGACAATCGGTGGGGCTTTGTCGTCCCACTGAACCAAACCCGCGGCTAAAAAACTGAACATTGAGGCAGACAATGAAGAAAATTCTGATCGTGATGATGGCCTTGGCGCTTGCATCCTGTGGGACCGTTGACGGCATCGGACAAGATATCTCCGCCGGGTCGAGGACGGTGCAGAGCTGGCTGTAATTCTTGCACCTTTTAGACACAAAAAATCAATGGGTTAGCGAAGAAAGTTAACCCATTGATTGCGATTCAATGAAATATGAAATGATCTTGTTGCATCACGGCATAAGACCAATGGGTAAGAGATTTGACCGGCAGGACTGTCTATCGTCTGTCCAACGCGACATGAGGCACGGCTGAGATGAACACCGCAGCACAGGCAGAAATCACCCCACCGATCAAGGCGCTGGTGGTCGATGATCACCCGCTGTTTTGCGACGCGCTGACGTTGACGCTGCAATCCATCGCTGACTTTCAGGAAATCCGGACCTCTGGAACCTTGGAACAGGCGCTGGAGGTGCTGGCGCAAGATCAGGCTATTGGTTTCATTGTTCTGGATCTGAACTTACCAGACGTGAACGGCCTCGACGGCTTGGTCCGGCTGCGCAATGCCAATGCGCGCGCGCCTATCTTGGTGGCGTCGTCTATGGCCGACAACACCATGATCGCACACGCGTTGAAAGCGGGGGCCAACGGGTTTGTGCCAAAGCACTCACAACGCTCTGTCTTTCGGCGTGCCTTCGAGGCGGTGACCTCGGGCCGTGCCTTTGTCCCCGACGGGTTCATCGACCCCGCGGGTGGGCACAGCACCGACTCTGACACCGCCCTTGCTCGTCTGGCCAGCCTTACCAACCAGCAGGCGCGCATTCTGCATCTGATCTGTGAGGGGAAGCTGAACAAGCAAATCGCATTTGACCTGTCAATCGCAGAGACAACCGTGAAGGCGCATGTGACCGCAATCATGCGCAAACTGGGCGTCCATAGCCGCACGCAGGCTGTGCTGGTTTCACAAGAGGCGCGATTTTCCAATGCGGCCGAAAGCGGGTTCCGCAAAGACTTGCCAAGTGGTCTTTAGCGCCATACTGCTTTTCAACGCTTGCCATTGACGTGTTGTTGGTCAAGTGACGGATCGGGAGTCGAGACATATCGCTCGGCACAGGAGGCCCGCTCCCTGCCCCACGGGCGTCCTTCCATCATGCGTCAACGGCTCGACATCGCGTGTCGCGCCCCGGTGCGGCCGCCCATCCAGGGAGGAGAAACTGGTACGTGGATGGAAAGAACAGCACAGCTGAGGGGCCCACGCGGACCCCATCCGGCTTTTTGACCGCACCGCAGATGCAGCCTTTGAAAGCGTTGCGCACAGGGCAGGTGTCGTGTTTCGTGCCGAACCCGGTAGACATGTTGGCACAGGCATTGGGTGAAGATCTTGGCTTGGTTTGCCTTTTCGCATCTCCGGAAGCTGATTTTGAAGCGCTCACATCAGCGGCCAACGCGGGTTTCGCCGGTGCGGATGTGCTGGCCTGCACCACTGCAGGGGAGCTTGGCGCGCAAGGATACGAGGATAGCCAGATCGTTGCTGTCGGTTTTCCACGCGCCTATTTTGAAGTGACCTCCTTCGCCATCGAAGACCTCGACCGGATCGACGAGCAAGCGCTGATCGACCGGCTGATCCATCAGCGTTTGGACCTGACACGCCGCGCGCCCGATATGGTATCGGAATTTGCCTTTACCTTGGTGGATGGATTGTCTCTGCGCGAAGAGCATTTGACGGCCGTTCTGGCGAGCGGTTTGGGGCCGATCCCCTTGTTCGGAGGCTCCGCAGGGGATGGGACGGAATTCGGCGAAACGCTTTTGTCGTTTAATGGCAATGTGATGCAGAACGCCGCGATGGTGGCCATCGTGAGGTCGCATTGCCCGGTTCAGGTCTTCAGCTTAGACCACTTGGTGCCGACAGACATTCGAATGGTCGTAACGTCAGCCAGCCCGGACACCCGCATCGTGCATGAAATCAATGCCGAACCAGCCGCTTTTGAATATGCACGCCTGCTGGGCAAAGATCCAAACCAGCTGGATCCGTTTACATTTGCCGCGCATCCCGTGGTGGTAAAGCTGGGCGACACCCACCATGTGCGCGCCATTCAAAGAGTGAGCGATACGGGCGAACTGGTGTTCTTTTCCGCCATCAACGAAGGGATGGTGCTGACACTGGCCCGGCACCAAGACATGGTGGCGCATCTGGACCAGGCATTGGATGAACTGGCAGAAGACGGAGCGCCTGACCAAATCTTGGGCTTCGACTGTCTTTTGCGGCGCATGGACGCTGGACAAGTGCAGAAGACGCGCGACATTTCCGATATTCTTCAACGGCACAATGTGGTCGGCTTCTCTACCTACGGGGAACAAATCGGTGGGTTGCACGTGAACCAGACGTTGACAGGCGTGGCGATCTATCCGCCCCGCGCACCATTGGACTAGACCCCTGAGGCCCCCATGTCGCTTGTGAACCCCGCCGACAGTCTTGAGCGGCAGAACGAAAAGTTGCTGCAGATTGCACAGTCGCTGATGAACCGCGTGGAATATGGCGCGGAGCAGAACGGCGCGGCCTATGCCCAGTTCGAGCGCGCGGCCCTGCTGGAGAAGCGGGTTCGAGAGCGCACGTTGGAGCTGGAAAGAACGCTGAACCTGTTGCACGATTCAAACGCGCAATTGTCAGAGGCGAACGCGCAAACTGAGGCTGCGCGACAGAACCTGGCCGACGCGATCGAGGCCGTGTCCGAAGGGTTCGCCCTGTTCGATTCCGGTGACACTCTGGTCATGTGCAACTCGAGATTTTGCCGTGATTTCCATGAGATGCAGAAGAATCTTAAACCGGGCTTGCCGTTTTCAGAATATGTACGACAGGTCAGCCGGTCGCCATTCTTACTACTGCCATCGGAAGAAACGCCAGACAATTGGGCAGCACGGCGCATCCGCCGCCACCAGGATCGGCACGTTATGTTCAACGTGCAGCTGCGTCTGGGGCGCTGGTTGCAGGTGTCGGAGCATCGCACCAGCACCGAAGGCACGGTGATCTTGCAGACTGACGTGACAGATCTGATCCGCATTGAGCGCGCGGAACGTGACCGTCTGCGCGACAAGCAGGCGGTTATGGTGCGCGCCACGCTGGATCACCTGAACCAAGGCGTTGGGATTTTTGATGAACTTGGGCAGCTTGTCGGATGGAACGGCAAGCTGGGCGCGCTGCTGGCGATGGACGCGCGGCGTTTGCAGATCGGGGCATCTTTTTCTGGGCTAATTGATCGGCTCGCGCAAGATGTACGCTTTGCCCAAGGCATCGACCGAGAGGGCTTTTTGCAATGGGCACTGACAGGCAATCATCGCGCACCGATCTCATTTGAAGTCGTCCAAGGGGAACGAACAGTTTTGCAGGTCTTCGGACGCGGGATGCCAGACGGCGGATTTGTAATTTCTGTGACGGATGTGACCGCGGAACGCGAGGCAGCGCGGCGCTTGTTCGAGATGAACGAAGTGCTCGAACAGCGTGTGATGGAGCGGACGCTGGAGTTGGAAGATGCTCTCTCGGCCGCGGAGCGGGCAAATGCGTCGAAGTCGCGTTTTGTGGCCGCGGCCTCGCATGATTTGTTGCAACCACTGTCTGCCGCGAAGCTGTATGTCTCGTCCCTGGCGGATCGTTTTCCGGGTACTGAGGAGCACAGGGTACTGGAAAAGGCGGAGTCGGCTCTGACCTCTGCGGCCCAGATCATCGATGCGCTTTTGGACATCTCAAAACTCGACGGCGACGGACTGCATTTCGACATTCGCGCAGTAAAGTTGACGGAAATCCTCCAGCCTTTGCGCGATGAAATGAGCGTTTTGGCGGAGCGCAAGGGGCTGGAGATGCGTATCGTTGACAGCCACCTGATCGTGGACTCTGACGCCACCTATCTGCGTCGCGTTGTACAAAACTTGCTCGCAAACGCGATCCGATACACTGAGACGGGTAAAGTGCTGGTCGGCGTGCGGCGCAACGGCGGCTCCGCACGGATCGAGGTCTGGGACACAGGACCCGGCATCGCCGAGGATGACCAGAACGCCATTTTTGAAGAGTTCCGACGGCTGGACACGAAAGCATCACGCAATGAGGGGCTGGGCCTCGGACTGGCTATCGTGGAGCGCGCATGTGCGCGGTTGGGACATCCCCTCGGTCTGTGGTCCGAGGTCGGCCGCGGGTCTTGCTTTATGGTGAATGTCCCCATCGCTGGATTTCAGTCCGGGCCGCGTGATCCTCGGCGCAGCGCGCCAAGGCCCGTGCACCTGGGCCACGCCGGATTGATCGCGCTGTTGGTAGAAAATGACGCAGCTTTGCGTCGTGCGTTGAGCATAATGCTTGAAAGTTGGGGTGTGAACGTGATTGAGGCGGAAGATGCGGACTCGGCCATTGCGCTGCTGGATGATCTGCAATTGAGCCCCGATGTCTTGCTGCTAGACTATCAGCTTGGGTCTGGACCAACCGGTCTGGCGCTTTCACAAAAAATAAATGAGAGCCAGTTGGCACCACTTCCATGCGCCATCATCTCTGCAGACAAATCACCGCAACTTCGCCAAGACTGTAAGGTCGTGGGTGTTGAACTTTTGGCGAAACCCTTGGATCGTCACAAACTGGCGCAGTTCCTTGAAGGGGTGGCGCAGCAAATACCTTGAGCGGTCTATTTCCCGTAATAAACAGCCAGAGACTGTTTTGAGCATTGCCGCACCACCTACAACATTTCCGGAATTGCAGAATGCACCCGGCTTTCAGGAGACTCGACCAAGCTAAAACTAGGCGGAATACGCAGCGCTCGCATGCGACGCTTGCTGCAGCCGACATCTTCCGCCGTGCACCACCTAGAAAAAGTCGAGAGTTTTAGTATTTTCATTCCGATTGCGGATTCTCTTGAGCCGTTTTCAAGGGCGCCGAACGCCCCCGTAGCATAACAATCAAGCTGCGTGCTGCTCTCGAGCGGGGCCATTTGTTGCGTGAGAATCTGTTTCAAAACCTGCGACCCGCTTGCTCAAACGATTAGCCTCTTCTTGGAGCATTTGAGAAGCAGCGTTGGATTCCTCGACCATGGCGGCATTCTGCTGCGTCACGCGGTCAAGGTTGCTGATCCCCTCGTTAATTTCATTTAAGCCCTGCGCCTGATCCTCGGCGCTCGAGGCAATCTGCTCCACCATTGCGGAAACATCTGCGATTTTGGCCAATACATCTTCAAGAGCCAATCCAGAGGCCTCCACCAGATGTACCCCCTGCTTCACCCGCTCGCCGGACCCGAGGATGAGTTCCTTGATCTGTTGGGCAGCCTCGGCACTGCGCTGCGCCAATCCGCGTACTTCTGATGCAACCACGGCAAAACCCTTCCCGGACTCGCCCGCCCGTGCGGCTTCAACGCCGGCGTTCAAAGCCAAGAGGTTGGTTTGAAAGGCTATATCGTCTATCACGGAGGTGATTTCAGAAATCTTATCCGAGCTTTTTTCGATCTGTTTCATAGCGATAATCGCAGATTTCATCACCTGACCATTCTTTTCGGCGGTCTCCCGGGTGTGCGACATGGTAGTGTTTGCGTCAGAAGCATTGCGGGCGGCAGATTTTACGGCGGCGAGCATCTCTTCCATGGCAGCGGCGGATTGTTCCAAGGTTGCGGCCTGTGTCTCGGTACGGCGCGAAAGGTCATCGGAAGCCGATGCAATTTGGTCGGAGCTGGCAAGAATGCCTTCAGCGCCACCTTTGACGTCCGTCACCACTTCGCAAAGGTGTTCGACAGCGCGGTTATAGTTGGCGCGCAAGGCTTCGTATTCCTTTGGGAATGGTCCTGCGATACGCATGTGCAGAATACCATTCGCCAAATTGTCTAGCGCCTGCCCCAGTTCGCCCACCACTTTAAGCTGTTGCTCAAGTCTTTCGGCCCGCGCCTGTTCGGCCGTGCGACCTTCACGCAGCACTTTGAGCAGGGCCAAAGTGTTACGAGCGATGTCACCAATCTCGTCTTTGCGTCCGACCATCTTGGATTCAGTGTCATAATCGCCGTCGATAATCCGCTTTACGGCCCTTGTCAGACGTCGCAACGGTGCGCCAAGTGTCCGGTTCAGCAACCAAAGGGTCAAGCCCATCATCACTACGAACGAAACACCGGCGAGGACAAATATCCAACGTGCATCCTGCCAAACGAGTGCCCGCTGCGCCTCGTAGCTGCTGGCCAGCGCCAACGCTCCGATCACCGGTCCTTCCGGTCCCGCCATGACGGGCGCCGCCCGCAGCCTGTTTTTCTGCTCTGTGACGGCGCTGGCGCCAGCCAAGGCCAAACGGCCAAGTTCTATCAAAGTATCCTGTTCGGCATCCAAACCCTCTGTCGTGTGAGCTGAGACGAGGTTTCCATCGGCATTCAAGACGATGACAGACTCCGCGTTGGCCCCAAGGCCCTGCAACAACAGAAGCGACTCTTCCTCGATCTTGTCCGCCACTTGAAAACGCAACGGTTTTTGCAGTGCTTCAAGACCTCGAGCCACCTCTCGTTCCGCTTGTCTGTTGACATCGGAAACCGCCATCCTGTCAAAAAGCTGCATGGCTCCCGCTGAAAGCACACCGGCGACAACAATGGTCGTTGCGGCCATGAGCAGCGCACATCTTACGAAAATAGAGTGCCACACAAACTTACGTTTAATTTCTGTGTCTTGAACGGACATGGACGGTCTCCTCGCCCGGAGGGGCGCTTCATAGGGGTCACCCAAAAACACGTTTCGGGTGACCGACGTCATTTACATGAGGGATTCGGCGTCGAGGCCTACGGTCATCGCACCGATTGCCGCGCCCGTTGCGGGGTCGGTGAGCGTAAAGGAGATCTGCACCTGATAAATCTGAGTCGATTCGTCGAATTCGATTTCAGAGAAATGAACCGCGCCGACGCCGACGCCGTAGGTCTTTTGGTGTTTGTCCTCATCCCCCTGCCAGTAGTCGGACGTCGCGTTGGAGGCAGCGACATTCAGGCCTTGCGAGTCCATGACAATGACTTCTGTCATGGTGCCGCCCAAGGCCGACACATGCTCACGTAAAAAATCAGCAGCCGGCCCCATCAAAACTCCGTCTACAAGTGCCGACGCGCCTGTTCCGACCTCTTCTCTCCAAGTTCGGTCGAGGGCGTCGATCTGGGCCTGATCGTAGCCGGAGGTCACAGCATTTTGCGCAGAGACCGCTTCAACAATCACGGGGTCATCGGCCCAGGGCAGTACATTCGCCTCCAGATAGGTGTTCAACGCATCAGCGGGCTCGGCCGCTGTGGTGACGGTCGGCAGGCCGAGGGTCATAAAGGTGCCAAGGGTGGCCGAGAACAGTGCTGCGCGCATATTTGGGTCGCTCCGGTATGGGTGTCAGATCCCCACAAGATACGCGCAGACCCCTGACCTGGCGTTAAGATAGTCGGTAAATCTCGGTGCAGTTTGAGCAAACCGTGTCTCGGATCCCAGCCGACGCGGTATTTGGTGCGCCGGACCTTGACCCTTCAGACCGCTCCAGACAGACGAGAGAGAGAACGGAGACCTCTCATGCCCTACCTCATCCTTGTTCTCGCCGTAGTGGCCGAGACAATCGGCACCACGGCTTTACAGGCGAGTCAGCAATTTACGCGGCCCTTGCCTACGATCTTGGTGGTCGTCGCCTATGGCGCGGCCTTTTATCTGTTGGCCTGGGTTTTGCGGACGATGCCTGTTGGCATTGCATACGCCATGTGGTCCGGTTTGGGTATCGTGCTCATTGCCATCATCGGTCGGCTGGTTTTCGGGCAAAAGCTCGATCTGGCGGCGATCCTTGGAATGACCATGATCCTTGGCGGCATCGTTGTGATCCAAGTTTTCTCGAAGGTTTCCACACATTGAATGAAAAACCCCGGAACGCGCAGGTTCCGGGGTTCATGTCTAAGCACCCAATCGTTGCATTTTAGATGCGTTACGCATCGAACACATTAGAAGCGCAGTGTGCCGCGCAAGTTAATGGTCTGGTTAACCACATCCACATTTGTGCTGCCGATATCTTCAAAGTTTTCGGCCAAGTACTCAGCGCCCAGGCCGAAACGGTCAGTCACTTTGTATTCCATGCCAAAGCCACCCACGGGCGCTGTTGCATCGCCGATGTTGGTTTCAACCTTGGACATACCTGCTGTCGCGTACACGAGAGTTTGGCCAAAGTCCCAACCGCCACGAATTTTCGCGCGGGCGACGTTTTCAACGTCTACACCGTTCAGGTCAACTTCGTCCGAACCGGAGAACTCCAGTTCGCCGCCAAACACGGCGCGACCGACTTGGTAGTCATAACCGCCAAACACACCGTAAACGGCTTGGGTGTCATCATAGCTACCGGATTCGCTCATTTGAGCGCCCAGGCTGAGACCACCATATGCACCGGTCCAGTTGCCCATCGGAGCAACGGGCGCCACCACGACCGGTGCGGCAGGTGCTGCTTCCACGACTGCAACGTCTGCACTACCAGCTGTCGCGGCAATCGGGGCCAGTGCGGTTGCGGTCAGGGCAGCGCTTGTGAGTACAAAATTACGGATTTTCATTTCGGTTTCCTTTTCCTCGTTCATCGCCGGCCGTTTTTGAGGTGTCTTTAGTGGACTGATCCGGCGTCTCTGCAGTGCTATCTGGTACCTGCATGCCCGTTTGCAACGGCGTAATCCGCATTTAGGTTCCGAACTTTCCGCCCAGCTTGGCTAAACGGCCAAAGAGTGCCCATGAACCCTGCGTCATAGGCCAAAAGGTGCCGGTTTCATGTGTTCGTGTAACTGCAAACAAGCGTGATAAATCCACAACAAGCGGCTTTGCAGCGGTTTGGGTCTAGCCTTTTGGCCCTTATGACGCTAGGCGAGCGGCAATCCGGACAAGAGGAAACACACATGGAATTGCGCAATGTCGCGATTATCGCGCACGTCGACCACGGGAAAACGACCCTCGTCGACGAACTGCTGAAGCAATCGGGCGCGTTTCGCGCCAATCAGGCTGTCGCCGAACGGGCAATGGACAGCAACGACCTTGAACGCGAACGCGGGATCACAATCCTTGCCAAGGCGACCTCGGTCGAATGGAAAGGCACGCGGATCAACATCGTTGACACCCCCGGGCACGCTGACTTTGGTGCCGAGGTCGAGCGAATTCTGAGCATGGTCGACGGCGTTGTCCTTTTGGTGGACGCCGCAGAAGGCCCGATGCCGCAGACGAAATTCGTGACGTCCAAGGCGCTGGCGCTTGGCCTGCGTCCGATCGTGGTGCTGAACAAGGTGGACAAACCCGACGCCGAGCCGGATCGTGCGTTGGACGAGGTCTTTGACCTGTTTTCCGCCCTCGACGCGGACGAAGACCAGCTGGACTTCCCGCATCTCTATGCCTCCGGTCGTTCCGGCTGGTGCGACGCAGAGCTGGACGGCACACGGTCAAACCTTGACGCGTTGTTCAACCTGATCGTCAACCACGTCCGCGAGCCCAAGCAGGTCAAGAAGCGCGACCTGGATTTCAGCATGTTGGCCGTGACGCTCGGCTCTGACCCCTTTGTGGGCCGTATGCTGACAGGACGCGTGGAATCGGGTCGCTGCAAGGTCGGCCAGACGGTTCAGTCGATCTCTCGCATCGGACAAAAAATCGAACAGTTCCGCGTGACCAAGATCCAGGCTTTCCGCGGCCTTCAATTGCAAGACATCGAAGAAGCCGAAGCAGGCGATATCGTGTCCATTGCAGGCATGACCAAGACCACCGTGGCAGATACGGTCTGTGCCTTGGCTGTGGAAGAGCCTCTCGAAGCACAGCCTATCGATCCACCGACCATCACGGTGAGCTTTGGCATTAACGACAGTCCGCTTGCAGGGCGTGACGGCAAGCACGTGCAGTCTCGTGTCATCCGCAACCGTCTGTACAAAGAAGCGGAAACCAACGTCGCGATCCGCATCACCGACACGCCCGGCGGCGATGCCTTCGAGGTGTCCGGCCGTGGCGAATTGCAGATGGGGGTCCTGATCGAAAACATGCGTCGCGAAGGGTTCGAGCTGTCGATCTCTCGCCCGCAGGTGATCATGAAGGAAGAAAACGGCGTCCGTATGGAGCCCGTCGAAGAAGCAACCATCGACGTGGACGATGAGTACACCGGCGCCGTGATCGAAAAGCTGACCGGACCACGCAAGGGCGAGCTGGCTGAAATGAAACCTGCCGGCGCCGGGAAAACGCGGATCATCGCGCATGTCCCTTCGCGCGGTCTGATCGGGTACCATGGTGAGTTCCTGACTGACACCCGCGGCACCGGGGTTCTGAACCGCGTGTTCCACGGCTGGACTCCACACAAAGGTCCGATCCCGGGCCGCCGCTCTGGCGTTCTGATTTCCATGGAAAATGGCGAGGCTGTGGCCTTTGCGCTGTGGAACCTCGAAGATCGCGGCAAAATGATGATTGGTGCGCAAGCCCCCGTCTACACCGGTATGATCATTGGCGAGCACAGCCGTGAAAACGACCTTGAGGTGAACCCTCTCAAGGGGAAAAAGCTTACCAACGTGCGCGCTTCCGGCACTGATGAGGCCGTCCGCCTTACCACGCCGATCACACTGTCGCTGGAGGAAGCAATTTCCTACATCAACGATGACGAACTGGTCGAAGTGACGCCGAACGCAATCCGTCTGCGCAAGAAGTACCTCGACCCTCACGAGCGCAAGCGTCAGTCCCGCTCTGCATGATAGCATTTGACGCCTGCCATTCGGTAGGCGTCAAATGATGTGAGCGAAGATATAGTAACGGCACCCTTACGGGTGCCGTCATGCGTTCGAAGCCACGCGCAAGCCGCCCCTACGGCACTTGCCGGGGGTTTGATGAACGCGCACAGTGATTGAGTTTATTTTGGATCCACAAGGGTAAGTGGCTCAAGTTCGGTGCAGCCCTTCAATGGGTCACACTGGCCGTCTGGCAGGCTCTCCGCTCGGCGCAGGATGCGACGGGTACACGTCACCTGCTTCAAAAGCACGTAGGCCGGCGAGACCAGCGCCTTTTCCTCGATATAGATTGCCGGGAAGTGGGTCATGGTGATCTGGCCGGTCTCGGCCTCGTTGTGCACCAGACGCGCCTTGCGCACCAAACGGCGGGAGGTCTCGTAAACCGCCTCGACGTTGACCTTGCGATAGCACATCGGACCAGGACCTTCATCCCGGGCAACAGCCTGGCCCGCGAGGCTCATGGCCAAAAGTGTCCACCCAACGATGCGCATATCAATCCCAGTCATCAGTCCCGACCAGAAGTCTTGTGTATTTTCTGGGGTTTGACAAGATTTACGCCGGTTGCGGGACAGATTTCTCCACCGGGGAAACCGGGCTGCAACACACACAGCATGTAGCGGACGCCAGTCCATCCACAGCCTCAGGACGCAATATACAGCCCGTCAAAACAGATGAAGGGCGCGGGTTGGCAGCCCCCGCGCCCTTCTAATGCCTACCTCAAGAGAGGATTAGCTGCAGGGTGCTTTCACTGCAACGTAGTGACCCGGAGCCGCCATGGACTTGTTCTCTTTGTACACGGCCGGGTAATGCATTTTGACCATCTGGCCGTTTGCATTGTGCTCCCACTCGGTGTGCGCCGCCATGATCAGGGTCTTGGAGGTGTGGTACTTGGCCGGAACCCAGACTTTATCGTAGCACGCCACGACCTGACCTTCCCAGGCAAATGCCGGGGCTGCGAGAGCTGCGAGAATTGCTGCGCCTGCGATAACTTTTTTCATGATCTTTCTCCCAAGAAAAGTTGTAGGTGCGAGCACCTTAGCCAAACATTCTCAGGTGACGCGACAGGAATTCCTTACTTGAGGGCCAAAAAGCGCCTACCTCCCCGGATTCCCCAAGAAAATCGGCATTCTGTGACCCAAGTGCCATATTTTTGCCACGGTTCCAGCCATTTATGAGGTGTTTTGCATTTTCGATAACGGAAACCATTCCACAAAGCGAAAGCGATGCTGTGGATAACCCTGCAATTACCGGAAATTTTCTCGAATCATCCAAGCAGCAGAAACCGCACCAAGGCTGTATTCCGCCGACGGCAAAGCACCGCCGAGCCGGGCCTGAACGGGCGCGGATGATTTTATTCAACACACAACTCAACTATCTGGAAAAGAACGGCTATTGGCAGCCAGCTGCCAATTCGAAATACAGTACGGAACTTAGGCCAGCCAAGCTTGCCAAAATACTCAGTCGGAGATTTCGACCACCATCAACTCCCGCTCGGACGCATCTCGCGCATGGCTGAGAGCTTCTTGGTATGCATCGGAGTTATAGCAGGCAACAGCCTCGTCGACGGAAGCAAACCGCGCCACAACATTGCGCGGTCGGTCTTTGCCTTCAAGCTGCACATATCGTCCGCCACGGGCGATGAACTGCCCACCGTGTGCCGCGATGGCAGGCCCCGCCAAGGCCGCGTACTTGCTGTACGACGCTTCGTCGGTGACGGTGACGTGGGCGATCCAAAGTGCGGACATGAAGCTCTCCAAAGGCAAAGGCCCCGGCTGTTATACCGAGGCCCCTTTTTGCGTCTATTTTCGGTCCGGGGTCAAGTCACGGACTTGTGTCGGCCCGGGAAAAACGCTGCGTCATCCGGCGATTACAGCGCGTGCTGCAGCAATGGCTGCCTCTGCGTTGTCTACGCTTGCGCCCCCGCCTTGTGCCATGTCAGGTCGGCCACCACCGCCCTTGCCGCCCAGTTCAGGAACGGCTGCCTTCACGAGATCAACGGCAGACAGCGTGCCTTTCAGATCATCTGTGACGCCTGCGGCCACCGCAGCCTTTCCACCGGCCTCCGCGATCAGCAACACGGCACCGGAGCCAAGGCGCGTCTTATGCTCGTCGATCAGCGGCGGCAAATCCTTGCCCGTGACGCCGGTCAGCACCTGTGCGTGGAATTTGACACCATTGATCTCTTCGGCCTCCGTCGCGGTACCGCTGCCACCAGACATCGCCAGCTCACGTCGCAGATTGGCGACCTCGTTTTCCAGCTTCTTGCGGTCGTCCAAAAGCGCTTTGACGCGGGCAGGAACATCCGCAGGCTGGGACTTCAGATCGCTGGCGACCTGCGTCAGCAACCGGTCCTGCGCTTCGAGATAATCCAGCGCCACCTGGCCGGTGAGCGCCTCGATCCGGCGCACGCCGGACGCCGACGCGGTGTCACCCAGCAGGACAAAAGCCCCAATGTCGCCGGTTTGGCGGACATGCGTGCCGCCGCAAAGCTCCAGAGAGTAGGTTGTGCCGTCAGCGCCCTTGCCGGAGCCTGATTTGGACCCCATGGACACCACCCGGACTTCGTCGCCGTATTTCTCGCCGAACAGCGCCTGCGCGCCCAATCCGCGGGCGTCGTCAGGCGTCATGATCCGGGTCATAACGGGGGTGTTTTGACGAATGTACGCGTTCACGTCAGCGCTGATACCCACCATCTCTTCGTGGCTCAGACCTTTGTTATGGCTGAAGTCAAAGCGCAACCGCTCTGGCGCATTCAGCGACCCGCGCTGTGCCACATGATCGCCAAGCGCCTCACGGAGAGCCTCGTGCAACAGGTGCGTGGCCGAGTGATTTGCTCGGATGGCGGACCGACGTGCGTGATCAACCTCCAAGGCCATTGCATCACCGACCTTCAGGGTGCCTTCTTCCACCTTTACATGATGCGCGAAGACCCTGCCGCCGCCCATTTTTTGTGTATCTGTCACTTGGGCGCTGTCACGTTCATTTTCCAAACGGCGCAGTATGCCGGTATCGCCCACCTGGCCGCCGCTTTCGCCATAAAAAGGCGTCTGGTTCAGAACGACCCAGCCGTCGTCACCGGCGTCCAGGGCGGTGATCGCAGCGCCGTCCTGGACCAGTGCCAAAATCTGACCCTCGGCCCGCTCGGTGTCGTACCCGAGGAAATCGGTCGCGCCGTGGGTCTCTGCGATGTCGAACCAAACCGCCCCGTCGGCCGCCTCGCCGGAACCCGACCAGGCTGCGCGCGCGCGTGCCTTTTGCTCCGCCATGGCTGTATCAAAGCCATCAGTGTCGACTGCGCGCCCCTTTTCACGCAAAGCATCCTGCGTGAGGTCGAGCGGAAAACCAAAGGTGTCATAGAGTTTGAAGGCTGTTTCGCCCGGCAGCTGCGCGCCCTCGCCCAGATCAGCCAGCTCGTCGTCCAAAAGCTTCAGCCCACGGTCCAGGGTCTGCTTGAAGCGCGTCTCTTCATTAAGCAGCGTTTCCTCGATCATCGACTGACCGCGTTGCAGTTCTGGGTATGCCTCGCCCATCTGGCGCACCAGTGCCGGCACCAGCTTGTACATCAGCGGATCTTGCGCGCCGAGCAGGTGGGCGTGGCGCATGGCGCGGCGCATGATGCGGCGCAGGACGTAGCCACGGCCATCATTGGACGGCATCACGCCATCGGCAATCAGAAAGGAAGTAGAGCGCAGGTGGTCTGCAATGACGCGGTGATGCATCTTGCCCGGACCGTCCGGATCGGCAGAGGTCGCATGGGCTGAGGCCTCAATCAGCGCCCGCATCAGATCGGTGTCGTAATTGTCATGCTTGCCTTGCAGCAGTGCCCCAATACGTTCCAGACCCATGCCGGTGTCGATGGACTGCATGTCCAGCGCCTTCATGGAGCCGTCTTCGAACTGCTCGTTCTGCATGAAAACGACGTTCCAGATCTCGATGAAGCGATCGCCGTCTTCTTCAGCCGATCCCGGAGGGCCACCCCAGATGTGGTCGCCGTGGTCGTAGAAAATTTCCGTACACGGGCCACACGGACCGGTCGGGCCCATCTGCCAAAAGTTGTCCGACGTTTCGATCCGGATGATCCGGTCCTCTGGCACGCCGACTTTCTTCCAGATTTCAAAGGCTTCATCGTCGGTGTGATAGACCGTTGTCAGCAGCCGTGTCGGGTCGATGCCGAATTCCTTTGTCACCACCTCCCAAGCATACGGGATCGCCTCGGTCTTGAAGTAATCGCCGAAGGAGAAGTTGCCGAGCATCTCAAAGAACGTGTGGTGGCGTGCGGTGTAGCCAACGTTGTCGAGGTCATTGTGTTTGCCACCGGCGCGCACGCATTTCTGCGAGGACGTGGCACGGTTGTAGTCACGCTTTTCAACCCCGGTGAAACAGTTTTTGAACTGCACCATGCCGGAGTTGACGAACATCAGCGTGGGATCGTTTCGCGGGACCAGCGGGCTGGACGGCACGATCTGGTGCCCCTGCTTCTCGAAGTAGTTCAGAAAAGTCGAACGGATGTCGTTCAGGCTGGCCATGGCGCGCCCCTCATGCGTTAGGTTTCGGGCACATGTATCGCCCGTGTCCCGTCCTGTCCATAAGCGCTGATCGGTGTGAGCCAGGTTGCCGCTCAGAGAATATCGGCCTTCCCAAGATCAGCCTGCGCGAAATCGATCAAGGCCCGGGTTTTGCGTGGCAGAACACGGCCTTCGAGATAGACGGCGCTCAGCGGGCTCGCGGGTCCTGTCCAATCGGTCAGCAGCTCGATGAGCTCACCGCGGTCCAGCCGATCCCGCAACGAAAAGCGTGGGATAAGGGCCACGCCCTGCCCCGCCGCCGCAAGGTCCGTGGCGGCTCGGGCTGAATTCACACGGAAACGACCGTTCACATCGACCGTCAGCGTCTCACCCGCTTTGTCAAAGGACCAGCGGCGCGGCATCTGCCGGTTCATGTCGAGAATACAGGTATGTTCTGCCAGAGCCTGAGGCGACGAAGGCGCGCCATGTGTCATCAGATAGTCTGGGCTGGCGACCAAAACCGACCGCATCTCCCCCAGTTTGCGGGTCTTGAGAGACAGCATTTCAGAATGGCCAATGCGGAACGCGAGGTCGATCCCGTCGGCGGCAAGGTCCACGAAGTCGTCTTTGAGACGCAGGTCGAGGCTTATTCCCGGATGCGCTGCGCCAAAGCGACCCAGCATGCCGGTCACCCAAACCTCGCCAAAGGTCAAAGGGGCAGACACCCGCAGCGTCCCGGTCAAGGCGCGCCCCTCCTCTGTCACTGTTGCAAGAAGATCGTCCAGATCTTCGAGCACCGCAGGCGCGCGGGCCAGCAGATCTTCGCCCGCAGGGGTCAGCCCCACTTTGCGTGTGGTGCGCTGAAACAGGCGGACGCTCAAGCGCCGCTCCAATTCGGCCACGTATTTAGACGTCAGCCGATTGGAGACCCCCAACTGATCTGCTGCACCGGTAAAAGACCCGGTCTGCGCCGTCGCCACGAAGGCACGCAATTCATCTACAATATCCATCAAAGGCCATTCCGAACAAAACGTGGAAAGTCATTCTCTGAATTCTTCATATCATGGAGTATGTCGGGCGACTACATAAGCCTTGGTCAGGCGGTCGATAGACACTGCCAACAATGTCAGGGCCCCCTTCTGGGCCCGAGAAAGGACACCCAATGCCCGTGACACGCACGCTGGACGATCTGAAGGCCAGTCTCTCCCCGTCGGATCGAATGCCGCTGGTCTTTCTCGGCCACGGCAGCCCGATGAATGCCATCGAGAACACGCGTTACGGTCGCGCCTGGTCGGACCTGGGACGCAGCCTGCCAAAGCCTCGCGGAATTCTGGTGGTGTCCGCCCATTGGATGACACGCGGAACAACACTGGTGGATGTGTCAGAGATGCCTCGGACGATCCACGACTTCTACGGATTTCCGGAGGCTCTTTTCGCCCAGACTTACGAAGCACAGGGCGCGCCGGAACTTGCCCGTGAGGTCACAACATTGCTTGCCAGCCACCACGCACAAGAGGACGACACCTGGGGGCTGGATCACCAGTTGGACATCGGGCGCACACTGTCTGCTTTGCGCGACAAAGGTGTGCTGATTCTGGGGTCGGGAAATGTGGTGCACAACCTTCGCGCAATGCGCTGGGGCAAGGACGTCGCGCCGCAGGACTTCGCGCTGGAATTTGACCGGCTTTTTGCAGACCGGCTGGAAGACCGGGATTTCGACGGCTTGGCCGATAGAAAGGCTCTGGGCTCGCTGCTGACAATGGCCCACCCGTCTTTGGACCACTACATGCCTGCGCTGACCGTGGCCGGCG
This sequence comes from Sagittula sp. NFXS13, assembly GCF_040148795.1. Taxonomy (NCBI): domain Bacteria; kingdom Pseudomonadati; phylum Pseudomonadota; class Alphaproteobacteria; order Rhodobacterales; family Roseobacteraceae; genus Sagittula; species Sagittula sp. NFXS13. The sequence goes on from NZ_JAGEMH010000001.1 coordinate 829,072, forward strand.
CATCAGACGCACGCGATCAACTTACGTTCATGACCGATGACATCGACCTGGGATCAGTGTCGATGCGGTCTTTTGTGTTCCACGCATAAGGAGAGTTGAGATGCTTGTAGATGGTAAATGGCAAGAAGATTGGCAGCCTGTGCAGAAGGCCGATGAACAGGGCCGTTTCGTGCGGCAGGTGTCGAGCTTTCGCAACTGGGTCACGCCGGATGGTACGCCCGGCCCCACCGGCGACGGCGGCTTTCCTGCCGAGGCCGGGAGGTACCGATTGTATGTGGCTCTGATCTGCCCGTGGGCTTCGCGTGTTCTGATAGCGCGCGTGCTGAAAGGGTTAAATGGTATCGTTCCGGTGACTGTTGTGAACCCGACCCTCACCGATCAAGGCTGGCAATTCGGCGGCTATGATGGGGCGGACGAGGACCCGCTGTTTGGCAGTTCTTACCTGCATCAGCTCTACACGAGGGCCGATCCGTTGTTCACCGGACGCGCCACGGTGCCAGTGCTTTGGGATATGAAGCGCAACGTCATGGTAAACAACGAAAGCTCTGATCTTCTGCGCATGTTCGATACGGCGTTCGAGGGGCTGGTCGGGTCTGACCTGCGTCTTTACCCGCAGGATCTGGCCGAGCAGATCGACGCGCTGAACCCTGTCATTTACGACAATCTGAACAATGGGGTTTACAAATCGGGCTTTGCCTCGTCCCAAACTGCCTATGATGAAGCCGTGGAGCGCGTATTCGCAACACTCGACATGTTGGAAGACAGGCTGACCGAAGACTATCTGTTTGGCGACCGCGTCACAGAATCCGACATCCGCCTCTTTGTGACCCTGATCCGCTTTGACGCCGCCTATCACGGTATCTTTAAGACCAACCGCCGTCAGATCGCGGACTACCCACGACTTCAACCCTATTTGGAGCGTATACTCGCCTTGCCTGGTGTCCGTGAGACCGTCAACATGGACCACATCACGCGGGGCTACTATTCGATCAAAGCCCTGAATCCCACTGGCATTCGACCCATCGGACCGACGCATGTCATGGCCTTGCTATAGGTGTAGCCGAACATCGCCTACGCTTAGAGAGCGATCACGATATCCGCACGCAAACCACCAAGCTCATCACTTTCCCCCAACCGCAACACACCCCCATGTGCACGGGCGATGTCGGCCGCAATGGCAAGCCCAAGCCCGACACCGGATCCGCGATCCTGGTTGCGCGCGGGGTCCAGACGCACAAACGGTTTCAACGCCGAATCGCGGTCCTCGGGTGCAATGCCCGGACCGTCATCTTCGACCCGAATCCTCAGAGATTTGTCGGTGAGTGTCGCGGAAACCTTACACTTCGTGCCGTATCGCGTAGCGTTGCCGACGAGGTTCTCGATGGCGCGGCGCAGGGCTCTTGGCCGCACGGGCACCAGCCCCTCCCCCGTCAGAAGGCCAATCGTCACCGCTTGCCCGGCCCGCTGCCCGTCTTGAATGATGGAATGGATCAGGTCAAAAATGTCGGTCGGCTCATTTTCAGCCGTCTCTGCATCGCCACGTGCAAAATCGAGGAATGTATCAATCAGGCGCTGCATATCCTCCACGTCCTGTTCCAGCGGCTCGCGGTCCTCATGGTCGAGCAACGACAGACCAAGCCGCAGCCGCGTGATTGGGGTCCGCAAGTCATGACTGACACCTGAAAGCATCATCGTCCGCTGTTCGATGTGACGCTCGATCCGGTTGCGCATATCCAGAAAGGCATTTCCGGCAGCGCGCACCTCTGTTGCGCCTGAGGGCGCATACCGCACGACACGTCCACGGCCAAAAGCCTCGGCTGCATCCGCCAGTCGCGTGATAGGTCGCAATTGGTTGCGCAAGTAAAGGAAGGCGATCACGGTCATCAAGACGCCAAAAAAGACCATATTCACAAAGAGCTGATGCGCATTTGTCGGAGACGCCCGCCCACGGGCGAGAGCGACTCGCCATGTCTGGCCGCTCGCATTGATATAGAGGATGACCTGGCTGTCGTCGGGTATTTCGATCGCCTCAAGGCCAGTGACCCGCTGGTGGAGTACCCGCATCACGACGATGCCCGTCAGATCATACCACCGCCGCTGATCTTGCGATGGGGCGGCCTCAACCGGTATTGGCTGTAGCCCAAGTTGAAAAGCCGATTGGTCGTTTCGGGCCATGTCGATGGCCAGATTGACGGCCCTTGCAGCCTCGCGGGAGAGCTGTTCGGTCACATCCTCGAAATGCCGCTGCACAAAGACAATGGAGACCACCAGTTGCAATGTGATCACCGGCAGAACAAGAATGAGCGCCGCCCGCCCGTACAAGCTGCGTGGCATATAGCGTTTGAGCCATTCGAAAGACATCTTTATCCTTGTTGCGATGCTGAACGGAGACACTACCATGCAAGACCCGCAACCGGAGTTCCAGCCGCTTCCTGGGAAAGCCGAACCGCTCGCACCCGGTCTGCTGAGAGTATTGGCCCCCAACGCGTCGCCCATGACGTTCCGCGGGACCAATACTTACCTGCTTGGCACGCGCGAGGTGGCGGTGATCGATCCCGGCCCCATGGATGAGTCTCATCTGGAAGCGATCTTGGCTGCAGTGCCCAAGGGGGGACGGATAACACAAATTCTGGTGACACACGCGCATCTTGACCATTCGCCATTGGCAGCTGCTTTGTCGGATCGTGTCGGTGTGCCTGTTTCAGGATTCGGCGGCGCACACGCAGGACGCAGTGAGGTGATGCAGGCTCTGGCGCGCAGTGGTTCGGTTGGCGGCGGCGAAGGTGTCGATCTGGCGTTTTCCCCCGACGTCATTTTATCGGATGGCGATGTGGTCAAGGGGGACGGCTGGCAGCTGGAGGCCCTGCACACGCCGGGTCACATGGCAAACCACCTCAGCTTTGCTTGGGGCGACGTACTCTTCAGCGGCGATCTGGTCATGGGATGGGCCACGTCGCTGGTCTCTCCACCAGATGGCGATCTGACGGCGTTCATGGACTCCTTGCGGCGCTTGCAAAACCGTTCGTGGTCAATCTTTCACCCCGGCCACGGTGCACCTGTTGGCATGCCTGCTCAACGCCTGTCTGATTTGATCGCTCACCGACAGGGACGCGAGTCCTCCATCGTTCGCGCTCTGGAGGACGGCCCAGCCACGGCAGCGCAACTGGCAGCGCGCATTTATGTCGATACTCCAAAGGCCCTGCTTCCGGCTGCGGCACGCAACGTTTTGGCGCATCTCATTGATTTAACCGTAAGATCCGTCGTGGCACCGGTTTCCGACTTAAATGCCAACGCGCAATTTCAGCGCAATTTGGCAGGTTGAAAAATTTCTCAAAAAATCTGGAAAACCCTCTTGTGGCCCGGAATCCAGATAGCTATACACCCCACATATTCCGGCGTAGCTCAGCGGTAGAGCAGTTGACTGTTAATCAATTGGTCGTAGGTTCGATCCCTACCGCCGGAGCCAATTCATCCACTAAGTCCTTGGACACCAAGGCATAGGCTGAATCTGGCAAGTACAGTGTCACACAGCACTGTAGCACAAATTCCTGAAATGCGGGTCGCTCGTCTCCAATTCTGGAGGCCTCATCTTGGCGACCACCCCCTACCTCCTACAACGCGGCTCCACTTGGAGCTGGCGTCGGCGCGTGCCTGAGTTTTCCACAAAAACCCGACATTGGCAGCTGTCTCTGCGCACTACGGACCGGTCGATCGCGTGTATCATCGCACGCAGATTGAACTACGAGTGCGACCGGATGCTGGATGCAATCACCGATAAAAAGCTGACCCCCGCCCAGGCCAAGGCCTGGCTGACTTCGGTTGTGCGCAGCGAGCTTGACCGCATCGAGCGTCAACGCATGATCAGCCGGATGGATCCGAGGAATACCGGCGTCTCGATTGGGCGACGGCGCGCGCATGGACCGCATCTGAAGGTCGGGAAGATCCGAGCCTGGAACAAGCACGCGCCCTTGCGCGGGAAATCCTCGACAGCACCCCCTCCGAGATCATCGGAATCCAAGAGCCCCTTCACATCTCCGGGGAAACCACTCTGATCGAGACACCTGCCCCAACTCAAGTCCCTACCCAAAGGCCCGAGTTCAGTTTCGATCCGGACATTGTCGCGCTAGGGTCAGGCGCCGAACAAGCTGGGCATTCCCTTGGGCGACATGGCCTGAAGCATCCTTTCGGTTTTCGGGCTTCTGGCCGCGCTGCATGAGCGCAATGCCACCGGCAAGAGACGGCAAGTGGAGGTCGCCATGCTGGACAGTCTCATCTCCATGCAGGGCTACCTGTCACAGATTTATGTCGTCACCGACCAAAGCCCTCGACCGGTTGGAACCCAGCATCCCAGCATCGTGCCCTATGGCTCGTTCCCGACGTCCGACGGTGATGTGATCGTGGCCTGCCTGACCGATCGCTTCTGGCATAATTTCGCACGCAGTCTGGATCGCGAAGACCTGATCGAAGATCCGCAATTTTCGCTCTATGAGCAGCGTCTGGAAAATCGCGATGCCCTGAACCCGATCATCATCGAACGGATGAGCCGCGACACGTCAGAGTACTGGCTTGCACGTCTGAGCGATTTCGATGTCACGAAGGCGCCGATCCTGTCCGTTGGGGACGCGCTGGAACAGCCCCATGCCCTTGCTCGAGGATTGCTCGAAACGGTCAATCATCCAACCGAGGGCACCATGCGGCTTGTTCGTGGCCCCATACGCTTCGATGGCGAAGGTCCATCGGCTGCCACCGCCCCCAGCCTGCTGGGCCAAGACACCCATAGCATCCTGAAGGCGACGCTTGGCTACAGCGATGAAGAGATCAAGAACCTGTCCACCGCAGGGCGATTCCGGAAGAGATGTGATATCGATTTCTGTCGGAACCTGCGCTTTAGCCATGGTGTGGCGCGGCGACGGCCAGCGAACACCGGCCCTCTGGCGCTACGATTAAAATAAGGTCAGGCCGCATTATTGGCTCGGCAACAAGACCCCGGCAGAAGCGCGCCCCGCGTTCAAGCTACGTGATGGCATCGCCCCGGCGGGCTTGCCACACCCGAAACAGACGACCATCAAAACCGAGGACTCTCGTCATGACTGAGGGACGGCCAAGAGAAGGTCATCGTGTTCATGCGAGGAGCGTTGGTCAGACCCACCATCGCAATACGGCTGCGAACCAGTGGATCGATAACTCGGTCATGAGGATCGCTGCGCCGGACCTGTCAGCAATCTTTGACCGCTAGGCAATAGCTCACGGTTTGACGGTCGCAGACTGGGGATAAATCGTCGGCAGTCTCGCGCCGCCTTTTTATCGATAAACCACTACATTGAAACCAGATCCGCCGGGCCATCCACGATCATCATCGGGCACCCTCGGGAGCAGCGCTCGACCCGACTGTCGATACCGTAAAGGCGGCGGATCATGTCGGGGGTCAAGACTTCCAGCGTGGGACCAAATGCCTGAATCCGCGACTCCCCCAGCGCCATGGTGTGGGCGCAGCAGCGCATCACTTGGTTGAGGTCGTGCAAGGCCAGAACCATCACCGCGTCATTTTCCTTGGCATAAAGCCTCAGCGCCTCCAGCACCTCGTACTGGCGATTGAGATCAAGCGCAGATGTCGGCTCGTCCATCAGCACCACCTTGGGCCGGCTCACCAGCGTCTGTGCGATCGATACCGCCTGCCGCTGCCCTCCGGACAGCTCCGGCAGCTGCTGATCAGCCAGATGGGTGATCCTGAAACGGCGGAGGGTTTCGTCCACCTTGCTCAGCTCGGCAGAAGACAACCGCCATCCCCCGCCCCCCTGTTTCAAGGCCAAGATGATCGATTCATACACAGTGAGTGCTGCGGACATGCCCGTGTCCTGCGGCATGTAGCGCAGGTCTTGGTGTTCCGCCCCGTCCAGTCGCACATGACCGGCGCCACGCAGATGCCCGGCAATTCGGCGAAACAAGGTCGATTTGCCGGCCGCGTTCGCCCCGACAAGGGCCGTCAGCACCCCACCTTGCACGCGCGCCGACGCATCGGACAAAATTTCGCGCCGACCATACCGTGCGCCGATCCGTTCCAGCGTCAGACTTACCATGACTTGCGTCCTTTCGTGAGGATCAGTGCGGCGAAAAAGGGCACACCCACGAGTGCCGTGATGATCCCGATAGGCAGGACGGCCCCCGGCAGGATTGCCTTCGACAGCACAGATGTTGCCGACAGGATCACCGCCCCCGACAGCATCGCGCCGGGCAGAAAGAACCGCTGATCCTCGCCCAGCAGCAACCGCGCCAGATGCGGGCCGACAATGCCGATGAACCCGATGGTTCCGACAAAGCTGACAGGCACAGCCGCGAGGACCGACACAAGCAACAGCACCTCAAGCCGCAAACGCTTGACCGGCACACCCATCGCAGAGGCGCGAACTTCGCCGAGACGAATTGCTGTCAGAGCCCAGGCCCGGCGGGCAAAAAGCGGCGTACAGACCGCTAGGATGACGGCGGTGACGGCGACCTTGCCCCAGGTCGCCTTGGTCAGGCTGCCCATCGTCCAGAACACCACGGCAGAGAGCGCCTGCTCAGAGGCAAAATACTGCAGCAATGCCAGCGCCGCGTTGAAAGAAAACACAAGTGCGATGCCCAGCAGGATGATCGTTTCCGTTGTCACGCCCCGCAGCGTCGAGAGGCCAAAGATCAGCAGCGACGCAGCCATCGCCATGGCAAAGGCGTTAATCGGCACCATCAATGACACAGCACCGGGAAACAACGCGACGCCCAGAACCATCGCCAGGGCCGCACCGAAACTCGCTGCCGCTGAAAGGCCCAAGGTGAAAGGGCTGGCCAGCGGGTTCGCCAGAATGGTTTGCATCTGCGCCCCTGCCAGTGACAGGCTCGCCCCCACGGTCACAGCTAAAATCGCCATGGGCATGCGGATATCCCAGACCACGACGCGCATCTGCAAATCTGCCGATCCCGGTGCAAAGATCGTCTGCAGCACCTCCGGTACGCCGTAGCGTGCAGGCCCCAGCGACACGTCCACCGCGACCGACAGCACCAGCGCGATGGTCAATCCGACAAGGATCGTGATGCGCCGGGCCACCAGCCCGCGGTAGCTTTGCGCGGTTGTTGGTTCGGAGGCGTGTATTTCCGTCGTTGACATCTCATCTCCAATGGCGTGTGGCGGCCCCGGTATGGGCCGCCATATTCAGAGGTTAAACAGGCTCAGTTGGCCGCAGCGTCCCCCAGAGACACCCAGTAGCCGGGCTTGTAATCCACCGGCAAGAAGCGCGCGTGCAACTCTTTGAGAGTTTCTTCGGGATCGAGATCCGGGAACAACTCAGGGTGCAGCCAGGTCGCCAGTTTCTGTACGGCAACAAAGCTGTAAGGCGAGTTGTAGAACTGGTGCCAGATGCCGTGAACCTGATGGTTTTCCACTGCTTTTACGCCCGTGAACGCGGGCCGCTTCGTCAGCGCTGCAAGTTTCTTCTTTGCCTCGGGGATGTCCGAGCCAGGCCCCATGCCGACCCACGCGCCACCGGGCACGTAGGCGTCCCAATTGCCGCCCGTGACGACGATCTGATCCGGATCGGAGGCGATGACCTGTTCCGGATTGACCGTGCCAAAGGTGCCGGGAATGAACTCCGACGCCATGTTGGTTCCACCCGCAAGTTCGACAAAACGCCCAAAGTTGCCGTCGCCAAAGGACATGCAGCAATCCTCGGAGTAACCACCGGCCCGCTCGACGAAAACCAACGGACGCTGAAGATCGTCTTGCGCGGCGACCACGTCGGTGACGCGCGCAATCTGTGCTTCGTAGAAGCTGTTGAACTCTTCGGCCTTCTCTTCTTCACCGAAGAGCTCTCCGATGATCTGCATCGACTGCGAGGTATGCTCGAACGGTTTTTCGCGGAAGTCGACGTAGACGATGGGGATGCCGACCTTGGCCAGTTTCTGCTCGTAACCTGCCTCGTCGGTCGCAGCCTTGGATTCGAGGTTCATGATCATCACATCAGGGTTCAGCGAAACCGCCTGCTCGATGTCGAATGAGCCGTCCTTGAAGCCGCCGAAAGTTGGAATATCGGTCAGTTCCGGAAATTTTTCCGCATAAATGTCATAGCTTTCCGGGGAAGCCTCTCGAAAATCGTCGCGCCAGCCGACGACGCGACGGAACGGGTCTTCGCGGTCCAGTACGGAGGCGAAAAAGATCTGTCGTCCTTCGCCCAGGATCACGCGCTCGACTGGTGCATCCACGGTAACTTCTCTGCCGGCGATGTCGGTCAGGGTGATCGGATCGGCTTGCACGAGGCTGGCTGCGAAGAGGCTCAACGCACTTGCGCCGAGAAGGGAATGAAGGGTCATCAGTTGCTCCTGAGTCAGGTCACTTCGGCCCGCCTAGTATATCCGACACTTTCCATCAACTAAAAAGTTGACAAAACCAATCAGCTAAATGACATCAGAAAAAAAGCCACCGGAGCAGCCGCATGACCTCAAGCAACCGAAATCTTCGTGACAAAATTCGAGAATACTGGTCTGATCGCGCGGCCACCTTTGACGAAGAGCCTGGCCATCGCATTGACGACGGCGCCGAGATGGCCGCATGGGAGAGCTTGTTTCGTCGTCACCTGGGCGATGGCGACGGGCGGGCACTCCTTGATCTCGCGTCCGGTACCGGGGAAATCGCGCGTCTATGCCAGCGCCTGGGGTTCAAGGTAACGGGCCTTGATTGGGCGGAACCGATGCTGGAGCGCGCGCGAGCCAAGCTGCCGGACATTCCCTTTATACAAGCGGACGCCGAGCGCACGACCCTGCCCCCGGCCAGCATGGACGTGATTGTCACACGTCACTTGGTCTGGACTCTGGTCGACCCGGCCGCAGCCTTTGACGAATGGTTCCGCGTGCTGCGCCCCGGCGGGACGCTCTTGATCGTGGACGGCGACTTCGTCTCAAGCGGCTGGATATATCGGATGCTGGCACGGCTTATGGCCGCAAAACCGCAAAGCGCCACACCCACGGCCAACAGCTTGCGCCACCGGGATATTCTCTCTCGAGTGCATTTCAGCGAAGGGGCGCGCGTGGATTATGTGGTTCCAATGCTCAAAGCGGCGGGGTTCGATCCAATCGTCAGCGACACCCGTCTGGCACCTATCCACCGCGCGCAGGCAGCTCAGCTAGGATGGCGGAAATCACGTCTGCGCCGATCAGAGCATCGTTATGTGATATGCGCGACCAAGCCAGGTCCGTATTAACTCCGATGAGTTTCAGGTGCTGTTCAGCACATCCTTCGCCGAAACGTTGAACGGGCCGACAGGGCCGCAGAAGTCGCGTCATTTTCCGCAATCCTGATGATTTAATTTACCTCCAGCGCTGACGTGCTGCGGGAGAGACGCTAAACAAGGAAGCTATCTGCAATTGGAAAAATTGGTCATGTCGCGCTTACGTTCCCCTCAACTCAATTCGCCAAGCCCTTGTTCGCAGGCCAAAGGGGATATCACCCAACGACGAGTGCTGCCGTTTTGGGTTATATCGCGTTGATCTAATGACGCATTGCAGCCTGAGCTTGGGGTCTGGTTTCTCAGCGGTTGCGCCAGATCAACTCAGCCTTCAGAGAATAGTAGACACTTTCAACCATGGAATTGTCGTAACGATTGCCTGTTCCACTCATTGATACCGGCTCTGCTCCACAAATCTGAGTGTCAATCGACTTCCCCTTTCGCCGGAGGAACTTATCTCTTGGACTGTGTCCCGGGTATGACCAGAACTTTTAACGGGCAAGCACGGCGTTCCGGACCTGAAGTTCAGCAGCTTTTCCATCTTAGTCGCGGGCCATAAAGCCGTGGCCAAACAGCTTGAAGCAGGGCATCCATTGTCCGGAACTGCGTTTGCAACTCAAACGTCACGAGACGGGCCGATTTCGTCTGTCGTGATGCCAACCGCATGAAACCTCGGTGTTTCCCAACACATTCCGAGATAGAGCTTACGTCAAAGGCCCTTCTTTGGCCCACCATGCTTGCGGGGTACTGGGCGTCTCGGAAATTATCCGGGGGATCAAATCGCCTCTAGACGATCGGCCCCCAAACGCCTTCACCTTCGGCTTTCGTCGCGTACGGCATTGTTTCCGGACCTATTGCGGTACATGCCTTTTCGCCGGTCAGAAGATCGTAGTGGCGCCAACCCACTAGGTTTAGGGAGGGTGACGTGCCGTTTTTTTTGACGGCGACACAAGGTGATGAAGTCTTGGACATTTCAACCGCCCCCTCCCAGAGGCAGCCGGCTGTCGGAGGAGCCTGTCCTCTGCCTTGAGCGGGTTTCCAAATCGCGCCTAGATTACGCAGACTCATGTGACTTCATCGGAAAAGGTTTCCGGATGGCCCCGCTATCTGGTCTCTCCGACGCGTCAAATAATGGCCCGACGCAACCAGCCCGACGGTAAACGCACCACATCTCTGCCGGCGGTACGCTTTGTCCGAGGACCAATTAAATGGTTGGCCCTCGACGAATAAAAGGTGGTTTTCGCAAGGTCTTTGAAGACGACCCAGGATTATCGAAGAAAATCCTCTGCACAGATCCGTACAACTGACGCCGGGTACCGCACTGAAGTGACAACGGACCAGATGCATGAACTGGTCCGTTGCAATCAAGGATCACACCCGTTCGAGCGCGATAGCGATACCTTGTCCGACGCCGATGCACATTGTCGACAGGCTCTTTTCACCGGGCTTGAGGGAAAGCATGGCCGTTCCCGTAATTCGCGCGCCGGACATGCCCAGCGGATGACCCAGCGCGATGGCACCACCGTTCGGGTTTACCCGCGCATCGTCATCCGCGATGCCCAAGTCGCGCAATGTGGCGAGGCCTTGGCTGGCAAAGGCTTCGTTCAATTCGATCACCGAGAAGTCATCCTCCGTCAAACCCAATCGCGCCATCAATTTCTTCGAAGCCGGGGCTGGACCGAAGCCCATGATGCTAGGCGGAACACCTGCCGTCGCCCCGCCCAGCACACGCGCGACAGGCGTCAGCCCGTGCTGTTTTGCTGCTTTCTCGGAGGCAAGGATCAGAGCCGCGGCGCCATCATTCACGCCCGAGGCATTCCCGGCGGTGATGGTCCCATCGGGTCGCACTATAGGCTTCAGGCTGGCCAGCTTGTCGATGGTCGAGGCGCGCGGATGCTCGTCGGTATCGACGATCGTCTCGCCCTTGCGTGTCTTGATCGTGACCGGAGTAATCTCCTGTTTCAGTCGCCCGTTCTTGATCGCCGTAGCGGCCTTGTCCTGTGACCGCAGCGCAAAGGCGTCTTGGTCCGCGCGGCTCACGCCGAATTCGTCGGCCACGTTCTCTGCGGTCTCCGGCATGGAGTCGATGCCATATTGCGCTTTCAGCATGGGGTTCACGAAGCGCCAGCCAATGGTGGTGTCATGAACCGCATTGGCGCGGGAAAAGGCGGTTTCGGCCTTGGGCATCACGAAAGGCGCGCGGGACATGCTTTCGACACCACCCGCGATGATCAGGTCGGCCTCACCGGCGCGGATGGCTCGCGCGGCCATGGTGACCGCGTCCATACCCGACCCACACAGCCGGTTGATCGTGCTGCCGGGCACCTCCGTCGGCAATCCCGCCAGCAGCGCCGACATGCGTGCCACGTTCCGGTTGTCCTCGCCGGCCTGGTTGGCGCAGCCATAGTAGACTTCGTCAACCGCGGCCCAGTCGACATCGCTGTTGCGGGCCATCAGCGCGGTGATCGGGATCGCGCCGAGATCGTCGGCCCGCACCGGTGCGAGCGCCCCGCCGTAACGCCCGATCGGAGTCCGGATGTAGTCACAGATGAAAACGTCGGTCATGGTCTGTCTCTCTTTTGTCGTTCAATCACGCGCTGGCGCGGATGAAGTCTGCGGCGCGCGCGCCGATCATGATGGTCGGTGCGTTGGTATTGCCCGATGGCAGGCACGGCATAACCGAAGCATCGGCAACGCGCAGACCCTTGATGCCATGGACCGCCAGTCGCTGGTCGACCACGGCCATCGGATTGGATGCCGAGCCCATTTTTGACGTGCCCGCCGGGTGATAGACCGTCTTGGCATGGCTGCGGATGTATTCTGTCAGGGTTTCGTCCGTGTCCGGCCCGGGCGCAGGGCGCTTGCGCTCGGCCATCACCGCCTGCAGCGCTGGCTGCTCGAGCAGGCCAAGCGCCTTCCGGAGGGCCGCAATCGACAGGGCCATGTCCGCAGGGTCGCTCATGACGCCACTCCGAAAAACCGGCGGATCCGCAGGGTCGGCCGAGCGAAGCCGCACCTCGCCGCGCGACTTCGGCCGCAGCACGCAGACCGAAAAGACAACGCCGTGTCCCTCGAGCTGCACAACCCCCTTGGCCGCGTTGTAGCCCGGCATGAAATGTAGCTGCACGTCGGGGCGTCCGCCCCCCGCAACGTCGATGAAGCCGCCGGCCTCCACCATATTTGACGACAGCAGTCCACGCCGGGTCGCAAGGTATTGCAGCATGTGCAGGGCACCGCGCGGCATGCGATCCTCACCCACCACCGACAACGGTTCGCGGGTCTTGACCTCAATGGGCACGATGGCGTGGTCCTGAAAATTTTGGCCGACGCCCGGAAGATCAGCGACGACGGGTATGCCTTGCGCCTCCAGATCAGCACGCGGACCGATGCCGGAACGCATCAGGATGAGCGGTGTTGCAAAAGCCCCCGCAGACAGCACAACCTCACGCGATGCGTGGACTTCGCGACCGTCCGCCAGACGGACCCCGGTGGCGCGGCCCTGCGAAATCAGAACCCGGTCGACCCGGGCATTCGTCATCACAGTGAGGTTCTTGCGCTGTCGTACCGGCCAAAGAAAGGCGCGCGCCGCCGAGGCGCGCCGACCCTTGTGCGTGGTGGTCTGGAAAAAACCGATCCCCTCCTGCCGCGCGCCGTTGAAATCGCGGTTTGGCCGGATCTGTGCCTGCATCCCCGCATTTACGAACGCCTCCGACAAGGGATGCCTGTGGCGCGGGCTGGAGACCGCGAGCGGTCCGCAGCTGCCGTGATGGTCGTCGTCGAAAGTGTCGTTGTTCTCCAGCCGCTTGAAGACCGGCCCCACATCGGCCCAGCTCCATCCTTCGGCGCCGTTCGCCGCCCAGTCGTCGTAATCCTGCGGCTGGCCGCGCAGGTAAAGCATCGCGTTGACCGATGATCCGCCGCCCAGAACGTTGCCTTGTGGCACGACAAATGGACGGCCCGCGAGGTTGTCTTCCGGCTCTCCGGTGATCATCACCGCATCACGACCCTTCTGCATGATCTTGAAAAAGGTTGCGGGAATGTGGATCCAAGGGCTTACGTCGCGCCGCCCGCCTTCAAGCAGCAACACGCGGCAGCTTTCGTCCTCGCTCAGCAGTCCGGCAAGCGTCGCGCCGGCAGAGCCACCGCCAACGATGATGACGTCATGCTCGCTCATGCCCGACCATTTCCTTGCCGACGCCGGCGCTCCTGCTTGACGATGTTGAGCTGGTGGATCTGGCTGGTGCCTTCGTAGAGCCGGAACAGCCGTACATCGCGGTAATAACGTTCGATCGACGCGTGGTCGGCCACGTAACCCGCGCCGCCAAAGACCTGCACCGCCCGATCCGCGACCCGGCTTGCCGCCTCGGAGGCGAAATATTTGCAAATGGAGGCTTCGAGCGCAATGTCCTCACCTGCGTCGCGGGCTCTCGCGGTCTGCATCACCAGTGCGCGGGCGGCCTCGATATCCACACGGCAATCCGCCAGCAGTGCCGCAACGAGTTGGAAATCGATGATCTTCTGTCCCGATTGTTCGCGCCCCTCGGCGTGGGTCATCGCAAGGTCGAGCATCCGGATCGACGGCCCGGTGCATAGCGCGGCCAGATGAATGCGCTGCTTGTTCAGCACCTTCATTGCGGTGCGAAACCCCTGCCCTTCGACACCACCGATCAGGTTTCGCGCCGGCACGCGAACGTTATCCAAGTGCACCTCACCTACTGGGGACCCACGCTGCCCCATCATCTTGTAGGGAGCGGAGGTAGACACCCCCGGCATGGCCCGCTCTACGATGAAGGCTGAAACCCCGCGCGCGCCGGGCGTATCCGGATCGGTGCGTGCCATGACGGTGAAGATATCCGCGATGGGCGCGTTGGTGATATAGCACTTCATGCCGTTGAGCACGTAGTCGTCACCATCCCGCACCGCGACTGACGTCAGCGACGAAGCATCCGATCCCGCCCCCGGCTCCGTCAAGGCGAAGGAGCCTGTCAATTCGCCGCTTGCGAGGCGCGTCAGGTACTCGCGTTTTTGCGCTTCGGATCCGTCAGCGACAAGCGCTTCGGACCCGATGCCTGTATTGGTGCCGACGCGTGCGCGAAAAGCGACCGCGCATTGGCTGAGCTCCATCGCGCCAAGGACAAGCTCCTCGGTCGTCAGGCCGAGACCGCCGTATTCCTCGGGGATGGACCAGCCAAAGTAGCCGCGCGCTGCCATGTCGGCCACGATCTCGTCGGGCACGCGATCCTCCGCCTCGACGCGGTCCTCGCTGGGATGGGCCACGTCCCGCACCCAGCGGTGAACATTTAGCAGCAGCGTATCGAGCTTTTCCTGATCACGGATCATGAATCACCTTTGCTGAAATCGGGTTTTCGCTTTTCGAGAAAAGCCGCAAGCCCTTCTCCCGCCTCGTCACCGAAGCGATGATGATTGATCATGCGCCCCTCATAGGCGAGGTGTTCAGCCAGCGCGGCCTGACCTGCGGTGGCGATCTCCGCCTTGATGGTGCCGATGGCCATCTGCGCGCCGTGCGCACAGGCGCCGGCCAGCGCAAGGGCTGCATTGAGCGCCCCGCCCGGCTCCACCACCTCATTTACGGCCCCCGCGGCGAACAGGCGTTCCGCGCTCACCGGGCGGCCAAGCATACACAGCTCCGACACGAGCTGCCGCGGCAGGGCCTCGCGCAGGAAGTAGGTCGCGCCCCCGTCGGGCGTGAGGCCGATCTTGACGTATGCGGCGGTAAACTTCGCCCCTTCGCTTGCCACCACCATGTCGCAGGACAGTGCCAGCGACAGACCAAGTCCCGCCGCGCCTCCCTCGACAGCGGCGATGACTGGTTTCGGGCAGTCACGAAGCGCCATTATCATAGCGAACAGCGCATCGGTGTTTCGCGCCACCTCCGAACGGGGCAATTTCCGGCTCTCTTCGAGGGCGCGGACGTTGCCACCGGAGGAAAAGAACCCGCCCGCTCCGGTCAGCACGATGGCACGGACGTCAGGGTCGTGGCCCGCATCGACAAAGGCCGCACGCAGCGTTTCGTACTGGTCCCGACCTATGGCGTTCTTTGTCGCGGCCCCGTTCATGGTCAGCGTCAGCACTCCGCTGGAACGGGAGCTTTCGATCTGTGTTGTCATGATATGTCCCTTAGATAATGCCGTTGTCGCGGAGCGTCGCGATTTGCTCGGCGTCGAACCCCAGATCGGCGAGGATCTCATTCGTGTCGACGCCAAGGTCCTTAGCCGACCAGCGCACGCGACCGGGGTTGTTCGTCAGTCGTGGTACCACGTTCTGCATACGCACCGTGCCAAAATCGTCATCGGCAACAGCTGTCACCACTTCGCGCGCTTGCATCTGCGCATCTTCAAAGATCTGCTCGACCGAGTAGATCGGGCCGATGGCCCCGCCCTCCCGCGCGAACGCGTCCAGCGTTTCGTCCAGCGTGTGGCTTTCCATGTAGGCGCGGAATATTTCGTCCAGTGTCTCGCGTTGCGCCATCCGTGCCCTGTTGCCGACAAAGCGCGGATCGTCGATCAACTGAGCCTGGCCGATGGCACGCATGTTCGCCGCGAACATGCTGTCGGTCGACCCCGTGACGGTGACATAGCGCCCGTCCTTCGTGCGAAAGACGTTCGCCGGCGCCGTGTACTGGTTGTTGTTGCCGTCGCGCTCGCGCACCTGACCCAGCTGATCGTATTCGATGGCAATGTTCTCCAGCAGCCGGAAGGTCGCCTCCGTCAGTGCAAGGTCGATTTCCTCGCCGCGCGTGCCATTCGCCTTGATTCCGTAAAGCGCTGCCATGATCGAAAACGCGCCGAAAACTCCCCCAAAGGCATCGGCGATCGGATAGCCCGGATGCACCGGAGCGCTTTCCTTCATGCCGGTGATATAGGTCAGGCCGCCCATCGCCTCGAAGATACGGGCGAAACCGCCTTGCCGGGATTTCGGCCCCGTCTGCCCGAATGCGGAGACGCGCAGGATCACCAGGTCGGGGTTCAGCGCCCAGAGCGTTTCCCGGTCCAGCCCCCATTTCGCCAGCGTACCGGGGCGAAAATTCTCAACCAGCACGTCGTGCTCGGCGATGAGTTTTTTCATGATCTCAAGCCCCTCGGGCTTGCGCAGATCGAGTGTACCGTAGCGCTTGCCCCGGTTTGTCACCTTCCACCACAGCGGCTTGTCATCGCGAAAGGGCGGAAAGTACCGCAGGCCGTCGCCGCGTCCGGGCATCTCGAATTTCGTCACCTCGGCGCCAAAATCCGCAAGCAATGACGCAGCGAAGGGCGCCGCGATGATGGTCGCGATGTCGAGCACCTTGAGGCCCTTGAGTGGTCCTTGACCGTCCATTTGATCGAGCATCTCGCTCCCTCCCCTAGTCCATCATGCCCTGAAAGCAGGCCTCTTCGATCCCACGCGCGCCATGATCGCGGGTCGAGAACAGGCCACCGCCATCGGGGCTTTTTGACACCACACGCCCGGTTCCACTGTCGCGTATCGATGTCATGTAAAGCACATCCATCCCTGCCCCGCCGAAGGCCAGGCTGGATGGGTAATCCACCGGGGCCCTGGTGCGGTGGATTACCCTGCCGTCAGACGCAAAGCAGCCGATTTCGCCAGTGTGGATCAGGACCGCCCACATATTGCCGGCGGCATCCACAGTGGCCCCGTCGATGCCGGAACCCAAGGCGGTGCAGTCGATATGAGGCCGTATGGCGCCGACATCGCCCGTCTCCGTGTGATAGTCGGCGGCAAACGACGTACGGGCACGCGTGTCGGTGAAATAGAGCGTCCCGCCATCCGGGCTGAAACAGATACCGTTTCCAATCATCACGCCCGTTTCGGCCAGCACCCGATGCCGCGCCTTGCCGAACCCGTGTATGTCCCCGACAGGTTCGCCGCCGCGCCCCATGCCGATGCAGACAAAGCGGCCCTGCCTGTCCAGCTTGCCATCATTCAGTCGCATTGCCTCCGGTGCATCCGTAATCTCCACCAGAAGCCGTTCCGCCTTGGTCTCTGGATCGAGCCAGAAGACACGCTGGTCGATGGTGGCGACAATACCGTTGCCTTCGACCAACGCGATGGCGCCGACATGTCCGGTCACCTGCAAGGTCTGAACGGTGCCGTCCGCGCGCAGTTCGCGGACCTTCCCCGCGACACCATCGATCCACCACAGGCTCTGGCTGAGGGCGTTCCAGACAGGGCTTTCGCCCAATGCATCCGATCCCGTGTTCAGACGTTCGAAACGAAGATCAGCCATTTGCGTCGGCCTCTTTTACGCGGCTTTTCTTTCCGGCGGAAACCAATCGAGACACAACGGCCCAAACGAGGATCGCAAACGTAATGGCCAAGATGCTGGCGGCGATGGGCCGGTCGGCAAAGGAGCCGATATCCCCCCGCGAGACAATCAGCGCCCGGCGGAAGTATTCCTCGATCATTGGCCCCAGCACGAAGCCCAGCAGCAGGGGCGCTACCTCGAAATTCAGCGCCCGCATCCCCAGACCAAGAAAGCCGAACCCCAACAACACGAAGACATCCACCACCTGGTAGTTCACGCTGTATATGCCGATGCAGGTAAAGGCGACGATCACCGGGAACAGCAGGTTGTAGGGGATCTTCAGGATGCGCACCCACATGCCAACCAGTGGCAGGTTGAGCACCAACAGCATCAGGTTGCCGATGACAAAGCTGACCACCAGCCCCCAAAACAGGTCGGGGCTGTCCTGAATGACCGTTGGACCGGGAATGATGCCGTGCACCATCATCACCCCAAGCATGATCGCCATCACCGGGTCGCCGGGAATCCCCAGGCTGAGTGTCGGAATGAACGCTGCCTGCACCGCAGAGTTGTTCGCGGCCTCCGGCGCGGCCACGCCTTCGATGGCGCCGTTGCCGAATTCCTCGGGATGTTTCGACACACGGCGCTCCACCGCGTAGGACACGAAGGTCGCCACGAGGCCACCAGTGCCGGGAAGCGCGCCAAAGAACCCGCCGATGCCGGAACCGCGCGCCATTGGCATGATCGAGCGCTTCCAGTCTTCGCGGGTTGGAAGCATCTCGCGAAGGCGGATCTTGCCTTCGTGGACACGTGGGATCTCTTTGCGCCCGGCAGAGGCGATGATCTCCGGAAGGCCGAAAAGCCCGATGGCCACGGCGACCAGCGGCAAGCCGTCGAACAGCACCGTCTGGCCGAAGGTAAAGCGCGCCACGCCGGAGTTCAGGTCCAGCCCGATCAAACCCAGCGCCAGCCCCAGCGATACCGACACGAGCGAGCGTAACGAACGCCCTGACCCGATGACCGAGGCCGCGATCAGACCAAGCAGCATGAGCGCCACGTATTCATGCGGACCAAAACGCAGCGCGACCCGCGACAACGGGACTGAAAACCCAGCGAGCAGGATAACACCGAAGATCGACCCAACAAAGGAAGCGATGGCCGTCATGAACAGCGCCTGTCCGGCGCGTCCCTGCTGCGCCATGGGATAGCCATCGAGGCCGGTAACCGCGCTTGTCGCCGTGCCGGGCAAATTCATGAGGATCGACGCGGTCGAGCCGCCGTAGGAGGCCCCGTAATAGATCCCGCCCAGCATGATCAGTGCGAGCGTCGGTTCAAGATGAAAAGTGATCGGCATCAGCATGGCAAGCGTCGCCATGATCCCGATGCCTGGCAGAACGCCTACCAAAGTCCCGAGAAACACCCCCAGGAAACAGTAGAACAATCCGCTCAGTGAAACGGCCACGGTAAGCCCGAGCGCGATGTTGGAAAATAGCGTATCCATTTCAGAATGCCTTGATCTGAAGGCCGAGGCCCAGACGGAATATCAGGGCGCAGACGATCGCGGTGCCAAGACCAAGGATCAGCCCCACCAATGGCTTGGTGCGTTCATTGGCAAGGCTTGCCAACAGCACGGACAGGGTGATCGAGGGGATCATGCCGAAGCGTTCGATGGTCAAGGCAAACGCGCCGAAGGCCGCCGCTACAAAGAGCATACCGCGCAGTTGGTCGCGCCCTGCCATCTGTGGCGCACCAGTGACGCGCGAGGTGATGAGCATCAGTGCCGCAAGAACGACCATGGACCAGCCCAGAATGGTCGGGAAATAGCCCGGCCCCATGCTGGTCAGGGTGCCCATGCGGTAGTTCCCCGCCTCGAGAATGATGAAGATGCCGATCCCTGCCGTGATGACGGCAGCGAAGATATCTTCTAATCGGTTGAATACGAAGCGCATGTTCTCCTCCCATGGATCTCTTGCTTGCGTGGCACAGCGCCGAGTGTCGTCAGCGCGCCGTCTGGTATGAATAAATGACCTGTCCCGTCACCAAGCGGGCCCGCTCACCCCCAAGAAACCTGCACAGACCGGCAAGTCCCTCGCGTGATGGGCTGCGCCATATCACGGAGTTGACCCGCAATCCGGCGGGGGCCCATTCCAGCGCCAGCGTCCGCGTCAACATGTCCACCACGGCCAAGGTCACGGCATCGGTGCTCTCCCCTGCGCCGATGACAATGGTCAAGGCAAAGTCGCGGCTGCGCGGCAGCTCGCGGGCACAGCGGATGGCGCGGCTGCGGATCTGTCCCAAGATGCTTTGCGCTTCGGGAAGCGCACCATCAAGGAACGTGGCGTCGATCACGGCAGCAACATGGCTCTGCGTGCCTTTTCCGATGGCCTGTGCCAAAGCCGCGTCTCCCCAGACGTCCTGCCGGCCCTTCGCCGCATCGCCCCGAGTGGGCGCGGTGTCTTTGCTTGGTACGCCGAGCGCACTGCCCCCGTCCACGCCAAGCGTGACGCCGGTCAGGCAATCCCCGTCCAGCGCGGCGTGCAGCACGGCGGCTGCGATATCCTCTGGCATCGCGATCTCTCCGAGTGGGATGGGCGCGGCAATGCGGTCCAGGTCCACGCGGCCTTCACGTGCCAAGGTTTCCACCAGTGGCGTGCGCGTGTAGCCTGGCGCAATCGCGCAAAGGCTGATGCCCTTGGAGGCTGCGTCGTCTGTCCTGTCCCTGACCAGTGCAACGACTCCAGCCTTCGTCGCGGAATACGCCCCGCGCAACGCGAGTGGCCGATACGCGGCGCCGGAGGCGAGGCAGACAATCGACCCGCCGCGCGGCAGAGTGTTCAATGCGCATTCGCAGATCTCTGCCGTCGCCGTCAGATTGAGCGCGATCAGCCGCTCGAAGGACGCTTCTTCGATCTCCATCAGACTGCGGCCCGAGCTGTCGGTCATACCGGCGTTGTTCGCGACCACATCCAGACCGCCAAGTGCAGACCGCGCGCGATCAACCAGCGCTCGCGCCTCACCGGGCACGCACAGGTCAACGCCAAGTGCCACATGTCCGTCACCAAGCTCCAACGCCCGAGCCTTGACCGCCTCCATGTCTATGTCGGCAAGTGCCACGCGCAGGCCCTCCGCTGCAAAGGCCCGGGCAATCGCCCAGCCAATGCCATGTGCCGCACCGGTGACCAGCGCGCAACGCACCGTGGGACTGGAAGACAAGAGACGGGTCATCAGCGGATCGCGATCCCGATGCCGCCGTCGATGGACAGCACCTGCCCGGTGACGAAGTCGCTTTCATCACCAAGAAAATAGCCGATAGACCGCGCGATATCATCGACGGTGCCAAGCCGCCCCAGCGGAGTTGCCGCGGCGCGGGCTGCGTCACGTTCCGCGTTGCGGTTGCGTGCCGTGCCTTCGGTCGGGATGGCGGAGGGGGCAACGGCATTGACGCGGATGCCGCGGTCGCCCAGCTCGCTTGCCGCCGCACGGGTCAGACCGGTGACACCGGACTTGATCCCGGAATAGACCATGGAGTTCTTTGCCGACCGAAATGCCGCGGCAGAGGCGACATTCACGATTGTCCCGCCCTCTGTCATCACGGCAGACGCCGCCTGCGTGGCCCAGATGATCCCGGAAAAGCCGACGTTGAGCATGCGGTCCACAGTTTCGGGCATGATGTCGGGGATCGCTTGATAGCGCACCCATGCCGCATTGTTGACCAGCCCGTCGAGACGCCCGGTGCGTGCTACCGTATTGGCGACGGCGGCTTCGATGCCGGCCTTCGTACCAGCGTTCTCGACAACGGCAAAGGCTTCGCCGCCCGCTGCCGTAATCATCTCGACGGCCTCGTTGGCAAATTCTGCCTTGAGGTCGTTCACCGCAACGATCCATCCTCGGGCGGCCATCAGTTTTGCGGTGGCGGCCCCGATCCCGTGGCCTGCTCCTGTGATCAGGACGGTTTTCTTGTCAGACGACATTGGCAATCTCCCCATACCACGCGTTTGTCGAGGCACCGATCAGGCGCTGCCCCAAGGCTTCTGTCTTTTCGGCCACGCCGCCGGCCTGGGCCTGCGTGCGCATCTGGCGCAGATGCCGGTGCAAAGGAACCTCCCAAGTGAACCCCATGCCCCCGAAGACCTGGATGGCACTTTCAGCAACCGCGATACCGGCGCGCGCCGTGGCCAGCCAGCAAGCTTCGCGCGCCAGATGCACGTCACCGCCCGGCACCTCAGTCAGGGCACGGGCCAGCGCGTTACGCATGGTTTCGGTGGCCAGCTTGTCGCGGGAGAGCCGGTGGCGGATCACTTGGTTTGCGGACAAAGGCTTGCCGAATTGACTGCGGTCCTGGGCGTACTCCACGGCCAGTGTCAGGCATGTCTCGGCGGACCCGCGAACAAAGGCCGAGCGCAAAACCATCGCGTCCGAGCAGAGCGTCGCGACCGCATCCACCGACAGCTCGATGCCCTCCGGCTGGCCGGTCAGGATGAACCGCGCCTCCGGCGTTTCAGTGTCGAGCGTTGCGCCGCGGCGCGAGGCAACGGTGGCGCCAATCCGCGCCAAAACCGCGCTGCCGTCGGCGCGGAAGATCACCACCCGGTCGACGGTTTCGCCCATGGGTGCCGCACCGACGACGCCGTCCTCTGCCACGCCTTGCCATGCAATCGTGACGGTGGTTTCGCCTGTGATGACGGCCTCGGCCTCTGCCGCGTCGAACTCTGCCAGCGCCCGCGCCACAAGCATCGCCTCCATCAGCGGAAAGCACAGGAGCCCCTCGCCTGCCGCGGCCACCACCGGCACCGCGAATTCGAGCGGCAGGCCAAGCCCACCGACGGTTTCGGGCGCCGCAACGCCGATCAGACCGGCCTCGGCCAGAAGCGTTGCACGCGCTGAAGGCGCTGCTTCGGCGCAGGCTTCCATGACGGCACGCGCCGTGTCTTCGAACTCTTTCGGGTCGAGATCAAAATCCATCATTCAGGCCGCCTTCTTGAGATTGAGAATACGCTTGGAAATGATGTCGAGCTGGATCTCGGTCGTCCCCGCGTAGATCGTTTCGGCCCGGCTGGCGAGATAGATGGTCTCGAACCGCGCACGGGCGTCAGTCAACGCCTGCCCGCCGTCCAGCGGAAAGCGCGTGGTAACTTCATAGGCCATCTGCGCCCAACGCTGGTGCGCCTCGGACCAGTAGAGTTTTGGCAATGAGCCGCGCGGCCCGATCTGCTGACCGTTCAGAAGATCGGCGACCATGGTTTCCACATGACCCTTGAGGTTTTCGACTGCGATCCGCGCTTGCGCGACCTCGGCGCTGTAGCCTTTCAGGATCTGATAGGCGCGGTTGTCAGACCTACAGGCGGCCACAAGGTGATCGATCTCGCTCTCAAAACGCCAGGAGCGGTACATCCGGTTGGTGGCCCGTTCGATCGACAGCACACGGCTCGCCGCGGCCCAGCCTTCGTCCGGGGCGCCCAGCATGTTTTCCTCGGCGACCATGACGTTGTTGAAGAAAACCTCGCAAAAAGATCGCGCACCGTCGATCGACACGATTTCGCGCACGTCGATGCCGGGGCTGTCCATCGGCACCGCAAAGAGCATCAATCCTTTGTGCCGATCATCGGCACTGCCCGTACGCGCCAGCAGAAGGCAATATTGCGACTTGGACGCGCCGGAGGTCCAGATCTTCTGACCGTTCACCTTCCAGCCGTCAGCGGTTTTTTCAGCCTTGGTTCGCAGGGCCACCAGATCGGACCCTGCCCCGGGTTCAGAGAACCCTTGGCACCAGATGTTCTCCATCTTCAAGATCTTCGGCAACAAGTCGCGCTTCTGATCCTCGCGGCCCACGGTCATGATGATCGGACCCGCAAGCTCCTTGCCGATGGAATTCACCGCATTGGGCATCGGCGACAGGCCGATTTCGCGGTTGGCCTCCAGATGTTCGCGCAGACCAAGCCCGTGGCCGCCATATTCGACAGGCCAGGTGATGCCGACCAGACCCGCTTCGTGCTGTGCCGCCTCGAAGGCGATTTTCTCGGCGAGGCTGGCCTCCTGCGTCGCGCGGTCCGTGCGCAGCGCATCTGTCAGATTGGCCGCGATCCAGCCGCGTGCCTGAGCGGCGTAGGCCCCGGGTTCGTAGCTGCGTTCGATGCGTTCCTGCGTCGTCATTGCGCTGCCTCCTCCGCTTCGGTCTGCCGGGGCACGATCAGCGCATCGAGCGCCACGGCCCCGTTCCCGACGCCCCTCACAAGGAGCGGATTGATGTCTATTTCTGTCACGTCTTCGGCATGGGTCACCGCAAAGCGCGACAGTGCCACGATGGCCTGCGTCAGGGTTGCTAGGTCCGCTTTCGGACGCCCCCGCGCCCCGTCGAGCAACGCAAAGGCCCGCAGGCTGCGCACCATTCGCTCCGCCTGTTTGACCGTGACTGGCGCAAGCGCCAGGGCGGTGTCTTCGAACACCTCGGTGAACACGCCGCCGAGCCCGACCATGACCACTGGACCGAAGGTCGCGTCCTCCGTGGTGCCGAGGATCAGTTCCGTGCCCTGGCTGCTCATCGGTGCGACCAGCACACCGTCAAGCCGGGCGTTTGGCGCGTGCAACTCCGCCGCCGTGATCAGCCGGTTGAACGCGGCGCGCGCATTTTCCTCTCCGGACACACCAAGTTCGACGCCGCCAATGTCGCTCTTGTGCTGGATGTCAGGAGACAGGATCTTCATCGCGACCTTGCCACCGATTTGCGTGACAGCCTGCGCGGCGTCTTGTGCCGTTGTAACGACGATCTCTTCGGGAAAGGGAAGACCTGCCTCCTTCAGCGTGGCCTTGGCCGTCGCTTCGTTCCACGACGCACCCGCCGGGAGTGGCGCTGGGGCAATCTCTTCGACCTGCTCCGCACCGACGTCACGCAGAGCACCGGCCTTAGCCAGCGCCGCGATGCCACGCATCGTCGCGTCGATGGTGGGAAAGCAAACGATCCCCATGGCGCGCAGATCCGCGATGGCATCCTGTGGACCACCAATGATGGCGACGAGCGCCTTGTTCGGGTGCGCTGCACTGACCTTCCGCAGGGCCTCGGTGTAGACAGCGCGCAAACGCGGCAGCCCCATGCCCATCGCCAGCATCAGGCAGACGGTCGAATTGTTCGGGTCTTCCAGTGCGGCATCGACCAGATGTTCCAGGATCTCCGGACTGGCCGACATCTGCGCCGTCGCGTCGATCGGGTTCACCGCCGAAGCCAGCGGCAGCCGCGCCCTGATCCGGGCCTGCGTGTCTTCGGCCAGTGCATTGACCGCGACGCCGTTGGCTGCCGCCGCATCCGCCATCATCACGCCGAAGCCCCCCGAGGCGGCGACCATCGCAGCCGACGGATCGGTCCCGATGCGACGCGCGCCCATGGCTTCCAGAGCAACACCAACCTGGACGAGGTCCTCGATCGACTGGACGCGCACCGCGCCGTAACGCTCGAACACCGCATCGAACACTCGGTCGCTGCCCGCCAGTCCGCCGGTGTGCGAAAGGGCTGCCTTCTGCCCCGCCTCGCTGGTGCCGATCTTCATGACGACAACCGGCTTGCCCGCCGCACGCGCCCTGGCCAGCGCACGGGTCAGCCGCGCGCCATCCCGGCAGGTTTCCAGCACCAGGAGAATGACGCGCGTCGCCTCATCGTCTGCCATCCAGTCGACCGCATCGGCCGCCTGAACGTCGGCCTCATTGCCTGTCGCGATGAACCGCGCGATCCCGGCACCTTCGCGGCACAGACCCGCCAGCGTGACAGAACCGATATTGCCGCTTTGCGACGCGATGGAGATCCCGCCTGCACGCGGCATTTCCTTTTCCAATGCGATGGAAAAGGTGCCTATGGCGCAATTGGCGACAGAGACGGCTCCCAGACAGTTCGGGCCAACGATGCGCATGCCACTGGTCTCGGCCAGCGCCGTGACCCGCGCCTGAAGCGCCTGCCCCTCGGCCCCGTTTTCGGCAAACCCGGCGGACAAAACGATGGCCGACCCCACGCCGAGTGCCGCTGCACGTTCCAGCACGCTCACGGCCGCAGCTCCCGGCACCAGGATCAGGACCAGGTCCGGCACTTCCGGCAGATCGTCGAGGGTAGGATAGGCTTTCAGCCCCTGCACCTCATCCGCCTTGGGATTTACCGGAAAGACATTACCCTTGAAGCCATGCTTGAGCAGCATGTGGATCGGGCGCCCGCCGGTCTTTTGCGGATCCGACGACGCCCCCACCACAGCGATCGAACGCGGTTCGAAAATCGCGGTCAGCCCCGCCTTGTCACGCGTATTGTTCATGTCAGCGTCCTTTGAATTCCGGCTGGCGCTTTTCGAGAAAGGCCATGCGGGCTTCCTTGGCGTCCTCGGTTTTGGAAAGGGCCATGGTGTAGTTCTGCTCCAGCCGGTAGGCGTCGCGCTGCGGCATGTTTTCAACCATGTTTGCCGCTTCCTTGGCGTATCTGATCGCCAGCGGTGCCTTGGACGCGATCTCCGTCGCGGTGGCCATGGCGGTGTCGAGCAGATCTTCGGGCTTGGTCACCGCCTCGATGACGGAGCGGTCCAGTAGATCCTGCGCAGTCATCCGCATCCCGGTGAAGAACATTCGACGCGTGGTGGACCGCCCGAAAAGACTGTTGAGCATGGAGGCCCCGCCCGCCAGGCCCACGTTGATCTCGGGCATGCCGAAAACCGCGTTCTCGGAGGCAAAATATATGTCGCAGGAGGCCATCAGGCCCAAGCCGGCACCCAACGCGGTCCCGTTGACGGCAGCGACGACCGGCTTGGCACATTCCCGTATGGAGTTGCCTGTCTCGCGCGTGATCCGGTTGTGTTCGAGGAAATCACCGGGGTTCGATGGATCTGGCCGATCCTTGAGGTCTGCACCGGCGCAGAATGTCTTGCCCTCGGCTGTCAGAACGGCAGAACGGATGTCGTCTCTCTGGGAAATCTCGTCGAATATCTCGACGATCTCGTGACGCATCTTGCGATTCAGCGCATTCACAGGTGGCCGCGCGAGGGTCACCAGTGCGACCATACCATGCATCTCCACGCGGACGTGCTCTTTGCCCATCATAACTGGGTCCTCCCTATCGCGCCGTTACGGCTTCCTCCGAGTGACCGAGCAGAAATCTTGACCAGGTCAAGCACCTGACCGACCGGTCAGTCACAACCTTGGTCTAGCCAGCTAGCTGAGAATTCGCAAGAATTTTTTTAACCAGATTCCGTCTTGACTGACCGACCGGTCACCACATAGCGTCTAGGCGACTCGGACCAACCAACCGTCCAGTCACCTGAGGGAGGAGACTATCCATGACCACGTATTCGCGCAGAAATCTGATCATTGCCGCAGCGCTTTCAGGCGCATCCGCATTTATGCCCTTCGCTGCTTTCGCACAGTCCGGCGATCCGATCACCCTTGTCGTACCGTACGGCGGCGGTGGTCTCATCGACGGTTTGGTGCGCGAGATCGGCGGCATGATGTCCGACGATCTTGGCCAGCCGGTGATCATCGAGAACAAGCCCGGTTCCAACGGCATCATCGGCGCGACCTACGCCGCCAATGCCAAACCCGACGGCCTGACCTATTTCATCGGTGCCACCGGGCCGCTGTCGCTCAATGTGATGTTGCGGGAGGGGCTGACCTATGACCTTGACAGCTTTACCCCTGTTGGCACCATGATGAGCGGGCCACTGACGGTGACAATTCCTGCCTCGATAGAGGCCAACAACCTTGAAGAGCTGAAGGCATACGCCGATGAGCTGGGGCAACCCTTGCGCTACGCGACGCTTGGACCGGGTTCGGTCACACATCTGTTCGGCAAGGTTTTGCAGGACAAGCTCGGCATCGACTTGATCGACGTCGCCTACCCGGACAACCCTTCCGCTGTTGTGGACTTGATCGGTGGCCTTAACGATCTGAACTTTTCGACCCCGATTTCGCTGGTGAAATACGAGAACGCAGGCGACGTGAAAATGCTCGCGATCTCCTCGCCGGAGCGGCACGAGAAGTTCCCGGATCTTCCGACCACGACCGAACTGGGATACCCGGACCTGGTGTCGTCATTCTGGTTCGGGATGCTGGCGCCCACCGGCACCCCGGAGGAAGACATCCAGCGGGTGTCCACAGCGCTGCAAAACGCGATGCAAGACCCTGATCTGCAAACAAAGATGTCGAATGTCGGCATGACACCGCAGGTTGGCGGCATGGACGCCATGCAGGCGCAACTCGATTGGGACAAAGATTTCTGGGGCACCGTCATCAAGGAAAATGACATCCACCTTCAGTAAGTACAGTGACATTTCATGAAAAGCGCCTGTTCCAGCTCGGAGCAGGCGCTGTTCTTTATACGGTGCGTTTTAAGACGTCCTTGCGCAGCCCAGTGCCGTCAGCGTCAAACCGGAATGCGGGTCAGTCGCGCTTGACGCAGACACCACCCAGCAAGATATCGGCGTAATTATCAACGATCTCTTCCGGGGTCAGGGATTTCTCCGGGTCATGCCAACGATGCATCCAGTTGATCCCTGAAAGCACGAGACGGCCGGTCATCGCGGGATCGACGGGATTGAATTCTCCGCGTGCGATGCCCTCCTTGATAATGTCGCGAAGCATCTTTTCGAACTCGCGCCGGCGGGCAAGCCTCCGCTCCATGCGGTGCCGATCAGGGTCGGACCAGAAGGCATTGCTTGCCGCCACCCAAGCAGAGCGGTGTTCGGAGAAAAACCGGGCCGCAGCCCTCATGAAGGCGCGTAACTTTTCCGCCGCGGTGGCATCCTGCGGGATGCTCCCGCGCACGAAAGCATTCAGGTTGCGCGTCGCCTGAAATGAGATCCGCGCGTAGATGTCTTCCTTGCTGGCGAAGTGATGATACAGCAGCGCTTTCGACACACCAGATGCCGTGGCAATGTCGCGCATCGAGGTGGCGTCGTAGCCCTTTTCCGCGAAGAGGTTAGTCCCGGTATCGAGGATGAACTGCACCCTTTCGCTTGGAACGCCTTCTTCATCTGATGTAGTATCATCGGCAATCTGGTCTGTCATAGGTGTCCGCCCGCATGGTCTGAAGGCACAGCCTCGCATGTGACTGACCAGCCGGTCAAGGTGCGCAAATCATGCCCCCTGACGAACGCGATCCCAGTTGTCGACCACGAAATCTATGTATCGCCGCAGCTTGGCCGGCACATAGGGCGTTTGCAGATAGGTGACGAAGATACCCTCGTCAAACGTTGTGTTGGTCACGCGGATATCGGGCAGGATCTCGACCAGCCGCCCGGAACGAATGTCGTCTGTCACCGTGTATTCGTCGAGCAAAGCAATTCCCTTTCCTGCGCGCGCCATTTCCAGCAGAACCAGACCATTGTTGGACATGAAGCTGGTCGGCACGTTGATTTCCGTGGCCGCCTCGCCCTCACCGCGACGAAACCGCCAACACACCGGTTCGGTGTTCAGCCAGTAGGTCAGGCAGGCATGTTCGTGCAAATCGGCGGGTTGCTCTACCGCTCCCGCGCGGGCGATATATCGGGGCGTCGCCACCAAGATGCGCCGCGAGTGGAATAGCCGCCGACGCACCAGCCCGGCCTCTTTGGGAGGTGCGATGCGAAAATCCAGGTCATACTGGTCCTCACGCAAGCGGACCGGACTTTCCGACAGGTGCAGATCGACAATGAGCTCCGGGTTCGCCTCTTGGAACTCGGGCTGTAGCCGCGCCAGGACGCTGATGCCGAACATCGTGCGGGAATGCACGCGCAGCACACCCTGCACCTGATTTTGCTGCGCCGTAGCATTCGTCTCCGCCGCTTTAAGGCTCGCGAGGATCTCGCGCACGTCGTGCAGATAGAGCTCGCCGCTTTCCGTCAGACCCAGAGCGCGGGTCGAGCGCAGCACCAGCGCCACGCCGAGTTCCTCTTCAAGAGCGCTGACATGTCGCGACACCGAAGCTGGCGACAGCCCGTGCTTTCGCCCCGCCGCTGAAAAACTACCGGTGTCGGCGATCGAGACGAACAGTTCCATCGCGCGCAATTTGTCCATGCCGCACCTTTTCAGAAAATGAAAAACTGAACTGCATTCAGATCATCTTCCGGCAAATACTGCAATAATTTATCCTTGGGTCAGTTTCAGTTTCAGGGAGGAGACAATCATGGACTTTGGTGCATTCATCCTCGCGCAGCAGCGCGGCTACCACCAATCCTCGCACGAGGTCATCGCCAATTCGGTCGAACAAACCGTGATGGCAGAACAGGCCGGTTTTGCCAACGCGTGGTACGCCGAGCATCACTTCAACAACTATTCTCTGTCGCCCTCGCCGCTGATGATGGTGGCGCACACAGCCGCAAAGACCACGACGATCCGCCTGGGTTCGGCGGTCTGCATCCTGCCGCTGTATCATGCGCCGCGGTTCCTGGCGGAAGTCGGCTTCGTCGACTCGCTTTCTGGCGGGCGCCTGGAGCTTGGCATCGGCTCGGGCTATCAGGATTTCGAATTCCAGCGTTTCGGCACCAACCTTGATGAGTCGAGCAAGATCTTTGAAGAATACCTCGAAGTGATCCCCAAAGCGCTTGGCAACAAGATCTTCGAGCATCACAGCGAATACCTCGACATTCCGCCCTCCTCCATCGCGACACGCCCGCTGCAAGAGCCGCTGCCGCCGATCTGGGTAACCACCGGCAATCCAAAGCTGCGCAAACGTGCCTTCCGCGAAGGGTGGAACCTGTTCACAACCGCCCTCCTGGGAGGCATGGACCAGATCAAGCGCGTCCGTGGCCAGGTCGACGAAGCGATCGACGCCTCCGGCACCGACGGGTCCAAATCCCGTCTTGGCTTCCTGCGCGTTGGTTATGCGTCGGACAACATGGCAGAGATCGACCACTACCTTGAAAACGCGCTGTTCCAGCGACGCCTGTCCTTCAGCCTCAAGAACCGCAACCAGCAGACCGACGACGGCTACCTGATGAAAGAGGTTCCCACCGACAGCGATCCGTCGCTCGACGAGCTGAAAAAGAACCTTCCAGTTGGCAGCGTGAACCAGGTCATAGACCGTCTGCTGGCCGAGATCGAAGTGCTCAAGCCCGATCATATCGCGCTACAGACGCAACTTGGGGATTTCGACCACAAGACGATGCTCAAGCAGATGGAAGTCTGGGGCGACAAGATCATCCCTGCGATCCAGAAAGAAGTCGGCGCCGGCACGAAAATCGCGGCGGAGTAAGCCATGCGACTTGTTCTGACCCCTGGGGTTCTGCCCCGTCTTGAGCGCGCACATGATTTCAAAGCCTTCTCTGTCGCGGTGCCGACCGCGACAGAGGACCGGCTGGACGCGCTTGTCGCTCCGGTCGGCGAGCTCGCAGAAGACAGACGACACGTCTGGGTGCGCCCCGACGCCGTCCGAGCGCTGACCTTGCTGTCAGGCGATGGTTCCTGGGCCGAAAAGTTCGACGAGATGATGACATATGCCGCCCGCAACGGATGGACCGACGAGACCGGCCGCTTCCGTGCTCACATAGACGAAGTGCAGATCCCTGCCTCGGTCGATGCCGCCTCGTTCCGCGACGCCATGCGCCGGTTTGCTTCCGGTGTCTGCGTCGTTGCAGCGGGCGAAGGCGCTACCCGCTGCGGCATGACCGTCTCGGCCGTTTCATCGGTGTCCGCCGAACCGCCGATGGTGCTGGTGTGTTTGAACCGCGCCTCCGGGTCGCACGACTGCGTCACGGGCGCTGGGACGTTCTCGATCAATATTCTGTCGTCCGAGCAGGAAGAAGAAGCCATGCTCTTTGCCGGTCAACGTGACCGCCACGGGGCCGACCGTTTCGACGATCTGTGGACGCAGGATGTTCTGGGCGCACCGGTCTTGACCACCGCGCATCACGCTCTGATCTGCACCAGCGACAGCCAACACGTTTCCGGAAGTCATACGATCCTCGTCGGGCGAGTGGTCGGCGCTCATTCCGGCGAAACCGAAGGTGCTCTGCTCAACTACAATGGCGAGTTGCGCCGAGGCACATGGGCCGCCTGAGACCTCCCCTACGACGGCCCTTTATGGGCGACCCGCACGATGGGTCGCCCTTTTTAAGCTCCAATTTTATAGACCGGGTCGTCCGGAAACACGCCTCCGATAGGCTGGCGCGGACCGAAGCGGTCGATCTCGCTCGTCTCCGGCACGGCCTGCGGCTCGACCCAGTCATACACCACCACCCTATGCGCGATGCGCCACTCACCAGAACGCCGTTCGAACAGATCGCAGTACCGCCCCGAGAGCATTGCCTGTCGATTGATGCCGTCAGGCCCGACACCGCGTTGCAAGGCATGAAAGTAGCTCTCCACAGCGGCAGATCCGGAACCCCGAAACTCGATCAGGATATTGGTGATGTGGTGGATGTTGCGCGCACCCCGCGCCCAGGCGCCGCGCACGCGGTCGTAAAAATCTTCGACAGGACCAGAGGTGGCCCCGTGCTGGTCCCAGGCCCCTGGCCAATAGGCGCTTTTCAAGGCGTCCTCATCCGCTCGGTCTATGCCGCGCGCATAGCGAAACAGGCAATCGCGGATGGCCTCCCGATGGGCAAGGTCTTCGGTTGAGATCACGGTCGTCATAGGCTCATCCTTCCTGAGGTAGCGGCCCCTCCCCGACGCCGCCACCGTTGCATTCCCTCAATCTGGCGCGCTAAGCGAAAGGTCGAGTCGGGCGCGTCGTTTCAGCCAGAGGCTCGGGCGATACCGTTCGGAGCCGGTCGTCTCCTGAAGCTCCTGCATGGTGGCAAGAACCCGCTCTGCCCCAATGGCATCGCCGTGATCTAGCGGGTTGAACGGGTAGTTCAGGCCCAAGGTCATCGCCTTCCCGAGGTCCGCGGGGCTGCCGACACCAATCTGCGCCATCTCGCAGCACAGGTTGACGATCATCGAGACGATGCGTGGCGCTACAAAACCGGGACTGTCCTTTATGACCTCCACGTGAAGGCCCGCTTGCGTCAGCCACCTCGTCACATCCTCCAGCACATCTGATCCGCCGGGTGCCGTCATCACGGTCACAAGTCCCATCTGCACGCCGGAAAGATCGACCGCCACCGTCCGCCGACGATCTAGCCCAAGCCGTGCAACCATGCTGCTGCAGTCTTCGCCAAGTGGACTGACCAGGATCGGCATTGCGCCATCATCGGCAGCCGCGCTCAGCCCTCTGTCCGTCAAGGCTGCGAAGTCAGTGGCACGTTCAGGCAACACCACCGACAGTTCGGTTCGCGCACTTTCTTCGGGCACCGAAGGCAGCTTGGGCAAATCTTGATCGTAGTCGTAAAATCCCTGCCCGACCTTGCGGCCCAGCAGACCTGCTTCGAACATGTAGGCATGACCGGCTGTTGTCGCGAGACGGCGATCGTGCTTGTATCCTTCGAAGATGAGGGTCGACACCGGGTAGTTTACATCCATGCCTGTCAGGTCCATCAGCTCGAACGGACCCATGCGAAACCCTGCGGCCATCTTCATGATCCGGTCGATCTGGGCTGGGTCGGCCACACCTTCGCCATGGATGTGCAAGGCCTCGGTATAATAGGCACGTCCGCCAAGGTTCACGATGAACCCGGGGCCGTCCTTGGCCAGAACCGGCACCTTTCCCATAGCCTCGGCCAATGCGCGCGTCGTGTCGATCACGGACCGGTCCGTCGCCGCACCACCGATCACCTCGACCAGTTTCATCAAAGGCACGGGGTTGAAGAAGTGCATCCCGACCACGCGGCCCCGTCTGTCACAAGCCTTCGCAATGGATGCAATGGACAGCGAAGATGTGTTCGAGGCCAGGATGGTTTCGGGGCTGACGATCTTTTCCAGCTCGGAAAATAGACCCTGCTTGACGTCGAGCCGTTCAACGATGGCCTCCACCACCAACTGCACGTCCGATAGCGCCGACAGCTCGGACGAGCCGGACAAACGCGCCTTTGCCGCCTCTGCCTGCTCCGGCTGGAGGCGGCCCTTCTCTGTCAGACGGTCAATGCGAGCGTCGATCCCGGCCCGCGCCTTTTCAATGGCTTCTGCGCTCATGTCATTCAGGACAACCTCAAAGCCGGAGGTCGCCAGGACCTGCGCAATACCCGCACCCATGATACCGGCGCCGATAACGCCAACCTTCCTGATGTCTTCGAATGCATAGGCCATCGGTTACTGCCCCTTGAACTTGGGTTCGCGTTTCTCAAGGAAGGCACGCATCCCTTCCTTCTGGTCGTCGGTCGAGAAGAGCATCTGGAACAGTCTGTTCTCAATCATCAGCGCTGTATCGAGCGGTGCGTTTGCCCCTTCGCGCACCGCGTCCTTGATGGCCTGCACCGCCTTGGTCGGCTGCGCGGCGATCTTTCGGGCCATCGTGGTGGCGACCTCCATCACCTGCGCGTCTGGCACAACCTCGGAGACGACGCCAAGATCCATGGCCACATCGGCCGGAAAAAGGTCGCCGGTCAGCAAGTAACGCATTGCCTTCGCCTTGCCCGCGCTGCGCAGTATCTTCTGCGTGCCCCCGGCGCCCGGCATGATCCCGAATCGGATTTCCGGTTGGCCGAACTTGGCAGTGTCCCCGGCGATCACGATGTCGCACATCATGGCCAGCTCGCAGCCACCACCCAGCGCAAGCCCCCGGACCGCAGCAATTACCGGTGTCCGCGAAGCTTCCAGAGCGCGCTTGGCCACCGGCATGCGATCAAAGACTTCGGCCATCGGGCGTGCCTCGGCGATCTCCGACAAGTCGGCCCCGGCGGCAAAAGCCTTTTCATCCCCGGTCAGAATGATGCAACGCACTTCCGCATCGGCGTCAAGCTCCGCGACCGCCTGCGCGATATCGGCGCGTAGCGCACTCGACAGCGCATTGCGTCGCTCCGGGCGGTTGATCCGAATGATGGCAACGCCGTCGCCGGTCCGTTCAATGAGGGCCAAGGACATGAAATTCCTCCTGTAATCATCTCGCCGCGCCTGGCTCAGGGAGCCAACCGTTTCGTTTTCATTTGTATATTGGCCGCTTACTGCGGGAAACGGCTAAGGGGGCCAGATTACCGGGATGATCTGCAAAACAGCTTTGGGCTGACGGGAAAAACAATCTCCGTCATAAAAGCGCGCCAGGCATCGCGGAGAGCCCCGCCCTGCGCTGGGTCACGCACCGGTGTCCGCCCCAGAGCGGCACGTTTGATACGATCCGGCGAAATCTGCTCAGAGCAGGCCGTTGGTTAAATGCCTCCACACACGTGCGCATGGCAAGCGCCTGATGGGGGCCAGCGATTGTGGTAAAAGGCGTTGTTGCCTAAAACGGGTAGTGAACGAATTACGACTTTTCCCAATTTGATTTTTTGACACAGGTGATCCCGGCCGTTCCAAAGGTCGGGAACTGGTTCTTGAGAGCCACGCGGATCAGCGGTCTGCCAAACTGGACCCCCGCGCCATGATATGCCCGCCGAACGGCTTGAGGCATCGCATCCGGGCTTCGATACGATTTCGTGTGCGGTAGCCACTCCATCGTTTCCAGAATGCTCTGCAAAAGGGCACTTTGAGGCACGCAGTAGCTCGTTGCGGGCCGTGGCTGCAGGGCCGTTCTCCGTCCGCAATCGTCCGTTTCGCCTGACCGCAATGGTGGCCTCGGCATCGCGCTCGATGATAGCCGTGTGGCACCGGCTGCTATCGTAGGCGCCGTCCACTGCCCGTAAGGCGATTGCAAAGCAATCTGCCGAGAGGTGCCGATCTGCTCGTTATCGGGTTTCTGCTCCAGCAGGTCGGGAAGGACAGGACTGTCCACTGCCCGACAGTGGTTTGCTTGCAAACCATGACAGGGGTCGTCACCGCGGGGCGTGAACTTCACCGCTCGGATGTCCGACGTGGCGGTATCCCTCGCCAGATGCCATACGCCACTGGCCTCTGCGGCTGGTTCCATGTTTGCGGACCTGCCACTTCCCGTCACCCATCCACTTGATCCCGGTGCTGCCTCTCACCCGCCAGCGTATTGCGAAGCAATGTCCCGCGCGAGCACCAGAAGGTTCAACGGTGCGTCCACACGGCGACAGGGTATCTGGACATTCAAGTTTTTCTGACGCCCACACAGAGTGCGGCAGTCCGGCACCGGCCAATCAAGTCGCGGTCAAACCAGACCAGCAGCGCCCTCCGGCTCCGACGCGGCTTGTTGTAGCTGGAACAGTTCGTGGAGCAGCAGAGGGGGGCAGACGGCTTTGGCATGCCACCGATCGAACCCAAGGGATTCGTGATGTGAAACCCGGGCAGTCTTTATTCGCCAACGCCGTCAAGGTATCTCCTTGCGCCGAAGGCAGATCATGGGCTTGAAAAGACATTTTGAATTGCCGAACCCCGATCGCGGTTTCCCTTTTTTGAGCCCGCACGCTGACTCTCGGGACGCCGCTGTTGCATTGCTCGGCCGCACAGCAGACGTTTCGCGCCGGACACCTTCTGCCCACGGAGCCGTAGCCTTTATTTTCTTGGCCTATACACCCCCTGCCCCGCGCGTTCACATCTGAAGGCAAGCCACCACAACTGCGCCAAGAAAACAAATCCGTCGGTGTCGAGCCCTTGCAAAGCAACGAACTGGCGCTGCTCTTTGAAAGTGGCAGCGCAGGTGCCGAGATAGCGGCGTTTCCTAGGAACGTTTCGTCATAAGGTTGCGAAAAAGGCCGCCCAGTAAGGCGGCCTTTCGCATTTGCGGTCGTTGAAAGGCTTAGCCGTCGACGCAAGCCTGAAGCTCTTCGATCGAAGGGCCGTTGGGTGTGCGGCCCAGATTGTAAGGTGCCGATGCTTCGCGCCACTGGCTGTAGTTGCCCAAGTATTCCGCCATGGAAAGGTAGACCGCACCAGCAGTCGGGCTTTCGCAAGACACTTCGACGATAACCTCGTTGGCGACGTTCTGGACTTCGGCCAGCGCCTCGTCCGTGTAGCGTTCGACGGTCACTTCTTCATCCCATTTCGAGTAGGCCTCGGTGGCGCGCTTTTCCGTAAAGGACAAAGACCAGAGCATTGTCGCGTCGGCCGCGATGCGCAGCTTTTCCTGCGTGTCCGCATCCAGAGCGTCCCATGCGCCCTTGTTGATCGCCACGCCGAACACGGAAGCAGACTGGTGCCAGCCAGGTGTGGACCAGTGTGTCGTAACCTGTTGGAAGCCTGCGGAGTAATCGACGTTCGGGGTAGAAAACTCGCCGCCGTCAATGACGCCACGTTCCAGCGACTGGTAAACTTCGCCACCTGCCATGGAGACCTGGCTGCCGCCGAGACGTTCCAGAATCCGTCCCTGTTCGTTGCCGGAAACCCGCAGGCGCATGCCCTGGAGATCTTCAAGCGTGGTCATGGATTTGTTGGTGTGGAAACCGGATTCGTTGTTGGTCACACCGTACGGGAGGTAGACCATCCCGAACTCACCGTAGGTCTTTTCGTAGAACTCACGACCGCCCCACTGCTGGATCCAGTTGACATAGTCGACGGCATTGAACAGCGCCGGTGTCGTGGCCAGCGGCGTGAAAGCCGCGTCGCGCCCCGCCCAGTAGCCGGGCCAATCCGCGCCCGCCTGAACCGTGCCGGACTGGACCGCGCCAAAGACTTCGCCCGCAGGAACGAGGCTGCCGCCCTCGAAGAAGTCGATGGTCAGCGTGTCGCCGGTCAGCTTGTTGGCGAGGTCGACGAAGTGCTTGTCGAACTCGATCAGTTCCAGCGACGACGGCCACGTGGTGGTCATCATCCAGTTGTCCTGCGCCATGGCAGGCGCAGCAAGCGATACGCTGAGCGTCACCGCGGCGAGTGTAGAGTGGTGCAATTTCATGGTCTTACTCCCTGTTTAACCTTGAATTTAGCGATAAAGCGTGGCGGGCAGCCAAGTCACCAGACCGGGAACCAGCGCCACGGCCACACACATCAACAGGATCAGCCCGATAAACGGCAGAACCCCTTTGATGATGTCCGTGGTCTTGACCTCCTTAGGGGCGATGGCGCGCAGGTAGAACAGCGCATATCCGAAAGGCGGCGTCAGAAACGACGTTTGCAGAACGATCGACATGAGAACAACGAACCACAGCAGATCCACCGATGGCATCTCCTGCACGATGGGCAGGAAGATCGGGAAAGACAGCAAAACAATCCCGGTCCAATCCAGAAACGCCCCGAGGATGAAGACGATGAACATCATCACCGTCATCAGCATCCAGGGTTCCATGTCGAGCCCGCGGATGATTTCCTGCGTGGCCCGCAGACCGCCCGTGATGTTGAAAACACCGGTGAACGCGGTGGCTCCCACAACGATAAAGAGGATCATCGCGCTGGTTTTGCCGGTTTCCTTCAGCGCGTCGTAAAACCCTGCAAGCGTGAACCTGCGGCGCGCGATCACGATGGCCAAAGCCAGAGCTGCACCGATGGCAGAGGCTTCGGTAGCTGTGGCAATACCAGCGAGAAGCGAGCCGAGAATGCCGAAGATCAGCAAGAGCGGCGGCATCGCCTCCTTGAGCAGCATCAGCACCAATTCCCGCCGCGGCGGCATATCGTCGGGCTGAACCGAGGGCGCCATATCCGGGCGCACGGCGGCCACGATCGCGACCCACCCCGCGTACAGCAGGCCGAGGATCACGCCGGGCAGCATGGCCCCTGCGAACAGCTCGCCGACAGACAGCGGCGAGTAGGAGGCCATCAGGATCAGCATGATCGACGGTGGAATAAGGATGCCCAGACAGCCGCTCGCCGCGATTACACCCGTGGTCAGCGTCGGAGCATAGCCGTATTGCAGCATCGGGCGCAGGGCCATGACGCCCATCACGGTGATCGACGCGCCGATGATGCCTGTGGTTGCGGCCAGCAGGATCGAGATGAACACAACCGCAAGCGCCAATCCACCGCGCACGTTGGACATCAAAAGCCGCAAGGATTCGAACATCTTGTCGGTGACACCCGAATTGCTCAGGAACTGGGCCATGAGCACGAAAAGCGGTATGGCGATCAGGGTGTAGTTGTCGATGACATCGCCGAAGATACGGTTGATGACGATGCCGAGGACCATAGGTTTGCCCGCGATCAGCGCGCCCAGCACCGCGGTGCCCCCGAGCACGAACGCAAGGGGATGACCCATCATCAAGCCCACAACCAACATGCCAAACATGATGAGCGCGATGCTCTCGCCGCCAAGCCCGGTCATTGCGCAACCTCCCGACGGTCGAAAATAAGCTTGAGCACTTCGCTGACGCCTTGGATCAAGAGGAGACCGGCCGCAACGCAGAGAGCCGCCTTGAGCGGATAAACTGGCAGGGCCACCGCGCCATATGTTGTTTCGCCTTGCGCCCAGGAGGTCGATGCGAAGTCATAGGAGCGTGTGAGAAAGACCCATGTGAAGGGAAAGAAGAAAATCACGTAGCCGAGAATTTCGACGACGCGCTGTACGCCGTGCGGAAACCGCTCAAGCAGCAGATCGACACGTACATGAGCTTGATGCTTCAGCGCGTAAGCCCCAAGCAAAATGAAATAAAAACCGTACAACTGCTTCGACAGATCGAAGGCCCAGCGGGTCGGCGCGTTCAGCGCGTACCGCATTATCACGTCATAGATAATAATCGTTGCAAAAAGCACGGCCAAAATAACAACGATGCGGCCAATGAATTCGTTGACCGCATCAATAGCCTTGATGATCAAGTTGTATCCCCCCCTGTTAGACCCAAGCTACCGCTGCGTTGCCGCGCGATGGTCTGTCCAGTCGGGAGGCTAGACATTTCAGAGGGATAGGAAAAGGGCGACTCGCCCTGAATTTGGCTTCCGCACCTGAATTAATTGAAATTAAATACTTGATACGCCAAACACCCATCTCACCCGCTCTGTCAGGAGGTGGATCGCATGCCTCTAGACTGCTGAGGGTCGGCCTCAGCAGCCCTTGGTCCGCCAGATTTCAACATCACATCATCCCGCGGCATTTGCGCGTGGCCGGCGCCTTGCCGAGGTGTTGAGGATTGACGACCAGGACCCAGCGCGGTGGATAACCAGGTGCCTGTGTGCGGCGATACGTGCAGCCGTCCGCCGTGGTCAAGTAATTGCCAGCCACGGGCGCGACATAGCCTTGGGAACCGATATAGGGCTGCCCCTGCGCAAGGATGAGGTCTTTGGGAGTGTGGGCCTCTGTCGAGGTCAGCGCAGCCAGTCCCAGAACGGCGTGGGCGAAAATTGTCGTGAAAGCCATGGAAAGCTCCTGTGATTGCGGTTCGATTGGGAAAAACTTCGGCCAAGAATTCGGCGAAATCTTGTGTCGTTACCGGCAGGAGCATGGCGACTGGGTATGTTTTTAGCGTTTAGGCTGATGCCTGAAAACGAGTCTTGAGGCGCTGTTCTCGCCCTGCCTCCAAGATCTTGAGACTGCAGTTTCGCCTGAGCGACAAGAAAAGCCAAAGACGGCACAGGATCGCGCGCACCAAAGTCAGCAGATCGTCGAGCGAGACCAGCAGTGTCGTGGACAAGGTCGCCGACAATCTCGTCCGAAGGCGTTTGCGGCGTGTGGCCGAAGTCCTCGACATTCTCGCGCTGCCGCCTTTTGTAGATATTCTGCTCCACGTCCCCGAAACGCCCGGCCTACTCGGTCGCAGTCCCTTGGCTCGGCAGTATTGCGGCCCGGACTTCCCGCAGCGTCGTGGCTTCCTTGTGAAGATGGATCAGCCTGATCGCACACCCTCCCGAACGTCATCAGAACCGATCTTGCCATGAATAGGGCTGGACAAGGAGGGCTTATGTGACCATCCGGGAGAACCTAATGTCTGACTGCCCAAATGCTCGTAATCGACCTGTCGGAAACGAGATCACGGCGCGTGCATAACCCTAACAAGGCCATCACCCGCGCCGGATGTTTATGAGCGGCTTCCGAGAACATGCCAGAAATCAATTGCGACAAGCAGCCCCTGCCTGGATATGGGTCGGCAACGACAGCCGACATGATCCCCTCAGAACCTGCCGCGCGGCATGACCGCATCTCCCTTGCGGACGCAACTCGTTGGATGGAAATGACCACTGTCTTTCTTGACCTGTAGAATGGTTGATGTGGCTTTAGTCCGCGGTCGCTCTCTGGTCGAGGAAGCGCAGACGGTTGCCGAATGGATCCGTTACTGACATCTCCAGACCCCAGGGCTGCAGATCCAGACCCGGGCACATGTTGGGATTTTCCGGAAGCGCTGCGTGAAACGCCCGCAATCCTTCAGCATAAACCAGCGCGGTGGATCCGGGCGTGGCATCGCCGTGATGCTCGCTCAGGTGCAGGTGGAAGGTGCCCAGACGCAGAAAAGCATAGAGCGGCGCGCCCGGGTGGAAGCGGTGCTCGCCCTCCCAGTCGAACTGGAGCCAGTCGACGTAGAAGGCGCGCGCCAATGCCGCATCAAAGCTGCGGAACA
The DNA here is from genome assembly GCF_040148795.1 of Sagittula sp. NFXS13. Classification (NCBI taxonomy): domain Bacteria; kingdom Pseudomonadati; phylum Pseudomonadota; class Alphaproteobacteria; order Rhodobacterales; family Roseobacteraceae; genus Sagittula; species Sagittula sp. NFXS13. The sequence goes on from NZ_JAGEMH010000001.1 coordinate 869,919, forward strand.
CCGGCGCGCTGTGGCTGACACGCAGGGTCACGCAGGTAGCTTGGCGTCAATTTGCTGGATCGCGGTGAACCCTTCAAAGCGCGGTGCCCCCTCGTGCAGCTTGCGCGTCTGACCGGCGCGGGCGTGGGCAGCGCGGAATTCCTCGCTGGTGGTCCAGGCGCGGAACTGCGCCTCCGTCTGCCAGACTGTGTGCGAGGCATAAAGAATGCGGCCGTCCGTCTCGGGGCCCTTCAGCATGTGGAAGGACACGAAACCGTCCATGTCCTGAAGCCGGCTCTCACGGCTCAGCCAAAGATCCTCAAACTCTGCGGCATTTTCCAGCGGCACGGTAAAACGGTTCATCGCAAGATACATGGGAGTTTCCTCAGTTGGATGTCAGGGAATTGCAGGGGTCATCGCGCTCTGCGGGCGGCACGAGGCGGAAATCGTCGAACGGCACGCTGCTGTCCGCTTCGACGAAGCCGAGGGCGTAGGTGCTCACATCCGGGGCGGCGCGGCCGATCATCGCAGGAATGCCCCAGTCGGTGCGTGCATGACCATTGCCGGCTATCACAGCGATGGGCGGGCCGTAGGTCTCAAGCGCATCGAGCGCTGCCCGGGCAAAGACCGCGTCGCGATAGCGCTGGACCGCGACCATCCCGCCCATCATGTCCAAAGGCATAGCCTCGCAATGCGCCTCGAACTGAAGCTGCATCCGCGCCTCCAGCTGGTCCTCTGGCAGCTCCGTGTCCAGCCCGAAACGTCCAGCCTCCGGCCCGAAGAGCGTGGCGGCCCCGTTGGAATAGACACTGCACACCGCCTCGCGCGGGGCGGCAGCGCCTAGGATGCGTGCGTCGCCCAAACCGTCAAAGATCGGCGCATAGATTTCGAAGTCGCGCCAACCGCTGGCCTCCCACGCGTCGGGGATTGCGTCGCGATCGGCATCGGCTTTGCGCGCATGCTCCGCTGTCAGCATCTCGAAGACGACAGCGGTGGGTTTCAGCTCCCTCAGGGCGGCGGCCTGCCCCAAATGTGCATCCGGATTGTCATGGACCTCGCCCAGAATGACGATATCGGTCACGGGATCAGCCACCGCGGGTATCGCGAGGCAGAGCAGCAGGACAGCGGGGATGGAGGCATTGATGGGCATTGTTATCCTTCAGGCAGTGGCCGCGTGCGGCAGAATATAAGGTGTTCCAACGGGTGGCGGTGCCGAAACGCGCAGGTCACAGCCATAGGCGCGCGACAGGATGCCATCGCTGAAGACCTCGCGCGGCGTGCCAAAAGCCAGACGCCGCCCCTCTGCCAGCACAGCGACACGGTCGGCGAACATCGCTGTGAGGTTCAGGTCATGCATGACGGCGATCACTCCCCCGCCCGCGCGGGCGAAATCGCGGGCGATTTCCATGACCTGCAACTGATGCGCGATATCGAGGCTTGAGACCGGTTCGTCCAGCAATAGCCAACGGGGGCGCCCGTCTTCGATCGGGGACCAGACCTGCGCCAGCACGCGGGCCAGCATCACCCGCTGCGCCTCGCCGCCTGAGAGTTCCTGAAAGGTCCGTTCGGCGTAGTGAGCAAGGCCGACCCTGGCCAGCGCCTGCATCGGCACTTCAGGGCGATCCCCGGCGGTGCCCGCCTGCACACCCAGACGCACGACTTCGAGCACGGTGAAGGGAAAAGCGAGCCTTGAGGCCTGCGGGAGCACGGCACGCTCGGACGACAGCTCCCAAGGCTGCAACCCGTCGATCTCGCGCCCGTTCAGCATGACGCGGCCCGCGTATGGAAGCGACGCGGTCAGCGCCCCAAGCAGCGTCGACTTGCCCGATCCATTCGGCCCGACGATGGCGGTGAATTCGCCTGGCTCTGCACGCAGCGACACGCCGCGCAACGCTTCGCGCCGCCCGTAGAAGACGCGAATATCCTCAGCAATCAGGCTCATAAGTCCACCATTCCGCGTCTCTTCAACAAGATCCAGAGAAAGACCGGCGCGCCAAGCACGGCGGTGACGATGCCGATGGGCAATTCGGCCGGGGCGATGACCACGCGGGCGATCACATCGGCAAGAATAAGCAACGTCGCGCCCAGCAGCGCCGCATTGGGCAAGAGCGTACGGTGATCGGGACCAGAGGCAAGGCGCAGCAGATGTGGCACGACAATGCCGATAAATCCGATCCCGCCCGCGACGGCAACGGCCGCGCCCGTGGCTCCGGCGACCGTCAGGATCGCAATGGATTTCATCCGTTGCACGTCGATGCCGATATGGGCAGCTGTGGCCTCTCCCAGCGCCAGACCGTTCAACCCACGTCCAAGGGTGAGCGACGCGGCAAGCGCCAGCATGACCAGCGGCCCGGCGGCCAGCACCTTGGCCCAGCTTGCACCCGCGAGCGACCCCAGCCCCCAGAACGTCAGGTCGCGCAGCTGGCTGTCGTCGGCGATATAGACCATCACCCCCGACAGCGCGCCCGCCAGTGCGGCCAGCGCGATGCCCGCCAAAAGCATCGTCGCCACCGACGTGCGTCCGTGACGGGTGGCGACCTTGTAGAGCAGGAGCGTCCCGCCCCAGCCGCCGAGAAAGGCGGCGATCGGTACGAGGTGTGGCCCGACCAGCGACGCGAGGCTCAGGGGCAGAAGCCCCCCCAACACGATAGCGAGGATCGCGCCGAGGCCCGCTCCCGCGCCGACGCCGACGATGCCGGGATCGGCCAGCGGGTTGCGGAAGAGCCCCTGCATCACCGCGCCGGAAACGGCCAGCGCCGCGCCCACAAGCGCTCCCATAGCCAAACGGGGCAGCCGGATGTCGAACAGGACGACACGCTCCATCTGGCTCAGATCCTGGCCCTGCGCCAGCTTTGCCAGCAGGGTCGTCAGGCGCACGTCGGTCGCTCCGATCTGCAGGCTCAGCGCACAGGCGACCAACAGAGCAGCCGCCAGCAGTCCGTGCAGTGCACGGGCCCGCGCCACCCTGTCTCGCGGCGTGGTGAAGCTGTCGGTTATAACCGCCACCGCTCAGGCCCCTTCGCCGTAGAGCGCCGCGTTGAGATCGCGCACAGCTTCTGCCGTGCGCGGGCCGAAGCCAAGCAGCAGCAGCGCATCCATCCGCACGACGGAGCGTGTCTGCGCCGCCGGGGTAAGCCGGATCGCGGGCATCTCGAAGAGGGTATCGTCGTCCGCGCCGTGGTTGCCCCCGCGTTTCATCATCAAGATGACATCGGGCGCTGCCAGGCCCACTGCTTCGTCGGTGATCTGCTTGTAGCCGTCGTACTCGGTCACCGCGTTGACGCCGCCCGCCATGCGAATGATCGCATCCGCCTCCGTGCCGGTGCCACTTGCGTTGATTTTGCCGCCCTCGGTCGAGAGCACGAAGAGCACGCGCTTCTTCTCTGCCTCGGGCCGGTCCGCATCGCCAATTGCGGCGGCGAGGGCCTGGCCGACCTCGTCCTTAAGGTCACTGGCCTTGTCTGGCACGTCGAGCGCCGCGCCGATCACATCGATCTTGCGCAGGATCCCTTCGGCATCGAGCGCGTTCGGCACCTCGACGAAGTCCACATCCGCCGCGCGGATCACGTCAAGAGCCTCCACCGGACCCGCGCCTTCCTCGGAGAGGATAAGCGAGGGGCCGACAGAGAGCACACCTTCGGGCGACAACGCGCGTATGTATCCCACGTCAGGGAGCGCCGTTATCTCAGGCGGATAGCTAGAGGTCGTGTCGCGCGCTTTCAGCCGGTGCTGCTCCCCCAGCGCCACGACGATTTCCGTTACCGAGCCGCCGATGGAGAGCACGTCGGCATGGGGGTTCGGCACGCCCGTGCTTTGTTGCGCGCTGACGTTCAGCGGGACCAAGGCCCCGAACATAGACAACAAGATCCCACTACAAGCCGCGAAACCACCGGATTTACCTGCCTTGCAAAACATCGCTTCAATCCCTTTCTTGTATCACCGGCATGCTACTGCTGCCGTTATCCTTGCATCCGTAGCTATCCGGCCAGGGATGGCCGCATCCGTATGTCGTGCTCACGCATCCGGTTACGACTGTCATCGCGACATTGAGAGCGCCGTTGCGCCAAACCTCGCCACGCCTCACGCATCCACGCTTTCAGCGGCGGGAAGCGCCTCCACGATCCGCGTCCAATCGGCGCGTGAATCGCGGCCTTCCTTGCCGAGACCGAAGACCTGGAAAATGATCCCGCCCTCGGCGTCGAATGCCTCGACCGAGACCGCCGGTCCGCGCTGGGTCGGCTTTTCGACGGCCCAGACCTCCGCCACCTTGTCGAGCCGCAAGTGCAGGTTGAAGCCGGGATCCATGATGTTCTGCCATGGCCCCATGGGCTTGAGCGTCTCGACCTTGCCGCTGTGGATCTGGATGCAGCCGCGATTGCCGACAAAGATCATCACCTCGATGCCTGCCGCCTGTACCGCCTGCAGCATGGCATTGGCCGCAGCAGGCTCCAGCGCCCGTACGAAAGGTGCGCCCGCGATGCGATAAGCGCCCAGGCGGTTCATCTTGAGCTTGGAACACAGCCGCAGGAACTGGTGGGTATCGGTCAGCTTTGCCCATTCGGCGCGCAGGACATCGACCTTGTCGGGGCGGGCCTTCGCGGCCTCGGTCGGCGTGCGGGGTGCGACCGCCTGGCCTTCGGACTGATCGTCCAGCGCAAGCTCCGCCACGATCCCGTCCCACAGGTCATGGTTTGATCCGGCACGAAGGTGGATCTTGTGAACCGCGTCGCCCGCTGCATCGAAGATCTGCAACGAGCGACGCGTCGCCTGATCAGCCTCTGACTTTGTTTCGACCGCGTAGGCATGGACCCATTGCGACGGGAAGATTCGCAGGTCGATCTCCTCCGTCAGGGTCATCGCGGCGTGTTCGCCCGAATGGTAATTGCCGTAGGTGCCGACCTTCTCGTGCACACAGGCACCGACACGGGTCAATGCCATGACCTCACCCAGCCGTTCGGCGGCAGGAATGATCAGATCCGGATGGGCTGCGATTCGTGTTGCGCCCTGACCGATTCCGGCGGCCACGAGCTGCGCCTCGGAAATTCCCATGGCATCTGCGGCATCACGGGCGCGCAGCTTTGGATTGTCTGCCAGAAAGGCACGAATGGCGTATGGGTCATATTGGGTGTGCTGCGTCATGGGCGTCCTCGGAGGGTTAATGTTTCCGATGGCTGCGCCCGGAGGGAAGCGGTGCGTGGCTGTCTCTAATTACTTGACTGTTTTAGTTTGATAAGGTTAACGCTGCAACCCATCGCGATAATGGGTATCGCAAAATTATCAAAACCGCCCCGCAAGCCTTCGCAAGCCATGGCAAGAAACACACGAAGGATGCGCCAATGCTTACCTCTCTGATGCGCGGCACGACCGCACTTGTTTGCCTCTCACTGGCCATGCCCGCCATGGCGCAGAACAGCGACCCCGGCTTTCTCGGAACACTGATTCTCACCGCCGGAAAGCGCGACCTCAGCTTTGGCACAGCGCTGTCCAGAACGGTCGTTGACGAGGAAGAAATCAAGGACCGGCAAGCTAGCACTGTGGCGCAGCTCGTTGATTCGGTGCCCGGTGTCACGCTGGTCAACGGCACCACGCCACAGGGTTCGGGGATCAACATCCGTGGCTTTGGCGCCAATACGACCTACGGCAGCGACCAGAAGATCGCCGTCATGATCGACGGCGCCACCGTCGGGTCCGAAGAGATCTACCGCATCGGGACGCAGCTGTTCACCGATCCGCTCCTTTATCGTCAGGCGGAGGTTCTGCGTGGGACCATCGGCAGCTTTGCCTATGGATCAGGCATCGTTGGCGGTGTGGTGAAACTGGAAACAAAGGATGCCTCGGACTTCACTGGCGGCGTGCCGGGCTTTGGCGGTTCGCAAACGCTTGAATACAGCTCGAACGGCGATGGCTATGCCTCCTCGACCAGTCTGGCGTGGATGCCGGCAGAGGGCGCTGAGTTCCTCTTCAACTATACGCTGCGCGATCAGGATGACCTGACTGCCGGAGACGGAAACACGATCGGCAACAGCGCATTCCGCACCCCCTCTTATCTCGCAAAGGCGAAGTTCACCTTCGGCGAGGACGACGCCCAGTCGCTGACTTTCAGCCATTCCCGCACAGTGGCCGATGACAAGGACGTGCCCTACGACCAGTTCCAGACCTCTGCCGACTCCTTCGGAAGCGTGGACCGGGTGACGGATACGGCGCAAAGCACGCTGCAATACCGTTTCAACCCCGTGAACGATCTGATCGATATGACCGCGACGCTGTCCTATGCCGACCAGCAGATCGACACGACATATATCGACGGCAGTTCATCCTTCCAGTTCGGTACCGCGGAAGACTTCTGCGCCAGCGCCTTCACCGGGGTGGTCTGTGCTGACAATCGTTACGAAACCACGAAGCTCACGATTTCCAACCGCGCGCTGTTCGGCACCGGCATGGTTCAGCACGACATGCTGGCCGGGGTTGAGGCCATCCGAAAGGAGCGGCTGGATGCGGCATCGGCACCGGGCGGCACGGATCGGCGGCTGGCAGCCTTCGTCGTGGACGAGATGACCATCGGGCAGGTCACCGTCACGCCCGCGTTGCGGTATGAATCCTCGCGGCTCGAAAGCTCCGAAACGCTGCCCGGTGTCAAGCAGACCTACGAAAAGGATGCGCTCATGGGCGGGCTCGCGTTGGGCTATGACTTCGGCAACGGTGTCTCGGTCTTCGGCTCGGCCGCCTATACCGAGGGTCTGCCGCTGATCGACGATCTCGCCACCACCGCCACATCCCAGCGCCGGTTGGACATGACGGAGAAATCCAGGACCTTCGAATTGGGCGCGGCCTATACCGGGACGGATGTCTTTGCTCAGGGCGACAGCCTGACCCTGCGCGGCAACCTCTACAAGACCGAACTTTGGGACATCACCACCTACACCGCTGTGGGCGACACCACGAAGGACCTCGACCGGGTGGAAACCAAGGGGGTCGAGCTGGAAGCGTCCTATGGCATGGCTTCGGGTCTGTATTTCGACCTCGCCGGCCATGTGGGCGAAGGCACCGAGTTCAACCCCGATGGCAGCAGCGCGACGTGGCGCAACAGCGCGTCGGACCGTGTGCAACTGGGCATCGGCAAGAAGTGGGACGACCGTCTCGACCTGAGCTGGGAAGTCGTTCATGCCGATGACCGCCGTGATGCCACCGGCACCGACCTGTCGGACGTCACGGTCCACAATCTGCGCGCCACATGGCGACCCGCCGATGTCGCATGGATGAAAGGTTCGGAAGTGCGGTTCGGCATCGAAAACGCGCTGGATCGCGACTACGTCGGCCATCTGTCCTCGGCCACACGCAAGGCGCCGGGGCGTACCTTCAAAGTGGCGCTCACCAAGTCCTTCTGAAGCCCGCTGGACCGGGGGCACCCCCTCCGGTCCACTTAACAAACTTATTTGTCGCGTTAAGGCTTGACCTGAAGCGCAGCCCGTCTCAGGCCTTCCTGGTCAGTCAACCCGGTGGGAACGCCCCTTGCCACGGTGCCAGCCATATACCCGACCTCTTGCAGGAGACCGCCAGAATGCCACGTTCATTGACCTCGCTTCTTGCCGTGACCACCATCGCGCTACTGGCCTTGCCCGCCCAGGCGCAGGAGGATGCGTCCGACAAGCTGACCATCGAACTGAATTCCGTCGAAGCGCAGGACGGCAATTGCCGCATGAGCTTTGTCGTTCTGAACGGTTTTGACACCGACCTGAAATCCGCTGTCTTCGAAGCGGTGCTTTTCGACAAGGCCGGTGCGGTGGACCGGATGACACTATTCGATTTCGGGTCGCTGCCGGCGACGCGCACGAGGGTCCGGCAATTCGTGGTGCCGCAGCTGGCCTGCGACAGCCTTGGGCGGGTATTGATCAACGGTGCGCAGACCTGCGAAACGGATATTGAAGCGAGCACCGCGCAAGATGTTTGCGGCAAGGCCCTGAACCTGCGCTCGCGGATCGACGTGGAGGTGATCGGATGATGATGGAATTGCGCAATGCAATCGAGCGGATCTACGACCTTGGCGGGCCAGTCGTGCTTTTGCTCTGCGCCATGTCGGTCATGGTGTTTTCTGTGGTTCTCTACAAGCTGTGGCAATTCCAGGCGGCTGGCGTCGGGCGACACAAAGCGCTTGGGCAAGCGGTGGCGGCATGGGACAGTGGTGATCGGTCCATCGCGCGACAGCACCTCGAAAGGTCGACAAGCTACCTTGCTCCCGTGATCGCCATGGCCATGGACGGTCAGCAGGACGGCGCGCGGCTGGAGGCAGAGGCGGAGATACGCTTTGCCCGGCTGGAGCGTGGTTTCCGGCTGCTCGATTCCGTGGCGCAGCTGGCACCCCTCCTGGGGCTATTCGGCACGGTGCTCGGCATGATCTCCGCATTTCAGGCTCTGCAGGAGGCGGGCAGCCAGGTCGATCCCTCCATTCTGGCGGGCGGCATCTGGGTGGCGTTGCTGACGACAGCGGTTGGTCTGGCCGTGGCCATGCCCACCTCGGTCGTGCTCAGCTGGTTCGAGGCGCGGATGGACAAGGAGCGCGTGCTGGCAGGGCAATCTCTGCGTACGATCCTGTCGCCCGCCGGAAAGGATCAGGGGCGCGGCACGCAGCAAGGGCGCAAGCCGGAACCGGTTGAAACGCGCGGGCCGTCCCATGCGTAAACGCACCCGACGTCGCAGGCTCTCGATGACCTCTTTGATTGACGTCATCTTCCTGCTGCTCTTGTTCTTCATGCTGAGTTCGACGTTTACCCGTTTCTCCGAGGTCGAGCTATCGGCTGCCGGAGCCGGTGGTGCCGCGGCGGCCTCCAGCGACGCACCTCCGTTCTTTCTGCGCCTGGGGCCTGAGACGCTGGACATCAATGGCCGCGCCGTGGCGCTCGACACGCTTAGCGGCGGTTTCGGAGAGACGCAGGATCCCGTCGTGCTGGTCGCTCTGCGGGAGGCTGTCAGTGCGCAACGGCTGACGGACCTTTTGGTGGCCCTGCGGCAGGTGCCCGGGGCCAAGGTCACAGTGCTGGAGCAGTCCTGATGCAACGTCGACGCCGCACATCCGACCGCGAACCCACCACCGCACTCATCAATATCGTCTTCCTGATGCTGATCTTCTTCCTGGTCGCAGGCACCCTCGCGCAACCGCTGGACAAGGACCTGACCCTCGTGCGCACCGCAGACCTCGACAGGCAGAACCCGGCGAATGCGCTGGTCGTGCATGCGGACGGACGGATGACCTATCGCGGGGCCGAGGTCGCCTCCGCCGAGGCGCATGTGGCCGGCCTGACCGAGGAAGAGCGCGTCCGCGTACGGATCGTGCCGGACCGCGACCTGCCAGCGAAGGAACTGGTGCAACTGGGCCGCGCGCTTCGCACAGCCGGGGCCGAAAGCGTGGTCCTGGTGACAGAAAGGGGGCTGGAATGATCGCACACTCTCATACGGTAAAACTCGCGGCAGCTCTCGTCGCGGCCAGTGCCCATGCCGCGGTCGCGCTGGCGCTCCTGACCGGCGAGCCTGTCCAAACTGAAGGTGCGTCGGGCAGTTCCGAGGTGCAGCTGGGCGCGTCCTTCGCGGATCTCGTGGCCGGGACAATGCACGCCGCGGAGACGGAGGATCTGCTGGAGCCGACAGTGGCGGCGAAGCCATCTGCCACAGCCCCGGAAAAGGCGCCCCCCTTGGAAAGGGCGGAGACTGAGCCGCTCCCGCCTGCCGACAAACCTGAGGCCGCGCAACCCCAGCGCCCCCAATCGATCCCGAGCGAAACGCCGCGCGAAAGTGCCAAGGTCATTCCGGAGGCGACAGTTTCCGCGCCGCTTGATACCTTGAGCAGTATTGCGCTCACTCCCTCTGAACAGGCACGACCCGAGCCTCTTCCGGAGCGCATCGCCGCTTTGCCCGTGCAACCTTTGCAGGCGGTGCGGCCTGAGACCTCCGCAACCGGTCCCTTGGCGGAGACGCCACCCGCGGCTGAGACGACGCCAGACATAACACCCGAGGCTGCGACCGAGTCCGTCTCCGGCGAGTCCCCGACCCATGCAAGCGTGGCACGGTCCTTGCGCCCGCCACCCAAGCGCACTGCGGCCTTCGAGGAAACGGTGGCCCCAAAGGCCAAGGTGTTTGAAGCCAAGCAGCGCGCAGCCCGCCCCGCAAGAACAAAGACGCCCGCCGCAGCCCCGCGCGGCAATGCAAAGCAGAACGCCCGCGCCGGCTCGACCAAGGGGTCTCGCGCGGCGACCAACCGCCAAAGCGGGTCCGGCGGCAGAAAGCAAAAGGCGACGGGCAATGCCGCCGCAAGCAACTATCCCGGGGTGGTCATGTCCTGCGTGTCGCGGGCAGGAAGACCCAGTGTGTCCGGTGGCGGCACAGTCCGTGTATCGTTCAGCGTGAGCAGCAGTGGTCGGATTACCGGCGTCGGTCTGGCCGGTCGCTCGGGCAATGCTGCGCTCGACCGCGTGGCGGTTCAACTGATCCGCCGTGTCGGCTCCTGTCCGCCGCCCCCACCGGGCGCGCAGCGCAGTTTTTCCATAAGCATCGCCGCGCGGTGATTTCGCGTCCTATAGAGCAACGTTCGAGGATGTCCGATGGCGGTTATTCGCGGCCTATTCCGCGGGCGTCCCAGCAAAACAGTGGCCTAGAAGCTCCGGATCAAGGCTTTGATTGATCAGGCTGTTCTCTGGCGTCAGAAGCAGGCTCTCAAGGGGCAATTCCGGTTCGATATGGGCAAGGATGCGCCAAAATTTATTTCCAGACGGGTTAGGTGCGCGGCGCCTTGCCCCTCAGAGAGTGTGGGACTTGAAATTCGGTGGACAACTTTCCCTGACAGTCGTCGCCACTCGCAACGTCGAACACCAGTCAAATGCTGGCCGGTGTTGAAGCAGCTCAGCTGAATTCCGAGTGATAAGACCTCAGCTCAGATCTGCGGCGGCAGAACGGGGCCGACGGTTCGCCGTTTCGATGTCAACGCGGACGACCTCAAGCATGCGTAATTCGGCTATCGCTATTCATAGGTCGATGGCCGGGAAACCCCTCCTCGAAGCCCTGCACCATCGCCTTGTAGCTAAGGCCCAACGCAGACATCTTGCAAAGTTCGCGCCCATCGGTTCCGTCTTTGAGCACGAGGCCTTCACCCTTGAGGGCCACTGCAAAGCCACGTTCTTTGAAGCTGGCGATAAATTCTTCCCACGACCCGCTTTCGCTATAGATGCGCTGCACAAGCGCACCGAGTGCGGCCAAATTATCGGACTTGGCAGTTGTCACAAACTGCGCAGCACCGGCCTCCGAGCAATCAGCAGGGTTGGCCTGAACGACAACACTCCCGACAGCTTTGTCGGCCAACGTCTCTGCAGGGAACCCTTGGCCCGGAAGAGCAAAAACCAGCTCAGGCAGAACGGTCTCCCAGTCGTCTCGGCGCGCATAGTGCGCGTATTGCTCGTCACCATCCGATTTGCGCCACTGGACCACAGCTCCAACCGCACCGGAAAGCAAGACCTGCCCCGGCGGATGCTCCCATGCCTTCGACATGCGCCCCAGGAGGCGGCCGTGACGGTCCAGCAGCTCCCAGTTGGGAGCCTGATAGTTCAGGTGCAGCGGGTCGCCGACCCGACACTCTTTGATTGCACGGTGAACCTCGTTCCGATCCCCTTGCCGACCGGCATATGACAGGTCCGAATGCTTGAGGTTTGGCAAATGGTAGACCTTCGAAGATAGACCTGCAGCCGGGGAAAGGGGTCTGAGCTGTCTCTCAACCACGGAGGAACTGCCGGGCTTCAGGAGGGCATGCTCCCCCGCTGTCATGACGATCAGGCTTTTCTTGGCACGCGTCATTGCCACGTAGAAAAGTCGGCGTGGCGCATCACGGTCTTCTTTTTTTGATGCCCTGTCCCATCCGCCATCCAGAATAGCGACATGATCGAACTCAAGCCCCTTGGCCCGGTGCGCTGTCAGCAGGAGCAGCCCACGCTGCTCGCCCCGTGTCTCACGCGACCATTCGGCCAACCATTCGATGATATCGGGAACTGGCATCGTCTTGGTCTTCAACTCTTTCGCCAGTTCGGCGATGCCTTCTGCCAACAGGTCGACCCACTTGTTGCCCGACTGTTCGTTAAGGAGGTCGATGATGTCGGCAACGCCCAGCAGCTCGCCCTGTCGCCGACGAAGACTTGCCACCAGCGCCTGTGTCTCGCGCAGTCGCCAGATGTTCGGCAGGTCCTGGTTGGCCATTTCTACCTTGATACCCTGCTTTTCAGCATATGTTCGAACCGCGCCAAGCCTTTTCCAGTCGCGGGAGATGATGGCTGTACGGGCCCAGGACCAATCCGGATCCAGTTTCGACACCCGTATCATCTCATCGACGGCAGCGATCGCCTGGGGCCCGTCGCCCGCGGGAACATTAAGCAGCTGAACCCTGCCCTGCCCCACACTATCCGCCTGTGCGAGGACTCCGCCCTCAGGATCACGCCTGCGATCCGCGTTGATCCTGATCTCGTGGTCCAGCTTCATCCGATCCGGTGCCGCCGAAATCACCGCGTTGGACGCTGCAATGATATGGTGGGTCGACCGGTAGTTCTCGACCAGGAACGCCGGCCGCGCCTTGTAATCCTCTTCGAACTTGCGGATGAAACCGACGGAGGCTCCGTTGAAGGCATAGATGTTCTGATCGTCGTCTCCCACAGCGAACAGGCTGAGCTTCAGGTCGGCATCATCAAGAGATCTTCCCGCAATCGCGGAGATAAGCTGATACTCTTCCGGTCCAATGTCCTGGTACTCGTCCACAAGGATCCAGCGATAGCCCTGGATCAGCGTGTCCCGCTGCGCCTCTGCTTCGGATTTCGACAGACCTTCGCCCTCCAGTTGGCGCACCGCTTCCATCACAATGTCATCGAAGTCCTTACTGTCAGCACGCGATGGCGATGACGCTGGCCCCGACCAGCTTCATCGCCATCGCGTGGCAGGTGCAGACCGTGACGCCGATGGCTTCGTCCCCGACCAAAGCGCGCAACCGCACGCGGATTTCGGCCGCCGCGTGCCTATTGTAGGCGAGGACCAGAATGCCCCGCGGGTCCTCGCGTTTCATGCGCAGCAGATAGGCGATCCGATGAACCAAGACACGACTCTTGCCTGATCCCGGCCCTGCAAGGACCAGGACATTCGTCCGGTCCCGGTCATCTGTCACGATTTCCTGCTGCCCCTTATTGCCCAGCTTCTCTACGATCGCCTCCCAAGAGGCACTGGTGGTCTGGCGTCGCACCTCGCGGCCCATGCCAGGCATCCACCGCTTCATGAACTGCTCTTTGTTGAGCAGAAAATAATCCTCGGACAGACGTTCCGCATCGTTCTTGGACCGCAAACCGGTTTCAGCGTAGGCCGCCATGACATGGGTCTGGAGTGTCTGTTCCCCGTAATGATCCTCCAGCGGCGTGAAATGCGTTTGGGTGAACTGGCCCCCGGCCGGATCGATATAAACCGTGATGGCAGAGCGAAACACCGTCAGCCCCTTGCCAAGCGTCAGCACCCCTTGCTCATGCAGCCACAACAGGGCCCGTTCCATCAGCTTGGTCATGTCGCGCACGCCGCTGGAGTTCAGAAAGGCATCTTGCGTCAACTGTGCCAGAAGATCTCCGATGGTCGTTTCAACCTGAAGATCCTTGCCCCGTACGCCCTTGGCAAGCCGCCCGATGAGATAATTCAGCAGCAGCTCCGCCGCCAGCCTGCGCAGCCTTGCCGTTTCTTCAACCGTCTTCCAAGGACGTACCAAAGTCACCATCAACGTGTTACGGCTGGCTTTGCGCAAGGAAATATTCCCGCGCCCGCCATCCTGGCTTCGCCCATCTTGGGCGATGCCTCGTACCAGCTTGTCGACCGCATCAGGTCTCGCATCGGGATGGCCCTTGTCCCGAAGGCTCTGACAGGTCTCCGCAAGGTTCAGCGGCGCAGGGGCGCGGTCGTCCAGATCCGGCGAGTGTTCCTGCATCAGGGCAATCAGGTCGGACTCCAATGCCGACGCCAGAGCCAGATTGTGCATCGAGGATTTGGCTACGCCAACGTGGACAAAAACCGTCATCGCCACGTCGTTGCGTGAGATGCCAAGCGTTTCCAAAGTCGCCATGGCCTTTGGCAGCGCACCGGGTGATATCCCCGCGACACCGCAAAGCTCATCGGTCGACACGCCCTGGTCAGCCGGTGCCGACACCAGATGCGCCACGATGGCCATAAGTTGCTTGCGATGCGCCGACGTAAGGTCTGCCTCGGCCAACCGCTTTTTCGCCTCATCCACTGACCGCACCCGCAAGGACGACGGGAACACCTGAACCCGGTTCTCCTCTCGGGAAACAAGATGCGCTTCCTCCAGCCAGGACACGGCAGTCTTCACCCGGGTGTCATCTGTGGCGCTGTCTCGCTCGAACTCCAAGTCTTTCTCGGATCGCACGATTTCACCCGACGTCGCAACGATCTTGCCGGTTTTCTTGGTGCGTTCATCGATCCGGCGCAGCGCCTTGAGGATCGCTCCGATTTCATGCCGGGCGAGGCGCGAACTGGCTGTCAGGCGGAACTGGCGCTCCACGTCGTCAGCGGCAAACAGCAGGACGCAATGGGCATCCTCCCGGTCCCGTCCTGCGCGTCCGGCCTCCTGAAGGTAGTTTTCCAAAGACCCCGGGATATCGGCATGGACGACCAGCCGGATGTCCGGCTTGTCGATCCCCATGCCGAAGGCATTCGTCGCGGCGATCACGCGCAACGCGCCTACCCGAAATTGTTCCTGAACGGCCTGCTTGTCATCAGCGCTCATTCCGGCGTGGAAATGCGCTGCGTCCACGCCCTGCGATTTCAGAAATTCGGCCACCCGCTCGGTTTCCTTGCGCGACGAGCAATAGATCACGGCTCCGGAGCGCCCCTCGGCAGGCAGCAGTTCATCGAGGACACTCATGACGTCGGATAATTTGGACGCCTTGTTCGTCGGTCGCACTTCGAACGCCAGGTTTGTCCGCGAGGCGCCCCCGTCAAGTGGCAGCAATTCGATCCCGGCCTTGGTCTGGAAGTGCTCAACGATATCTGCAACCACCTCGGGCTTTGCGGTCGCGGTGAGGCAGAGCACAGGCGCAGGTGACTGATCCCCGGAGAACTCCTTTATGAAGCGACCGAGGTAGCGGTAGTCCGGCCGGAAATCATGCCCCCATTTCGACACGCAGTGCGCCTCGTCGATGGCCCAGAGGCCGACCTCACGCTGCGCCAGAACGCTGCGGATCGAGGTACTGCGGAGCTGTTCGGGAGAGATGATGAGGATCCCGGCGTCGCCCATCCGGACCTTGTCGAGCGCATCCTGACGTTCCGGCATGGACATCATGCCGTTGATCGTGACCGAGCATGAGATACCAGCGCGTTCCATCCCCTGAACCTGATCCGCCATCAATGCGACAAGTGGTGAAATGACAACTGTCAGTGCCCCGATCTTGTCGAACCGTGACAGCGCCGGCACTTGGTAGCACAGCGATTTGCCCGTCCCCGTCGGCAAGATCCCCAGCAGGCTGTTGCCTGACATGGCTTCGTCTACGATGCGTTCCTGCAACGGGCGCCCCTCCGGGTCTACCGGCTTGGGGCGGAAACTGGGAAACCCGAACCATTTTTCTAGCGCGCGCACTGGATCGTTCTGCTCGGCGCACCAGCCGCAGGTCGGATCCTCGCAGGAGGTGTCCCGCAAATGCCTGACGATCAGCGAGGCCTCGCGGAACTGCGCCCGGACCCAAGGTGGCATGACGGAATCGCCGCCTGCCACAGTGATCCAGGACAGCGCATAGGCCATCGGCCAGCCGTTCTGAGGGCTGCTCAGGCGTCGCAGCGTCTGTTCGACACGCAATCCGCAGGCGCGCGCCTCAAGTAGACGCATGATCGCAGCACTGGCCTCGTCATAGCTTGGACAACTCCGGCCGCGCACGTAGGAAAACACGGCATCAAAGCCGCCGGCGCGTTCCATTCGCGTGGTCAGATAGTGGAATGCAGCCAATGCGTCAGGCTCGACCTCCAACATCTTTGCAAAGGCATCCAGCTGGTTGGCGAGCACCTCGAACACAAGACGCGCGTCCAACTCAGGATCATTCACATGTCCAGAGGCCAGGCGTCCGTCATGATAGTGCTTCACAAGGTGGTGGTACGGGTTCCGCGGGAAGGCCAGCGGGTTCAGCCACAGCGTGTCGATTGGCGCCTGAGTGAGCTTGCCGATACCGGGCCGCCTCGCGAGAAGATGCTCCAGGTCGTGCTTCAGTATGTTGTGGCCAATCGAATGCGCGACATCACCAATCTGCGCCTCGAGCTGGTCAAGAAATCCCTCGGAAATCTCTCCCATCGTTTTCAGTGCCGGCCGGTCATTACTCCGCACGGCCGCAAGGCCAAAGATCTTCGCATTGGAAGGATCGACCTCAAGATCGATTGACAGGCACCGTGACAATAGTTTGTTGTGACGTATTTTCATAGACTTATGAATAACGATGAGAAAGCGCCGAACAAAGCCCTAAGATTTATTAACTTCCCAATAACGCAATATAGCACCCTGCGGCTGCCTGACCCGACGGGCCCTCACGCAACTGTCGCGTCTGCACTGCACACTCGTTGTGAGCCGATCGCCATTCCAAAGACTCTGACACGCAGGACGTGCAACTGCTGACTGGCTCGCAATATCAGCGTGCCGCGCCAAGTTGGGTCTGTCACGCCTTAACGGCACCACAGGTGCTCGTTCGGGCCACCGCTCCCTCGAAGGCGACAGGTTTTTCCAACCCGGTGCAGAGTGGCAACGGCGCGGATTCTATAAGCCGTTTATGTGATCGAAGATGACCACCTCGACGTATCGCTGCGATTCCCGAGGATCGGTCATGTCGTACAAGTCAAGCTTCGATGGGCAGCGCGGTCGAATTTCCGCTGGCACACAGAAGGCTTCCCTTCAGGTCATCGCAGATGTACCGGACCCGAAGCCCATCGCCACCCGGCCCCAAGGCGCTCTCCAGCAGCTTTCGAGCACAAAGAGCGGTTGGAGAGGCCACTCCAAGGATATTCGCAAACGCACTCAGAGCGCTGTTGTGGTTTCCATGCCCTGCCCGCCACTTGCGATACTCCAAAGCAGCTTCGAAACACAGCCGAGGGCAGGATAGACTGCCTCAGTACCTTGAATTGATACGTGTTTTTCTGCTGTGATAGGCTTTCGCGTCTCCAGGAACCCAAGCTTGAAGCTGTCACATCTGAGGCACCTGCGCCGTCTGGCCCACCCACAGCCGACAGGCGATCACCACGCAGGGGCGACGTCCTTCTAAGCCAGTTGATCCGCCAGCGCCGCTCAATGGGCTGTTTCGCCCGGGGTTCTGTCTGGCGAAATGTTTGATCATTGCGCCGTGTGGCGTAGCCGGGCCTCGCATTTCAACATGGGCGTGCTGGATGCACCCCGCATGTCGCCGATCAGGAAATCAATCGCGAAAGCCACGAAAGACATTCCTGAGAATGAGTATGCAGCCTGCCGTGAAAAGAGCCGCGCGAGCGCCTGTGGCCCAGCTCGCTCTCCCATAGATGCGACTGGCGCTGGGCACAGTTGCTTCAGAATTGCACAACGCCCCGCCCAAAGTCGACCCTCGGCTTGATGCACATCGCGACGGTTCGGCGTCCCGGAAGCAACCCCTCCAAGCGCGCGCAGCATGGGTCGACAAAACAAGGTCCTATGATACGCGGAGCGAAGCGGGCTACTCGATCTACCTTCTTGTGCGTGATCGGGTTCAAATCCAGGCTTCACCGGGTCAACGTCGCGCCGTTTGCAATCACATGAACATTGGCACCGGGTGCGGCACACATAAGATGCGCTGCCAAAAATGTCGAATTCGGTCGAAGCGCTTGAGCTGTCCACTCCCCTTATATTCGTGGCCAGTTCGTCGGCGGAGGCATATGCGGGTGGTGGTTCGTATTCGACCTGTGTCAAAGTGCCCGAGACACGTCGCGATTTCTGCGGCGACACTGGACGTGGGATCTATCCAATGAAAACTGCCGACCTCATCGACGAACATGCCACCAAGTTGCGGCTCGTGCATCTTCCGTTTTGCCGCTATGGCCAGAAACCCCACATCTGCGGCCCGGCGCAAACGGTGAAGTGCTTCGAGGACAACACGGCCTTGCGTGGACAGCTGGAAACACCCGGAGAGGGGCGCGTGCTTGTCGTGGATGCTGGCGGCTCGACCCGGATCGCCGTGCTCGGCGACATGTTGGCCGATCTGGCGATTTCCAACGGCTGGGCAGGTGTTGTTATCAGCGGTGCCATCCGAGATAGTGCCGAGATCGCTGCAATGGATACACTGGTCTTCGCATTAGGCACCTCGCCCGTGAAAAGTGCCAAGGATGGGCTCGGCAAGGTCGGTGGGACTGTGGAACTGGGCGGAGTTCGGATCGCCCCGGGAAACTGGATCTACGCCGATGCCGACGGCGTCCTGATGAGCGCCGAAAAGTTGATTTAGATCGGACCAGAGCCGACCTCCCTATTCGGCGCAGCGGATGCCGGTCTCAACCCCACTTGTTTTCAGGACATGGCGTGAGAGTGTTTCAAGTGGTGTCCCTCCGAGGGACCTTTCAGATCGGATGGTCAATGTCCTGACCATCCGGCACGCAGTCGTCTGGCCGAGCCACGGTGCACACGCGGCTGAAATGATGCTCGTGTCTCAGGCCTTTACGACGCGAGGAAACCAAAGACAAAACGTCGCTCCCGTCTCGCTCGGAACAAGATCGACGCGTCCTGCGTGTCTGACCATCACCTGTTCAACGATGGCAAGCCCCAGCCCGGTCCCCTCGCCATACTGCAACTGCGAGAAACGGCGAAAGGCTGTGCTGACCTTGTCGGGCGGAATGCCGAACCCGTCATCGTCGACCGTGATCATGACACCCTCCTCGTCCGAAGATGTCCGGACGTTGATTGCGGTCATCTCTCCTCCGCCATGCTTCAGCGCATTCTCGAGAAGATTGATCAAGGCCTCGCCAACGAGAACGGAATTGCCAAGAACCAAAAGAGGTTCCTCGGACGGTGCAAAAGCAAAGTCCAGATCACGAGATAGCGCCTTGGCGGCGAAGGCGCGGCAGACATCTTCGACGACCGTGTTCAGGTCGAAAGGTGCCATCCCTGTGCTTTCATCGTATCGCAGGCGTTCCAGGGACAGCAATTGTTCTGAAAGCCGCGCGGATTTGCGGGCCGCATCTACCAATTGTTCTTCGCAGTGTGCCCGCTCCGCCGCGTCATGCACGTGCGGAAGCGCTTCGGCCAGGGTCAGGATCGCAGCTGCGGGATTGCGCAACTGGTGCGCTGCATCCGAAATAAAGGCTTGATGCGCCTCGAAACTATCCTGAACCTGCCCCAAAAGACGGTTCAGCGTCGAAACGATATCAGACACTTCATGCGGCACCGCACGGCGGATCGGGCCGAGATCTTCGGGAGAGCGTCGTCGGATCGCGGCCTCCAGATCATTCAGGGGGCGCAGACCTATCTGCACACCGAACCAGATGATCAAGGCAAGCGCCGCCATCAAACCGAAAATCAGCGCCGCTGCGCGGAAGGCCAGTTCCCGGGCAAAAGCCCGGCGGTCGCTGACGCGCTGCCACACCGTCACGACCGTGTCGCCGGTCAATGTTCCGATGGTGCGGTTTTCGATCATGCGCATGACGCGCATGTCCTCGCCGCGGTAGGTCGCGAAATAGTAGAACGGCAGATCCCGTGCGACGGGCGTTTCGGGACGCGGCGGATAAGCATAGCCGGTCACGTAGACGCCGCCGGGACCGGTGACGTGGTAGAACACCTCGCCGCCCCCGGCATCCGAGATGACACGCCGGGTGCTGGGCGACAGCGCATCCCCTTCGGAAATGGCCACATCGCGTGAAATGGCCAGGGCCGCAGAGACCAGGGAACGGTCGAACAGCTCCTCCGACGTTTCCTGCGCCACCTCGAACCGCCACCATCCCAGTAGCGCCGAGACCACGAACAACGGCGGCAAAATGACGAGGAACAGCCGCAGACGCAGCGACATCGACTTCATGGAGAGTCAATCTCCAGCATGTAACCCAGTCCGCGCGCGGTCTTGATCCTGATGCCATAAGGTTCGAGCCGCTTGCGCAGGCGCGAGACATGCGGCTCGATGGCGCTGTCTTCTGCGTCGGAGCCGGTGCCGTAGACATGGGTGATCAGTTCCGACTTCGACACGATCCGCCGCCGCCGTTCGAACAGGCATTCCAGCGTCGCGATCTCCCGGCGCGGAATGTCGAGCGGCTGATCGTCCTTCAGCACCTGGCGGCCCGTCCGGTCGAAAACCAGCGGCCCCAATGTATCCCGCGCCGCGAATTCCAGGTTCTTGCGCCGGGCCATGGCGCGCAGCCGCGCTTCCAGTTCATCCATCTCGAAGGGTTTCGTCAGGTAGTCGTCCGCTCCGGCATCCAGCCCCGCGACCCGCTCCGCCGTTTCAGAGCGCGCGGTCAGCAGGATCACCGGCGTGCCGTCGCCGCGCAGTCTCAATGCGCGCAGCAGGTCTATCCCGTCCATGCCCGGCAGGTTCAGGTCCAGCACCACCAGATCCGCGCCTTCGCGAGACAGGAACGCGTCCGCCTCGTACCCATCGTGCAGAAGGTCCACCGCATGGCCTCTGCCGCGCAACCGAAAGGCGATCCCCTGGGCCAATGCTTCGTTATCTTCGATCACAGCGATACGCATGCCTACATCTTTGTCATGATGCGCAAGTTTCGCGCAAGGTTGAGACGGCATGGTGCCGACATTGGAGGAGGGAATCATTCCCTTGATACGAAATACATGAACCGTCGGGCCTTTGTCCCGGCGCGACAGGTCTACGGGAGGAAACCAATGACCATCAAGACACTCGCAGCCTCAGTTGCCGCAGCCACCCTTCTGGCATCCCCGACGCTCGCCGAGATCGACCTTTCCGGCAAGACGGTTGAATGGGTGATCCCGTTCTCGGAAACCGGGGGCTCGGCCAAATGGGCCAACTTCTTTGCGCCGCTTCTGTCCGAAGAACTGCCTGGCAACCCTACCGTTGTGGTGAAATTCATGCCGGGCGCAGGCTCCACCAAGGGTGCGAACTGGTTCCAGGAACAGGAATATGATGAGGGCACTCTGATTTTCGGCACGTCCGGGTCCACCCAGTTCCCCTTCCTGCTGGATGATCCGCGCGTACGTTATGAATATTCCGACTGGGTGCCGGTCATGTCGTCCGGTACCGGCGGTGTCGCGTACCTCAACCCAAAAGACGGCGAGAAGTTTGACGGCTCCGCGAACAATCTCAAAGACGTCGACTTCATCTACGGCTCGCAGGGGGCGACGCGCCTCGACCTCGTACCGCTGCTGGCATGGGAAATGCTTGGCATGAACGTCGAGCCGGTCTTTGGCATCAAGGGGCGCGGTGACGGTCGCCTGATGTTCGAACGCGGCGAGGCCACCATCGACTACCAGACCTCGTCGGCTTACCTCGGTGCCTCCGCCGAGCTGGTCGCGCAGGGCAAGGCCGTGCCGATGATGACCTGGGGTGCGCTGGACGACGCGGGCAACATCGTGCGTGACCCGACCTTCCCGGATATTCCGACCTTCAAGGAAGTTTGCGAGGCCACAGATGGCTGCGAGACCTCCGGCGAAGCATGGGATGCATGGAAAGCTTTCTTCGTGGCCGGTTTCCCGGTGCAAAAGATCGCCTTCCTGCCCAACGGCACCCCGGACGACGTCGCGAAGACCTACTCTGACGCGTTTGATGCAGTGCGCAACCGTCCGGACTTCCCGGAAATCGCCAGCAAGCGCGTCGGCAAATACGAGGTCTTCGTCGGCGCCAACGCCAAAACAGCCACCGAAGCCGGCACGACCGTGTCGCCCGAGGCGAAAGCTTTCGTGAAGAACTGGCTGCAAGACTCCTACGGCGTGTCGCTGAAATAAGCACCACCCCTGCGGCCCCGCGCCAGATCGGCGCGGGGCCGTCTGAATCATTTTTCCCAACATTCAAAATCGAAAGCCGGTGCGATGGAAATGTTCGCCACCGCCCTGCCTGCGCTTGGCCAGGCATGGGCCCTGATTCTACAACCTGAAGTCCTGGGATACCTCGTTCTCGGCGTGGTGATGGGCCTGGCAGTGGGTGTTTTCCCGGGCCTTGGCGGCATCGCCGGGCTTTCACTGCTTTTGCCTTTCATGTTCGGCATGGACCCGGTTCTGGGCCTCGCGTTGATGGTGGGCATGGTGGCCGTTGTGCCGACCTCGGACACCTTCGCCTCTGTTCTGATGGGCATTCCCGGCAGTTCCGCTTCACAGGCCACGGTGCTCGACGGCTTTCCGCTGGCCAAGAAAGGTCAGGCGGCGCGAGCGCTGTCCGCGGCGTTCACCTCGTCGCTGTTCGGCGGGTTGGTCGGCGCGGCCTTCCTGACGATCTTCATCATCGTGGCGCGGCCACTGGTGCTGGCCTTTGGCCTGCCGGAAATGCTGATGATCTCGATCCTTGGCCTGTCCATGGTCGCCGTCCTTGCCGGTCGTGTCGCGCTCAAGGGGCTGGCGGCGGCGGGCCTCGGCATGTTGATCGGCACCATCGGTGAGGCGGACGCGGGCGGCTCGCTGCGCATGGCGTCTTATGACATCCCCTACCTCACGGACGGGCTGAAGCTGGTGATTGTCGGACTTGGCATCTTTGCCGTGCCGGAAATCATTTCGCTGCTGCGGCAGGACCGTTCCATCGCCAAGGACGCCAAGCTGGGCGCTGGCTGGGGCGAAGGCGTGAAGGACTGGGTTGCCAACAAATGGCTTTCGGTCCGCTGTTCTCTGATCGGAGTCGTCATCGGCGTGATCCCGGGCCTCGGCGGCTCGGTCGTCGACTGGATCGCCTATGGCCATGCCGTTCAGACCACCAAGGACAAGAGCCAGTTCGGCAAGGGCGAGATCCGCGGCGTGATCGGGCCGGAAAGCTCGAACAACGCCAAAGAAGGCGGCGGACTTGTCCCTACCCTGCTGTTCGGCATTCCGGGTTCCGGCTCCATGGCGATTTTCATCGGCGCCATCGCGCTGCTGGGGTCCGGCGATATCGAAGTCGGCCCGTCCATGCTGCGCGATAACCTGGACATCACCTATTCCATCGTCTGGCTGCTGGCGCTGGCCAACGTGGTTGGCACATTGCTGTGCATCGCGGCGTCGGGCGGCATCGCCAAGCTGACCACCATCCGCTTCACCTATCTCGCGCCCTTCCTCTTCATGCTGATCTCTTTCGCGGCGTTCCAGTCGGGTCAGAACTTCGAAGATATCCTCGCGCTGTTCGCAATCGGCCTGATCGGCATTTTCCTGCGCCGCTTCGACTGGTCGCGCCCCGCCTTCCTGATCGGTTTCGTGTTGTCCAACCCGGTCGAGAAATTCTCCAACCAGGCGTTCCAGATCGCGTCCTTCCGGTTCCGCAGCTCGTTCGAAGAGGGCATGAGCTATATCTTCTCACCCATCGTGATCGTGCTGCTGATCGTGACCGTTGTCTCGGTCGTGCTGGGCCTGCGTCAGGCGAAATCCATCATGGCCGAAGGCGATGTGAAATCGGGTTCCAAGCGCGCCCCAATGGTCTTCCTGCTGATCATCATGGCCTATGTGGTCGCCGCGCTGATCAACGCGAACATGATCCCCGACTACAACATGACGGACAAGATCGTGCCGCTGGTCATTGGTGGCATCACCTTGGCGGCCCTGTTGATCCTGCTGGTGCAGATGATCCTGCGCCCCGAAACCGATGCTGTCTTTGCCGACAAGGAACTGGCCGGAGAAGATGCAGATGCACCTTATGGCCTTTGGAGCACGCTGGCGTGGTTCCTGGGTCTGATCGTGGCAACGTATTTCATCGGCTTCATCCTCGCGCTGCTGGGTTTCCTCGTGTCGTTCCTGCGGGTTCGCGCGCAGGCCGGATGGCCCAAGACGCTGATCCTGACCGCCGCTGGCATTGCGCTGATGTGTGTCATGGCGGGCGCGCTGAACCGCGACTTCCCGCCGGGGCTGCTGCAGCACGCCGTCGATCTGCCCTGGCCGCTTAAGTAATCCAACGGAGTGAATGATATGACACAGACAGGCATTCCTTTCGTCTTCATGCGCGGCGGTACGTCTCGCGGGCCGTACTTCAACCGCAAGGACCTGCCGCAGGATCGTGAAACGCTGGCGGAGGTGCTTCTGGCCGCCATCGGGTCTGGCCATGCGATCAACATCGACGGTATCGGCGGCGGTGTGGCAGTGACCACCAAGGTCGCCATGCTCTCAGCTTCGGACGATGACTGGGCGGACGTGGATTACTTCTTTGCGCAGGTTTCGGTCGAGGATCGGCTGGTGGATTTCAAACCGACCTGCGGCAATATCCTGTCGGGCGTCGGCCCAGCGGCGGTTGAAATGGGGCTGATCACCCCAACCGGGGATGAGACCGAAGTGAAAATCCGTGCCGTCAACACCGGCGCGCGGGTGCTGGCCCGGGTCCAGACGCCGGGCGGCACCATGCGCTATGACGGCGACGCCGCGATCGCGGGCGTTCCGGGCACGGCGGCGCCCATCGCGCTGAGCTTCATGGGCGTGGTCGGATCGTCAACCGGAGCCTTTCTGCCCAGCGGCAACCTGCGCGATACGTTCGATGGGATCGAGGTGACCTGCATGGATGTAGCGATGCCCATGGTCATCGCCCGTGCGTCGGATTTCGGCCTGACCGGCTATGAAACTGTACAGGAATTGGACGAAAACCGAGACTTCTTTGCCCGTATGGAGGCGATCCGCCTGCAAGCCGGGGCCGCGATGGGTATGGGTGACGTGTCGAAATCGGTGACGCCGAAGTTCGGCCTGCTCGCCCCCGCCCGCGACGGCGGCACAATCGCAACGCGGTATTTCATGCCCTGGACGACGCACCCGTCGATGGCTGTCACCGGCTCGCAATGCCTTGCCTCTTGCGCGCTGACCCCCGGGACGGTGGCGGACGGAATGCTCGAATGCCCGGCCACCGGCCCTGCGAACGTGGTGCTGGAACACGCCTCTGGCACCATCGAAGTGCTGGTCGATTTCGAGATGAACGACCAATTCACGTTGAACTCCGCCGGACTGCTGCGCACTGCGCGCAAGCTGGCGGATGGGCAGGTTTACGTGCCCGCCTCTGTCTGGAAAGGGCACTGACATGCCGGTGATGAACCTACTTGTAGCCTTCAACGGCTCTGACGGATCGGTGGCGGCCCTGCGCTACGCAGCCTCGTTGGCCGACCGCCTGGGCGCACATGTCACCGCCATGCTGGCTCATAGCGGCCACGAGGTGATCGACAAACGCTCGCGCTGGATCCCGAAAGAAGCCCGCGCCCTGCTGGACGCCGCCAACACGGGGATCCTGCGCGAGATCGAAGACCGGTTCGAGGCGGAACGCACAGCGCTTGAACTGGCCAATGCCTTGCAACTCAAAGAGGTCACGGGCCGCGTCGATACCGTCCTGTCCGAAGCTGCACGCCATTACGACATGCTGATTGTCGGCGCACGGTCCGACACCGATGACGAACACGTCACGCTACATCCTGACCGTATTGCGCTTCTATCGGGCCGACCGGTCATCGTTGTGCCTGCGGGCTATGACGCTGGCGCCACGCACAGCCATGCGGCCCTCGCCTGGGATGGAGGCCGGGCCGCCGCGCGCGCGCTGTCCGACAGTCTGCGTCTGCTCGAAGATGATGGTCGCGTCAGTGTGCTGACCGTCGGGCCGCGCAATTCTTGGCCCATCGACGACCTGATGGTGCACCTGTCCCGCCATGGGGTCGAGGCGACGCAGCACGATTGGCCGACCACGCACCCGGTGGCGGAGACGATCCTGGCATGGTGCGTCAAGCATAACCCATCCCTGTTGGTGCTCGGCGCCTATGAGCATTCCAAGTTTCGCGAGGATTTCCTGGGCGGTGTGACCACAGGAATCCTGTCACGCAGCACCATCCCCGTTTTGCTGTCGCACTGAGGAGCCAACCATGAGCGATTTCGAAAAACTCGCCCGCGCACGCCGCGATCTGGAAGAAACGCGCAACGACCTGTCGAAGCGCATTGCCGAAGATGCGCCCGACAAGGCTGACCTGATCCTCTTGCATGACCGGGTCAGCCGCGCGATCAAGGCGCTCTCTGGCAGTTTCTGAAAGACCACGACATGAAGGTCCACATTCTCGACGACTGGTTTGACACGTTGCGCGGATTGCCCTGTTTCGACCTGCTGGCGGATCACGACGTCACTGTCTGGACCGATCATGAACCCGATCCTGCGGCCCTGGCCGCGCGGCTTGTTGAGGCGGACTGCGTTGTGCTGTTCCGCGAGCGCACCCATGTCACCCGCGATCTGCTGGAACGGTTGCCGAACCTGCGGCTGATCTCGCAGCGCGGGGCCTGGCCGCATGTGGATGTGGACGCTTGCACCGATGCGGGCGTGCTGCTGTGTTCTAACAAGGGCGCTGATGGCGCGAATTACGCCGCAGCGGAGTTGACCTTCGCGCTGATCCTTGCCGCCATGCGACAACTGCCGCAGCAGATGGCCAGCGCCAAGGCGGGCGGGTGGCAGATGGGTGTTGGCCGGACCCTGCGCGGCCGGACACTGGGCCTGTACGGCTATGGCCGCATTGGGCGGGTCGTGGCCAGTTATGCGCGTGCCTTCGGGATGGATGTGGTCTGGTGGTCCTCCGAAGCCGGGCGCGCCCGCGCACAAGCGGACGGCGAAACCGTCGCGCCGAGCCACGCGGCATTCTTTGCCGAAAGCGACGTGGTCTCCCTGCACCTGCGGCTGACGCCGGAAACCCGCGGGACCGTCACCAAGGAAGACCTAGCCGGTATGGGCCCGAAGTCGGTTCTGGTGAACACCTCACGCGCGGGGCTGATCGCCCCAGGCGCGCTGCTGGACGGGTTGAACGCGGGTCGCCCCGGCATGGCCGCCATCGACGTCTTTGATGCCGAGCCATTGCGCGACCCCGCCGACCCGTTGCTGGCGCATCCGCACCTGATCGCGACACCCCATATTGGGTTCGTTACCGAGGACGAGTACGACAAGCAGTTCGCCGACATTTTCACGCAGGTAAATGCTTACGCCCAGGGCGCGCCGATCCACATGGTCAATCCTTCCGTCTACGAGCGATAAGCCCCGCCACCACTGGCGCGCCGACGATCACGATCACGATGCGCGTCAGGTGGTGGGTGATGACAAAGCCAAGGTCCGCGCCGGTGACGATCGCCAGCACCGTCATCTCGGCCTGCCCACCGGGCGCGAAGGCCAGGAAGGCGGGCACCGGGTCGCCCAGCCCCAGCGCCGTCACCAGCCCGGAGAACCCGGCGGCCAGCACCGCCAGCACCAGCACATAGGCCACACCTGCCGCGACCACGCGCGTCAGCTCGCCCCATGTGACACCCAGAAAATGCACGCCGATGCCGCAGCCGATAAAGAACTGCGCCGCCAGGATCGCCTCGGCGGGCGGGCGGAAATGCACGAGTCCCGCCAGCGACAGGGTCGCCGTCACGATCATCGGCCCGAGGATCGACGCCCCGAACAGGCCCAGCCGTTCGCCGCCCTTCCAGCCGATCCACGCGGCGGCGACCATGATCAGCAGCTCGTACCAGGGCAGGTCGGCCACCGGCGCGCCGATGGGATTGGTTAAAGGTGCGCCGTAAAAATGGCTGAGGATAAAGGGCGCGAGGGTCACGATGATCAACACCCGTGTCGCGTGGATCAGCGACAGCGCGCGTGGATTGCCCCCCGCCTCGGTGCCGAAGATCACCATGTCCTGAAGGCCGCCGGGCATGGCCGCGTAATAGGCCGTGGGCGCATCAAAGCCCCAGATCCTGCGAAAGAACGGGACGCCGACAAGGGCAATCAACGCGATGAAGACCGGGATCATCGCCACCGACAGCGCCATGCGCGGCAGCTCTGCGATGACCTGCGGTGTGATCGACGCGCCCACGGCGACCCCAAGGATCGTGCGCGCCGCCACCGACACCTGCCCGAACCCTTTCAGCGGCAAATGCGCCAATGCGCCCGCAAGGCAAAAGGCCAGCGGTCCAAACAGAAATGGCAGCGGCAGGGCCAGCCACCAGAACAATGCCGTGCCAATCGCCGCCAGACCGAAGGTCAACGCGCGCCGCGCATGGGGATGAGATAAATGTTTGCGCAAACCGGCCTCCTGACAGTCTTGACGCTTAATGCATACGCTTGTATCCACCCGGATACAATACTGAACCAAGGGCTGATGACCATGGATGACGACAGCGCCCCGCAGGGCAACGGTGCCTATCTGCGCCTCCTGACCGAATTGCGCGAAGGCCGGCTGAATCCCGGCGACCGGCTGCGCGAAACCGAACTGGCGGACCGGCTTGGCGTGTCCCGCACCCCCGTGCGCGAAGCCATTCGTCAGCTCGAGGCCGACGGCATTGTCACCCATGTGCCGCGTCACGGCGCCACCATCCGCAGGCTCGATTATGCCGAGGTGATGGAGCTTTATGAGATGCGCGCCGTGCTCGAAGGCACCGCCGCCCGACTGGCGGCACGCGCGGCATCTGACATTGAAATCGAGGAACTGATCGACATGAATCAGCAGATGGCCACGCTGGGCAACGCGCCCGAGGCGTTCATCCTGAACCGTCAGTTCCATGCGGCGCTGCTGGACGCGGCCAAGAACCGCTTTCTCGCCCGGTCCATCCACGCACTGCAGAAGGCGCTGATGATCCTCGGCCCGACGACGCTGACCGAACCCGACCGCGCCAGGAAGGCCGCCGAGGAACACTTCGGCATTCTCGACGCGATAAAGGCGCGGGACGGCGCCTTCGCCGAAGCGGCGATGCGCGCCCATATCGAGGCCGCCCAGCGTGTGCGCGTCCGCGATTTGCGCGCCAGCAGCCACAAGACCCCCAGCTATGACGGAGACCTGCTGTGACCTCCCCAGACATCGCCATCATCGGCGGCGGCAACGCGGCGCTTTGCGCTGCCATTACGGCCGCCGAGGCCGGGGCGCGCGTTCTAATCCTTGAGACCGCGCCAAAGCCCTATCGCGGCGGCAACTCCCGCCACACCCGCAATTTTCGCTGCATGCACCATGGTCCGCTCGGGCCGCTCGTCGACAACTACACCGAGGAAGAATACCTCGCCGACCTGATGAAAGTCACCGGCGGCAAGACCGACGAGGGGCTTGCCCGGCTGGCTATCCGCACATCAGAGGAATGCCTGCCATGGATGGAAGAACACGGCGTGCGCTTTCAGCCGTCGCTTTCGGGGACGCTGTCGCTGGCGCGGACGAATGCCTTCTTCCTCGGGGGCGGAAAGAGCCTCGTGAACGCCTATTATCTCACTGCTGAAAAGCTGGGGGTTCAGGTGGAATACGAGGCCGCCGTCACGCATCTGGAGCTGGACGATGATCGTGTAACCCGCATCGACTATACTCAGAACGGTCAGACACATACGATCACGCCGAAGGCTGTTGTTGTCGCCTCGGGCGGGTTTCAGGCCGACACCGATTGGCTCGCCCGCGCTTGGGGGCCAGCGGCGAAGAACTTCCTCATTCGCGGCACGCCCTACAATCGTGGCGTGGTGCTGGCCGATCTGCTGGATCAGGGCATCGAGCAGGTGGGCGACCCGACGCAATGCCACGCCGTCGCCATCGACGGGCGCGCGCCGAAATTCGACGGCGGCATCGTCACCCGGCTCGACTGTGTGCCGTTTTCCATCGTGGTGAACAAGGACGCGCAGCGCTTTTACGACGAAGGCGAAGACGTCTGGCCCAAGCGCTACGCCATCTGGGGCCGCCTTCTTGCCGCGGAGCCCGATCAGGTGGGCTATGTGATCATCGACGCCAAGTCGCTGGAGCTGTTCATGCCCTCGGTCTTCCCGCCGATCAAGGCGGACACGCTGGAGGAGCTGGCCGACAAGATGGGCCTGCCCGCCGACGCGCTGGTGCAGACTGTGAGCGCATTCAACGACGCTTGCGGCGACACCTCGGGCTTTCATCCCACAGAACTGGATGGTGTGACGACCACCGGCCTCACCCCGCCCAAGACCAACTGGGCGCGCCCGATCACTGAACCGCCGTTCTACGGCTACAGCTTACGCACCGGCGTGACCTTTACCTATCTCGGCCTGAAGGTCGACGAGACCGCGCAATGCGCCATCGGCAATCGTCCCGTCACGAACCTCTGGGCGGCGGGTGAAACCATGGCCGGGTCGATCCTTGGCCAAGGCTACCTTGCCGGGTTCGGCATGACCATCGGAACCGTCTTCGGACGCATCGCAGGCAAGGAGGCCGCGGCCCATGCAAATGCAAACTGATCTTCTTCAGGAAGCCCGTCGCCAAGCCGAGATCTGCAACGCCTGCCGCTATTGCGAAGGTTACTGTTCGGTCTTCCCTGCCCTGCACGCCGAACGTGCGTTCAGCGATGGAGATCTGACGCAGCTAGCGAACCTCTGTCACAATTGCCGGGGCTGCTACTACGCCTGCCAATACACCGCCCCGCATGAATTCGACCTGAACCTGCCACAGGCGCTGGCAAACGTGCGGCAGGACAGCTGGGAGGAACTCGCCTTCCCCCGCGCCGCCGGAAAGGCGTTTCAGAAAAACGGCGTGCTGATCGCTGTTGCCACCGTCATCGGGTTTGCCTTGTTGTTTTGGGCGGCCCGCGCTCTGGCGTCGGCGGGGGGAGATGGATTCTATGCGGTGCTGTCGCACAACGCGATGGTCGCGATCTTCGTGCCGGCCTTCCTGTTCCCGCTGCTCAGCATCGCCATCAGCCTTCGCCGCTATTGGCGTCACATCGGCGCCGGTCCATTCCGGCCCGCGCATCTGATTGAGGCGCTGCGCCAGGCGGCCAACATGAAGAACCTCAAGGGCGGGCATGGCGACGGCTGCAATTACGAAGACGAGGATCGGTTCACCCACGCCCGCCGCGCGGTTCACCAGGCGGTCATGTACGGTTTCCTGCTCTGTTTTGCCTCCACCAGTACTGCGACCGTGATGCATTACATATTCGACATGCCTGCGCCCTATGGGCTGTTCTCCTTGCCGAAACTGCTGGGCCTGTCCGGTGGACTTTTGCTGGTGGTGGGATGTTTCGAGATGATCCGGTTGAAGCTGCGCTCGGACCGTAAGTTGGGCGCTTCCGGTGCCTTCGGCAAAGAGGTGGCCTTTATCGGGCTGCTGGGTTTCACAGGCTTCAGTGGGCTGGCTCTATATGCGCTCGGTCAGACGTCGGTTATGCCGGTCTTGCTGGCGATCCATCTTGGGGCGGTTCTGACGTTTTTCCTGCTCACGCCGTTCACCAAGATGGCGCATGGCTTCTACAGGCTGACCGCGCTGACTGCCGACGCCGGTCGAAGCCGCTAAAATGACCACCGATCGGCAATTCTAAAGAGCGAAAAGCTGGCGTATTGGGCTTTACGGACATTGGTGATCCTTGCCGCGAAAGTCCAGAAGCCGCCCTACTGGCGAAAGGCTGAACGCCGCGCGCGAAGGGTGTAGGGTTCGAACGCGGCGTGGCGACGCGCGCCAAAGCGCGACAGCTCGCTTTATACCGAACGAATTGGATGCGGAAGGTCGCGACGATCCTGCGGTGAAAGTGCCCCCTGATCCCGGAATTGGGGCTAATGAAACTTCAGAACCGGGAGAAAAACATGACGAAGAGGAATGCTGTTTACGCCGGCGGATAGGAACAGGCGGGGGCCGGCTCTCCTACCTATGCGAGCTTGTCGAAGGAACTGCGGATCACCCCAGGCCAGCTGAAGACGTGGCACTTTGAATTGCTGGCGGCAGGGTCGGCTGCGGCAATAGATCAGAGCAAATCTGAGGCAGCTGAGTGGGCGCAGCTGCGGCGTGACCTGGAGCGTCTTAAGTAAGAAAACGAGGCGATGCGTAAAGCATTCATTTTCCGCACAGTGGCCGGTGAGAACATGACAGCGAAGCCTGCTTTCATAGCCAGCCATGCTCACGATCCTGCCGTTCGGTCGATACGCCGGGTGCTGCAGCTGGGTCCACGCGTGGCGCCGCACAGCACCGGAAAGGACGGTGCGGACGACCAGATTGGACGCTTTGATCAAAGAGACCCGAACGATTTTCGAGAGCAGAAAGCTGCGCTCTTTGAGTACATCGAGATCTTCTGAAGCCGCCAACGGCGCCATTCCAGCATCGGATAACGCACGCAGGTTCAAGCAAGGATGGACAGGGTGACCAGAATGTCGGCCTAATCCAACAAGCCCCTGTTACGGGATCAGGGGGCAAGACCACCCGACGACGATCAGCTCGTGCAGGACCAGCAGCGCCCTTTCCATCACGCGACCCTTGAGCCGGTCAGACGGCCACGACGGCGCGGGTCGTCCCCGCGCCAATGCGACGCC
This sequence comes from Sagittula sp. NFXS13, assembly GCF_040148795.1. NCBI lineage: Bacteria > Pseudomonadati > Pseudomonadota > Alphaproteobacteria > Rhodobacterales > Roseobacteraceae > Sagittula > Sagittula sp. NFXS13. Next base: position 902,264 of record NZ_JAGEMH010000001.1, read on the forward strand.
GCGCAATTCTTGGTGGCCCCTGGTCAGACGTCGCGCAGCGTCTGCGCCGGGTCGTCGATGTAGGCGTCCACGTCCTTGTCCTCGACCGGGACGCCCATCATGTGCGCGCATTGAAACGCGAGGAACTGGACGCCCAGCTTGTGACGGTCTTCCAGCGAGGTGTGCTTGCGGAAGTCCACCAGACCCTGACGTTCCTCTTCCCCCATGTGATCGCTGTTGGCGACCTCGCAGGCAGAGACAGCCTCGAACCAATCGGGCGAGCCGACCTCGTGCTTCTGCACCGCTTCGCCCGTGTCGCGAATGTCGTTGTGGTCGTCGATGGCGTCGCGGGTTTCTTCCTCGGCGTCGTCGGCATCGCCACCGCCGGTTCCGACCTTCAAAAGGTCCGGGTAAAAGAACCGCTCTTCTGCCTCGGCATGGGAATCGAGCAGATTTTTCAGCCGGTTCCAGATCGCTGCCAGTGCCTTGGTTTCTTTCGGGTCGATTTCGCTGATCGCGGAAAACAGGCGGCGCTGTTCGGCGTGATCGTGCAGGATGATCTGTGTGACGTCCATTGTTTCAATCCTTCGCTGGTTCGGACAGCCGGGGTCTTCGCGTGGGTCAGACCCCGGCCCCGGGTTTCACAAGTGTCGGTCAGATAGGTCGAAATGCGAGGCTGGCACGGGTTTGTGCATTAGGTTTCCCATCGCTCCCCCCCTCTTGCGCTTGCATCTGTCCAAGATTGCGTTTGCCTGAAACTTTGAGATCATGGCCCGATCCACGCAAGCGAAATTGCGGCCCCCGGACCCACCTGAAAAAAATGTAAGAAACCCGATACATTGATGCAAACTGGGTAGCTGACTTCAAAGACAAGTCGCCCAAGTAGAGTGAACACCCCAACATGAGAGAACACGACATGAATATCACCTTTGAAAGCCTTCTTGATATGGCGAAACGTGCGGTCGTGCCTGTCGTGGCGGCGGCCCTTCTGATGATCGCCATTTTCCAGGGCTGGGTCGTGTTCGGACTGTTGATGGCGGCCGTCGTGCTGCTGGGGATCTACGACACCTTTCAGTCCCGCTGGACGATCACCCGCAACTATCCTGTCGCGGGCCGGATCCGGTGGTTGTTCTACGACCTGCGCCCCTACCTGCACAGCTACATCGTCGAGGGGGACCTGGACGGCAAGCCGTTCTCTCTGGCGGCGCGCAATCTGGTTCACGCCCGTGCGGACGGGGCCACCGACACCCAGCCCTTCGGGACCGAGCGGGACACCGATGCGGACAGCTATCACTGGATCGGGCACTCCATCTCTCCGACCCAGAACCCGGTCAAATCGCCCCGCGTCGAGGTCGGCTCCGACCAGTGCAGCAAGCCCTATTCGGCCTCGGTCCTGAATATTTCGGCCATGAGCTTTGGCGCGCTTTCGGCCAATGCGGTCCGGGCGCTGAACCTGGGCGCGAAGAAGGGCGGCTATTACCACGATACCGGCGAAGGCGGGCTGTCACCCTACCACTTGGAAAACGGTGGCGACATCGTTTGGGAAGTGGGTTCTGGCTACTTCGGCGCGCGCGACAAGGACGGCAACTTTGACCCCGAAAAATTCGCGGAAACCGCGCAGCGTGAAGAGGTCAAGATGACCGAAATCAAGCTGAGCCAAGGGGCCAAACCCGGCCACGGCGGCCTGCTGCCCGCCGCCAAGGTGACAGATGAAATCGCCAAGATCCGCCAAGTGCCCGCGCACGAGGACTGCCTGTCGCCGCGCGGCCATTCGGCCTTTTCCACCCCGATCGAGATGCTGGAATTTGCCGCCAAGATGCGCGACCTGTCCGGCGGCAAGCCCGTTGGCCTGAAGTTGTGCATCGGTCAGCCGCACGAACCCTTTGCCATCATGAAGGCGATCATCGAGACCGGCATTCACCCCGACTTTATCGTCGTGGACGGCGGCGAAGGTGGGACCGGTGCGGCCCCGCTGGAGCTGTCCGACTGGGTCGGCATGCCCCTGTCCGAAGGTCTGGTCCTGATGCGCAACGCGCTGGTCGGTGCAGGCGTGAAGTCGCAGATCCGGCTGGCGGCCAGCGGCAAGGTCTATTCCGGGATGGGGCTGGCGCGCAACATCGCTCAGGGCGCGGACTGGTGCAACGCGGCGCGGGCCTTCATGTTTTCGGTCGGGTGTATCCAGGCGCAGCGCTGCCACCTGGGCACCTGCCCCACTGGTGTCACCGCGCAGGAACCGGCGCGGCAACGCGGGCTGATCCCGGAGGTGCAGGGCGAACGCTCGGCCCGGTTCCACGAAAAGACGGTGGATGCGCTGATGGAGATCGTCGCCTCCGCCGGGCTGGACCATCCCGGGCAGCTTGAACCCCACCACCTGATGCAAAGCAGAGGCCCCGAACGGGCATTGCCGATGGACCGGATCGCGACCTTCCTTGCTGAAGGCGCGCTGCGGGAGGCGCCTGACGACACAATCTATGCGGATTTCTGGCGCGCGGCGCGGGCGGATAGTTTCCGTCCTGCCATTGACTTGGCACGCGTCCGCGCAAGCTAAACGACCCTTTAAGGACTACAGATATGACCAAAGTTTCAGACGTTGTCGTCGACGCTCTTGTCCAGGCAGGCGCGAAGCGCTGCTACGGCATCGTGGGCGACACGATCAACCACTTCACCGACTCCGTGCGCAAATCCGACCTGGCCTGGGTCCACGTCCGCCATGAAGAGGTCGGCGGTCTGGCCGCCGGCGGCGAGGCCTTCTTCACCGGAGAGCTGGCGGTCTGCGCTGGCACCTGCGGGCCGGGTACGTTGCACTTCGTCAACGGCATCTTCGAAAGCCACCGCAACGGCGCGCCCGTCGTCCTGATCGCTACCGATGTCGCCCGCACCGAAGCCGGTCTGGGCTTCCCCCAAGAACTTAACCAACGCAAGATCTACGAACAATGCAGCGTGTTCTGCGAATACATCTCGCACCCCGATCAGGCGCGGCGGATCGTCGTGCAGGCCGCACAGGCGGCCCTGACCAAGGGCGGCGTTGCCGTCGTCATCGTCAACGGCGACATTTTCGAGGAAACCACCAAGGACGCCCTGCCCTGGTCCGTCCACCGACCCAAGTCACGCCTGCGCCCCGCCGATGACGAGCTGGATGCGCTGGCCGAACGGTTGAATGCTGCGGGCACCGTGACGCTTTATGCCGGGATCGGCGCGCGCGACGCGAAACCTCAGCTGCTGGCGCTGGCGGAGAAGCTCTGTGCGCCCATCGCCCACACCAGCCGGTCCAAGGAATTCATCGAACGGGGCAACGACCACAACATCGGCATGATCGGCATCCTTGGCAACAAGGCCGGGGTCGAGGCGGTGGACGCCGCCGATATCATGCTCTGCCTTGGGACCGATTTCGCCTATACGCAGTTCTATCCCGGTCAGGACAAAATCGTTCAGGTTGACCGCGACCCGTCCCACATCGGACGCCGCGCGCCGGTGGGCATGGGTCTGGTCGGCGATGTCGGCCCCACTATCGAGGCTTTGCTGGGGCGGCTGGACCAGAAGACCGACACAACCCATCTGGACAAGAGCCGCAAGCAGTGGGCGAAAGATCTGGAAGGATATAAGCACGAAGCCGAGGAAAGCGATGCATCGCTGATCCACCCGCAGTTCGTGACCCATGCGCTGGACCGGCTGGCCGCGGACGACGCGATCTTTACCGCAGACGGGGGGTCTCCGATGGTATGGCTGCTGCGGCACCTGACGGCAAAGGGCGACCGGCGCTTTCTGACCAGCCTTCTGCACGGCACGATGGCCAACGCCTATCCGCAGGCGATGGGGGCTATGGCCGCTTATCCGGGACGCCAGGTCATCTCTATGAGCGGCGACGGCGGGATGACGATGCTGATGGGCGATCTGTTGACGCTCAAGCAAGAAAAACTGCCGGTCAAGATCCTGATCTACAACAACGGATCGCTGGGCTTCGTCGAGATGGAGCAGCGGGTCGAAGGTCTGCTGGACACCTACACCAATCTGGAAAACCCCGACTTCAGCAAGGTGGCCATCGCCTGCGGGCTAAAAGGCTGGCGGGTCGATAACGCAAACGATCTGGAAAACGCGATGGCCGAATGGCTGGCCGCCGAGGGTCCCTCCGTTCTGGATGTGCGCGTCAGCTCGGTCGAGCTGGTCATGCCCCCAAAGGTTGAGGTGGGGCAAGTCGCCTCGACCACGCTCTTTGGGGTGAAGGCGGTGCTCGACGGTCGCCTGCGCGAAGTTGTGTCGCTGTTGCGCGACAACTTCCTGCGGTAGCTCAAGAGGACAGCGCCCATGCTGGAGGGCCGAGGCAGATGCCCCGATGACGGTGCCGGTGCTGTCGATGGGGAGGTTCAGTGGGCCTGTGCGACCGCGATAGCACTGGCGCATGTCCAGAGACCTCTGGCGCCGACAAAGGGTGCTGAAAACTAGTACGGCCCGGCTCAGGTCTGCCAGCCACAGGAGGCTTTCTACGAAACCTGTGGTTTGCCGGGTCGTCATTGTTGCTCGAACCAATGGCGCTCTCGATGACGAACATCGGGAACAGGAGTTTCAGCCCCTCTCGGGACAGTGCTGCGCAGTGCGCTGTCGGGCAGTGGTCAGGCAAATCCGGATGGCCGCGTCACTGAATTGCTGCTGTCGAGCACGCTTACCGCTAGGCGACGGCACCGAGATCATCCCGGGATCAAACCAGATCGAAAGCGAACCGCGTTGTTTCGGTGCGGTGTTGTTCAAAGGCCCGTTCATTGTCTTAGGGTCTGGACTCATAACCAATAGATGATGGTCACAGCGAGAGCGATTGCGGACAAGAAGATCTTTGGGCACATGTCGTACCGGGTCGCGACCCTTCTCCAATCCTTCAACCTGCCGAACATGATCTCGATGCTATTTCAGCGTTTTTAGCGGCGCTTGTCCCTTGCCCGGCAGGGCATTGCAAAGCAATGTCCCGAGAGGGGTATTTCACTGTGGTCTTGCGCTGCTTACGGCCCGGGATGCAGGCGCGTATCCCTTTTGTCTCGCAACGCTTCTCTGAACCAATCAGCGTCATAGCCGCGGTCACCGAGCAACCAGTCGACATTTGGCACGCTGCTCAACAAGGCCCGGGCACCGATGTCGTCGCTGACCTGCCCGGCGGTCACGAACAAGCTGATCGGCCGCCCCTGGCTATCGCAGACCGCGTGCAGCTTGGTATTCATACCGCCGTTGGTGCGCCCGATCAGGCGGTAATCCCCCCGATTTTAAGGGGATGCGGAAGTAGAATTTTCTTGGCAGGATGAACGAGGAGATTCCGATGAAGAAAACACGATTCACCGAGGCCCAGATCATGGGCGTGCGGCGCCAGATGGAGGGCGGTGTGCCTGCCGCCGAGCTTTGCCGTGAGCACGGTATGAGCAGTGCCACGCTGTACAAATGGCGGGCGAAGTACGGCGGCATGGATGCCAGCCTGATCAGCGAGATGAAGGCAATGGCGGAGGAGAACCGCCGCCTGAAGCGCATGTTTGCCGATGTCAGCATGCAAAACGACCTGCTGAAGGAAGCGCTCGGAAAAAATAAATCGGCCAGCTCAGCGCCGAGAGTTGGCCGTGAAAGCGGTGGCGATGATAGGCGTCAGCATTGCGCTGGCCTGTCGAGCCTTCGAGGTCAGCGAGACCTGCTATCGATACAGCCCGAAGCTGGACGATGAGAACGAGCAGATCGCCGACCTGCTGCTTGGGCTGACGAACGCGAAGAAGACTTGGGGCTTTGGCCTGTGCTTCCTGTACATGCGGAATGTCCAAGGCCACGGGTGGAACCACAAGCGCGTGTATCGGATCTACCGCGAGCTGGAGCTGAACCTGCGCCCCTCTCGGGACATCCCTGCGGGATGCCCTGCCGGGTGACAATCAAGCCGCGCAAGCGGCTGAAGCGGGAGAAGCCCGACGAGTTGGCCGTGCCGGACCTACCGAACGAAGTCTGGTCCATGGATTTCATGGCAGGTCACCTCGGGGACGGTCGCCAATTCCGACTGCTGAACGTCCTGGACGACTTCAATCGAGAAGGTTTGGGCATCGAGATCGACTTCTCGCTCCCCGCCGAACGCGTCGTTCGTGCGCTGAACCAGATCATCGAATGGCGCGGCGCACCGAAGAAGATCAGGGTCGACAACGGCCCTGAGTACATCAGCTGTACCCTCATGGAATGGGCCGAACAAAAGGGCATTGCCTTGGCCCACATCCAGCCCGGGAAACCGCAGCAGAACGCTTATGTCGAGCGCTACAACCGGACGGTCCGACATGAATGGCTGGACCTCCATATCTTCGAAACGATTGAAGAGGTGCAGCAGATTGCCACCGAATGGCTCTGGTATTACAACAACGAGCGCCCCAACATGGGCAACGGCGGGATGACACCCGCGCAGAAGCTGAGAATGGCCCCGTAAATTCTACGACCAAGCCCCCGCAAAAATGGGGGGGATTACCCGCCCACGCGCACTTTTGAATTCTAGAAGTCGTCAGATTCAGGAACGTTGCCTAGTCTTACAAGGAAGCTTGGGTCGCCGACTTCTCCACTGGTTTGATCCTCGGTGACCATGTAGGCGTCCGCGCCTGCGCAATCCTCGGACAGAGCCTCTCGTTCGGCTCTGTTTTTTGCTTCCGACGCAGTGGAGTATTCAAATTGCTTGGCAATTTTCAGGCCGGGCTGCCCATTGCGCCCAGCCTTCGTCTCAACATACGTTTGACAGATATAGTGGGTTTTCTCCGGGGAATGCTGTGCGTCTGTCATTGATGAATCCTTTTGATCGACTGGAATGATTGGAAGTTCTGAGAGCAGCCTTGGCCGATTTCAACCTCTTTGAAGTGTCTGTTGACCGCTGGAAGACATCACGCAAACAAACCGGCCAAAGTTCAACTACCGCGTCGAACGGGTTTTGATCCTACGCGGTTCGGACGCTGCTGAAGCTTTGGTGCAGGCGGCGTGTTTGCTTCTCTTTCAGCGCGGGCGTTGCGTAGCCTGGAATTCTTGGCGTCACGTTGTTCCGCTTCTTCGTCGACCATTTGTCTGACGACACGCGTCGTCTTATCCATCGCGGTTTCCGGTTTGGAGTCATACACTTTGAACAGATTGTCTTTTGTAAGTTTCGTCAATTTTCAGTTTCCTTTGTTGTTGAAGGTCGGCCGGACCAAGCGAGGTGTTTCATACCAACGCCAAGTGGTTGACCTTGCCTTGCGGGAGCCGTGATGGGCGCATGGATGGCTCACTCAACAGTGTCACTTCGATGTCCGGCGCGGCCATGGCATGCATCAATGCATCGTAATTCATCTGGAATCTCATCTCGGATCCAACCGTTGGCCGGGGGCGGAGCGTTCCAATGACGAGATGGTCGCTGGTTGCACCGATCAATGTGCTTCCAACAGGCATTGTAAGCCCCGGAATGTCGGTGTCCTGATGTCCCATCGCGAGGATCATGCGCGCGGAGGCGGCACTGGGTGTCACAATACGAAGTGGCTCTCTGGTTGGATCGATCGGGGCGATAGGGAAAGGCGTGGGTTTTGCGTCCGTTTCGATGACTTCGGCAACAAGCGTGAATGCGTCGGTGTGCATCCCGTCCATCTGATCCCCGGTTAGTGGCTCGACACCCAGAAGGATCGCCTCCCCCAAACGGAGGTCATTGACGCGACCCGTCGCGTGCTCACCAAGTGCCCATGGCAAATTGGCTGAGCTGCCACCAGACACTGTCTTGAGATAGGGGCCGCAAACGCCCTCAATCTCATTCGCGAGGTCGCAAAAATCGGCCATTTGCGACACAGTCGGGGCAAGCCCGCTAAAACAAGCGAAGTTTGCCCCGATGCCCTTCAAAGCCACCCCTTGCATGGTCATGACCTGCTTCGCGAAGTCAGCCAAGTTCTCGGGCATTATCCCGTCGCGTAAATCGCCCATCTCGACCATCAGTATGATGCCGTGAACCTTATCTTTGCAGATGGCGGCAGATGCCAATGCCGCAATGACAGCGCTTTCTGTGTTATAGCTCACTTCACAGAACCCAACGACCTCATCGACCTGACTTAACATCGGCGTGCGGATCAGCGTGACCGGGCATATCATGCCTGCTTGTCGCAACCTTTGCACATTACTGATACGTGCATCCGCAAGTCCCAAAGCGCCCCCGTCCAACATAGCCTGAGCGATCGCAGGATTGCCGCAGACAGCCTTGGTAACGCCTGTGACGCTGATCCCGCGTGGCCCAAGGCGACTGACAAGGGTCTGCGTGTTGCAGCGTATCTTGGCCAGGTCCACTTCGATGCGTGGGCAACTCATAGCGCGGCCACGGGCGCCCCTTGCGTCAACCCCGGATATGCAGCGACCACCATCGCAAGCAGATGTGCAACGGGTCTGGCCAATGCATCGGTAACGGGCAACCCGAGTTTGTGGGATTGGGCCGCGATGGTTTCGGTGATTTCGGCCTCTGTCATACCTTCGTGATTGAGGGTGACACCGATAACCTTCGTATCCGCAAAGGCTTCGATCAAGGCGATCTCACTTGCCGCAGAAGGCATCGGCATATCTGGAAAGTCGCAGCGGTGGGCACGTTTCGGCGCGTGCTGAAGGATGACAGCGTCCGGCTGGCTCCCCCGAAGAATAAAGGCGGATGTGCAAAACGCGGGATGGCTCAAAGCACCCTGACCTTCGATCAAAATGACATCGGGTTGTTCCGATTCAGAAGCTGCAACAACCGCGCCTTCAAGCTCGCCGCAGCAGAACTGCGGCGGTACGGCATCCATTGCGATACCGTATTTCGCGCCCTGCATCAGGCCGGTCTGGCCCGTGCCGACAAGGACCGTCTTGATGCCACTGCCATTCAGGGCCTGGGCCAATACGGTCGCCGTCGTCCGCTTTCCAATGGCGCAATCTGTGCCGAGAACAGCAATACGCAGCGCTTTGACGTCAGCAACACTGCCATCAAACAGGCGCATGTCCTTGCTGGCTTTCGGCTTGCGGATGTCGCGGATCGTGACATTTCGAACTAATGCCGCGTTTGCTATTTCTCGGTCATCGCTCAGATATTCATGCAACCCACTCACAATGTTCATACCAAGCTCAATTGCTTTCAGAACAACGCCTCGGTCCGCAGTCGATAGACGCCCCGTTGATGGAGCCATCTCGTAGATCAGCGTATCGGGAAGGACGGCTTCATGGGCAACCGCGGCGTCCAGATGACCAAAGACAGGTATGTTGTTGCTTACGTTGTCTAGAACGGATCCGCTGTCTTGTCCGCTAACAGTGCTGTCGATAACGGAAAGGATGCGATGCGCTTGAGAATGACGCACAAGGCCATTTGCCGTTTTGCCATCGATTTGCGCAAAGTTTCCTTCGCAGTAGACGACCGCCGTTGGTGAGGACGCGATCTGCTTGTCTGACGTCAAGCCTGCAGGTTTGATCTGTTTTATAGGAGGCGCTTGCGCTCCCCTGACAGGGCGGCGAATGGTATCAATGGTTTCAGATTTGATTTCCATTGTGGTTCTCTTCTCTACGTTGGTACGGAGGGCAGAATTGCCCTCACATGCGGATTTTGAACGGGGATGGTGTCGTGTCCCGCGCCTGGTTGTTAAGGACGCAAAGCCGCTTTGATCTTGGAAATCTTGTTGCATCCCCAGCGGTTGCCCGCTCTGTCCAGACGGGCGTTTTGCGAAATCGGTGCCCATTCCCTCCCAGAACCGTAGAACCGTTTGGCGTCATTTGCGCTTTGCGGCACAACCACGCGACGCAGGTATCCTCGTTCAGTCGGAACCAAATGTTGCATTCCCAACCATCGCAGTAGCTTTTGGCACTGGCATTCTCAGGCATTGGCTGTGCGGCGGTTCAAGCAAAGATAGGCAGTCCCAAAAGCATGACCGCCAAGATCGAACCGATGAAGAGGGCCAAGAGTGGCGGTGTTTGGGCCGGCGCGCAGGCAGCCATTGCATATGGATCCCGAGGCTCTGTGATGTGTGGTTTACGATCCATCTAAGGCGAGCTCCGCAAGACATGCATCTGCCAGATCCCGGCTCGGGGCATCTGTGCCCGGCAATGTGGCCCAGCCGGTTTCCATCATCACATTGCGCCGCTGAAAGCTGGAAGCTTCTCGAAGCGTGGCCAGTCTTTCGACGCGTTGCACATCAGCTTCTGAAAGGCCCAAACAGACCGGCACCGTGGCCAAGGTGACTTGCTCTGCGGCAAAGCTATCAGCCATCTCCTGCGCACTGCCTGAAGTTGTCCAGCCGCCCCACGTGAAGCCAAGAACAGAGACGGCAATTGCGCCAACCAAGGCGCCGTAAACACCGGGTTTCGTCCATTCGGGAAGCGTCATTTTTGATCCTTTGACGGAGAGAGCGCCGCCGCACTATTTCTGATTGCGTTCGTGTTTGCGTTGGCTTGATCCTGTGGCGAACCCCCTCCAGCTCACGGTGATCCACTGCGCGCAGCACTGACTTTCCTGCGCGCCAATTGTTTAATGGAAACGTCGCGGTCCGTCGGTACGCGGCAAAGCCGTAGCTCTGCATGACGTCGTCATCTGCCAACATTTTGTAGTCGTCCGCGGGCAGTTCATCGGTGTACCGAGTGACCACAAACGGATGAAGAAATGTCACAGCTGACGTGGTCGTGCGCGATGACATCGGCAACCTTCCCAAACATCAGATCCCTGTTACAGGACGTGACAGCTGAATTTTCATGATGGGGGTTGTGGTCCGCTCTGGCAGGCTGATGCGCCTATACCGCGGAGAGCCGCAACTTTCGTACCTCTTACATAGTCTCTTAGCGTCGCAAATACAACGCTGGTGACTCCGGCTCCATTTCTCAGACCACCCGTAGCCCAAGAGCGGTCAAGGTTGCCCCCCCCCCACCATGCACATTGCTAGCCCCTTCCCCAGCAAAATCATATTTGGTTCGCTCGCCCAGAAGCCGCCATTGGGGCGTCCCGTAGCATCTGCCACATAGGGCTCGGCGCCGAACTGCGGCGGCGCAGCGAGCCGAACGTCTGGCGGGCCGTAGCGACCGTTGCTCACGGCCCTTTGCGGACGGTCGGTGCCATCGCCGCACCGTTGACCGGCTCGTGAGAACAGCTCTTCTAGCATCCCGCAGCACACTCACGATTCACGCCAAGCAGCTCGGAGCAAACATCACAAATCGCCTGCTTGGTCCCTCGACAACACTTTCTATCGCTGCAAAGGTAGAATCCGCGAGGCATTGAGGGAAATATGGAAATTCAATTCTGCATCAGTGGAAGCACTGTATTCACCACCAGCTCCAGCGCAGTGCCGTCAATAGGCGCAGAGGTTACGATCTGCATGGAGTCGTACAAGAAAGGGATGTGGCCCGGCACGATCCTAAATTTTAAGGTCAGTGAAGAGTTTCCACCGCATTTCGACTACGTTGCGGGTGTGATTCACATCGACGTCAATGGGTGGAGCGTTTTGAAAGAAGGCGCTGAACCCCAAAAAGAGTGACTTGGTCGAGGGCGTGCAAAGCTGTCACTCAGGTGCAGCACATGGATCATTTCCATCGGTCCAAGCTAACCCTGCAGGGCGGAAGCGACCCAATCACAGCCCGTCACAGACTCAAAACGGGATCTCGTTCTCGTCATCCTGCGGCGACGTCTCGCTGATCTGTCCGCACGATGAGTCCACGATAAACTTTGCCCTTTCCTAAAGTTCGTCGAAGGTAATGATCTCCGGTTGGCGGATGTTCCTGCGGAAGTCCTCGAAGGATCGAAAGCGGGCGGCATTGACGCCGTAATCTCCCCGAAACTCATTGAGGTTCCCGACGACGAGGAATGACCGGGGCTGAACCGAATAGAGTTCCTCACCTGTAAGGTATCCGCTGCCATCCGCTACCTTGTGCTCAACCCCTAGCTCGTCCAAAGCGACCCTGACGTTTTCTTGGGATTGAGCGACGGCCCCACTCAGCTCGGCTGTCGGTGCCCAAGTTCCGGAGCGGTAGGAGCTCTGCTTCAGCAGTTGGGTATCGCTCTTCTTAATCTCAACGAGACACAGAGCGTTAATCGCGGCTCGGGTTTTCATAATACCGTCCGGTATTTTGCCGGGCTTGAATCTACTGGAGCCCCTCAGTGTCTCTTGGAGACTCTTTCCGTCAAGCCCGGTGAGGAAGACGTAAGCAAGGCCGTAGCCGAATATCCACCGGTTCTGCTCAAAAAACTTTTGCCAGTCGTCTTCGGACAGTTTCGGGTCCGCAAGCATACTCTCGAAAACCTCGAGTTGGGCCCGACGGTAGCCCAAGGCTACGATGTCCTCGGCGGTGATGTTGTTCCGCGCAAACTCCGCGACAAGATCTGGGCGGCTTTCCATGACGCGGTTTGCCTCGGCATCTGGGTCCCGGACAAGCCGAAGTTCGTCGTAATCGACGTTAAAGGTTCCGTCGTGCGGTATGTCCAACATCTTCACGCCCGCCAGAAACTCCTTCAGCCTCCTTATCTCATCGCCATACAGGACGACTTGCTCCCCGATCGGATAGCCTGTGGTTGTGTTCCATCTCTGAATCCAGAGGTGTGAGATGCGGCGGTCATCGTCTTCAAGGAACTTTGCCTTAACCTGTTGCTTACCTGACGGAGTTTCTCGCAGGACCATCTCCTCGCCTTCGCGCACTATCCCGACATACCCCTCTTCGCTGAGAACACGGTGACCGAACCTCTGGTATCCAACGCCCTTTGGATGGGGAAACCGCTTGGAGATGTGTAGCCGGTCCGGGGACCGTCCTTTGGCGTATCGGTAGTCCTCATTCATGCTATCTATACATCCCACTCAGATGCCGCCTCGTTGAGGCAGACTGTTCGCCTAGGGCTTGTTCTGTTGCAAAAGTCTCGCCGCAAACCGTATTCTATTGTGGCGGAGAACAACGTTCTTGGAAACCGCCATATCTACGGGCGTTTTGGGGAAGATCTGTCGGAGGAGTACATACGTCCTACCAATGTGGGCAGGCATCCACTGCAGACGACTTTTTCAACAAAATTGGCACGACGCTGACAAGCGCCAAGGCAGCATCGGTCACACTCAGCAAGCACAGGACCGCGTCGATTCCGGCCCAGACCTGCCGTTCGAAGCGACCGTCGATGCGGCAACGCACCGTCACCGAAGCAGCCATTCGTGCATCGCGCAGCATTTTTCGTGGGTGAAGGTCGGCTGGGCGGACAAAGCCGTTGTTGAGCGGATGTCAGGCAACGCGCCTCACTGGCTGACCGGCGGGACATGCCTGATCAGGGCGAGCAAAAGCGCCAGAACCATTGATCCGTTGAGGACATGCCACATGAAATGTGTGCCCACGCCTGTCGCGTCGCAGGTCATGAGATCAATCGAGCGAAAGGCCAAAGACACCGTGAAACAAATGGCAGCCGTGACCACCAGCCTGTTGGCCGGGTGACGGCCCATGCGTGTTACAATCACAAAGATCCAAAGCGCCGACAACGCGGGCAGATACTGCAATGACCCATTGAGGTGGTTCGGCCCGGCTGAATTGTCAGTCACAACATCGCCACCTGTCGCCCAAAAGCTGACGCCGATGCTGACCGCAACAATCAGCATGATACGCAGTGTTTTCAGATAGTTTCCACTGCTGATGCGAAAGATCACCGTGCCGACATAGAGCGCCACAAAGGTCCAGATCGGTATCACATCCAGCAACTCTGTTTGCCCGTTGGCGTAGGTGTGAAACAGAAAGGACCCGAGGCCAATAAGAGCCGCCATCCCGATAAGAACCATATCCATGGCGCCGCGTCGATCGGTGCCTTGCAGCGCACGCCACGCAGTCCACGCCGCTATCAGAAAGGCAATATTACTGAAGGCATTGATAGGCTCATTCCAGAGCCCCGGTGAAGTGCGCTCACAATAGAGGTCGATATAATTTGGGAAGGTCATGTGCCAATTTCACTAGGTGTTTCCATGTGATGCCTGAACACATTGAAGGCGGCAGCGCGAGCGAAAAGGGCTCGAAGCAGACCTGCGGCAGCGCGGCAGGCCCCTGACCTTGGCGCGCCACGCCTGCGGGCGCTGACGGGCCTTGTTGCATTAATCTGGCGTCAGGACGCTCTGCCCCTTTCCCCGCTGGCCTCAGGCGACGGCTTCGATCTCGGCCCTTCCAAGGGCCGAGCAGCGGTTCATGATGGCGATGCGGATCTGGATTTCGGCGGTCTGGCGGTCAGGATCTCGTGACATGATCCGGTCGCCAAAGAGCTTGAGCCGGTTCATCTGGGCCTCGACGCGACTTCGGGCGTGGTAGCCGGTCCATTTCTTCCAGATTGAGCGGCCCAGACATCGCGTCGCCCGCAGGATTTCGTTTCGTGAGATCGCGGCGGGGCAGTTGGGCTTCCAGGCTCGGCCATTGCGACGGATCGGTATGATCGGTTCTGCCCCGTGCTCGAGGATCGCGGCATGACAGCGGCGGGTGTCATAGGCTCCATCGGCCGTGACTGTCTCGATCTCTTCTCCGGTCGGGATCTGCGACAGAAGCTCCGGCAGGACCGGGCTGTCGCCTTGCCTGCTCGAGGTGAATTCGACCGCGCGTATGTCGCCAGTGGCCGTGTCCATCGCAAGATGCACCTTGCGCCATTCGCGTCTGCGCGTCGCACCATGCTTGCGCGAAAGCCATTCGCCGTCGCCGCGGAAACGAATGCCGGTGCTGTCGATCTGGAGGTTCAACCGCTGACCGGAGCGCCGATACGGGATCTGCACCCGGATCCGGGCCTGAAGTCGGCAAAGCGTCGAATAGTCGGGCACGGGCCAGTCGAGCCCGGCCATTTCGATCAGGCTTGCAACCAGCCCGACGGTCTGGCGAAGCGGCAGGCCGAACAGCACTTTCAGCGTGAGGCAGGTCTGGATCGCACTGTCGGAGAAGGTCTCGGGGTGGCCGCGCTTGCCGCTTCGGTCTGCCTGCCACGACATTGTCGGATCGAACCAGACGGACAACGAGCCTCGCCGGTTCAGCGAAGCGTTATAGTCAGCCCAGTTCGTCGTGCGGTAGCGGGTGTTGGCAGGCTTTGGCATGCCATCGATCTAAACATCAGGATTCCAAAGGTGATTCCCTCTCACTGATATGTGCAACAAGCCCCACCTCAGCCACCATGAGGCTTCTATCTAATCTGGAACGAAGGCCTGGACCGGCGCCTCCTGGGCCTCCAGCAGGGCCTTGAACTCTGGCAGCCCCAGTGTGGCAACGGTCTCATCGTTCGGCCCCAAAATCTCATAGATCATCCCATCGGTGCCGCGGTTGCTAAACCAGGCGATGCAATCCGTATCGCCGCCACCCTCAGTGTGTGGCGCGCCGCCTGCCGGCTTTTCGACGAAGCTCCCGGTGGGCCGGATTTCCTGTATCGCCCCGTCCGCCGAATAGATGCGCAGCTCACCTTGGATGATGAAGGTGCTGTAATCGGCGTGGTGGCGGTGCAGCACGATGCGCTCATTGGCAGCGAATTTCAGCAGCAGGTCGACAATTTTGGCATCGGGGTCGACCTTTAAGATGTGATACCAAACGTGATCGAAACCTGCGAGCGTGTACCACTGGATATTGGACTGGTCGAAATGTCCCGCAGGGGTACCGGCCGATATATCGTGTCCCCCAAGGGCGATTGCGGCCACGGCTGTCCCTGCCCCGGCAAGCCCCTCGCGCCGCGTAATTATCGTCTTTTTCATTGCGTCCTCCCAAACAAAGCTGTCGCCTTATTTTTGCACATCGCGGCTTCCGATACTTGCCATTTGATGCCATCCTTCCAGAGGAGGTGGCGCTATGAGGGGGTATACACGCGCGAGCGCACTGGGGCCGATCGCAGACTTTGTCGAGACCCGCGGCGGTTCGATCACTCGAGTCTTCCAGCGCGCGGATCTGCCGGTGGGCCTGCTGGACAGTCGGGACCAGCCCCTTCCACTGAAAGATCAGTTCAACGTTCTGAGCGAGGCAGGACGCGAGATTGGCGAGCCTTTCTTTGGTGCAGCCCTCGGGCGTCTCGTCAGCATGGAGAAACTGAGTGCTTTTGGTATATGGGTCTCTTGCGCTGCGACGCTTGAAGGGGCGATCGACCGGTCTAACCGGGGTCTTAACAGGTACCTTCAGACCGGCACCGTTCTCGAGTTCAATGTCATTGGCAAGACTGCGAGATGGTCGATCGAGTTTCTGGACCCCGGGGCTGATGGTCGATTTCAGAATGAGCTTCTGGGCGTCAGCTACCTGATAGATGGCGTGCGCCACTTTGCGGGAAGCAAGTGGAGCCCAGCCTTGATCCGTTCGACATGCGTGGGTTCCAAACAGGCCGCAGCCTTGGAAAAGGTATTTCAAGCACCAGTCCTGCACGGTTGCAAGGTCACGGCAGTTGAATTCGATGCTTCGCTGATTTCGGCCGTTGGCTGCCGTCACCCTGTTGTCGAGACAAGCGTGGACTATATTCTTCCGCCCGTCTCAGGCTATCGGGAGGAGGTAAAGACACTTCTGGCAATCGCACTGCTCGAAGGGCCGCCGAAGATTGACTGGATCGCGTCCAAACTTGATACAAGCCGCCGCTCTCTACAGCGTTCGCTCGTTTCCGAAGCGTGCAGTTATTCCATGTTGCTGGATGAAATGCGTAAGGACCGAGCTTTAACGCTACTGAGGTCAACCGACCATAATGTCACCGATATCGCGCTCCAGTTGGGATATAGCGATGGCGCACATTTTACCAGGGCCTTCCGGCGCTGGACGGGAACGGCGCCGTTGCGTTACCGAAACGCAAAGGTAGCACTTTGATCGGGATCGCACGGACTTATGACAAGAGCGGACATACGAACGGCGCAGCATCATGACGTCTGGTTCGAAGCCGACCTGCGACGGTGAGGCTTACATCCGAGGTGCCCGCCTTACCGCCGACATGAACGGCCCAAGGATGAAGCCGCTCGCGCGGCATTGGCGCCCGTGGCTGGCGTTCCGGACTGATCGCCACCCTGTGCATTTGGGAATGTGGGCATCTGCCTGACGATTGGATCCTTCTCAATCATCAGACAGGAGGTTCCCATGACACAGGAGAGAATAAGCCCGCTGCGCCAGCGGATGATCGAAGACATGCGCATCCGCGGCATGGGCGACAAGGCGCAGAAGTCGCATATCCGGGCGATCAAGGATTTCGCCCGGTTTCTTGGGCATTCGCCGGATACGGCCACCCCGGAGGAGTTGCGCGCCTACCAATTGCACATGACCGACGCCGGGGTCACGGCCAGCACGTTCAACGTGCGGATCGTGGCGCTCAGGTTCTTCTTTGGCATGACCTGCGGGCGCGAGGACATGAAGCGCTACATGCAGTTCCGCACGCAGCCGCGGAAGTTGCCCGTCGTGTTCAGCGTCGAAGAAGTGTCCGACGTCCTGAAGGCGGCGCCCGGGCCCGGTCTGAAGTATCGGGCCGCGCTCAGCATCTCTTACGGTGCGGGGCTCCGGGCCGCCGAGGTCTGCAATCTCAAGATCGGCGACATCGACAGCGACCGGATGCTGATCCACGTTGAGCAGGGCAAGGGGCGGAAGGACCGCAAGGTGATGCTGTCCCCCGGCTTGCTCGAACTCCTGCGCGACTACTGGCGCGAAGCTCGACCCGAGGGCTGGTTGTTCCCCGGCAAGCCGAAGACCAACCCGATCTCGCCACGGCAATTGAACCGGGCGTTCACGTCGGCCAAGACCATGGCCGGGGTAAAGAAGGCCGCCACCCTCCATACCCTCAGGCATAGCTTCGCCACGCACCTGCTGGAGGCCAACACGGACGTGCGGGTGACCCAGGTCTTGCTGGGCCATGCCAAGCTCACGACGACGGCGCAATACACGCATGTCGCGACCAAGACCATCCGCGACACCGTCAGTCCCTACGAGATGCTGGCCAAGCTGCAGGATCATGCCGTGAAGCGAAGTCTGGAGTGACCGGGCGCCGGGGTGCCCCGGCCAAAGCTGGAGATCGCTGACATCTTTCGCGCCCATGGTCCTGCGTGGCGGCAGGCAAATGCGGGGCATGTCAGCCTGACCCAGCTCAAGGTGATGTCAGCCATCGAAGCCTGCCGGACCGAGGCGCTCGGCGGGCATGTGGCGGGGTGCGCCAAGTGTGGCCACCATCACATCGCCTACAATTCCTGCAAAAACCGGCACTGTCCGAAGTGCCAAGGGCCGGCGGCGCGCGATTGGATGGCCGCGCGCGCCGAGGATCTTCTGCCTGTCGAGTATTTCCACGTGGTCTTCACCCTGCCGGCCGAGATCGCGCAGATCGCTTTCTGGAACAAGAAGGCAGTCTACGGCCTGCTATTCCGGACGTCCGCGGAAACGGTGATGACAATCGCCGCCGATCCCAAACGCCTTGGGGCCCGGATCGGCATGACCTGCGTTCTGCACACTCGGGGATCGGCGCTGACGCATCACCCCCACATCCACATGATCGTGCCGGGCGGTGGCCTGTCGCCGGACGGCACCCGGTGGGTCGCCTGCAAACCGGGGTTCTTTCTGCACGTGCGGGTGTTGTCACGCCTGTTCCGGCGTTTGTTCCTCGACGGGCTGCTGGCCCTGCATCACGCCGGGGAGCTGGACTTCTACGGAGATCTCGAACGACTGGCACGAGCGGATGCCTTCACCGCCTGGCTCGCGCCGTTCCGCAAATCCGAATGGGTCGTCTACGCCAAACCGCCCTTCGGCGGCCCCGAGGCAGTGCTCGCCTACCTCGGCCGATACACCCACCGCGTCGCGATCTCGAACCCTCGCCTGATCAGCGCCGACGCCGAGACCGTCGCGTTCCGCTGGAAGGACTACCGCATCAAATCCGGCAACCGCCAGAAAGTGATGCGCCTGGCCACGCCCGAGTTCATCCGCCGTTTCCTGATCCACGTTCTGCCCGATGGATTCCACCGCATCCGCCATTACGGCCTGCTGGCCAGTTCAACCCGCAAGGCCAACATCACGAAGATCCGTGCCTTTCTTTGCGTGCTGCGCCCGGAACAGGCCGTCGCCCCAGGACCAGAGGCCGAGATCATCCCGCTCACCCTGCGCGAACCATGCCCATAGTGCGGCGGCCCGATGCGCATTGTCGAGATCTTCCGCCGTGGTCAAAAGCCGATGTCGCGCGCACCCCCTCGGGAGCAGGCCGCATGACGAAACGCCCGTCACTGCAACAAACACCACTCCGGTTCTCACGACAGTTCCGGACTCGCTCAGACGTGCCTCACGTGGTGGCGCGACCGCGAACTGAGGATGAAACGCGCCATCCAAGACCGACCATCATCTCCTGGGCAGATCAGGGCGCCCTTGGAGACGGTCGACATCGTTCGAGACGTCAGCAACGCTCCACCGTCGCTGGAAACCTCAGCCCACTTTCCCCATAGAAAGCGCCTGGCCACCGCGGCTTCCACCTTGGGAGGATTTCCAACGCGGGCCGACGAAGCGCCACCAGGCAACGTAGCACCACGGCCCGCATCGAAAATCCTTCACCAGACCTGCCGTTCGAAGCGACCGTCGATGCGGCAACGCAACGTCACCGAAGCGGCCATTCGTGCATCGCGCGGCATTCTTCGTGGGTGAAGGTCCGCAGTGCGGGACTTTTCAGACCTTCGCGGCACGTGCAACAATGTACGGTCTGGTGAACCGTTCAACAAACGGTGGTTTTGGAACGCCAGAGGAGTTGGTTAGTTATTATTAGGTGACCAGTTAGAGACGATAGTTATTGGTGTCTGATTTGGTGTGAATGACCAGATTTCTTGCATTTCGCTATTTGTCACAGCAATGCAACCATCGGTCCAGTTGAGCAGTCGGTGCAATGACCCTAGAGCGCCCCAACCATTGGGCAGTCCGTGAATCATAATATTACTTCCCGGGTCATAACCGTTTTCTTGTCCACGCGCACGGTCGTCGGAGTCCGGATAGGAAATATGTAGGCTGAGATGTGCTACGGAGCGAGGATTACGCCAATCAATATGGTAAGATCCTTCTGGTGTCCGCTCGTCACCTTCACGCTGCTTGGGCCCAGCATCCCACTGAGCACCCATAGCAATACTATAGGATTTCAATACAATCTCATCCTGCATCAAGTACATCATTCTGTCATCCTTGGAGACGTAAATATGATCTGCTTGATGTTCAGCTTCTACTGAAACAGGCGGAATGCCTGAAGCTATTCTTGCCATTACTTTTGTATAACCAAACGCGATGGCAACAATAATGAGCAGCCCCAATAAAACACGATAGATCAAAGTTCTGCCCTCAGTTTTCCGAACTCTACCAAAAACCGCCGCCGCACAAAAGTCCGCAGCCGTTTCAAAAACCCTCTTTTTTTGGAAGGGGCGTAAACGACCTCGATTGACGCTGCCACAAACCCTGTTCGAAACCCAAGACCTTGTTGAAGGTTTTTTGACCGTCTCCTGACAGCCGACGTTCGCTGCGAAGCAGAAAACTTACAACATTAGGGCTCAAACCGGACTTGCGGCGGCGCAGCAGGGGCAAGCGCCTGGTCGTCCCTCGTGCGTCGTCGCTTCCGGCCCAAATGTATGTACCGGCTGCTGTTCGCAAGTGAATTTCTGGCATGTTCTCGGAAGTCGCTCATATGTATCCGGCCTGTTGATCGACACGCGGGTCGTGGCCTTGTTGGGGTTACGCACGCGCCGTGATCTCATTACCGGACAGGTCGATTGTGACCATTTGGGCCGTCAGATTCTGGGGTTGTAATTGTTCCGTTCCATGCTTTCGATCTGTAGCGAACTCCTTTGGATTGCTTCGGGTCGTTAAACGCCGATTGCAACCTCGTCTCTTGGGGCGTCGAACGCCGTTTTATGTCTCAAAATGCTCCAGGCGATCCGGGCCAGCTTGTTGGTGAGCGCGACGGCTGCCTTATTGCGATGCATGCGTTCGGAAGCGCGTGCGAGCCATTCACCAAAACTGAAGTCGGGCCAGCGGTGGGGTCGCATCATGATGATCTTTGCCGCCTGAACGAACAGCATCCGCAGATATCGACTGCCGCGTTTGGATATGCGTCTAAGCACCGTTCTTCCCCCGGTGCTATATTGACGGGGTACCAACCCGACCCATGCCGCAAAATCCCGACCTCGATCAAACGCTTCTCCCTCACCGATGGAAGCGTCCATCGCGGTCGAGATCATCGGACCAATTCGAGGAACGGTCATGATGTTGACGCAGTTCTCCTCGGTTCGGCTGATCTCTTCGATCTCCTGCGTGACCTTGTCGATGCGATCATCCATCCACATCCAGTCCCCATAAAGACCGATCAGGATCGAACGCATCCTGGGTGAGATTTCGTCTTTGCGCTCCTCCAGAATCGTTTCAAAGGAATTATTCAAAGCACGCAAACCTTTGCGGACCGTGATGCCCTGCTCGATCAAGAAGGCCCGGATTTGATTGATCGTCGCTGTTCGGCGCGACACCAAACGTGATCGCACACGATGCAAAGCTTGCAGGTCGAGCTGATCCTGGCTCTTCTCGGATACGGACTTCAAGTTCGGACGCAGCGCCGCCTCAGCAATCGCTTCCGCGTCAATGTAGTCGTTCTTTTGTCCCTTGTTGAAAGGCTTCACGTAGATCGCTGGGATGATACGAGGCTCAAAGCCCAATTTGCGCAGTGTCCGGCTGACAAAATGCGCACTCAAGCAGGCTTCCATGCCCACCACGCAACGCGGCAGTTTTTCAAATGTCGCGACCAACGCGAGGCGTTTAATCTGTTTCCGCAGGACCCGCTGCCCTGACTGATCGAAGCCCACCAGGTGGAATGTGTCTTTGCCAATATCGACCCCTATCGACATCAGCTCATCAAAGTCGTTCTTCGCCATGCTACTTCTCCTGTTTGCAGAAATAGGCTCAGCCTAACCTGCCGGGTGGAGCAGCCGGTAATCCCATTACCTGCCGTTCATCATCGGACCCGAGGCTGCGCCGCGGCTTCCCCAGACCGGTCGTTCATGCACTGCGCAGCAATTCCGGCCGCCCAAGGTCCGCTGGGCGGACGACGATGACATGCTTTGCAGGTCATTTGGCGGCCTGCGGGCCTGGTCAGCGACCGATGGACTTCGTCATCTGCGTTGCGGAGGAAAAACCGAAGATCGGTTTCAACGGACCAAGCGACAGGACAGACAGTGGCGCAAACCCTTCACGCTCATAGAGCACGCGGGCACGCGAATTGGTATCTATGACGTCCAGCCTGATCCTCTGCAGCTGCATAGAGGCTGCGTGCCTTTCCACGGCATGTAGAAGCGCTGTACCAACGCCCCTGCCTCTGGCCTCAGGCTCGACAAAGATCCCGTCCATCAGCAGTGACCTGTCGCTGCAGTCTCGTTCCAAAATGTTGATCAGGAGACCGCGCCAAGTGGCGCCGATCCATCCGTAGGTGCGCGCAAGATCGCCAAGACCGCCACCGACGAGCGCCCCATTCGGCGTTTTGAAGCCAACCATCCCCAGAAACTGCCCTTCGTTCGATACGGCAGATATGGCGTGGGTCGGGTCCAGTACACCTTCGATGAAGGACACGGCCTTTCCCTCTGGTCCAAGGGG
Organism: Sagittula sp. NFXS13; assembly: GCF_040148795.1. NCBI lineage: Bacteria > Pseudomonadati > Pseudomonadota > Alphaproteobacteria > Rhodobacterales > Roseobacteraceae > Sagittula > Sagittula sp. NFXS13. The sequence goes on from NZ_JAGEMH010000001.1 coordinate 924,749, forward strand.
ATACCGGAGCTTGCGCGAAAAGGCGCGCCAGTATCCGAGGGCAGCTTGGTGGCGATGTTCTGCCCGGAAGCCGCTTTCAATGAGAAATGTCTCACTTGCGTAGATTGTTTTCACGTCAAGATCTCTCCATAATTAAACAGAGGTGGCTACGATGACGTCTGATTTCAAATGAACTTACGGGTTGTTCTGTTCGCTGGGATTGTTCTGGCGTCGACAGCGGGTGCCTTGCTTTGGCGCATGACCGATCATGATGTGGATCGCAGAGTGAGCGAGCCGTTCGAGGTCACGGTCTCTGGCATCGAGCTATCGGGCACGATCTGGCTTCCGGACGAAGCGGTGATCGCCGCCGTTGCGATGGTTCACGGGGACGGAGCGCAAGATCGTACAATGTCAGGCGGCTACGCGCCGATGATCAACGCTCTTCTAGATCAAAGGATTGCTGTCGCGTCCTGGGACAAGCCCGGCGTCGGATTGTCGGAAGGGAACTGGCTGCGTCAAACAATGATGGATCGGACCGTCGAAGCGCGTCGCGTTCTTCAGCTTCTGGACGAGCGTTTCGAGGACAAGGAAATAGGCGTGCTTGGTTTTTCCCAGGCCGGATGGGTTCTGCCGTCACTGACACGCGCCGATGCCGACTTTCTGATCCTGATCGGCGCAGCGGTGTCTTGGCAGGATCAGAGCGATTACTTCACCCGAGTCCGGTTGCGCCGCGCCGGTCTTGACGAGCAGGAGATCGAGTCCGCTCTTGCCGAGCAGGCCATCGATGACGAGCAAGTGTTTGGCAAAGATGCAACGGTCGCTGATGCACCTGCGGGAACGTCGCCTGATCGTTGGCGGTTCATCCACCAGAACCGGAGCGCTGATGCGCGGCAGGCCTTGTCTGTGCTGGATCTTCCTCTTCTTGCGGTCTGGGGATCCGAGGACCTAAACGTCGACCCGCACCGAAATGCGGCCGCGTTCAAGGACTCGCTCGGCTTGCGAGATGCACCTACCCGCATCCGGATCATGCCGGATGCGACGCATGGTCTCCTGAAGGCACATGCCTACAACTGGCAACTGTCTGAAGACTGGTCGTCCTACGCTATCGGGAGGTTCCTTGTGGAGGGACGCCATGCCTTTGCGCCCGGCGCACTGGACCAGATTTCAGACTGGATCAGGGAACTTTCAGAGATGCACTAGCAGACGTTCGTTCAGCGCGCAGCTTCGGTCGGTTTCGGCCCACAGCCGCCTTCCAGTTACCGGTTCGTCGCCGCAGCGCGGCTTCTCCAATGCGGACGTTTGGACATCGTGCAGCATTCTCGCGCCGCGTGGCGAGAACAGCGCGAACCTTCCGGACAATCTCGGACAGCTTCCGAATGTCGGCTTGTCGTCGTCGAGGACGGTTTCGGCGTGCCCGGTTGTGATGAGTGAAGCGTGAGCTACCGGTCGTCCCCAGGGGGGAGCAGACGATCGAGGATCGCGTCGGCGCTTTCGTCGCGCAGGCGGATCACAGTGTCGTCGATGCGGATCGTGCCCTCCGTGCCGGTGACCTCCAGGACGCGCTTGACGGCCTCCACCTTTGGGGCCAGGGCCCGCCGTCGTCTCAGGCGGTCGGCGAGATTGAGCGTTGCCACGACCGCACCCGGGATGGCCAGCACAACCGCGGCGATGGCGAGGCCGAGACCAAGGTCGCGGGTCGCCTCAGGGACGGCTTCGGGCGCGACCTCCTGCGGGGGGATGCCGGTAAGGGTGGTCAGAAGGTCAACCGCGGCAACACGCGCATCGGGGGCGCCGGGGCCCGCCAGGATCAGGGTCAGGCTCACGGGTGTTGCTCCTTGATTGACGCTATGATCTGGCGGCAGTGGTCTGCCTGTTCGGCCTGGCCGAGCTTGTCCCAGGCGTGGGCCGCGTCCGTCAGGACCGCGATGCCCTGATCGGGCAGCCCGCTCCCGGCCAGAACCTGGCCGAACAGGCTGCCGATTGCGCCGATTGCGTCCGGACGGCCCAGCTGATTGGCACCCGCCCAAGCCTCGGCAAGCTCACCGGCAATGGTCTGCAACCCTTCGCGCTGGTGGTCACCACGGTCGAGCCGCAGGCGGGCACAGCTGAAGCGGATGTGAACCAGGCTGTCGAGATATCCCATAGCCTTGGCATCGGGAAGACGTGACAGATGCATGTCGAGGGCTGCGTTGATGTTCCCCTTGGCGGCGAGCACATCCGCGATCTTGCCCTTCGTCACCGCCAGCTCCCGCTTGTCCGCGAGCGCCTCAAAGACCGGCAGCAGATCCTCGGTCCGGATGCGCAGCGCCGCGTCGAGATCGCCCCGGGCCTCCAGCACATCCGCGATCTTGCCCTTCGTCACCGCCAGCGACCGCTTGTCCCCGAGCGCCTCGTAGACCGGCAGCTCCTCCTCGATGCGGATGCGCAGGGCCTCGTCGAGATCGCCCCGGGCCTGAAGCACATCCGCGATCGTGCCCTTCGTCACCGCCAGCGACCGCTTGTCCCCGAGCGCCTCGTAGACCGGCAGCTCCTCCTCGGTGCGGATGCGCAGGGCCTCGTCGAGATCGCCCCGGGCCTCCAGCACATCCGCGATCTTGCCCTTCGTCACCGCCAGCGACCGCTTGTCCCCGAGCGCCTCGAAGACCGGCAGCTCCTCCTCGGTGCGGATGCGCAGGGCCTCGTCGAGATCGCCCCGGGCCTGAAGCACATCCGCGATCGTGCCCTTCGTCACCGCCAGCGACCGCTTGTCCCCGAGCGCCTCGAAGACCGGCAGCAGATCCTCGGTCCGGATGCGCAGGGCCTCGTCGAGATCGCCCCGGGCCTGAAGCACATCCGCGATCTTGCCCTTCGTCACCGCCAGCAACCGCTTGTCCCCGAGCGCCTCGTAGACCGGCAGCAGATCCTCGGTCCGGATGCGCAGCGCCGCGTCGAGATCGCCCCGGGCCTGCAGAAGGTCTCCACGCAGGCCGAGCAATTTCGCGCGGGCAACACGGTCGAGCGAATTTGATCGAAGCGCCTGTTCCAGAAGCTGCGCCTGCAGGGCGACGTCGCCGGCCTGCCGTGCGGCATTGATCGTGTGGCCACTGAGCTGGTGCCCGGGGTCATGTCCGACCTCCGCCAGGCGCTCCAGGGCCGGCTCCGCCAGCGCCAGCGCCGCAGGGGCCAAGCCGAGCCGTTGGAACAGGTGGAGCACCGCGGCCAGGGCGGCGGCCTCCAGGACCTCGGGGTCGGGCGCCGTGGCGCGCAAAGCGAGGCGGCAGGCGGCGGGGCCGCGCGGATCGACGGGGAAATCCCCCTCGGTGTCGCGCCAAGCACGTGCCAGTTCCGGCAGCGCGGCATCTGCCGCCGCCGCGGCCAGGTCGACGGGCAGGACGGGGGCCAGCGGTCGGGCGAGCGGGTTGGCGGCCAGGTGCGGAACCTCCGTCATGCCATGCCAGCCCGACATCGGCCCGAAATCGTCGAGCAACCCGAGCGCCAGCAACCGATCCAGAGCCGCATCCGGGTCGGCCACCCCAAGCGACCCCGCGGCGGCGGCCACCGCGCCACGCGGGACCTCCGCCTCGAAGACGCAGGCCGCGGCAAGCACCGTGCGTTCGGTCTCCGTCAGCGCCTTTTCGTATTTATCGAAGGTCATCCGAGCGAAGAAGGCGAGCGCTTCGTTGCCGTCTTCGGGCACGGTGCGGGTCTCGCGCCAGGTGGTCACGGCTTGGACGGCCGCCCGGGCCGCCGCCTCCTCACCCTTGAGGATCGGACGGGTCAGCACATCCTGCAGCCCCGGGTTGCCCGCCGCGGCCTCGAGCGCCGCCGCCACCAGCCGTGCAGTGTCGCCGCCGGTCGCCGCCTCGGCGTTCTCCGCCCTTGCCTTGGCACGCCACTGCTTTTGCCGCTCGCGGGACCGCATGCCGACGAGCGGCACCCGGATCAGCCCGGCCGCCAGATCGTCTCCGGACCCGTCGGGCAGGGTGAAGTCGTACCGGCTGGTGATCAGGAGGCGCGACAGGCCGTGGTGCGCGGCAAAGGCGCCAAGCAGCGCTGTCAGGGCGGGTCGCAGTGCGGGCCGCGACGCAACCAGGCTTACGCCCGGTGCCGGATCCTCGAGAGCACGCTCGAAATCGTCGATCACGAGAAGAAGTGGATGTCCGGCGAAGACGCCGTCGAAGAGGAATCGCAGAACCTCGCCCAGCATCGCTTCGTCGTGTCGGACTGCTTCGCGCATCGCGTCGAACTCGGTCTTGAAAGCCGCCTGTTCGGCAAAACTCGCGAACACCCTGCCCAGAAGCGGGGTCGCCACGCGCTCCAGCTCCGCCAGGATCGACAGCCCGTCATACTTCTCTACAATCACCGCCAGCTGGTGACCGGTCATCCGATCGGCCAGCCGCGCGGCGAGACTCGATTTCCCGAGATCGCCGAGCCCGTGGACCAGCGCACCGGTGGCCTCGCCGGCAAATCCGCGGCGCAGGCGCTGAAGCTGGCGGCGGCGGCCGACAAATTCGTTACGCCCGGCGACCCTGACCTTTTTGTCCGCATCGAGGAACCGCGGCGCGGCCGGCGGCGGCGCCGGACGCGCGGGCTTGGCCCGGTCACAAAGCGCACCGCCGCCGCCCGGGCCAAGATAGACCCGCGCCAGGTGCCAGTGCTGGCCCGGCGCACCCCGGTCGGTCGCCTCCATCACCGCATGGCGGGCCTTTGCCGCCGCATAGGCCACGGTCTCGCCCCGTCCCAGCCCGGCATAAAGCGCCTCGGCGAAAGCGGCTGCATCGGCATCATAGACCGACCCGTCCCAGCCCAGCACATGCGGAACCCCCGCCGCCATCTGCCGGGCCAGCGGTTCCGCGAGGTCCGGTGCCACCGTGGGCCCGGCCTCCCTGCGCGGGTGATCTGCAAAGACCCTGGGCGCCTCGGCCGAACCCTCCCGGCGTCCCTCCGGCGTCGGAGCGCCGCTAGCACGCCCGCGTTGGCCGGTACGGCAGGCTGAGAGGAACAGGAGCGGCGGCACCCGTTCGCCAAGCGCCCCAAGCAGCCGGTCGGGAGTGACCGTGTCACCAACGCCCTTCTCGGTCTCCAGAAGCAGCACTGGTCGTGTCTCGCCGTCCAGCTTCTGAATGTCGCCATGGCAGGAGAGGTGCAGGATGTCGAAGAGGCCGTCGGTCTTGTGGCGCTCGGCCAGGACCTCCAGCTCGCCGCTCTCTTCGACGGTCAGGTGCAGCAGCGGTTGCCCGGTGGACCGGCTGCGTGTCGCGTCGAGGATCGCGGCCTCCTCCGCCTCGTAGTCCAATTCGTGCTGGCCCTCGGGCGCCGCCGCCATGAAGAGCATCGCCAAGTCGGCGTGATCGGGCGTAACACTGGTGGTATCGGTGGCGACCCGTCGCCGCGGCAGGAAGACCTTCATGCGGTCCTCGGCGAGGAACCCGTTGTCGTCGGCGAGAACCTCCCACGGCGCGGCGAGCAACGCGTCGGTGACCTCGCCTACGCCAGCCCCGAGGATCTCCAGCCCGCGCCGGTTCGCGTCAAGCCAACCGGCAAGCGCACCGCCTACATCGAGCCACGCCAACATCTCGCGGCCGACCAAGAGTATGCTGCTTTGATCCCCGACCTCGACCGCCTTTGCATAGCGCCGGGTCCAATTGTCCAGAATCGAGACATGCCCGACCTTCCGGCTGTCGGGAAGAGCATCGCTGCGCCCATCGATATGCCGCCAGATCTGAAGATCGCGGATTTCAAGGGTAAGCAGCATAATAAAGGCTCCGGCAAATATCTCTAAACAAAAGGTCTACGAAACCACTATGCCGAAATTAATGCTTCGTTCAATTCGGAACCTCCGACCGTGCCGCGCAGAGCGCTCAAGCAGGTCCTGAGCGCTCCCAATCGCCAGACCTCCTCATCCCCGGAAACAGACCAAAATGGGGCTCGTACCGCCCATGTGGCGCGGCGGCAGTGAGACACCAACCCAGACAATCTGAAGGTCTGCTATCGCAACGGTGGAAATGAGAATTCGCTGTCGCGGCGAAGGTCCGCATTCCGCCCCGAGACGACACCCCTAGTTTCAATCGTCCTCACTTGTATCGACAGGCATCACAGACTTGCGTGCAATCGACATCCACCACCATTCACCGGACCCATCCCGCTTCCGAATGCCGATCTTGTCGACCCGCAGGTTTCGAAAAGCAAGATTTTCCTTCTGGAGTTCCGCCGCGGAGATCTCTCCCCGCGCCAGCCGGTTTTCATCGCGCTCCCTGGAGCGCGCCTTTTGCTTCTGCCGTTCCTCGAAGCTGAAATATCGATTTTCGTCGTCGTCAGCCATCTTACCTATCCTTCTCGCAAGAGCCCGACGACCGTGAGCAGCCGCCGGAACCTTTCATCATCTGGAGCATCAGTGCAGCACTGGCTGGTGGACAGTCACCTCAACAGCATCCAGCAACCGGAGGACGTTCCGGAGACTGAGGAGCTGCGGCCGCCGGATGGCATCGATCACCTCTTGAACGGCGTCTACGCCATCTATCGGCAGGCCCCTTCTGGCTCCCTCCCGAGCAGCAAAGCCCTTCAGGTGCTCGAGCGACAGGGACGACAGCTCCAGTGGTGGGCAGCGGCTCAGGAAGGGTTGCGTGAGTCCCTGCAGGCTGTTGGCGGTCAACACCCAGATGATCCAGGACATGTCGAACTTCACCCGGAAGTATGGGCACGCCCAACCTTGTGCCGTGGTCCTCTCCAATAGCGGCAGGAGGCCTTCGGCCAGATCAAAGGATCGCCCACTGGTCGACTGCGGTGACCCAGCCTTCTCAATCTCATCAACCACGATGACTGGGTTTGCGATTCTGGACGCCATGACGGATTGAACAGCCTTGCCCGGCTCGGCGCTCGACCAGCCACGCTGTGAGCCGCTCACCGCGAATGAGGCCGGTTCGCTGGTTGCTTCGATGGTTGTGGTCGGAACCCCGATGTGCTCTCCCAACAGGCGGGCCCAATGGCTCTTGCCTATCCCCGGTGGACCAACCAAGAGCAGTGGCGATATGCGTGGCCCGGCATCACCCCGGCGCACTGATGAACGAAGGTCATGCCAGACCCGCTCGGTCGCTGCGGCCATCCAGGGCATCTCCGTGTGCAGGGCGCTCGCGATCTCGTCCGCCTGATGCTCGCTCTTGATTTCGATGAGGTCCAAGCCACCGCGGAAAGCTTCCATCTTCTCGCGATCCCTGCGGTCCAGGTGCCCCATGCCGGACGCGCGATGGACGGCCTCGAAGTACGCGATGACCCGGCGTTCGATCTTGTCGCGGTCATCAGCAGGGATATGCCTCAGAGAGCGCGCTGGGTCTCGCTCGGCGCGAAAGTTCGCGAGGAACTTCTTCAGGCGGTCTTCGACTTCGTACCTCTCCGGGGCTCCCAGGCGGCGGAAGTTGACGTCGGCGAAGTCGCGGGCGACCTGGCGGGCGTCTTCGTGTCCCTCGCGGGTGATCTTTCGGGCATCTGCATTCGGAAAGCACTTCGGCTTGGAAGGACACGCTTGGCAGAGTTCCTTCAGGGCGCGATAGCGGGCGTGCCCTTGCCGCTCGGCCCCCGGTTTGGGTCTGAGTAGTTTCTGCGGAACTGCTTCAGCTCGTGACCTTCGGGGCAGATGTATTGGTCGTTCTCGGCGTCCCATTCGAAGTCGGCGCGGGTCCAGGTCCCGTCACTGCGCCCGGACTTGTCGAATACGGGAATATGCGGGGCGATCTTCTGATCGACCAACCAGCCCAGCATCGGGGCGGTGCCATAGGCGGTGTCCGCGATCAGGCGCTCGGGGTGGAGGTCGAACTTGGCCTTCACGCGCTTCAGCATGGTCTTCGTCGAGCCGACCTCGGCCTGTCGGATGGATCTCGTAGCCTCCACGTCCACGATAACGCCGTGGTCCGTGTCGATCAGGTAGTTATCGGAATAGCTGAAGAATGCCGGGCCCTTGCGGGCCGCTGTCCACTGGCTGGCGGGGTCGGAATGGGAGGTGAACTTGGGCTGAACCTCGCTGGCGGCACCGAACGCCGCCTCATCCAGGGTGGCGAGATACTCGCGAACCGCCCGGGGCGCGTCGGCGGGATCGATCTGCCCCGCATCCCAATCCTCTTTCGGCGTCGAGTTCTGCTTGTTGGCATCCGCTTCGATCAAACTTGCGTCGATGGCCATGCGCTGGCCGCTGACGAGACCTTTTTCGATGCACCGCGCGACGGTCGTGTCGAACAGGTGCCGCAGCAATTCGCTCTCGCGGAAGCGCCCGTGCCGGTTCTTCGAGAACGTGGAATGGTCCGGGACGCAGTCACTCAGATCGAGACGGCAGGATTGGACCTGTCGCGGTTTGATGCCGCTCCTTTGATAGCATTTACTGCAACAAAGGAGACTGAATATGGGACTGAAACGGACGGACGAATTCCGCAAGGACGCGGTGCGGATCGCGTTGACCAGTGGGC